>JBHELX010000003.1:95733-170916 GCA_046262875.1 Gemmatimonadaceae bacterium | reverse complement strand
ATACGGTGTCGCCGTAGGAAGAACAGCGAAATAGTGAGTTGTCTCGGTCTCGAAGAATGGCGCGAGCAATGGCTCGAGCACGCGCCACTGATCGAGTCGCAGACAATCGACGACAATGAAAACCGCAGCGCGATCGCGCTGAAGAATCGGCAAAAGAAATTCGGTAATCACGTCGATCGAGAGCGGCGGCCGATTTCCTTCGAGATTCTTGAGCCACGCCGGATAATTCGCCTGCATGTACGCTGCGAATTCCCGGTGCATGTCCGGATACAAACCGCGAAGCGAATCGTACAATCCCGATTCGCCTGCTGCTGCCAGCTCGACGTCCCACCGCGTCAGCTCGTCGAACCTTTCTATCCACCCGCGCCAGTCGAGATTTCGATCGCGCTCGAGCTCGATCGCACGAAATCGCTCGACGAATCGCCGAGCTATTGCCTGCTGTCGAATACGCGGTCCTTCGAGGATCTGCGTCACGATGCTCAAGACCTGGCGCGGATTGATGGGCTTTACGAGATAATCGCGAATGTTCTGGCCAATCGCTTCCTTGAGCGTGGCATCCTCTTCGCTTTTCGTAACCATCACCACCGGGAGATTCGGCGCGAGCTCGCGCACGTCCCGGTACGCTTCGAGGCCGCGCTTGCCCGGCATTTGCTCATCGAGGAGCATGATGTCGAACGGTCGGCGGCGAAGCATTTCGACTGCGTCATCGGCGTTAGAGGCCCATTCGACCTCGTAACCTTTGGAGCGCAGAAAGATGCGGTGAGATTCGAGAAGCTCACCTTCGTCGTCCACCCAGAGGATGGATTTTGCTGGTGGTGGCATGGCTTTCGTGAATGTAGCCGGGGGTCTAATGAATGCCTAGATTCGACGGTGTGATTGGACAGCAGCCTCGCTTTGCGCTTGCAACGCCGCACTTCCGATTTCGCGCATTGTCGGCTTTCGCAGGCCGCGCCGCCCTCGGCGGCGATCGAGAGGTCGCGCTTGCATGTCTTGTGGTGGCACGACTTGCGTGCGGAATGCTTCCGCCCAACGACATTCAACCGGCAGACGCAAAGTCGCGCAGCGCTGCAGCGAAACAATGGCTGTCGTCGCTGTCGCTACCCAGCTCGATTCGAATCCCGCTGACGCACGTCGCGGATGCTGTTGCGACGGGCAACCCCACGACTACAAGCACAGCGCTCGAAAGAATGCTCGTCGCCGTGTCGCGAAGCATCGACGAAGCATCGGCGAGCGAGGTGCGCGCGATTGTCGGCGAGCTTTCTCCGGCTGCTACCGGCTACCAGCTGCCGGCTTCGGGCTAAGACATCAGCGGGTAGCCGGCGGCCGGTAGCCGGTAGCCGGTAGCGGATATATTTACAAGCATGGCTGGTCACAGCAAGTGGAAGCAGATCAAGCATTACAAAGCAGCGACTGACGCGAAGCGCGGAGCGCAATTCACCAAGCTCATCCGCGAAATCACGATGGCCGCGAAGCTCGGTGGCGGCGATCCCGCCGGCAATCCCCGTCTACGCACCGCAATCGAAGCCGCGCGCGGCGCATCGATGCCAAAAGACAACATCGAGCGCGCCATCAAGAAAGGAACGGGCGAGCTCGAGGGCGTGCAGTACAGCGAGATCACTTACGAAGGTTACGGACCCGGTGGCGTCGCGATCCTGATTTTTTCGCTCACCGACAATGCCAATCGCACAGTCGCTGAGATTCGGCACAAGCTCTCGCGTTTCGGTGGAAATCTTGGGGCGAGCAACTCGGTGTCGTGGATGTTCGAGCGAAAAGGACAGATCTACCTCGACGCATCGAAGTACAGCGAAGACGCGGCACTCGAGGCGGCGCTCGACGCGGGCGCCCAGGATTTCAGCGCTGAAGGCGACCATTTTGTCATCACGACTGATCCTGCAGATGTGCACTCAGTAAAAAGCGAGCTCGAGACAAAGGGATTCGTCCCCGCAGAGTCGGAGATTGCATCGGTTCCGAAGAACATGGTTCGCGTCGAGGGAAAAACCGCCGAGACGCTGGTGAAGCTTCTCGAGGAATTGGAAGAGCTGGACGACGTTCAGAAAGTCGCGGCTAACTGCGACGTGGAGTTGGAAGCAGCAACGTGAGCGCTCGATGATCGTACTCGGGATCGACCCCGGCACGGCGGTCACCGGGTACGGCGTTGTGAAAGGCGATCGCTCACTTCCCCCGAGACTCATCGAGTGTGGCGTCATTCGAACGCGACCGCGCGACACGCTTCCCCGAAGATTGAAAGAGATTCACGCTGGAGTCGTCGAGCTCATCGAGCGCCATCGTCCCGATGCAATGTCGATCGAAGATGTGTTTTACGCGCGCAATGTTCGCACGACGATTGTTCTTGGCCACGCGCGCGGAGTAATTCTTCTCGCAGGCGAGCAGTCGGGCATCGAGATCTTCGAGTATCCGCCGGCGGAAATCAAAAAATCCATTGTTGGAACGGGCGGCGCGACGAAGCAGCAGGTACAATTCATGGTCGCGCGACTACTTCGATTGAAGACTGCTCCGGAGCCATCCGATGCAGCTGACGGAGTTGCCGCGGCGCTGAGTCACGTGATGGCGGCGCGATTTCCGAAAATCTCCGATGAGATGCCGCTTTTCAACGATCGCAGATGATCTCTCACATCGAGGGAAAACTCATTGTAAAAGACATCGATCGCGTCGAGGTGATGACTGCGGGCGGTGTCGCATACGAGCTGTTGATTCCTCTCGGAGTTTTTGAAACGCTGCCGAAGCAGGGAGAAAGCGTTTCGTTGCACACGTGGCTCGTAGTGAAGGAAGATTCGTGGCAGCTCTTCGGATTTTCGTCGATGTACGAGCGCAGACTTTTTCAAAAGCTTCTCACGGCGAACGGGATTGGCCCGTCGCTCGCGCTCGGAATGCTTTCATCCCTGTCAGCTGAGCGACTCGTGCGCGCGATCCGCGAGAAGGACATACCGACGCTTCAGAGCGTGCCGCGGGTGGGACGCAAGAAAGCGGAAAGACTTATTTTGGATCTCGCCGACAAGCTCGACGGAATCGGTGGCGATGAGGAGATCGGTGCGCGTCGCCCCGCAGGCGGCGCGTCGGAGGACGCATTGCGAGCGTTGGTTTCGCTCGGCTACACGAGCAGCGATGCCGAGAAAGGAGTACGCGCTGCGCTCGACGCAGGCGGTGGTGGATTGTCTGCGGCGGAGCTGATCAGATCAGCGCTCGCGAAGCTCGCAGATAAGTAGCCGCTCAGTCGTTCCAGTCTTCCACTTGTAATCCGGGCACTCGGCGAAATTCTCGCGTGTTGTGAGTGACCACGGTTGCGCCTTCCGCGAGCGCATGCGCCGCGATCAGCATGTCGAAGCGACCTATGTCTTCTCCCTTGCGCTCGAGTAAACTGCGCACGAATCCATAAGCGATTGCTGCGTCGCTCCCGAATGGAAGCGGACGCACTGATATCAACAACTCTCGGATGAGCGAGATCTGACGGTCTGCATCGCGTCTTCTCGCCGCGCCATGATAAAGCTCTGCTGCAGAGATTGAGGACATGGCGAGCTCATCGGGAGAAATGCTAGCCACTCGCCGCCGCGTGCGCGGCAGCTTCTGCCTGATTAGCGACACGCATACTGACGTATCAATCAGATACACCGAAAAACTCTTCGATTTCGGGCCGGATAGGTTCGTACTCGTCCTTTTCAACCTCCGGGAAGTCCGGTGCCGAGCCCATTAAAGCCAAAAGTCGCTCTATGCGATCATCCGCTGGCGAGAGAATGACCCGGTTCCCCTCTTTTCTCACGAACACATGAGTTCCCTCAAATCGAAATTCCTTTGGCAGACGCACAGCCTGGCTTCGCCCGTTCATGAACAAGCTCGCGCGTTTGGTGTCGGTCTCCGCGCGAGCGTATAACGCGCGAGATTCACTAACCTTCTTTGCCTTTGTTTTGGAAGGCCCGCTCTTTTTGGGTCGCATGTTATCCAATCCATCTGATATATACCATGATATATAACGGCTTCGGCCGATCGTGTCAACCGCACCGCCTTGGCGTTTCATGATTGTACGCGGCTCGGTAGCTTTACCCATCATCAGACTGATTCTCCAATGATCACAACCGCGCACCGAGCCTCGACTTTTCAGGAGTCAGTAATTCGCGAGATGACCCGCGTCGCGAATCAGTACGGCGCGATCAATCTCGCGCAGGGATTTCCGGATTTTCCAATGCCCGCGCCGATGAAAGACGCCGCCTGCGCCGCGATTCAGGGCGACATCAATCAGTACGCAATCACCTGGGGAAGTCCGGCGCTTCGCCTGGCGATCGCAGCCAAGTACCGGAAGTGGTACGGAATGGAAGTCGATCCCGAGCGCGAGATCACGGTCACCTGCGGCGCCACCGAAGCGATGGCGTCGGTTTTTTTGGCGCTCGTCGATCCTGGCGAAGAAGTGATTGTCTTCGAGCCGTTCTACGAGAACTACGGACCGGACGCAATTCTCGCAGGTGCAACGCCGGTGTACGTGCCGCTCGAGGGGCTCGATTGGAAGCTCGATCCCGAGAAACTTCGCGCTGCATTTTCAGATCGGACGCGCGCGATTGTCGTGAACACGCCACACAATCCAACGGGCAGAGTTTTCACGCGTGAGGAGATTTCACTGATCGCCGAGCTGTGCATCAAGCACGATGCGGTCGCAATCACGGACGAGATCTACGAGCACATTCGATACGCGGGCAGTCATCACGTGCTCGCGACATGGCCGGGAATGCGCGAGCGCACAATCACGATCTCAGGACTTTCAAAAACTTTCAGCTGCACCGGATGGCGTCTCGGCTACTCGATTGCGCCGTACGATTTCACTTCACCGATCCGGAAGGTCCACGATTTTTTGACGGTGGGCGCGCCGGCGCCGCTGCAGGCGGCGGCCGCGGTGGGAATGGCGTTCGACGCCGACTACTACAATCACATCGCGCTCGATTATCGCGCGCGTCGCGACACGATGGTCGCGGCGCTGAATGAAGGCGGCTTCAAGTTCTCGGCGCCTGAGGGAGCGTACTACATCCTCGCGGATTTTACTGAGTTGAGTGATTTGCGCGGCGTGGCGTTCGCGCACTGGCTCGCGAAAGAAATCGGAGTCGCGACTGTGCCGGGGACGAGCTTCTATCACCAGCCGTCGATGGGTGAAACAGTCACCCGATTCGCATTCTGTAAGAAACCGGAGACGCTCGAACGTGCTGCCGAGCGACTGGCGACGCTTTCGGCAAAGGTGTGAGAAGCTGTTTTTCGGTCTATCTTCGGGCTAAATTCGAGGAATGACGCGAGCGGAAATCACCACTCCCGAAATTCTCAGCGATGAATCAGTCGTCGAGCTCTCACTGCGCCCGCAACGACTCGCGGAGTTTATCGGCCAGCCCAAGGTCAAGGAAAGCCTGCGCATCTATATCGATGCCGCACTTCTCCGCCGCGAACCCCTCGATCACACTTTGTTCTTCGGTCCCGCCGGACTCGGTAAGACGACACTCGCCGAGCTGATGGCACGTGAGCTTGGAGTGAACGTCCGCAACACGTCCGGTCCCGCGTTGGAAAAACCGGGCGATCTCGTCGGCACGCTCACCAATCTTCGCGAAGGTGACATTCTCTTCATCGATGAGATTCACCGCCTTCGTCCGATCATCGAGGAATTTCTTTATCCGGCGATGGAGGATTTCAAAATCGACATTCGCTTGAGCGAAGGACCCAAAGCTCAAACGATCACGATGCCGATCGAGAAATTCACGCTGGTGGGTGCAACAACTCGACTCGGATTGCTCACGCCCCCAATGCGTGCGCGATTCGGAATCGAGCAGCGATTGCATTTTTATCCGGCGAGCGATCTGGAGATGATCGTAAACCGCACTGCCGACGTACTGAAGGTGTCGATTGACAAAGGCGGAATGGAGGAGATCGCTTGTCGGTCGCGCGGAACTCCGCGCGTTGCGAATCGACTGCTTAGAAGAATCCGCGATTACGCGCAGGTGAAATCCGGCGGCGTGATCACGCGCGACGTCGCGAAAGACGCGCTGCAATTACTCGACGTCGATCAATTCGGTCTCGACGACATGGACACGCGCATCCTCAAGACGATCATCGAGAAATTCGAGGGCGGACCCGTCGGAGTTGGAACGATCGCGGCGGCAGTCGGCGAAGATCAGGGAACCATCGAGGAAGTGTACGAGCCATTCCTCGTGCAGAACGGGTTCCTTCAACGAACTTCCCGCGGGCGCATGGCAACCGCACAAGCGTATCGGCATTTCGGATTTGTTCAGCCGGTGACGCCGCAACAAACGCTCTTCTAACGAGGGAAAGCAACAGAAGAGATCCGAGATACCAAATCCAAGAGAGGGCAGATGTCGGCCACACTACCGGAGGACCTTTCCGCGTGCCCCATAGCAAGTTTGCGCGATTATGGCGGGTCGTGCAGAAATACGATGCAGGCCCGGGCGCATCACAAGTGCAGTTTCGAGCATGGGAGATTTCAAGAAGCTCGGAGTTTGGAGAAAGTCGCATGCGCTGATGCTCAACGTGTACCGCGCCTCCAGGCGGATACGCGGTGCGGATACTTCGTTGCGAGGGCAAACCGTGCGAGCAGCGATGTCCATCCCCACCAACATTGTTGAGGGCAATGGCTATAAGAGCCCAAGCGAATTTATCCGATTCCTTGGGTACTCTATCAATTCGGCGACCGAGCTGGAGTACCATCTTATAGTCGCACGCGATCTAGACCTGCTGTCGAAAAGCGATTTTACCTCCCTCGTTGACCAGCTAATTGAAGTGAGAAAAATGATTCATGGTCTAATCAATTACCTTCACCGCAAGCGGGGAGAAGGCGAGAACAAGGAAGGGGATCCATCCGAATAGGTCCTCCGGTTGTTAGACCGGGATCTGGTCTCTCATAGATTCGGTATCTCGGATCTCTTCTTTTGCCCTTCCGTAGTTCTTCAATCGGTTCTCGAATTGACCGCTAAAGGAACGCTCACCTCCAATTACGATTACGACCTCCCTCAGGATCGTATCGCACAGTCCCCGGCAGCGATGCGAGACGAAAGCAAGTTGATGGTGGTCCACCGCGATTCGGGAAGCATCGAGCACAAGACCTTTCGCGATATCGTCGACGTCATTCCTGCAGGGGATGCGATCGTGCTGAATACGACTCGCGTCATTCGTGCGCGCCTTCTCGGGACTCGCGATTCCGGCGCTCCAGCCGAGGTGCTCCTCCTCAAGTCTCTCGGTGATGATCGATACGAAGCGATGGTGCACCCCGGCGGAAAACTCAAACCCGGACGTCGCGTTCACGTAAGTCCAGATCTCGAAATCGAGATACTCGAAGCAACTGAGCGTCGCACTCGTGTCGTGAAATTGCGATCGACTCTGCCGCTCGACGAAGCAATAGAGCGTTATGGTCACACTCCGCTTCCGCCTTACATCGCTCGCGCCGATGAGCCCGTCGATTCAGAGCGTTACCAAACCGTCTATGCTCGCCAGTCGGGATCGGTCGCTGCACCAACCGCCGGCCTGCATTTCACTGACGAGCTACTCGGCGAGCTGAATCAACGCGCAGTGCGCCGAGCAGATGTCATCCTTCACGTTGGCGCCGGAACTTTCAAACCAGTCGAAGTCGAAGATCCAGCCGATCACATCATGCACGAAGAGAGCTACACGCTCCCTGCACCGGCAGCCGCGACGCTAAATGCCGTTAGACAACAGAGACAAAAAATCTGGGCTGTTGGCACAACCTCCGTGCGCGTGCTTGAATCCGCCGTGCAAACCAATGGTGAATTCACCGAGAAGAACGGCGAAACGCGTATCTTCATTCGGCCACCGTACCACTTTCGAGCTGTGGATCACTTGATCACCAATTTCCATTTGCCGAAGTCAACGCTAATCATGCTCGTTGCTGCGTTCGCCGGATACGATCTCACCATGCGCGCTTATCGGGAAGCCATTGATTCAGGCTATCGTTTCTATTCCTACGGCGATGCGATGGCGATCATCTGACATGAGCGATTTTCCCTTCGTCGTGGAACACGAAGACGGCGCGGCGCGAAGCGGAGTCTTCACGACGCCGCACGGCAGTGTCGAAACGCCCGCTTTCATGCCCGTTGGAACTCTCGCAACTGTGAAGGCTCTCGATCCGACCGATCTCACAGCGATGGGCGCCACGATGATTCTCGCGAACGCTTATCATCTCCATCTTCGCCCGGGTGACGAGCTCGTCAGGGAAATGGGTGGCCTTCATCGCTTCATGCAGTGGGATTCTCCGATTCTCACCGACTCCGGCGGTTTTCAGGTTTTCTCACTCGCGACACTGCGCAAAGTCAGCGAAGACGGCGTCGAGTTTCAGAGTCACATCGATGGCTCCCGCCGATTCTTCACTCCGGAATCAGTCATCGGCATCGAACGCAATCTCGCCGCCGACGTGATCATGCAATTCGATCATGTCATCCCCGGTCAATCGGACGAAACTTCCGCACGCGACGCAAGTGAGCGCAGCGTCCGCTGGGCAGCGCGATGTCTCGCTGAATTCGAGAGAACCGCTGCGCTGAACAACGGCGCGAAAGAATCCCAGGCATTGTTTCCGATCGTACAAGGTGGAATTCACTCTCATCTTCGAACCGAAGCAGCACGTGCCCTCAACGAAATGCACGACTGGCGGGGATTCGGAATCGGTGGTCTCTCCGTCGGCGAAGAAAAGCCGGCTATGTACGAGATACTCGACCAGATGGCCGAATCACTTCCGCGAAACCGGCCGCGCTATTTGATGGGAGTTGGTTTTCCTGAAGACGTCATCGAAGGAATCAAGCGTGGCGTCGACCTGTTCGACTGTGTCGCACCGACTCGCATGGGACGCAATGGCGCGGCGTTCATCTCCGAAGGACGCGTCAATATCAAACGCGCCGAATATCGCAACGATCCGCGACCGCTCGATGAAGCATGCGATTGCTCAGCGTGCCGGCGCTTCAGCCGCGCATACATTCGGCATCTCTTCGTCAGCGATGAGATACTCGGACACCGCCTGCTTTCCCTGCACAATGTACATTTCCTTCTCTCGCTGGCGCGCACGGCGAGAAACCAAATCACAGAGGGAAATCTCGGCGCGTGGAGCTCTGACTGGCTCGCGCGTTATCACTCGACTTCACCGGCATAAATGACATTCGCATACGCAACACTCGCACTCTTGCAGGTACCCGGCGGCAGCCAGTTGCTCGGGCCCGTTTTCATGTATGGCGCCATCTTCGCCATCTTCTATTTCGTTCTCATCCGGCCCCAGTCGAAGCAGCGCAAAGAGCACGAAGATCTCGTTCGCGCAGTGAAAAAAGGTGACGAGGTCGTGACCGCCGGCGGATTGATTGGCGAAATCATCCACATCAAGGAAACCTCGAAGGTCGAGGGCAACTCGACGCCGTCGCTCGAGGATCGCATCACGATAAAGTCGGCAGATTCACGCATGGTTATCGAGCGCGGAAAAATCGCGCGAATCGTCACTCACGAAGTGCCGGACAAATCCGAGGGGTGAGCATCCTCGACATCCGCGTTCTTGGCGATCCCGTCCTTCGCAAGGAGACCGAGATCGTCGAAGATGTGAACGACGATATTCGCAAGCTGATCGACGACATGTTCGAGACCATGTACGCCGCGGAGGGAATCGGACTCGCCGCGCCACAGATTGGTCGAACCGAGCGGATTACTGTGATGGACGTCGAAGGCGCGAAGTTCGCGCTCGTCAATCCGGAGATCATCGATCGACAGGGCTCCGTTCGCGGCGAGGAAGGGTGCCTCTCCATTCCGGATGTGTTTGGCGAAGTCGAGCGATCGAACACAGTCACGGTTCGCGCACAGAATGAACGGGGCGAAGAGATCGAGATCATCGGAAATGAGCTTCTCGCGCGGTGCCTTCAACACGAGATCGATCATTTGCATGGGAAACTCTTTCTCGATTACCTCAGCGTGTTGAAGCGACGAGCCGCGCTCGCGAAGTGGGAGACTGTCAAGGACACGTACCCCGGACTGATCCGCAAAGTCAAACTCGAGAAAAAAAGCCCGCACCACAGCGAAGGCGAGCTGTAAATGCGAGTCCTGTTCTGGGGGACGCCGGAGTTTGCGGCGGCGCCGCTGCGCGCACTCATCGGAGAAGGATTCGAAGTCATCGGAGTCGTCACGCAGCCCGATAAGCCACAAGGTCGATCACGCACGTTGATCGCGCCTCCGGTAAAGCAGATCGCGCTCGAGGAAAAGATCACGTGCTTTCAACCCGCGACGCCGCGCGAGTCTGAGTTCGGCGAGATGCTCGCCGCAATAAAGCCGGACATCTCAGTCGTGGTCGCGTACGGACACATTCTTCCGAAGCGCGTCATCGACATTCCGCGGCAAGGAACTCTGAACATTCATGCGTCCCTGCTGCCCGCGCTTCGTGGTGCCGCTCCAATTCAGGCAGCGATTCGACAGGGATTAACCGAGACCGGCGTCACGATCATGCGGATGGTTCCCGCACTCGACGCCGGCCCGGTGATCATGCAGGCACCCGTGCAGATTCTCGAGGATGAAACGTACGGAGAGCTTCAGCTGCGACTCTCGGAGCTTGGCGCGCTCACGCTGGTCGAAGCGCTCGCGCTGATTTCACTCGACGCGGCGAAAGAAACAGCCCAGGACGACTCGCTCGCAACATACGCACCGAAAGTAACTCGTGATGATGCGCAAATTGATTGGCATCTCGACGCGAGCGAAGTGTCTCGAACGATTCGCGCTTACGATCCAAAGCCGGGCGCGTTTACAACACGCAAAGGAATCGATGTAAAGCTGTTTGGCCCGCGGCCAATCGAACGAAGGAAAGGCGCGGCCGGCGAAGTAATCGAGGTGACCCCCGAATTTATTGTCGGCTGCGGCAAAGACACGATAAGAATCAGCGACGTGCAGCCGTCAGGAAAAAGTCGGATGACCGCCGCAGAATGGGCGCGCGGACGCGGCGTTTCTGTCGGCGACATTCTCGGCAGCTGACAATGAACTCTGCGCGTGTCGAAGGCCTGCCCTTTGTTCACGCGGTATCGAATAGCGCCGCGCTGCGCAGAAAGAACTTTCTCCAGACTGCCGAGCGAATTATGCGATCTCTCGGGCCACTTGGCGCGGTTCATCTGCGAAGCTCTGAAGTGACAGGCCGGCGATTTTACGATCTCGCGTCGAAGCTGGTGGACACTCAAAACGAAACTGGATGCTGGCTAATCATCAACGATCGCGTCGATGTGGCAGCGTCAGTTGGCGCGAAGGGAATTCAGTTGGCATCACACTCACTTCGCGTTCACGAGGCACGGACGGTTGCGCCGAACATTCCTGTAGGCATCAGTATTCACAGCGTCGAAGAAGCAGTAGCCGCCGAGTCAGACGGCGCATCGTGGTGCGTTGCAGGAACAGTTTTCGAGACGCCGACTCATCCGCATCAACCTGGCGCGCGAATCCCATTCATTGTCGATGTCGCACATGCGATCTCCATTCCGATAATCGCAATCGGCGGTGTAAGACCGGAGCAAGTCGCATTGCTCAAAGCCGCGGGGGCATACGGGATTGCGACAATTCGCGGCGCCGGCTGGGAGACAGACCCACAGCATCACGACACTGATCCATCTCCGGGGAAAACGCGGTTAGTCGGCGCCCCGGGCGCGCCCGCTGAGGAAATGATCACCCGCTATATTTCAGCCTATGATTGGAACTCCGGAAGCGTCGAAGATCACTCTAACGGTGAACGGCGCCCCACGGGAGATTCCGCGGAATAGCACGCTGGCGGAGCTCCTCGGGTCGCTCCGCGTGGATCCACGTCTCGTAGTTATCGAGCACAACAGGACGATCCTTCGCGATCGCGAAAAGTACGCGACGCAATCACTCGACAACGGAGACGTACTCGAGATCGTGCACTTCGTGGGAGGCGGCTGACGTGGGTAGCGCGACCGTCGTCGAGGCCTCGCTCGATCCGCTTCCACTGACGATTGCGGGACGCGAGTTTCGCTCGCGCCTGATGGTCGGCACAGGCAAGTACACATCGAACGCGTTGATGATCGATGCGATCGAAGCCTCCGGTGCCGAGGTTGTAACTGTCGCCGTCCGCAGAGTGGATCTCGATCGCGCGAATGACGAAGGAATTCTGCATCACCTCGACCCCGAGAGGTTTTTTCTTCTCGCGAATACTGCCGGCTGCTATTCAGCGGACGAAGCCATTCGCTACGCGCGACTAGCGCGCGCCGCCGGGTTCAACGAGTGGGTGAAGCTCGAAGTAATCGGAGACCAGGAGACTCTGCTTCCCGATACCGAGGGACTTCTAATCGCGACGCGCTCTCTTGCGGCGGAAGGATTCAAAGTGATGGCGTACACGAACGATGATCTCGTCACGGCGTTGCGCCTCGAGGAAGCGGGCGCTGTTGCCGTGATGCCGCTCGCGTCTCCGATCGGATCGGGACTCGGCATGCTCAATCGGTATGCAATCCGCACTATCAAGCGGCGACTTGAAGTTCCGGTAATTGTCGACGCAGGTGTTGGAACAGCATCCGATGCGTGCATCGTGATGGAGCAAGGCGTCGATGGAATTCTTATGAACACCGGGATTGCTGCCGCGACCGATCCGCTGCGAATGGCGACTGCAATGCGCCAAGCTGTCGAGGCGGGAAGGCTCGCGTATCTAGCCGGGAGAATGCCGCGTCGGGAAGTTGCAGTTCCGTCATCTCCTGTTACAGGAATGCTCGACTGATGACATCGGCGCATTTCGAGCTCGCTGTCGTCAGCGGTGTGACGCCCGCGCGCATCGCGGCCACGCAGATCAATACCGACATCCGCGGTGGCGAAATGCTCGACGCTGCATTCGATCGGCGCACCTCTGATCTCGATGCGCGCGACAGACGCTGGCTTCGCGAGCTCGTGTACGGAATGCTTCGTCAACGCGGGACTATCGACGCAATTCTTGCCGAGCGCGTGAATGGCGGAATCGCGCGATTGGAAGCCGACCTGCTCGATTTGCTTCGGCTCGGGGTTTATCAGCTGCTCCACATGGGAAGCGTTCCGGCGTACGCCGCGATTGCTCAGACTGTCGAGCTCGCGAAAGTTCGCCACGGCATCGGCGCAAGCAAGCTGGCTAACGCCGTGCTTCGGAGAGTCGATCGAGAACGAGATGACTTGCTGCGCACACTCCCATCGGATGAAGTCGAGTCGCTGGCCATCAGATACTCACATCCTGTGTGGCTCGTTCGCCGTTGGCTGTCGCGATGGGGAACTCAGGCAACCGAGACTTTGCTCGCGAAGAACAATGACGAAGCGCCAGTAGTGCTCCGTCCTTATGGAATCGTGCGCGAGCAATTGGAAGCGATGTTGGAGTCGGCTGGCGTGCACGTTGAAGACGCACCCCTCGTGCGCGACAGCATTCAAGTTTCGGGCGGAATTACCCTCAACGAGCTCGGCGCGTTCAAGCAGGGATTGTTTTTCATCCAGGATCCGGGATCGACGCTGGTGACGCACTATGCAGCGTTTCCCGCTGAGTCGATCGTCGCTGATGTCTGCGCCGCTCCCGGAGGAAAGTCACTGGAGCTGTCACGAGAAGCACAATCGGTGATTGCGTCAGATCGCTCTTTTGCGCGACTCGCCCGTGTCGTGGACAATCGTGACCGGCTCGAGGCAAGGAACATCCGCGTCGTTGCGGCTGATGCCCGCGTCCCGGCGATACGCCCAATGGATGCCGTTTTACTCGACGCCCCTTGCACAGGCACGGGCACGTTCCGCCGTCACCCGGATGCAAGATGGCGTTTGCGGATCTCTGATCTGGCAGTGATGGCCGCATTGCAATCGAGTTTGATTCGCGCGGCTGCAACTGTTGTCGCACCGGGCGGGCTTCTGGTATACAGCACTTGCTCACTCGAGCCGGAAGAAAACGAAGAGCAGGTGGATTCATTCCTCGCTGAGAATCCGGATTTTCACCTCGAAGCGCCGCCCTCGGGAGCCGTACCCGCTGAAACCATCGATGACGGATATTTGCGCGTGCTTCCACAATTGCATGGGAGCGACGGCGCGTTTGCGGCGCGATTGAGGAGAGCGGATTAGGTGAACGGCCGCGCACTCGGAAGGCGCGCATTCCCCTATCTTCTCGTTTCGGTGTTCGGTTTCCTGCTCGCTTACGTACTTCTCTTTCTCTTTGCATTTCCAGCCGAAGTTCTTCCTGATGACGGAAAGATTCCAACAGTCGTTGGAATGCCCTTTGACGATGCAGTTGCGGCGCTCGATAAGGCGGGCTTTCACGGCGTGCAGGGCGAAACGCGTTATCACCGCACAATCGCACAAGGGACTGTTCTTCAACAGGATCCACCTGCAGGCAGCACACAGAAACGCGGGATCGACGTGACGCTCGCTGTAAGTCTCGGACAACGCTCAGCAGTTGTGCCCGATGTTGCCGGGCTGCAGCAACAGCAGGCGCGGCTCGCAATCGAGAACGCAGGTTTTCAATTCGGACAAATCAGCGAGCAGACGAGCGATCAGCCTCGAGGCGCGGTCGTCGGTAGCAATCCACCAGCGGGTCAACAGATTCCCCTTCCGGCGGTCGTTCGAATTGCAGTCAGTGTGGGGCCGGCGTCACTTCAAGTTCCCGATCTCAATGGACGCAGCGTGGCTGACGCACGATCAACGCTCGAGCAGCTTGGATTGCACCTTGGCGGTGTCTCGCGCGACACGAGCTCGTTCCAACCCGAGAATACAGTGTTATCACAATCGCCGGCAGCCGGACAAATGATCGGAGCAGGTGGCAGTGTCAGTCTGCGTATCTCCAGATTCCCACCACCACCGTCGATGCCAAAGATCGATACTGGAATAGTCGAGCGATGAAAGCACGCATTGCTCCTTCGATCCTCAACGCGGATTTTGCGCGACTCTCGGACGAGATCGAGACGCTGGTCGCGGGCGGAGCCGACATGATTCACCTCGATGTGATGGATGGACGCTTCGTCCCCAACATCACGTTCGGCGCACAGATGATCGACACAGTGCGCAAGCTCACGACACTTCCGCTCGACGTCCACATGATGGTCGAGGAGCCGGAACGTTATTTCGAATCGTTCGCCGGCGCTGGTGCCAACGGCATGACGATTCACGTCGAGGCCGCACCACATCTCCAGCGACAGTTGACTCGAATTCGTGAACTCGGCTGTACGGCTGGTGCGGCGGTAAATCCTGGAACGTCGCTCGCCACAGTGCGTGAAGTTCTCGCGGATCTCGATCTGTTGCTTGTGATGACAGTGAACCCGGGATTCGGTGGACAGGAATTCATTCCGGCCTCGCCCGACAAAGTCGCGCGAGCTCGGCACATGCTCGACGAAGCCGGCAGTCGCGCTGCACTCGAAGTTGATGGCGGCATTACGCGTGACACTATCGCTTCAGTCTGGCGCAGCGGTGCGGACACTTTCGTCGCGGGGTACGCGATCTTTTCCGCTGACGATCCCGCTGCTGAGATCGCGAAGCTCCGGAACATCTGTATGGAAACCGCATGACCTGGAGACAACAGCTCGCAATCGTCGTTGGCGTTCTCGCACTGGCGCTCGCACTTGTTTACATCGGTAAGCGCGCGCTTGGCAACGAGCTGACACCGCTCGGCATCGGAAGCGAAGCGCCCACTTTCACGGCGCAGACACTCGATTCGATTCCCCGCGAAAAATCGCTCGATGCATATCACGGCGACGTCTTGCTCATCAACATCTGGGCAACGTGGTGTCTGCCTTGCCGTGTCGAGATGCCGAGCATCGAGCAGCTTTACCGCGATCTCGCGCCAAAAGGCCTCAAGGTTGTTGCTGTGAGCGCAGATGATCCAGGAACGGAAAAACAAATTCGCGATTTCGTGAAGCAATACAATCTGACATTCGAGATTCTGCATGATCCAAAGGGTCAGGAAGGCGAGGTCAGCAGACTTTATGAGACCACGGGCTATCCCGAGACCGTGATCGTCGGTCGCGATGGGATAATCCGAAAGAGACTCATCGGCGCGAGCAATTGGAACTCACCCGAAAACCGCGGTTTAATCGAGCGACTGCTCGCCGAGAAGACCGACTAGCTTGACGCGAATACTTGGCATCGAGACGTCGTGCGACGAAACGTCAGCGGCAGTGCTCGACGGAAACGGCGATGATGTCACGCAACGATCGCTTGTAATTCTCTCGCAGGACATTCATCGCGTATTCGGCGGAGTCGTACCCGAGATCGCTTCACGCGCACATTTGACGAGCATCGTTCCCGTTGTGTCCCGCGCGCTCGATGACGCGAACACCTCTCTGGATAACGTCGATGCGATCGCGGTGACGTACACGCCCGGCCTGATCGGAGCGCTTCTGGTCGGAGTGTGTTACGCGAAATCGCTTGCGTTTGCGCGAGGCATTCCCGTGATTCCCGTGCACCATATGGAAGGACACATCTTCGCGACGTCACTCGAGTATCCCGAAGCAGCTCCGCCCTTCACCGCACTACTGGTTTCCGGCGGCCACACGATGTTGCTCGACGTCGAGTCGTGGGGACATTACCGGCTGCTCGGTGCGACACGTGACGATGCAGCAGGTGAGGCGTTCGACAAAGTCGCGAAGTTACTCGGTCTTCCCTACCCCGGCGGACGGCCAATCGAGATGTTGGCTCGCGAAGGGCATCCGTCGCACTATCGTTTCAGCCGGCCTATGGTTCGCACGAACGATTCTCCGGGAGATCCGGATTATTACGCGTTCTCTTTCAGCGGATTGAAGACAGCGGTATTGAATGCCGTGAAGGCGATGCCGGCTGCTGCAGCTGACGGTGATGATCGCGCGAATCGCGCGGACATCGCGCGCGGATTTCAGGATGCGCTAATCGGATCTCTCGTCGAAAAGACTTTCCGCGCAGCCGATGCATTCGGACGCACTCGCGTGGTACTCGGCGGCGGTGTTGCGTGTAACGGTGCGCTCGTCGCTGCGATGAAGGAGCGAGTTGCGGAGATCGATGCGAACGTCTATGCACCGTCGCCCCGACTTGCTACTGACAACGCGGCGATGATCGCGCGAGCGGGTTTGTATCACTACTATCAGGGCGAGCGTGGCACTCTCGATCTGAACGCCTTCGCGAGTCGCCCGCTCCCGGGCGTGATCGCAGCTTGACACGAATCCAATAGAAATGCCGCACATTTTTGCGACGATTGTCCATCATCCGTTCTCGTATCAGGTCGGTCCGTTCACTCTGACGGGATTCGGTCTCGCGATTCTTCTTACTTTCGTCATTGCACAGATCATCTCGCAGCACGAGATGGAGCGACGCGGACACGACCCCACCGTGATGGGCGATCTCGTTTTCGCAGCGGTAGTGGGCGGACTGCTCGGCGCAAAAATTTATTATGCGATCCTGATGCACGACTGGCACTCATTGGCCAGTCGCGCAGGATTTGTTTTCTGGGGCGGGTTGATCGGCGGAATTGTTGCGACCGGTGCCGTGATGCGATGGAAGAAGTTGAACTTCCTGCGTGTCTGCGACGTCGCGGGGATCACACTCGCCGCCGGTTATGCGGTTGGTCGTACCGGATGTTGGGCGGTTGGCGATGATTACGGTCGTCCGTGGGATGGACCATGGGCAACGAAATTTCCCGAAGGTGCGCCTCCGTCGACTGTCGCCAACATGCAGCAACTATTCGGAATCAAGTTTCCCGCGACCATGCCACCGAACGAAGTCGTTTCCGTTCATCCAACTCAGCTGTACGAAGTGACCGCGGGGTTCATCATGTTCCTGATCCTGTGGCGTTATCGGGATCACAAGCACGCGGAAGGCTGGCTATTTGGTCTCTACTGCGTCCTCGCGGGTATCGAGCGATTCCTTGTAGAGTTTTTGAGAGCGAAGGATGATCGGTTGCTTCCCGGTGGGCTGACAGTCGCTCAGTTATTGGCGATCGGATTCACGATTGCGGGAGCGATGATCATGTATTGGCGCAGAGACGTCACTCCTTCCAAGCCGGGTATCTATTCCACTGTCGGAGCGCCGTGACTGGCTACGATTGCAGTTAGAGGGAAGCGCTATCGGAGCTAGTTCGCGGCCAGAAGGTCTTCGCAACCGCAAACACGAACAGTAAGAGCAGTAAGGCTTGTCCTGCCAATGTCTCCACTGACGGGAAAATTCCCATCGATGGAACATTGGGCAATCCATGCATTACAGTGATCGGCACGATGTTCCCCTCTTGCAGCTCACGAACTCCCTTGCCCATGAACACGAACGCCATGTAGTAAAGCAGCACGCTCGTCACCGTGAAGAAGGGACGCATCGGAATCTTCACGCCGTACCGATAGAACAAAGTGAAAATCAAAACGAGCGCGACAAACCCGACGATAATTCCAAGCGAGAGCGGAAGCGCGAGGTTCGGGCCCTCATTGAAGAGCGCCTGGTAGAACAACGCGGTCTCCGCACCTTCGCGGTACACGGCGAGGAACGCAACGAGCACCAGCGCTTTGCCGCCGCCATGCTCGAGCGCGACATTCACTTTCTCGCGAATGAACTTCTGCCACTTGGCGGCTTCGACCCGGGAGATCAGCCAGTAGCTGACCGAAAAGAGAACCGCAACGGCGATCAGCATCGTCACCCCTTCAACGATCTCTCGGCTCGCCGGCAAATGCGCAAACACAGTCGCAAGCACGATCGCCGTTGCAAGGCTTGCAGCCACACCGTATGCAACGCCAATCCAGATTGAACGCAGCCGCTCGCGGTGACCCATCTTGAGGAGAAACGCGACCACCGCTCCAATCACGAGAATCGCTTCGAATCCCTCGCGAACAATTATCAGAAACGACTGGAAGAACGCGCTCCAGCCACCTGCCGTCGGCCGAGTCAGCTCGACAATTGTCGGAAGATCGAGAGCGATGGCGTCGCGAGCGAGCTGAGCACCGTTCATGTCGCTTCTGCGCACCGCCGCTTTGAAGTCAGCGAAGTGTCGCTCCATCGACGCGACCAGGCCGGGTTGCTTCGCGCGCGTCGGAGTCTCGAGCGGCTCGAATGCGATGTATGCATCGAACGCGCGATCCCCTGCATCGGCTTTGCGCCCGGCGCGGGCAAACTCGAGTGCGCTGTCGAGCAGAGCAATCACTGATTGTGCGGCGGCCGATCCTGGAGCAGCGGTGACGTCCGCCGCGGGCAACACCATCTTCTGCCCGCGCAGCGCGAAGAGATAATTGATGATGTTCCAGCGATCCTGCGCCGACAGGTTCGCGAACGATGCCATCGGTGTCTCACGCACACCGACGGACACGACATTGTACGCGAGAGACGGAGTCAATGTCGGAGTCGCGTGCGGATCTCCGGTCGCCGGGACCGGAACGCCCAATGCTTTTGCGGCCGGTCCATCGCCGAGTCCTCGCTCGCCGTGACATGACGCACAGTTCGCCGCGAAAAGGGCGTGGCCTCTTGCCGTATCGAGAGGCGCGGTAGGAAGGTCGAGCGCGCCCGCAGCGCCCAGTGCACCCTTGAAGCGCGCGGCGACAAGTTGGACTTCCTGAGGCGGTCGCTTTGCTCGGACTTGAGCGATCAACGTGTCGAGGATCGCCTGAGTCGCCTTCGCGTTATAGCCTTTTAATCGCTGAGCGACACCGCGCGCGTCGGCCAGAAATGAAGTTGTCTCCATGTATTCATCGTCGGAGATCAACTTGCCCTGAGAATCGATCGCTTTGCGGTATTCCTCCACCGCCACGCTGACGATGCTGGAAAGCCTTTTTGCGGAATTTTCCTGGGCGTTGGCGACGTGCGCGGCGGCGGGCAGCAGTATCGCCGCCACCACGATCAGGCGGCCGATCTGATAGCCGGATTTCATTGCCGAGTAAATCTATCTGGATTCACGCGGCTCACAATCGCTGAATTAGTCAGAACAGAATGGCGCGCTGACCAGTCCGCGCCTCGAACCTCAACACAAAATCGGTGAGTCGCTCGGAAGTAAAACCGGTTCGAGGCAAGCCGAGAACAGATATCGCCGACTCTATCGCCTCGCCCGTTCCTTCGACTTCAACGAGCGGATCCATCAGCGGATACTCCTCGAATCGCACGACAGCATCTCCTAATTCGTATTGAAAAATCTGTCGATCCACTTCGATGGTCACGATGTAGCCGAGCATCTCGAGAATCCTGGTGAGCGCGTCGGCGTCTTCGGCGGGCGTGGATATCTCCTCCCGAACTTTGTAGCCGTGCTCATATCGCGTCTCGCCCTTCCAATCGAGAAGCGACCGAGTGCCGTCCGCGTTTTCGTAAATGCGCAGACGCAGCACGTGATCACGCAAAGCCATCGAGCGATCGGGAAAATCGTATCGGCGATCGAGCAATCGTCCCGAGTAGACGAGCTTCGCACCCGCGGATTCGATGCGTGCTCGCCGCTCGGCCACATCGTCCACAACGCTCTTCAGCTCTACTTCACGCATTCATGATCGAGGTCAGAACCGCGTTCGTATCCGCGAGCGATTCGAATACCGCATAAGGATCGTACGCCGCGAGCTGCTCTACTGAGTATCTCCCCGTCGCCACGCCAATCGCGCGGGCACCAATCGCCTCGCCACATTTGATATCCGCGGGCGTGTCGCCGATCACGACCAGACGATCTCCCTTTACGTCTACACCGAGCAGCTCACTCGCGCGGCGTTGTGCAACTGCCGGCAGCTCCGGACGAAGCTCATTGTCAGATCCGAAAGCGTTCACTTTGAATCGCGACGGATCGACTCCCGCTGCCGTGAGCTTCGCACGCGCACCCGCAACAATGTTTCCTGTAAGCAATCCGAGAACGACTTTCTCTTCGCTCTCGAGAGCATCGAGCAGATCCCGGACTCCATCCAGCAAAAGCACGGTGCGATTTCCCGAGGCGAGCTCTTCGGTCAATCGCGCAACGTATTCCTCGAGCAGCACGTCCATCTGCGCATCGATCTTCTCGTCCGGAAATCCCTCTTTTCGCATCACCTCGCGCACGATCTGCCGATCAGTCTTTCCATCGTAATGGTAACCGGGGGCGCCCGGCGAGCCGAATACAGTCGTCAGTGCTCGCTCCATGGCGATGCGTCCAACACCGCCGCTCTTCAATAGAGTACCGTCGATATCGAACAGAACAATCCTCATGAGCGCGTTAGATAAATGCCCGTCATGATGGTTCCTGTTCCAACTCCCTGCCAGATTGTCGGCGACTCCTGCAGAAATATCCACGCGACGATGATTGCAATCACCGGCTGAAGATTTCCGTAAACCGAAGTTCGCGTCGGACCCAGAATTCGCAAACCTCGATACCAGAAGAGATACGCAATCACCATCGACACGACACTCGCATAGAACAATCCGGCCCACGCTGCCGGTCCGACTGCGCTCCAGTCGGTCGCCACGATCGCTTTCGGCGTCGCGAACAGCAACGCCAACACTCCGCCCGACATCGTCAGCGATGACAGTTGAATCGGGTCTGTGCGTACCGCGAGCGGCTGAAGAAATACCGTGAACACAGTCCAGCAAAGAACTCCGCAAAACACGAGGAGTGTGCCGATGAGAGTTGCCGTTCGGTGATCCGCGCGCGCGCTCCCATAAACCACGATCGCTACACCGAAAATCGAGAGTGCCACGCCGGCAAGCGTGCGCCGCCTCACTCTCTCGATTCCCTTGACGCGACTCGCGATTGCAATAAACGCAGGAGCCGCTGCGACGATCAAAACAGCGTTTCCGACTTTCGTGCGAGATAAACCTTCGACAAAAAACAACTGATAAATACCGTTCCCAATAACGCCCAGCACAATGAGCGCGAGAATGTCTCGTCGCGGCGGCCACGGACGGCCTTGCGCGAATGCGATCGCCAGAAGAAGCATCGCCGCAATTGCAACGCGAACACCTGTGAATGCGAGCGGCGACAAGACCTGAACTGCGTACTTGATGACGCTGAAATTGACGGCCCAGATGGTCGCCATCAGGATCAACAGAGCGTCAGTTTTTCCGAGTGTGCGGTGCTCCTCGCTCGAAGTCATTCACTGAAAGCTAGCTACTCACGGTGTGCGCCCGCTAATTTCTGCCGATGCATATCTCGTTCGCTGTCTTCGCCGACGGCGCAAATCTCTCGCAGGAAGGAAAGCTCAACGTCCTCGGAGTATTCGACGCACTTCAGGTTGGCGGATTTCCAGCAATTCATCCGAGAACGCATTTCGTCCTTCGCCTGAAGGGATCGATGGACGACATCGGTCATCACACGCTTGGATTTCGCTGGCTGAATCCAGCCGACGAAGAGCTCTGGTCATCCGACGGTGAATTGAATGTCGCGCCCGGTCCGAATCCGGCATTCGAGACCGACTTGCCTATCATCGCGGTGATCGACCTGCCCATCAATTCGGCGGGACTCTACACGATGCGGGTTTCGCTCGACGGTCAACCGACGGCGGACGTGAGACTGTTCGTGAGCGGCGTTCAGCCAGTGCCTATGCAGCCTAATTCGATGGTGAGCTAGCTCAGAACCGTTCGCGCAAACTTGAAACGGCCGACGAGTCCCGTCATGTAATCGTCGGGCCGCTCGAATCTCTCGACACAGTGTCCACCTCGGCCGAGCGCGATGTGAACTGCCCGCAAGTGGCCGGTCGTCAATGCGACGTGAGTGATACGACCATCCTCACGATCGCTGAAAAACAGGAGATCTCCGAGCTGCGCTGTTTCGAGCCCGCCTTCGACGGGAACGCCCTGCGTCGCCTGCTGCCACGCGTCGCGCAGCAAATGAACTCCGTGAAGCGCAAAGATGCTCTGCAACATTCCGGAACAATCCGCTCCCCAGGGAGTGATGCCACCCCACTGGTAATACGTTCCCTGAAAGAGCGCGGTCGCCGAAGCGACGATCGCTTCTGCAGTCGGAGGAAACATTTCACGACGCCGCGCTCGATCCATCGATCGTCCGGCAATCACGTGCGCCGCGCCAACGATGGCGCCGAGTGGTAGATCGAGTGTCGCGCCCTTCGCATCGCGAACGCTGCATCCCATCGATAGCTCGCCGTCTACATCCCACCCCCACGCGACACCGTTTTCATCGTCGCACGGCGCGGCATATCCCTGGTTCATCCAACCTTCGTAGCCGTCAGCTCCGCGAACTTTCAGCCAGCGGCCCTCGGCACCTACGACTTCGGCGGAATGGCCGTACAGCAACTGCGTAGCTTGTGTCGCGGAGGCACGAGGCTCCTCGAGTACCGGAGCAATCGGTGTCTTTGCGACGACCTGCTTCAATGCTCGGGCCAGTCTATGAGAGGGATTTCATGTGCCGGTGGACCGCTCGGTCGCGGTTCTCCGGTGGCGCAGTGCCGGCAAACCGAGACGCCACGAAAGCTGCAGATGATGCAGATGAACGTTCCGCACGAGACACACGGGTAGCCTTCGGACGCCCGCTCTTCGTTCCCGCAGGCGCGGCAGATCATAGCGTCCTTCTCTCGGTGCTCTGTCATCATTAAAGCCGACGAATTCACGCGCATTCCGCAACCTAGAAAACCGATTCAATGGATTCAAACGGATAAGAAGCGGGATAACCCGCCACGGAAACACAGAAACACAGAATTTTGTAAGGGAACAACATTCGAGATTAGCATGTCTTTGCGCGGTTAAATAAACTAGAAAACGTTCTTCTGGTTTTTTCTGTGCGTTCGGTGTTTCTGTGGCAGGCTTTCCCGTTTCTCATCCGTTGTAACCCGTCCGATCCGTTTTCTTAGAAGCGCCACGTACGGAACAGGTCAAAGCCCAGCTGCCGCGGTGTTTGCTGCTGAATCTGGGCGGCGTTCGAGCGGGCGCACGTCAGATCGCTAGATCCGGGCTCGATCCCGGCCTGCGCCGAATAGATCGAGTTGAATCGATACTCGAGCTTGAG
The DNA here is from genome assembly GCA_046262875.1 of Gemmatimonadaceae bacterium. GTDB lineage: Bacteria > Gemmatimonadota > Gemmatimonadetes > Gemmatimonadales > Gemmatimonadaceae > UBA4720. Next base: position 147,071 of record JBHELX010000003.1, on the reverse strand, counting down.
ACCGAAATTCTCGACGAAATTGCTTGCGTTGACGACGCAAAGACCTGTGCTCAATCCGACAAACCACTGATTCCCGATCTGCTTACCCAGAATCGCGCGTGTATTGAGAAGATTATAGTAGTACGGGTCAGTCGTTCTCACATCAGAGTTGTACCCCGCCGTTTGAAGCTCGACGATGTCGAGTACGTTCTTTGGAATCGCATTGGTCAACAGGTTGCCGCCATACCGAATCGCAACCGATGCGAGCTGCGACTGATATTCGGCGCTGCTGTTATCGAGAGCGATCGCAGGCTCACCGGTAATGAGGTAGCTCAAAAGATCAGACTGCGACAATGGCAGGTTGTCAGGGTTGTCCAACGCGAGCTCAGGATGTTCGAGAGTTCCGCCGATCGTAACGCGAACTCTGATGTCGCGAACGTTAGCGGTTCGCTGCCTGGGTTGTCTGATTGTGTGAATGGCGCGAATGTCGAGTGTGGGATTCAAATCGGGAGTGCCGAAGAAACGCAGGCTTCCGCTCTCGACGTCGAACGTCGGTTGAACGAACGGGTCCACGAGATTGAGCCGATACGTCCCCCGAACAGCGTTGAGTGTTCCCTCGAGCGCCAGCTGCGACCGTTCGCCAGTCTGCGGATTGGGACCGAGCGTGACGTTGAGCGATCCGCCCAGCTTCACATTCGCTTCCGATGACCTGAGCCACACCGCATCACCGACGTTCACCTGCACGTTCTCGAGCGACAGGTTCTTCGCAAAATCATTCGGAGTTTCGGGCAAAAGCTTTCTGTCGCGCGCGAGCAGCGTATCGACGATTCCAGCAAATTCGGGATCGCTCAAGTCGACAATTTTTTTCGTTATGAGCTCGGGAATGAAAATTGTCCCGCGATCGACTCTAACCGCACCGCTCACGGTCGCGCCCTTGTACGGCCCGCGAAGCGTGATGACGGAGTCGGTCGAAATGTCGAGCGAAGCGAGCCCCGGCTTCTCTATGATGTGAAAGTTTTCCGCTTTGGCACGGAGCGCGAATTCCGGATTGTCGTACTTCGCAAGATTCACGAATCCGTCCACCGACATCGTTCCGTGTCGCTCTCGCTGAGTTTCAGCGGATAGTCGCTTCACGAACACCGTGTCTCGCTCGAGCGAAATGTCGGCGTTGATTCGGTTGAGCCTGGTGCCTGAGCTGATCAACGTCGCTGCACCGTTGGTGATCTGAAACTGCCCCGCGAGCACCGGCTGTTTCACCGTTCCCGCAACGTCGACGTTTGCGACGAGAGCGCCGCGAGCCGTTTGAACTCCCGGGATGAACGCTTCGAGAAGACTCAGGTCGACGCTGTCAGTGCGAACGTTTCCCTTTATCGAATCACCAACGAGTCGCACATCCCGGACAGCGAGCCGAGCCTTCGTGTAGCTCAACAGCAACGAGTCGAGCGATCCGCCGTTCGGGATAAGAGTCACGTGCGCCGGTGCATCGAGCCGGTAAGTCGATCCGTCGGATACAGTGACGAGCGCGCTATCGAGCGCGATTCTCGTGGTGTCACCGGAGTGCAATGCACTCCCGCGTATTTTCGACACGACGCCGTTACCGCTCGCGAGAAGCGCGTCGAAACGCGCGAGTCCGCTCGAATCGAGCTTTGCATGCGCGTCGACAGAACTGAATCCGATTGGGCCCGCACTGATGCTGTCGGCACTCAGCGTGAGGGATCCGTTCGGATTAGTCGAGAGATCGCTCAACGAGAAGTCGCCGGTCAGCGCTTCGATTCGCTTCCCCGCCGCCGCGAGCTCCCGACCCTTGAGCGTTCCCTTCACCGACATGTCGCGGGGACTGCCGGCTACCTCCCCGGAAATTCTTATCGCACCATGTAATGAGTCGCCCGGAAAAGAAGTCGCGTTATTGACGTAGCGCTTCACGTCGGAAAGCGAATCAATCGAGACAGTAAATCCGAGTTTGCCGGCCCCTGCTGCATCAGTCATCGCCACCGACCCTGCTGCGCTGGCGTGCGCGGAGGCGCTGCTGACGAGAAGCGTGTCTATGTACGCGACGCCCTTGTCCACGCGAACAGTTGCGTCGGACGAGGCAATGTCGATTTTCTCGATCGTCCCCTTCAGCGATGTCTTGAGAGTTCCTGTTCCAACGATGATCGAGTCGCCGACAAAATCGACCGAGTAGGGTCCATTCAGGTTCGTGCGCGGCGCCTTCTGATTTTCGGTGAGCGCGCGGAAGTTCAATGCCGCAACAGTTCCGCTTCCATGCGCGCCGTAATCGGGAAGATTCGCGTCGACGGTCCCCGTATAAGCGATTGTTCCGCCGGCTCCCGTAAGAGTGGTGACAACGTCGAGCGCCGGCGCAGTTCCTTTGATCGTCATCGGGCCCGAATAGTTTCCGCGCAGCTTGATCGACGGATATGAACTCGCGAGCGTCGTCATCGACACGGGATCAGCCTGCAGCGTCATGTCGTAACGCATGTACGCGGGCTCGTCTGTCATGCGACCGGATCCGGTGAAATGCGATGTCGGCAGATTGCCGTCGTGATGAAGGATGTCGGCGTTCGAGAAACGAACGTCGAGCCACGACGAGTCGAGTCGCGTGGTTCCTGAAATCGTTCCGTGAAGCTCGAGAAAGTTCGGATTCAGATACCGGAGCGTGCGGAGATCGAGCGTCTCGATATTCACATCGAGACCATGGAACGACGTATAAGCGGGAAATAGAATGTCCAGCTCGCCGCGCGCGCTTCCTTTCGAGATCGCACCCGGAACGTGTGCATCCGCAAATGTGAAATGAGAATCGTCCACGCGGAAATGATTCAACGGTCCGCCGGCGCCACGCACAGTTCCCGTTATGTCGCCCTGCCAATCGTACGGGAACTTCTTTCCGTTCAGCGCACGAAGCAGATCAAAATTGACGGGCTGCGCCTCGAGATTCACGTCTTTCACAACCAGCACGGGACCACCGACTCCGTAAGTCATGTTTCCGCGAATATGTGACCGCGTGCTCCTCACATCCATCCGCGTGATTGCGTAATCCATGATGTGCGGATGCCGGATGTTGTTGATATCCAGATCGAGCCGGCCGCCTCCCGTCGTTGGAAGCGTCGGATAAACCCACGCGATATCCCTCAGCGACACAGAGTCGCCGACGATGTGTATCGCATAACGAATCGGCTCTGGTCCTCCCCAGTAAACTTTACCGTTCGCACTTCCCGTAGACGCAGGAAGATCGAAATGAGGAAGATCGAGCCACACCGAGTCGCCGAGAATCTTCACGTCGCCGCGAACCGAGCTGATGGCGAGAGGAGGATCGCTGCTGTTGACCCGCGCCTTGGCGATCTTGAAGAATCGTCCCGCGGTATCGGGCACGGTAATGCGCGCGTAGCTCAGGCTCGATTGTATTCCGGTGAATCTCCACGTGCGCGCAAATCCTTCGCGCGTTCGTCTTATCTCACTCGGCCAATCGTTTCCCGGAATGTCGCGGGTGAGCGAGCCCAACGCGTGTGTGATTGCGCTATCGAGTTTGTACCCTCCGAGCGAATCCGACGGATGCCACGGCAATGTAAGAACGACCTGCCCGTTGTGAACGTCGGCGGAATCCATGACGATGAAATCGCCAAAGCCTCGTCCATTCTTTGGCCCGCTCGGCCCTTGAGGAAAGATCAGTCGCCAATTCCAGTCACCGTTTTCATGCTGGCGTAGATGCACGAACGGATGCTCGACATCCAGATGACTGAGGAGAATGCGACGATCGAAGATATCGCGAGCATCATACTTCACGTGCACCGGCCCGCTCGCGATGAAAACCGAATCCTCGTTATCGCGAATGTCGACCGAGTCGATCGTCACTCCGTTGAACAAGCCGCCGGTGATTTTCCCGACGTAAATCTTTCCTTTGACTTTCCCGTTGATCCACGATTGCACATAGCGTCTGATCTGGTTTTTGCCGTACTCCGTCTCCGTCAGCGAGAGAGCGATCAGAAATACGATCACCATCGCTGCCAAAAGCGTGAGTGCGCTCCATGTGACTATTCGCTGACGCCGTGACATTCGTCTAGAAAGCCTGACCTATCGCCAATCCAAAAGTGAGACGGCTCCGGATGGTTGTATTGCCCTTCGGAATGAAAGTCGCCGGACAGCGACCCTCCGACTGCACGAGGATATTGCTCGTTGGATCCACCCGGTGCACAGGCAACCGGTTGTTCGGGCTCACGCATGGAAGCGCGCCGACATCTGCACCCAATACATCCTGCGATCCGACAACTCGCGGAACTTCGTAATAGATCGGCCCAGGGGGCCGATCGTATGGATTATACCCCACGACGAGCCTCACTGGTCCAACCGGCGACAGAGCCGTAAGCTGGATTCCAGGCGTGACCTTCAAGTGAAAATTCTGGAAGCTCCCGGCCTGCCCGCGATTCCATACATCGCCCGCATCAGTGAAAATCGTCCACTGAAGAATGTCCGACAAAAACGGACTCGGCAGCCGAACCTCGAGGTTGCTCACGAGAAGCGAGTTTCCGCCGACGGGAACCACACGCCGGAATGAGCGATCGTTGGCGGGAATTTGAAAAAGCGTGTCCGTGGAAGGCGGCGTTGGATAAATGATCTCATAGCTTTGCGCGATGTAGATCGAAGATCCCAGCTCGTTTTGCGAAAATCCGCGCACTGTTGTCGGGCCACCTGCGTACAATCTCTCCTGGGGCGGAATGAATCCGGTGTTGTCGTTGAACGAGCGACCGAATACAACTCCACTCCTCACGCGAAATGCGATCACCGCACCTCCACCAATTCCCCAGTATTGCGATCGCTCGGCGAGAAGCTTGTTGAAGCGCAGTGAGCTGTCGGAGAGAGTTATCGGCGACGCGTGGCGAACTTCGACTCGCCATTGAGAGCCTGCGGTAGGAGAAAAAACATTATTGGACCCGTCGTGCGATATGATCGCGCTCACGACTGCCAGTCGTTGTGTTCGCTGCACCCGACGCCGGTCCTCGACGTCGCAAATGTTGAACACTGCGCAGAACAACGCGGGCTGCGCCTCGGTTCTTCCGAGATCCATCGAGTACGCGAACGTCAACGGCGTCCGGGGAATGCGGCGCACGTCAACCGATACGATGCCACCGATCGCCGTCGTCCGCAGATACGCGTTGTACTCTGACACCCGTTCGCTGAAAATCGTGATTGTCGGCAGCGCCCGCAGCCCGGAAAACACTGGCTGACGCAATGTCGCGCCCGCGTAGTAGTTGAGCTTTGCGCTGAACGGATCGGCCTTCGCCTGAGGACAAAGATCCTTTAGTCCACTCAGCGGCTCTCCGATTCCAATCTTCGAGACGCGCGTCGTTAGATCGAATCGTCGCGCAGTTCGCAGAAAATTGTAATTCGTGAGCTCACCGGTAATTCGAAAACAGTCGAGCGTTCCATATCCCGCGCCGAGTCGCGCGGATTTGGTCGTGTTCTCGGTTAAAGCCGCTTTGATCGTGATCGTCGAGTCTCGCGGATTGGACGAGGTATCCGGCAGAACCGAAACGTGCTGATAAGCTTCGGTTTGATAGAGAGTGCGCTGCGCGTTGAGCAGATCTTCTTCGCGATAAATCTTCCCCGGCTCGAGTCCCAGAATTCGTCGAACAACAGTGTTGGAGATCTGCTGCTTTTGCCCCGGGAATGGAGTCACGTTTATATCCACTCCCCCAATTCGTGTAAGCGTCCCGGGTGAAACAGCGATCGTGTCGAACGCGGCGAGTCGCTGTGAATCAACAGCGAAAGTGTTCGTCACCTCGGCCCGTGGAAATCCGTTGTTTCGCAACCGACGGCCGATCGTGTCACGCGCTGCCTCGATATTCACGCGGTCGAATCGCTGGCCCTCGCGTATGGGAAGATTTTTCGTGAAACGTCCCGGGTTCGGAACTGAATCGAGCCCCAGGATCGCGAGCGATTGAAGGCGCGTCGGAATTCCTTCATGAATGTGGAATTGAACTTCAACTCCGCCCGGCCCGACGTCACGCACTGCAGTATCGACTGTGACTTCCGGAAAGCCCCGCTTTCGATAGAAGATGATTAGTCGCGCTCTGTCCCTCGGCAGCTCGGAACGGTCGAGACAGCGACGGACAGTGAACGGCAAATGCAGAATGCGTCGCGCCCACGCCGATGGCGTCGTGACGATGATCTTAGCGAGCTCCGTTGACGGGAACGCAGTGTTGCCCGTGAACTTGAGACCGCGAACTTCGAGGTCGCCGCGGTCACAGGTAACGTCCTGCGCAGACGCCGTTCGCGCGGCGGGAAGTACCAGGAATGCGAGAGCGAATGGGTAGATGCGCCGCGCAAAGGCGTGGCACATCAGCCGCTGGGTCGGCGGTCCCACGGGCCGGCCGGCCCGCTTCTCGGCTCCGGCGGCTCGGGCTCGTGAGCAAGAGCGTCAGGAGGCACTAGCGGAGTGCGCTGGATTAAGAGTTGCACAAGGTAGAATCCGACCAGGCCAGCCGCGATGCCAACGCCGATGGCGGGCATGAGTTGAGCGGCACTCAGTTGGCGCCTGTAGTAGTAGTCTTCTGTCAAATTGACGCCTTCCAGAGGGCCCGGTAAGTTCTCGCGTTCGCCCACCTCATGTCAACGGTACGATGATCCAAATCCGGCGAATCTCCCTCGCAGCAGCAGTTGTCGCAATCGCGTGCACGGGGGGCGAATCCTCCCCGGCGCGGCGCTCACTCATCGACTCGCGCGACACGTACGACCCGCGCTCCCTCGATCCCGCTCTGTCAACCGATGTTCCGACTGGACGCGCTGTCGCATATGTCTTCGACGGGCTCGTTCGTTTCACACCCGATGCACAAATAACACCGGGGTTAGCTCGAGAATGGAGCGCCTCGCCCGACGGACTTATATACACCTTCCATCTCCGATCGGGCGTGAAATTTCACGATGGTCGGCCGTTCACGTCGCACAACGTGATCAGCAGCTTCATGCGCGCGCTCGACCCGGCGACAAAAGGAGGAAGGGGCTGGCCTCTCTATCCAATAGCCGGCGCCAAGGATTACGCCGACGGAAAAGCAAAAAGTGTTTCGGGACTCGCCGCGCCCAATGACTCGACAGTAGTCATTACGCTCAAGGAGCCGTTCGCGATTTTTCCAAAGCTGCTCGCGATGCCGGTCGCATCGATCATCCCTGATAACGTACCGTCGAATTTTGGTGAGCACCCGATCGGCACCGGTCCATGGAAGTTTGTCGAATGGAAGCACGATGATTATCTGCTCTTCGCAAAGAATCCGAGCTATTGGGGCGCTCCGCCAAAAGCAGACTCGTTAAGAGCGCGCATCATACCCGAGCCGAGCACTGCGGTTGCCGAATTCGAGTCGGGAAATGTCGACGTCCTCTACGTTCCCGAAGGAGAGACTCGCAGCTGGGAAGAGACCGATGACAAGAAAGCGCTTCTCGAAACGGCACCAGCGCTGAGAATGCTTTACATCGCGATCAATACTACTCGCGGTCCTCTCGCCGATCCGCGCGTTCGACAGGCTCTCAACTACGCTACCGATGCGCGCGCGATTCTCGACGGGATCATGAGCGGGCGCGGGAATCTCGCGGCAGGCGTTATCCCGCCGGCACTTCCTGGCGGTGACTCGACGCGAAAGGGATACACGCGTGACGTTGCAAAAGCGAAACAGCTTCTCGCGGCAGCAGGTCATCCGAATGGAATCGACATCGAGCTCTGGTCGTCGCAGGTTCCGCCGTTTCCGCGAATTGCGCAAACAGTGCAGGCCAACCTCGCTGATGCCGGCGTGAGGGTGAAGCTCGTTCAGCGCGATGCTTCATCGATGCGCGAAGCGGCGCGCGCCGGCCAGACTGACATGGCCTTGAAGGATTGGTACGCGGACTATCCGGACGCGGAGGATTTCCTTTATCCGTTGCTTCACAGCTCAAACAAGGGGGCAGGCGGCAACGTCTCGTTCTACTCCAATCCGAAATTCGACAAGCTGGTCACCGACGGGCGCCGCGAGCAGGACGAAGCGAAGCGCGTCTCGATGTTTCGTGATGCCGATGTCATGGCATTCAACGATGCCCCGATGATTTACTTGTTCTTTTACAAGGAGCTATACGCGGTCCAGCCGTGGATCTCCGGATTCAAGGTGCCGACCATCTTCACCGGTCAGAACTGGACCGACGTCCAGATTACGCGGCAGAAGTAATTGTTCGCGTTCATAGTTCGCCGTCTCGCGCTCTCGATCCCCACGTTGATCGGCGTGATGATCGTCGTGTTTCTACTCCTCTACGTAGCGCCCGGCGATCCCGTGCAGGACATGGTTGGAGAGCGTGCCGACGCCGAGACCATCGCAAGGCTCCGCAAAGATCTTCATCTCGATGAGCCCGTCTACAAACAGTTCACACTCTACGCTGCGGGAGTTCTACGAGGCGACCTCGGCAAATCGTACATCACTCAACGGCCGATAATCCGCGACATCCGCGAAAGATTCCCCAAAACGCTTTTGCTCGCCGGCTCAGCGATGCTCCTCGCGTCTGTACTCGGAATTACAATCGGAGTTCTCAGCGCGAGAAATCCAGGCGGCTGGTTCGACCGACTTTCTCTTGGATTCGCGTACCTCGGAATTTCTTTTCCGGTTTACTGGGTCGGTCTGATCCTGATTTTGATTTTCGCAGTGACGCTCAAGTGGCTGCCGCCATCGGGATATGGCGGAATCAAGTACCTGATCCTGCCAGCTCTCGCACTCGGTTCGCGGTCGATCGCATTCCTCGCGCGCGTCACTCGGTCAGCGATGCTCGATGTTCTCGGCGGCGATTTCGTGAGAACCGCGAGGGCGAAGGGATTGAAAGAGCGAACCGTGGTCGTTCGTCACGCGCTTAGAAATGCGCTGATCCCGATTGTCACGGTTCTCGGTTTGGACTTCGGATACTATCTGACTGGATCGATTCTTACCGAGACGATTTTTTCGTGGCCGGGGATTGGACGTTACGTAGTGAACGCCATATCGCGGCGTGATCTGCCTGCGATAAATGGATCAGTCTTGTTTCTCAGCGTTGTGTTCGTGCTCGTGAATCTTTTGACCGACCTTGCGTACGCGAAGGCGGATCCACGAGTCGCATACTCGTAAAAGCCGGTCGCCGATCTCCGCTCGCCGATGACCGATCACGGAGGTCCGAGAACTACCCAGTTATTAGTTTGCAGTTTCCGACATCGGTCATCGGCTAATCGGCCAGCGGGTATCGGCGACCGGTTTCTCTAATCGTCCTTCTGCCCGAAAATCGCCATGTTGGATGAGTGCCCCGGATTCACTTTCTTCGTGGGGTAAATCCAGTGGAAGGCTTGGTTCACGGCCGTCGCTGCTTCACCGAACCCGGTCGCGATGAGCTTCAGCTTCCCCGGATAAGTCGTGATGTCGCCCGCCGCCCAAATGCCGGCGCGGCCGGTTTCCATCATCGAATTCACTACGATGGCCCATGCATTCTCGTATTTCTCGAGCGTGAGCCCCCACGTCGCGAGCGCACCGATATCGCTCACAAATCCGAGCATCGGTAAAACCGAATCGGCCTCGACGTCGCGTGTCGCTTTGGTTTTCACGTCCCGCAACGTAACGCCGGTAAGCCGATCGTCTTCCGACAAAACGTCGTGAAGCTCATGAAATGGAAGCAATGTCGTCCTTCCAGCTTGGACGGCCGCATTTACCTCTGCCACGGTGGCTCCATGCGCGCGATACTTGTCGCTGCGATGAACGAGCGTCACAGCCGAGGCCCGGTCGCTGAGCTGATGCGCCCAATCAAATGCCGAGTCGCCGCCGCCGATGATCACGATTTTCTGATCTCGAAACGATTCGGGATCCATGACGTTGTCGAAGATCCCGCGGCCGTACCACGGCTCGGCACACGCTTGAGGCAGACGACGCGGCGTAAATGCACCCATTCCCGCCGCGATAATCACCGCCCGGCTTGGAAATCGGTCCGTCTCTGTCACCAAAACGAAGTGGCCATCCTCTTCCTCGAGGCCGATCACACGCTGGTTCAGAAAATTCGGGAAATTGAACTGCCCCGCCTGCTCGGCCAGCTCGTTGACGAGATCCTTCGCGAGAATCTGTCGGTATCCGCCAACGTCGAAGATGTATTTCTCGGGATACATGGCGGTGAGCTGCCCGCCGAGCTGCGGAAGAGTGTCGACTATCTGGGCCGTCCCGCCGCGCATACCCGCATAAAAGGAGGCGAAAAGACCAGTCGGTCCGCCTCCAATGATGGTCATGTCTTTTATCTCGTGCATCGCGCCAAATATAGCCACATTTCAAATCATGAAGATTTACACGAAGACCGGCGACGAAGGTCTCACCGGCCTCTTCGGCGGCGGCAGAGTTCCGAAGGATCATGCGCGTGTCGAAGCATATGGCGATGTCGATGAGCTGAACGCATTCGTTGGACAAGCGCGCGCATCGACTTTGGTTCCTCAGATCGATGAGGTCCTCGTTGGAGTTCAACGCGACCTGTTCAGCATCGGCGCGCTGCTCGCAACTCCCGATCAGGAAAAGATGCAGCAGCATCTCACCAAAGCGCGGATCAGCGACGAGCGGATCGGCGAGCTCGAGCGCGCCATCGACGTGTGCGACAGAGAGCTGGAGCCGTTGAAGGCATTCATTCTTCCCGGAGGAAGTCAAAAAGCCGCAGCGCTTCACGTTGCTCGCACCGTTTGTCGTCGCGCCGAGCGTCGCGTGATCAGTCTGCAGCGCGAAGTCGAGATTCCACAAATCGTGGTCGTCTATCTCAACAGATTGTCGGACCTTCTTTTTACGCTCGCGCGGCTGGCAAATGCGCGAGCGGGCGCCGGGGAAGTCACCTGGTAGCAGGACAGTCGGCGATTCGAATTCTTTCCTATCCGATCCTTATCGAGCCGGCTGGAATCGATCGATTGGGATCGATCGTAGCCGAGCATGCGCCGGCTCACCGCTATGCAATCATCACCGATTCCAATGTCGGTCCTATATATGGTAGCAGGGCGCTGAACTCGTTCCCGCCGGGATCGGTGGAGCTGCTCACTTTTGCCGCCGGTGAGGAAAACAAGAACCGAGAAAGCTGGAACCGACTCACCGACAACCTTCTCGGTCTCGGGTTCGGCCGGGATACAACGGTCGTCGCGCTTGGCGGGGGAGTCGTTGGAGATTTGGCCGGGTTCGTGGCCGCGACCTTCATGAGGGGGGTCCAATTCGTCCAGGTTCCGACCAGTCTGCTTGCCATGATAGACGCCTCGATCGGGGGCAAAACCGGGGTCGATACGCCCGCCGGGAAGAATTTGGTGGGGGTTTTTCATAATCCTACAACAGTTTTTATTGATCCGCAAACCCTTGGTACGCTTCCACTTAACAACTTGAGAACGGGATTTGCCGAGGCGATTAAGCATGGCGCGATTGCGGACTCGGGTTACTTTGAGTTCGTCAAGCGGGAGCTGCCGTTGCTCCTCGCGCCGGACAATAACGCGGGTGACCTGCTTTCTCGCGTTATCGTCCGTAGCATAGAGATCAAGGCCGGTATCGTCGTTCGCGATGAGCGGGAGCGGGGGCTCCGAAAGGTGTTGAACTTCGGTCACACCATTGGTCACGCCCTCGAGTCTCTGAGCGGATACGAGCTGGCTCATGGCGAAGCGGTAGCAATCGGGATGGCGCTCGAAAGCGCAATCGCCGAGCGCGCCGGAGTCGCCGACGCCGGAACCTCGGCCGCGATTCGCGATGCTCTGAGCGCCGCGAATCTTCCGGCTGATCGCCCCCAAGCGATCTCCGGTGAAAAGATTCTGGACTCAATGCGGGCAGATAAAAAGGCCCGCGGAGGCCGGGTAGAATACGCGCTCCCGAGATGCATCGGAGCGATGGCTGGTTCGGAAAGTGGTTGGGCTGTCGCAGTAGATGAAGACATTGTTCGGGAGGTACTGACATGAAACGTGGCGATCTGATCCTGCTGGCGGTCGCGCTCGTTGTTGCCACGCTCTTCATCGGGACCGGCGCAGCACGTCTGCCGATCGCGAGCAATGTCGTGCTCAAGCACCGTCCTGTCTTTGTGTACGCGACACCCGTGATGGCCGCCGGCGCAAAGCGGGTCATACGCGAAGGCCATGAGCTGGGCGACGTAATCCGCCGTGCGTCGGCGCGAGAGGCACTTCGCATGCGCCAGCTCGGAATCATTCCTGATCCCAGGCGGTTCGCGCGCGCTGCCCCCGGCGAAGAAGTCCCCATCTCGCTCACGCAGTACTGTCTCAATGGGACAACGCGTCGTGGCCGCTGGGTGCGGCCAGGAATCGTCGCCGCCGATCCAAGAATTTTTCCGCTCGCGCGCTACGTCGAGATCTTCATGGGTAACAAATACCTCGGTCGATATCTCGTAGATGACACCGGAGTGAACGTCATCGGCGCTACGATCGACATCTGGACGCCGTCGTGTTCACAGGCGGCGCGTTTCGGAAGGCAGTCAGGCCGAGCAGTGCTCGTCGCGAAAGAAGAGGAGCATATCCCCAGCCTCGCTCAACTGCAGCTCGATCTCGTCCCCGACTTGAGAGCAGTCGCCGATATTTTCGAGGGATTGGCGAACCGCTGAGGGCATTCGCAGTGCGCAATCCCCAGTAGTTGTCACTGGCCCTACAATTGCTCGATGGGGGTTGTCTTAAACCGGGGTAAGGGAATGTCGTCGTTCAGTACCTACCTGATCGGATTCATTGTACTCATCGTCGGTCTCGCCGTTGCCGCCTATCTGATCGGAGTTCCGCAGCTGTGGATCGGGGTCGGTGTCATCGTCCTGATCGGAATCGGAATTCTCAGCGGCACGAGCCGAACGAAGACCAAAGATCCGCCAGGCACTTCGTAAGAAAAAGACCCGCCGGCTGCCGGCCGCAGCAAAAAAAACCTGTATTTCCAGTCGTTGTGGGCTGGCATGAAACGTGGCTGTTGACCTGGCAATACTCGCCAATTAGAGTCCCACGCTGGTTCCATGCACGCGAGCACTCTGTCCGCTCGCCGACAATTTCGCCTTGCGAGGGGCGTCTATGCAGACTTCGGCCGAGAGCAAGTCTAAAGGCTTTTTTCGTTCGTCTCCCTCAACAGCTTTCGACCAGTATCTACAAGACATACAAAAGCTCCCTCTAATAAGCGACGCGGAAGAAGAGCGTCGACTAGCGCGAAGAGCGCAGGCCGGCGACGAGAAAGCTGCCGAGCGGTTGGTCACCGCAAATCTCAGATTCGTGATTTCCTACGTTAAGAAGTATCAGGGTCACGGACTCGACTTGAGTGAGCTCGTAGCGATCGGAAATGAAGGACTCTTAAAAGCGGTAAGAAAGTTTGATCCAGAGCAGGGAGTAAAATTCATTTCATATGCCGTGTGGTGGGTCCGGCAGGCGGTGCTCAAGGCACTCGCGGAACAAACGAGATCAGTAAGAATCCCTCTCAATCAGAATTCGCAGCTCATCAAGCTCGCCCGCGCTCAGACAGTTCTCTCCCAGGTTTTAAAGCGCGACCCCACAGATCACGAAATCGGCAGACTGCTCGAGGAAACCCCCGAGGCGGTTCGTTCTGCCAAGCAGATGTCAGCGACTGAAATCTCGCTCGACGCGCCAATCGATAGATCCGATCGTGAGGCTTGCACTCTGGGCGAGCGATTCGCTGGAGTCGATGGAGCCGAGATCGAGGAAGTCACCGATTTCCACTTGATGCGCGAATTCATAGACCGCGTTTTCCGCAAATATCTGACACCGCGTGAGCGAAAGATTCTCCATCTCTATTACGGGTTGGAGCAGGGCTCGGACGCGATGACGCTGGAAAAGATCGGAGCATTGATGGGTGTGACGCGCGAGCGCATCAGACAGATTCGTGAGCGAGCGTTCGAGAAGCTTCGTGAGTCGCCGGACGGTGCGGCACTCTCGGGATTCTGGACGGCAGATTAGCGAAGAGTGAACACTAGATGACGGACGCCTCGCTTATTCCGGCGTTCGTCAACCGCGGATCAGGAAGCTTCAAGAAGGCCCGGGACGCGTTGGCGTCTGCGGGCCGTTTTGATCTCCACGAGGTCGAGCCTTCAAAACTCGAATCAGAGATCGAGCGGGGGGTCGCCGCAGGGGCGAAACGAATCCTGATCGCGGGCGGCGACGGATCGATCTGCGCCGCAGCTCAGGTGGTTACGGGATCCGATGTCGAGCTCGCAATCCTTCCCGGCGGAACTCTCAACCATTTTGCGTCGGACCATGGAATTCCGCTCGATCCCGACGAGGCAGTGAAGGTCGCTATCGGTCCGAAGACGACAACGGTCGATGTCGGTTTCGCGGGCGAGCGTGTTTTCCTGAACACAAGCTCGATCGGCGCATACGTGACGTTCGTCAGGATGCGGGACCGACTGGAGCGTCGATTCGGATATCGGCTGGCAAGTCTCATTGCAACCTCTCGAATCTTTGCACTCATGCCAACCATCGGCGTGGAGCTCGAAGTTGCGAACGAAGTCAAGAACTACCGAACACCGATTTTTTTTGTGGGAGTCGGAGAGCGGGAGCTTCAGCTTCCACACCTGGGAGATCGCGTCAAAGATGGCAAACGAGGACTGCACATTTTCGTTGTCGGGACCCGTCAACGGGCACGGTTGCTGGTCGTCGCGTTTGAAGCGGTTGCTCGTGGCGTTGAGAAGGTGAGACGCATGCCGGAGCTCGATGCGTTCGTGCTCAACAAGTGTAAGGTCGACCTGCGCCGTCCGATGGCGCTGATCGCGTTCGACGGCGAGACTCAAATGATGCCAACCCCGCTCGCATATCGAATCGAGCGAGATGCTTTGCGAATCGTGGTCCCTGAGGAAGCCGACGTCTCTGAAGTGAAAGCAGCCGCAGCTCACGCATCGTCGTAGTTTTCAACTCATGGCGATCGAACGACTGGCAAGCGACCTGGCCCGTATTGTCGGCGACAGGTTTGTTCTGCTTCGCCCGAGCGAGCTTCTCGTCTACAACTCCGACGGTTTGCCCGGATACCGGCGCAAGCCAAGCGTCGCGGTTTTCCCTGGAACTCGCGAAGAGACGATCGAAGTGGTTCGCCTGCTCGCGAGAGCACGCGTCCCCTTTGTTCCGCGTGGGGCCGGCACCGGACTTTCAGGCGGCGCGCTTGCCGACGACGTCGTACTCCTCGGGCTCAATCGGCTGAAACGAGTAATCTCTGTCGACGCCGAGAATCGCAGGGCGACAGTCGAGCCCGGTGTTGTAAATCTTGCTTTGAATCGACTCGCCGGCCCACTCGGTCTTTTGTACGCGCCGGATCCCTCGAGCGAAGCGGCGTGCACCATCGGCGGCAATGTCGCCGAGAATGCGGGTGGTCCCCATTGTTTGAAATACGGAGTAACTCTCAATCACGTTCTCGCAATCACCGCGGTTCTTCCCGACGGTGAAATAGTCACACTCGGCAGCGACTCCGGCGAGCGCGAAGGTTACGACCTGCTCGGCGCATTCATTGGATCGGAGGGATGTTTCGGCGTAGCGCTCGACGTGACGGTAAAGCTGACGAAAAAACCGCCCGCAGTGAGGACGATGCTCGCCGATTTTGTTTCGGTAGATGATGCGGCTCGTGTCACATCGTCGATCATTGCGTCGGGAATCGTCCCCGCGGCGCTCGAGTTCATGGACAATGCGACGATTCGCGTTGTCGAAGAAAGCATCTACGCCGCTGGATATCCGGCGGATGCGGCTGCAGTCCTTTTGATCGAGCTCGATGGATTGACGGCGGGAGTCGAGGCCGACGTCGCGGTCGTGCGTGAATTGTGTGCTGCGGGAGGAGCGCGCGAAGTGCGCGTCGCGGGCAACGAAGCCGAAAGGTTGCGACTTTGGCAGGGACGGAAAAAAGCGTTCGGCGCAATGGGTAGACTCGCTCCGCACCTCGTTGTTCAGGATGCAGTCATTCCCCGAACTCGACTCGCAGAAGTCCTCGCGACAATCGCTCGAATTGCGGCGACGCATCGCGTCCATGTGTGTAATGTCTTTCACGCCGGCGACGGTAATCTTCATCCCAACATTCCCTACAACGCCGACGATCCTGATGAGAGCGAGCGAGTTCATCTCGCGATGCAGGAAATCATGCGCGCTTGTGTGGATGCCGGCGGCAGCATCACCGGAGAGCACGGAGTTGGTCTCGACAAGCTCAACTACATCGAGATGATCTTCTCACCCGATTCTCTGGACGCGATGTGTCGTTTGCGTTCGGCGTTCGATCCGGATCGTCGCGCCAATCCGGGCAAAGTCGTCCCGATTCATTCATGTCAGGAATGGAAGGCGACGCCCGCGGCAGCTCGCGAAACTGCGGGGGCGATCGCGTGATAATTCAGGAGCGAGTACAAGCGGCAGCCGCGCAATCGATCCCCCTACGCATCGCCGGAAGAGCAACGTGGCTCGGCGCCGGGAGACCAGTCGCAGCGACGCAAACAGTTTCACTCGCAGATCACAGCGGAGTTGTCGACTATGTCCCAAACGACCTGACCATCACTATTCGCAGCGGGACTTCACTCGGTGATCTTGCGCGCGTGATCGATGACGAGGGACAGTGGTGGCCGGTAAATCCTTTCGGCTCGGACGACGGGAGCATCGGTGCGACTGTCGCGACTGCTTCGTCTGGTCCATTCGCTCACGGATTCGGGACGGTTCGCGATCTGGTCCTCGGCGTAGAAGTAATAACCGGAGAAGGAAAAATCATTCGGGGTGGTGGCCGCGTTGTGAAGAACGTCGCGGGATTCGATCTCGTGAGATTGATGACTGGCTCATGGGGAACGCTTGGCGCAATCAGTGAGCTCACATTGCGACTGTATGCCAAGCCGTCGCATCGCGCGACGATGGCGATGGAAGCACCGACCGACGCGCGACGACTTGCCGAGCGATTTCGCGCGCTGCTCGATGCGCCGGTGATTCCATTCGGATTGGAGCTGATCAACGACAATCTGTCGCAGCACATCGGGCTGCCGCGCCGGCAGATGATTCTCGTTGAATTTGGTGGCAACTCTGCGGCAGTTTCCGCGCAGCGAGATGCGTTCAGGAAAATTGGCGCGGCGATCGAGGCGCCTACCGGGTGTTGGGATCAGCTGCGCGTCGCCGCGAGTGGAACCAACACTGTCTTCCGCTTGTCCGGACTGCCGGTTGGCCTTGCGACACGTTGGAATCTCGCGAATACAATCTTGGAAGATTCCGCTGATGTATTGATCCACGCGTCGATCGGCCGCGGAATTGTGCGCTGCGTTGTTCCCAACGCGCTATCGTCTGCCGCAATCGAGAAGCTCGTTTCTGCAAAGACCAATCACACTCTGATTCTCGAGTCGGTCCCGGCCGATCTCTGGAAAAAGATTTCACCCAGCGCGATCGCTGATCGCTTGTCGCAGAGTGTGCGCCGAGCATTTGACCCAATGGGAATTTTGAATCCCGGAATCCTCGGGCCCGTCAATTGACTGCTGTTGCTCCCGAAGCGGATCCAGTTCCGGCAGACGCTGCGCCCCCCTGCGCACTTCCCGATTCTCCACTCGCTGGAGAGCTCCCGGGAATCAACGCGTGCGTTCACTGTGGATTCTGCCTTCAGTCGTGCCCCACCTATCTCGCACTCGAGGATGAGAATGACAGTCCGCGGGGACGAATCTTTCTCATGCGGTCTCTCCTCGAAGGGACGATTTCGCCCGACAATGAATCCATTCAAACGCATATCAGCCGTTGTCTTGGCTGCCGAGCGTGCGAGACAGCGTGTCCATCCGGAGTACCGTATGGCCATTTGCTCGAAGCAACTCGAGCGACGCTCGATCAGTCGGAGCGGATGCCGTTTTTCGCAAGGACGATTCTGGCGCTGTTCGCGAATCGATTTCTTCTTTCGATTTTCATGTTCGGGTCGCGTCTCTTCGCAGCGACTCCGCTTCCGACATTGTTGTCGCGGTTGCGTGGGCGAACTGGTTTCGCGATGGCAATGCTTGCTTCGGCGGGCAGTCCTCTCGAGGGCAATTCGTACCCGACTAGTTCAACGGGCGAGCTCGGAAATGCGGCTCTTCTCGACGGCTGCGTGATGGAAGGATTGTTCACCGACACGAACCGCGCCACTGCGCGAGTGCTGCGCGTGAATGGATACTCAGTCGTTGCAGCCAAGGGGCAACAATGTTGCGGTGCGCTTCACGCGCACGCCGGGGATCTCGAAACAGCCCGGACTTTAGCGAGACGAAACATCGCGGCGTTCGAGCGGTCGGGAGCCGACGTCATCGCCGTCAACTCCGCGGGATGCGGCGCAATGATGAAAGATTATGGCCATCTCCTCGAGTACGATTCGGAATGGCGCGATCGCGCCGTCGCAATCGCCGCGCGAGTACGCGATGTGAGTGAGCTGCTGGCTGCTGTCGGACCGAAACCGGGTGCACCGCTTCCGCTTCGAGTATGCTACGATGCGCCATGTCACTTGCTTCATGGTCAACGCGTTTCGCTGCCTCCGCTCGCTGTGCTCGCCGCGATTCCGCAGCTCGAGCTTCTTCCATTGCGAGACTCTGATCAGTGTTGCGGTAGCGCGGGAATTTTCAATCTCGTTGAACCGGAAACATCGGACGCGGTCCTGGCGACGAAGCTTGCCAATATCGCAGAGACCGGAGCGCAGTTTGTGGTCACGGGAAATCCGGGATGTCTCATGCAAATCGGCGCTGGGCTTTTGCGGAGTGGATCGAGAGCGCGGGCCATACATCCAGTAGACCTGCTGGACGCATCCTACGCAATGCAGAAGTGACACTGCGGACCGCGGACCGCGGACCGCGGAAGTATCGCGGAACGCGGACCGCGGACGCACCGTGGAACGCAAACAAGAGCGCCAACTCTGCAGTTATTCCTCGTTCCGCAGGCCGCCGTGCTTCCGCGGTCCGCCGTCCGCAGTGTCAGTTCTGGACCTGTGCTTTCGCTAGGGCACTCGTTTAATTGCAAGTATGTCCGAGGCGAGCGAATACGTTGCAATGCGCTCGGGCGCGTTGCTTATCGATCGCGGAGACCGGCTTCGTATCCGCTTTGGCGGAGCGCGTGCGGCTGAGATCATAACCGGCCTCGTCACGAATGACGTGTCCGCTCTCACCGCCGGCGAGGGACAATACGCAGCGGCTCTGACTCCCAAGGGTAAGATCGCTGCTGATGTGCGGATCTTCGCCGACAATGAAGGCCTTCTCACTGACGCTTCGCCACGCGCTGCCAACAACTGGCGCGATATCGTCAAGAAATATGTGAATCCGCGCGTGACGCCCTATCGTGACGTCAGCGCCGAAGTTCGCGATCTCGGCGTGTTCGGACCCAAGTCACGACGCGTGATAGCCGCAGCAACCGGTGCGGATGAAGTCGCGCTGGGCGCACTTCAACCTTACGGTCATCTGCAGACTACGATTGGGGACGCGCGAATCATGATTGCGAGAAATGGGGAGCTCGACGTCGAGGGATACGAAATCTTCGCATCGCCGTCAGTCGAGCGTTTGATTCGCGATCGTCTGCTCGCTGCCGGAGCAATTCCAGGAAGTGCACGAGTGTGGGACATCGCTCGAATCGAAGCGGGTCGTCCGGAGTGGGGAATCGATATGAACGACTCAACTATTCCGCAGGAGGCGAACTTCGACGCACTCGGCGCGATTTCGTACACAAAGGGCTGCTATACGGGGCAGGAAACAGTCGCCCGAGTCCATTTCCGCGGACACGTCAATCGCTTTCTTCGACGACTGCATTTCGTGAGTGCATCGGTGCCACCGACAAACGCCGAATTGATCGACGATGCGGGCAACGTTGTTGGTGACGTGAGAAGCGTTGCGATCTCACCGCGTCATGGTGGGGTAGCGCTGGCGATGGTGCGACGAGAAGTCGCACCGGGAACGACGTTGCACGCCAGGTGGGAAGGCGGCGATTGTACGATGCAGATTGCCGGACAAGAAAAAGGCGCGACTGGTTAGTCGCGCCTCGTTCGTGTGAAGAGAAGAAAAGCTTACTTCTTCTTCGTCTTCGCGGCCTTTGCCATGCTGTCGCGCATCATGCTGTCCTTGGCCATCGAATCCTTCATCGCGGTCGAGTCCATCATTTTCATGCCGGTATCCATGGCGGCAGGCGCCGGGGCCATCGCAGCACCGGTGTCAACTGGGGTCTCGTCCTTCTTGCTGCATGCGGCGAGAACGAGAAGTGCGGCGACGAGAGCAATGCGCTTCATTGAAAAATCTCCTTGAAAGGGGCCAACGTGGTCAAACGCCGGTCCGTGCACGCAGTCGCGATGCTCGTGGTTGGCGCGGGCGAAAAGTTACCGAGCCCTATCTGGGTGTCAAGGCCACTTGGTGTGTCCTTTTTCACTAGGTGAGCCCGATGCATAGAAACTATCCGTGCAAGCGCTGTACCGCTAGCTAGTAGCGACTGTGACGCACGCGTAGATTAACCTTTTCCCCTGCAATTCTGGAGAGAGTACACTTGCCGTCGTCGTATCCGCAAACATTTGGAGCATTGAAAAAATCTCCGTTCGGTGCCCCCGAACGCGCGTTCCGCTCGGTGAAGGATGAGCTGCGCGATAATCTTCTCGCTCGTCTCGAAAGGGGAGGCACCCTCTTCGAGGGGGTGCTTGGCTACGAAGAGACCGTGATGCCTCAGATCGTCAATGCCCTGCTCTCCCGCCATAACCTCATACTTCTTGGTCTCCGTGGGCAGGCGAAGTCGCGTATTCTGCGCGCCCTCACGACGTTGCTCGACGATGCGATTCCAATTGTGGCGGGCAGTGAAGTAAACGACAATCCATTCGCGCCGATCTCGAAGTACGCGCGAAAGCTCATTGAAGAATGCGGCGATGCCGCGCCCATCGCGTGGGTAGATCGCGACAGCCGATTCGTCGAGAAGCTTGCAACGCCCGACGTTACGGTTGCCGACATCATCGGCGACGTTGATCCGATTCGCGCAGCGCGCGGCGGACACGTGTTATCCGACGAGCTCACGATCCATTACGGAATGTTGCCACGAGCGAACCGCGGAATCTTCGCGTTGAACGAGCTTCCCGATCTCGCGGGAAAAGTTCAGGTGAGTCTCTTCAACATCATGCAGGAAGGCGATGTTCAGATCAAAGGCTATCCTGTTCGCCTTCCCCTCGACGTGCTTCTCTGCTTCACGGCAAATCCCGAGGACTACACCGCGCGCGGAAAAATCATCACTCCTCTCAAGGACCGGATCGGAAGCGAAGTGATGACGCACTATCCGGAATCAGTCGAGCTCGGGATGGCAATCACCAATCAGGAAGCGTGGGTGAAGCGCGGCGGTCGTCCGGTGCGTGTGCCGGATTTTATTGCGGAGGTCGTCGAGCGAATTGCATTTGAAGCGCGCGAAGACAAGCGAATCGACAAACGTTCGGGCGTTTCGCAGCGAATGCCGATAAGCGTGATGGAAAACATTGTCTCGAATGCAGAAAGACGCGCCCTCGTAACGGGAGAAGATGAGATCGTTCCGCGAATCGGCGATATCTACGCGGCACTTCCTGCAATCACTGGAAAGATCGAGCTCGAGTACGAAGGTGAGCTCGTAGGTGGACACAACATCGCTCGCGAGCTCATTCGACGTGCGGCAGACGCGACATTCCAGGATCGCGCGGGCGGCGTCAACACGGACGACATCATCATGTGGTTCGACGCAGGTGGCGCATTACAAGTCGCCGACGACGTCGAGGCTGCTGCAGCGGTTGCAGGCTTCGAGACGGTGCCAGGGTTGGTCGACGCAGTAGAGCTGACTGCACTCGCCGAGAGTGATGACACGCCGGTTATGGTTGCGGCTTGCGAGCTCGTGCTCGAGTCGCTGGTCGCGCGAAGAAAAATTTCTCGCACCGACGCCGGCGTGTACGGACGTTCGCACGAGGAGAAGCGACGAAGACCGTACCAGGATTAGAGTGGCAATAGTCACGTTCTCCAGACTCTACGGCTCAGGTGGATCCGAAGTCGCCGCAAAAGTCGCTCACGAGCTCGGATGGTCGCTCCTCGACAACGCGGTCGTCGATCAAGTCGCTGCGCGGCTAGGAATCACCCGCGCGGAGGTTGCCGCTCGTGAAGAGCGAGTACCATCTCTCGTTGAGCGAATAACTGATGCTCTCACGCTGGGCTCACAGGAGTGGATCACTCCGATGACCGCAGCACGCCGCCCCCCGACAGACGAGCAGTTGATTGAAATGACGCGCCACGTCGTAGACGAGGCGGTTGCCTCCGGTCCTCTGGTGATCGTCGGCCGCGGCGCGCAAGCGATGCTCGCCGCGCGCTCGGATGCGCTTCACATATTCTGTCACGCACCGCGCGCGACGTTGATTTCACGGGTGATGGAGCGCGACCGCCTGGGTCATGACGAAGCGGCGAAGCTGGTCGACGAGACGAACGCGCATCGCGAAATGTGGGTGCGGCGCCATTGGGATCGTGCGTGGAAAAACCCCGAGAACTACCATCTGTCGGTCAATACAGGATGGCTCGGGATTGAAGGAGCGAGCGAGGTGATCGTGTTCGCTGCACGGGCACGTTTTCGGCTATAGAGACTCCCGGCCCGCTCTCAGCACTGGCCTCTCAGTCTTTGGGATTCGTCGCCCAGACCGTTGCTTCGACGAGCATCGCCCGATCATCCGCTTCGAGCATGGCGACGATTGCGTGCGCGATGTCCTCGCCCTGAAGCTTGCTCGCATTTGCTGCTCGTGCTCCCCTTCCAGATGCGACGAAAAAATTGGTGAGCACCTCACTCGGATTCACTTGCATTACTCGAATGTTGTTTTTCCTGAGCTCCGCCCTCCAGCACTCCGTCATTCCGGAAAGCGCGAATTTTGTCGAAGTGTAGGTTGTACCGTTCGCTCCTCCGCGTTGTCCTGACGTCGACGCGACGTTGACGATGTTCCCCGCGTTCTTCTTCACGAAATGGCGGGCTGATTCGCGAGCGACCAGCATCGCGCCGAGCACGTTCGTTTCCCACACACGCTGAAAATCAGCGACTGTCGTTTCGATCAGGGGCGCCCAGTGTCCCCAGCCGGCGTTGTTGATGAGCACATTGTAGTCTCCGAATTCCGAAATCACGCGGGCGACCATGCGCTGCACTTCTTCCTCGCGCGATACGTCGCAAACTATTCCAAGTGCGCCCAGCTCCGTTGCGGCTTCCTCGAGCGCATCGGCGCGGCGTCCGCAAATCGCGACCTCAGCACCGCGGTCGCGTAATAGCTGAGCGGTCGCGTACCCAATGCCCGAGCTTCCCCCGGTCACAAGCGCTTTTGCGTTTTTCAAATCCATGAGTGTTCGCTCCGTTCTACTTGTTCAGACATTCGCGCACGTATTCGATAAAAATCCTTACGTCGTCTTCCGTCGTGTCAAACGATGTCACCAACCTGTACTCACCGGTTGGCTCGTCCCAGACCTCGAAAAAGATTTTCTCCTGCAGTCGCGCGACGTGCTCCCTCGGAAGATTCACGAATACTTCGTTCGCCTCGACCTTCTGGGTGAGTCGCACGCCGTCGATCCGCGCGAGCTCGCGTCCGAGCAGCGCCGCCAGGTCATTCGCGTGACTCGCGCTCCGCAGCCAGAGATCGTCCGTCAACAACGCATCGAATTGGGCTGCGACGAATCGCATCTTCGACGCAAGCTGCATTGCCTGCATTCGCCTAAACCCGAAATTCTTCGCCAAGTCTTTATTAAAATAGGCGACAGCTTCCGCAGCGATTGCGCCGTTTTTCGTTCCGCCAAAAGAAAGCACGTCCACGCCGAGCGTACGAGCCATCTCGTGAAGTGGAAGTGCAAGTGCTGCCGCCGCGTTCGCGAGCCGCGCGCCATCTACATGCAGAAAGAGATTATGGTCATGCGAAAAATCGGCGATTGCCTGAACTTCCGCGGGAGAATAGACAGTTCCGTATTCAGTCGACTGCGAAATTGAAACGACTTTTGGCTGGGCGTGATGCGCGTCGCCAAAGTCGTGCAGGTGCTTGGCGATTCCCCCCGGCGTCAGTTTTCCGTCGGACGAGGGAACTGGTAATAACTTGCAACCGAGATGCTTCTCCGCCGCCCCGCACTCCCATGTGTAGATGTGCGCGGTGCTCGCACAGATGACTGCATTGTACGAGTTGGCAAGACTGCCAAGCGCGATGACATTGGCGCCGGTTCCGGTGAAGACGAGGAAAACTTCGTCAGCGCCAAGCGCAGTACGAAGCTTTTCCACGACGGATTTTGTGTAAGAATCCTCTCCGTATGAGGCACAGTGCCCGACATTCGCTGCGGCGATCGCAGCGATGACCTCCGGATGAGCGCCGGCCCAGTTATCCGACGCGAGCGCTCGGCGAGGCGGATCAGTTGCCATCGCCAACTTTACTAAGTCTCGAAGCTTCCGGCTATGCCGTCAGTTTCTAAGTCTGCGCGCCGTGAATGTTCCGGATGCCGCAACGCCCTGGTCAGACAAGCT
Organism: Gemmatimonadaceae bacterium; assembly: GCA_046262875.1. Taxonomy (GTDB): domain Bacteria; phylum Gemmatimonadota; class Gemmatimonadetes; order Gemmatimonadales; family Gemmatimonadaceae; genus UBA4720. The sequence goes on along the minus strand of JBHELX010000003.1, from coordinate 122,701 downwards.
CAGCCATGTACCCGACAGCGTGTCGCCGACGAGCTGACCTACGTGTCTCCTCGGCAGCTGCTCGAGTGAAACGTCGAAATCGATCGCACCGACTGTCGGTGATGATCCACTCAACGTTCCGGCGAGGCTCCGAGTCTCGCCGGTCTCCGCGTTTATCGAGGAGACGGAAATCGTTCCCTGGAAGCTCGCGCCTGATTGCTGCGATATGACGAGCGTCCCATTGAGTGCGTTTCCCGCCGCACCGGATTGAACGGCCGAATATTGCCAACGTCCGGTGAGTGAGACCGACGATGCGCCAGTGTCGGTCGGCTGAAGGCAACCGACCATCCCAACAAGTGCCAATCCGAAAAAGATTCGCGCGATCATCGGCTGGGAGTTTGTTGGGGTGCCGCAGCTTTCCACATCCGCAACGGTCGTGGATCCAGCACGACGGTCACGTAACTCGGCTCGAACGGTGTGACAATCAAAACCGGCAAAGGAACTCGCGGAGTCAGTGGTTCCTGCAGTCCCGAAAGATCCAGCTCGAGGGTGTACCTTCCCGGCGGCAGAGCATCGAAGCTCGCCACCGTCTCACTTGTCATTCGCGCGATCCACTCTCGACCAGCCGAGTCACGCGCAACCGCGTGGATTCCGCTCAAGTCAACTTCGACTGCTTCGATCGCCGAGCGTGCCGCAACGAAAAAACGAATCTCGGCGGTCAGACTCGATCCTACGCCAATGTTTGGCGAGCCGGCTGTCTGACGAACGATTCCTAATGGAAGTGAGCCCTCATCCAGAACAATCGGCAATCTGCCGTCGCCGCCGAGGTGATACCTGCCGTTCGCGTCCGTGATGGCGGTCTCCTGTCCTCGCTTTACGACCGCCCCGTCCAACCCCGGCTCGCCTTCATCGCGTCGTTGGTTTCCATTCAGGTCGCGATAAACGACGCCCGACGTTCCCGGAGGACGCACCATCGGCACGCGGGCCGAGTGCTCGATTCTCACTGCGTACGTCCACGGATTGTTTCCGGACGAAACACTGAAGAGTGGATTTCGTTCCGCCAAGAATTTGACGGCGAGTGCACCTGCTACCGGGATCGTTATTCCAGCTCGCACGATATTCACCGGGCGGGCAGAGAATCCGCGAACTTGCTGAATCTCAAAGTCCGCGCTGGTTCCTCTTGCTGACGAACGCGTAAGGATTCGGCTTCCTCGAAGTGATATCTGGCTTGGGCGCGTGACTTTCCCACCGGCGTCACGCGTTTCTTCCATTCTTCCCTGAAGCTCGGCCGTAGTCCTTTCGCCTCTCCACGAGGCCATCGTATTCCACCAGATCTTCGGAGATTTCTGCTGAGTCGGCGTCGAGGAATTCTCGCCGACTGTGCGGCTCACCGATCCGCCGGCGACCGATCCGGTAACGAACAGCTGGCCGACATTGGTGTTGACGCTGGCGCCAAGTTGTCTCTCGGAAGAACCATACCCACTCGCAGCAGTCGCATTGTTCGTCACAGTAACTGCGCTTGCGTCGGTCGAATGCGCTTCGATCGCAACCGTGGTCGACGAATGAACGCGATATTCAGGACGGATCGACCACCCGCTCGATCGAAGGCTGGAGAACACCGCGGTCGCATCTGAAAGCCTCCATGCGCTCCCACTGAAGCTGAGGCGCCTCGTAAGAACTTGCGAAATGCCCGCGACTACTTCGTCTACTGCGCGCGCGAAGGCTTCACTTCCGCCGGGCGCGTGAGTGACCCGAACACGCGCACTGCTTTTGGAATCGGTGCGCGCAATCTCAGTTGACCATCCAGTACCATTGCCACCAGCGTAGCTGCGACGCGCGATTTCTCCTTCGATCGTCGTTGCAAATGCAGCGTTCAACGTCGCTCCAAGTCCCGCGGCATCGAGCTGTCGGCCGGATTGCTCACCACTGCGGAGGTGCGAGAAGGACGACATCATTCGGACCGGACCGACATCCACGTCACCGCGGATTCCAAGAAGCGGTTGCGACTTTCCCGCGCCTGGCAATGGATTCGACATCGCGCCTAAACCGATCAGGTGCCAGCCGGGAGCATGCAGATCCAGCTCTAAACCGCGACCATATGCGTAGAGTCCTGTTAGATCCGAGAAAGAATTTCCTGCCGTGCCGAACGCAATTCGTCCGGCAGGCGCCGACAGAGCGAGCGACGGCAACACTTTGTACGAGCCAATTCGTGAGAGCACCTGGGCGTGCGAGTTAACGTCACTCTCGCCAACTGAAAAACGCGCGTCGACTCGCACCGAATCGAAAAGCGGTCCGCGTACAGTTGTGGTCGTGATGGTGCTCGTGCGACCTGACGCATCGCTTGCTCGCCCGACGGCGATTGTAATCTCTGGACCGGCCGACGCCTGTCGCGTGAGACCATCCACTATTTCCAAAGCTATGGGAATGCTGCTTCGAACCGCTCCCTTATCGAGAACGTCGAGGCGGAGAAAGAATGAGCCCGTACTAACGCCAGGCGGCACGGAAACTACAACCTGTCGTCTTGCTGATTGATCGGGCTCAACGGACGCATGAATCCCGGATCTTTGGTTTGCCTTCCAACCCTTTGGAGTTTCGATCGACGTCTCGATTGATTCCGTCGAGTTTCCTGCATTTACAAGCTCGTAAGAAAACGAGACCTGTCCCCCCGCCCGCGCGCGCAACGGCGCTGCATGCATGCGGACGCCCAGCTCGCGAATCAGACTGACGTCTATCTCGACCGCGACTGTGATCATTGGCGCGCCGGCGACAGAGAAATTCACATCAGCGGCCGTGACAAGTCCTGCGTGCGCGCTTGCCGGTATACCTATGATCAGGATGACTTTATTTTTCCCGTCGAGTGCGGCCAGCGACCAGGAATGCGTACCGAGGATGTTGAAGCCTTTACGGGGAATGATTTCCACGCGGCCTTCGCCTCGACGCGGCAGTCCATCTGGAATCGCGACAGCGATGACCTGATATGTGCTCGGCGCACCTGTGGCCATAATGCGCGCCGCGATTTCAACCGCCGTCTTCGGATCGTCGAACCAATAGCGCGTCGTCGCACCAACGAGGGGCGCCCACAAGAAAAGAACACAGGACGCGACAGCCAACCTCCGAGAAAAATTCACGGCTGCGTTGCGGAAACTGTGAGGACCAGGTTCCCGGTATACGTTGCCGGTGGATCTCCTGTCCAGTGAAGCGCAACGCGGAAATAAATCGAGTTGCTCCAGGTATGACCCTGAAGACTGAAACTGTCCGTGCGACTCTGTACAGCAACGTCGCTCGTGGTCAACGCATGCCATGTCGCATCGTCGGCACGGCGCCACTCCAGATCAGCGACTGCTTTTCCACCGCCGAGCGTCGAGACGGAGCTGCGTATGTAGACCGTTGTGGTATGAGTTCCGCCTGTCGGCTCCGCAGATGTCTCCGCCTGATACGTCAGGGCTGTTGTGGACTCGAGTTTCCCAACGGTCAGGTCGGCCGCGGTCGGCGCGCCAAATGTCAGCGGTCCGCCGGTCACAGTGAGTTGCACCTGCGTGCCCTGTGCGCCTCCGAGCGATGGCGAAAGCGCAAACGCGATGACCGTGGCCGCAACACTTGCGAAGGTGAAGCAACGCGAATACGACGGTGCTGCCATCGGTCTCAGCGGAGCGTGAGCTCGAGCTGGCCCGCGGCGATCTCTGCGCCGCCGTAATCGATCAGCGCGAGGGCGATGTAACTGCCGGCGGGAATTGTTGGAGGGACATCCAGCTCCAGTCTGCGGAGCGCGCCAGGCAGTGTAGGAAATTCCGCGATCGGTATCTGCATCGCGATGGAGTTGTCCAGACGACGGAATTCGATTCGACCCTTCGCGGCGAGATGAACCTGCCCGTCGTTTCTAAATTGAATTGCAAGTCGCGGCTTGACGGGCTGTGACGCGCTCTCACTCGATCCCGACGCGAGGCGACTCCCGCCACTCGACATTGACATGTCGATGATCGACGCGTCGCGCTTCAGTCCGGTCGGAGCAACATAGACTTTGACACCGGTGCGGAAGATGTAGCGCAATCCGCTACGTGTCGGAGTCCAGTGCTGAGCAAGCTCCTCGACGAAAAAAATATCCCAGCATTCCTTCGGCGGAGGATTGACCGCATCGACTGCCAGTCGGACCGTCTGAGTCGCGCCAGACTCGAGACGAAAAGCCGTTGGAAAAATATTCATTGATGCGCCGCATGATTTTCCGGTGCTGCCTGAGGGCACGAACCGGTTCTCTCCGTTTTCGGCGCGATCCCAATCTTCTCTTGTAATCGTTGCTTGCGTCGCGTTCTTTCCATCATTTCGAACAACGAAGCTCGAAACGACGCGTCCGCTCGCAGACGGTACGACAGTTACTTCGAGTCGATCGACCGTGAGTTGGGCGTAAAGCGGTGCTGCCGCAAACATGACTGACGCGCACGAAAGCAGCAGCAGCCTTCCGCGCCCTCGCCGGCCCAGTGAGGGCCGACGAAAGCGTGTCCCGGTCATCCTTACGGAGCCGAAAGAGTGAAGACAACCGGCAGGCTGTATACGCCTGGTCGGTTCTTGGCAGCCGAGTAATCCGAGGAGTACACGGTGCGGAAGAATAGTGAAACCGCCGTGTCGTCGGTTGAAGCCGCATCCGATGCGACTGTCGCGTTCGATGAAGTGAGCGCAGCAAAACTTCCGCCCGCATCAGTTGCCCACGTGAGATCGCCAATCGGCTTGACGCCGCTCTTGCTTCCAACGTAGCTCCAGTTCGTCGGGTTCGACGCTGCAGCTTTGATCGACATCGTCCAATCCTGGTTCGCATGAACCACGAAAGACGGGCCAACGTCGGCGACATAGCCGGCCGCAAGATCGCTCACGGTAGGCGGTGTCAACGTTGTCGTGCTTGCATCCATCTCGAGCTTGACGAGCGCACCGACCGTTACCGATGCGGTGTTCGTCGTGCTGCAGCTATCGCTGCCGCTGCACTGTGCAGCCGCTGGAAGAGAGCTGACCGCGCTCCCAACGATCATCGCGGCTACGATGAAGCGTGATACTTTCATGTCTTGATTCCTCTAAGAACGTGAAATGCCGCGACGGTCGTCGCAGTCATACCGGTAGCTCCGGCACCTAGGCGACTAGATCAATTTCCTGACGTAACATCCATGTTCTTTAATAATTACAATTCCGTTGGTGTTCCTCTCGAGAGGAAAACGATCATCAGAGTTTCCACCCAAGTTCTTTTTGCATGATCAGGAGACGTGTATGCGGGCGTTGGTGATCGAGGATGACGAACAGATCGCCGCAGTCAACAAGAGGGTGCTCGAGGGCGAAGGGTTTGACGTCGAGACAGCGGCTACGTTGAGTGACGGGCAGCGTCTCGCACTTGGAAATGACTACGACATCATCGTCACCGATCTTATGCTACCCGATGGTCATGGGCTCGCGATTGTCGAAAGTGTACGCGGTAGTGGCAAGGGCACGCCGATTCTCGTTCTCACAGGTGTAGATGCAGTAGAGAGCACTGTGACGGCGCTCGACTTCGGAGCGGATGATTACCTGCGCAAGCCGTACCGGATAGATGAGCTCCGCGCTCGCATTCGCGCGCTGATGCGGCGCGGACAAGCTGGTGTATCCACTCAGCTGACTTGCGGAAATATCACGATGAATCGGATGTCCCGAGAAGCGAGAGTGAACCACCGCGCGCTAAATCTCACGCCAAAAGAATTCACGCTCCTCGAGTTCTTCATTTCGTGTCGAAACAAGCCTGTCGCGCGCGCGGAGCTGCTGGAGAAAGTCTGGCGGATTGATTTCGAGACCGGCACGAACATCGTCGACGTGAACGTCGCTCGGCTTCGTGCAAAACTGACGGCACTCGGGGCGACTTGCAGAATCGACGCCGAGCGTGGCGTCGGCTACAAATTCACGGAAGGCGGCAAAGACTCGACGTAGTCGAGATCAGGCCGGCGGACCGGCGGCAGATACGAGTCCGACGCGCACAGCATACCGCACAAGGCTGGCGACATCGTGTACGCGCAGTCTCTTCATGATCTCGCCGCGATGACTCTCCACCGTCTTGACGCTGAGCCCAAGTCGCTCCGCGATGGCGCGCGTCCGGTGTCCCTCTGTGACCAGCCGCAACACTTCCACCTGTCGCTCGGTGAGTTTTTGCAGTGGGCGCCGGACAATTAATCCGTCTTTCATCGCTGAAGGCAAACGGCTCAGGGAAGGCTTGAGAACGATGTCTTCAGCACCTGCACGAATCGCGGCCACACTTTGCCTGCCGGTGATCGCCTGCGACACGATGATGAACGGAACGGTCGGACGAACGGAGCGAAGAATTTCGAGAGCCGCAGAGGAATCAAAGTGCTTGAGCGAGTGGTCGGATATCACAACGTCCGGAGCAAAGTTCTGCAGCGCCGCAGAGAATGTCTCGGCCGAATTTACTCTTTGCGCTGTGATCGTCATGCCGGAGCTCGCGAGCTCGTTCGTAATCAGTTCGGCGTCACGCTCATTTTCCTGCAGCAGAAGTACCCGCATCGATTATCTATGCGCTCTCGAGTCCCTCGTGAGCTCCCGAATTGTGCCCGATGCTCGACTCACGACCCTTCGGGGATTCACCATGAGGCTTGCGCGTGTAATTCCGCTTCATCCGCCTCATCGCGATTTTGAGCTGGGTGGCTTTTGCGTCGACCGCAGCAGCTGAGCGCCCAAGTTTGAGCGCTATTACCTGGAGCGAGTAATTTCGCCTTGCGAGCTCTTCAAGCTGCAGCAGCTCTTCAGATGACCAAGGGGTACGGCTTCTCATGAACACACTGACCAACACTCCACTGGTAGGCACTGTCGTGCTTGGTCTCCCAGTCTAGTCGATCGCACAAGAAAAACAGTGCCGGTTTTGTAACATGAACTGCTGCTTTTGTACAACACTAAGGGTAAACCCCTAACGCACTTTCACCCGCTCGAGGTAAACGCTGGTTGCTGTAGGACTATCCCGCACAGCGAGATACGCCGTTCCGCCGGCGCCGAAACCAACGAGTGTCCGGTTTTCCGGAACCTGAACGCGCTCGACGAGTTCGCCCTTCTTGTTGATCACGTCGTAAACGGGACCACCCGGAATCGCCTTCGTCGGAATCGTTCTAATCCAGAGATTCCCTTCAGTGTCCGCGCGCACGCTGCCACCGAAAAATGGTGGCTTGTAATCGGGCAGCTCGCTGGCAGGAACGAAATTGAGCTGCAAATTGCCGGCGGGACCACCACCCGGTCCGTTGATTCTGACGTTCCCGGCGTCGCCTCTTGGCGTTCCACCATCGCGACCGGCCCCTCCACCTGCAGCCGGCGCGGTTCCGCCAACGATCACCATCTGAGGTGCGCCACCCCCCGCCCCACCGCCGAACCCAATCGTCGGGGCATTCGTTCCAAGACGCGCACGCGCAGCTTTCAATGAATCGAGAAACGCAACTTTATCTTCGTCAGTCATCCGCTGCCACTCGAACGGAATCTTTGCGGAAGAAGTCTTTGTTCCGTCGGGATTCACGTAGTCCACGTGATAGTCATGCCCTCTGACGAAAGCAATCGTTCCATCAGGTAGCACGGCCCAGTCGTCGATTATGGGAAGTGGATTCGTCTGAGTCTGAATCCTCACCCCTCCGTTGTCGTCGCGGCTGATATCGAACTTGATTTTCGGTGTTTTGATGAACCCCGCGGTGTCGAGCTTACGCGTCGCGAGATCGATGCGCACAATTGCCGCCGAATCAGGAATATCGGGCGCAGTAGGAACGCCGTTCGCAAAATTGGGTGGACGAAGATTCGGAGGACCCCGATAGACGATCCGTCCCGCTGCATCGATCACCGCGTTACCGATCGCCAACGCGCCTGCATCCTGCGATCTCGGCACCGACATCACGCGAGCAACTTTGCCGCTCCCGTCGATCACCAGCATGGAGAGCGAAGTGGGATCGACGAATATCGTCGAATCGCCCTTGTATGAGATGATTCCGCCAAATCTGCCGCTATAGGCATTGGCCGTCGCGCTCGTGGAGTCCGCGATGACTGTGAATGTGCCAAGCGACGGATCGAACATCAGCACGCGCCGCTTTGCAACGTCGTTGACAAGCACGCGCCCGTCGGAGAGCTGGCGAACACCATTGATTCCGCCGAACGGCTCGGTGGCTTTTGCCACTACCGCGCCAATAGGCCTGATTGCGGGACGCTGTTGCGCCTGCACCAAACAAGGCGCCGCCACAGCCAACAATAGTGCTGCAAGACTGAATCTGATTCTCATTTTGAGCTCGATGATGATGGTAGAGTCTTTCTCTTTCTACTGTCTGATTATCGTTATCGACTGGCCGCCGCCGGGAGCAGCCGCGGTGAACGTAAAGTCACCGCCAAAGGCGGCCGCACCGAACGCCGAACTCCCGGTGAATGTCGCAGTCCCCGCACGTATCGATGCGAGATACCTCGGCTCCAGATATTGCGCGACAAATGTCGGCAGCTTTCTGCGCTGGTCATCCGTCAACAAGTCTTTCACGTTCGGAACAATCTTCATTAGAAGATCGACTGATGCTTTCCGCGCCTGCATATAGTGATCGAACGCCGCACCCTGATCGTACTCATTTGGAAGCTCGGCAAGATACTTCGCGACTGGACTCCAGATAGCATCATTCCTGATCGAGTACATCCGATTCAACGCGGCGATGCTGTCGGCTTGAACGCTCGTGAGCTTGAGCGAATCCTGCTGCCGAAGAATCTGATTCATCGGATTTGGAATTCCGCCCGTCGAGTAGATCGCCTTGATCAACATCTCGTTGATTTTGCTGCCGTCGGTTCTGCGTCCGCGGTCGAGCTGCTGAGTGAGCAGCTGACGCTCGCGCGTCGGACCAACGTCGAATCTCATCATCGCGGTGAGAGTGACCGGAAGACGGAATGCGCCGCCCGACTGGCTCGTCGAGCCGAACCGTTGGTTCACCTCGTATCGGTAACGTTGAGTGGCCGGATCGAATCCGCGCACATAAAGCAGAGATTGATCGGGGAATGAAGGCTGACCCCAGCCACGAAGTCCGCTCGATCCGTGCAATAAAAGATCGGCAGCTCCGAGAGGATTGGAGAGCTGGAATGAAAGCGTGGCGCGCTGCGGCATCCTCACCTTTACCGGATTGAACGATATCGACAACGATGCAGTCGAGGACCACGGACCCTGACAGCTGTTGCGAGCAGCAAGCTTGCCGAGTTGTGCATTGAGACAGTCGCGTGCGGTTGATGATCCATTCTCGAGCAGCGATTTCATTGCCGAAGCAACAGCAGGGTCGCTTACGATGTTCGGTGAGAATACGAACGCTCTATCGTTTAGATAGCCGTCGCCGTTCACATCGCCGCCAATCAGTGGCGTGAACGGAGAGCCTGAACGGAAATTTCCGAACCAGTTGATGCGCACGAAATCAAAGAAATTGTATCCGAGGTTGTATACGAGCTGGTGGCGCGAATCAAACGATGCGCGTCCCCATTCCTTGTCGAGCGGATTTCCAACAGTGCTCGAGAACCCGCGGAATTGCTCGCGCACATTCGAGTACACGTAAGACAAGCTCCAGCTGAAGCTCGAGCTGAACGTCGCCGGAGCCAACCGGAATGTGAGCTGCCGACTTTCGGATCTGAGATCAGAGAGCAGTTCGCTCACACGCGAGTACTTGGACGAGACGCGCGCGTCAGTCGATGCGTTTGAACCCGTTGTGGGCACGATACTCGTTGGGTTTACGAATACCGGTCGTCCCGCCTCGTCGCTCAGAGTAAATCGCGTCTTCGGGTTGAAGTTGAGATCGAAAAGTCCCTGCTGATCGAGATTGAGCGAATACGTTCCGTCAATCGTCGCGGAAAACCGATTCCCGATAATCGGACCGTTCCACTGAAGATTCGAGCGCACGCTTCGTGATGCGGCAAAATCTTTCCCGAAGAGCGTAACGTTTGGAGCGGCGTTCGAAAAAACAGTTCCCGTTGTTCCGTCCGCGCAGCGCGAAGGAATCAGTGACGCGTTCGAGGCATACGCGTTCCAATCCGGCGTTGGCGCAGCGAGGCCGACGCACGTCAGCTGCTGAACAGCACTCGGGAGCCCGGTGTTGTCGAGCGCAGAGCCGATGACATTTACGGAGGGAGTGTTTTGGAATACTCCGACTCCACCTCTCACGACCGCGCGGGGAATCCGAGCCGCGCCTTCGAAGCCGGAAACTTGCGGGGCTGTTCCGTACGTCCATGAGAAGCCGAGTCGAGGACTCACGTACGCGCGATTTGGAACGTGATCGTTGCGCGCGCCGAACAATGTTTCGATTTCAGGATTCAACGTTGGTTCAGTGAGGAACCGATTTCCGTCTATGCGCAATCCGTACTGCAGCTGGAGGTTTGGCGTGCGGCGGTACGAATCTCCGAGTGAAACTGCGCCGACGAGCTCGCTTCCATCGCGAACACGCGGACCGAGTTGTCTAGTGAATGCAGCGGGAAGTCCCGCCTGAAAATCTGCGAGAGAATTGAACGCGAAGGTGCCGAGGACGTTCGTTGATTGCTCTTGCGCAGTAGCGTCGCGCCTGAGCTCCGTCGTCATCTTGAGACGATGCTTGTTGTTGGTGCTGACCCACGACAACTGATTGAGGAAATTCTCGGTGTTCGTCGTCTGCGTGCTGTTGAGCGCCTGGCTTCCGCCGAACGAAAGAGTTTGAACCCCGCTCGTTCCGTCGGGAAAGAGTGAATTGACGCGAACGATGCCGCCCGGCATCTGCAAATAGGGTGTCGCCCACGTCCGCGATCCGCTCACTCCAAACGTCGTTTCACTCAACAGGAAATTCTTGAAGTACGTATTGTATCGACTTTGTAATCCCGCTCGCCAATTCGTTCGATCGCCGCTGTGTGACGGTAGCTCGGTCGCGAATCCCGACGCCGGGCTCACTTCATTCCAGTTTGCGTTGAACGTGACGTTGAACGCTTTTCCTGTCGTCGAAGACGGCGGCGCAAAATCGAGGCTGCCGAAGACGAGACCTTGTCTGCTCGTTCTGTTGTCGCCGATTCCGCTGACGGTCAGCGGAACTCTTGCGTTCTGAAGCAGCCCGAGGAATCGCGATACCGAATCAGCCGACACGCCCGCCGCCTGTAATCCTTCGGCGTTTGTAGTCAGAAGCGTTTGAAGATCGTTCGCTCTTCTGCCGAGCTGATAAGAAAAATTGTAGAACGACTTGTCCATCTTGATCGGCCCGGACATCGCGCCGCCAAGCGAAAGATTCGAGTACTTCAATCCGAGTGATTGTGTCGCTCGATCGCTCCACTGCATTTGCGGCGCGTCGACGTTGAGACTCATTCCACGCGTCACGAAGTTCGAGCCCGGCCGCGTGCGCAGCGAAAACTGCGCGCCGCTGAATCCGCCGCGCGAAACGTCATACGGTGATGTGATGAGCGAGCTTCCGACAGCCGCATCACGCGGAAGGTTCGCGCCCCCGAACTGGAGTCCGTTGAGAACGGTGTTGTTCTGATCGGCGCCAAGGCCGAGCACCGAGAAGCCGTTGTCACCACCATTCTCGCCGGGTACTGACTGCACACCGGGGAGTGACGCAGCCATTGCGGCGAGATCTCCGAGGAGATCGGCAGGAACCGCGGGATTGTTCAACGACTGCTCGGTGCCTCCTACATCGGGAGTCACGGCATTTCTCTGAACTTTCTCGCGTTGCGCGGTGACTTTCACCGGATCGAGAATCGCTCCGATGCGAGTGAGGTGCGCATCGGCAATCAATACATCTTCGTCTGCCGAGCGCTTGACCTCGAATCTCTTCGCGGCGTAGCCAAGTGACGCGAATTGCACCATGTAATCGCCGTCGCCGCCTGGAAACGTGACTGTGAAGCGGCCTCGACTATCGGTTTTCGCCGTTCGATTTACGTTGCCGGAAATCGACGTGACAGTGACTGTCACTCCTTCAAGTGCGGCGCTGTCCAGACCAGTCACACGCCCGCGAATTACGTCCGTCTGCTGCGAGACGGCGATGCGGGGGGCAAAAGCGGCAGCAACTACCGCGACCAGGAAGAAGAGTTTGCGGAGGGTCATTTGCTCAGTGATGTGCCGAGTTTTTGACCCTCTCAGGGAGGGAAGGGTTTACCCGGCGGCAAGGCTATAGAAGTATAGGGGCGCAGCTTCTGGATCGCTGTCCAGAAGTTGCGCCCCTAAGCTTTCTATTGCCCTCCGCGTGTTTTTTAACGCAATCCCTTGAATTCGGACAGGCAGGCGCCGGCTCCGCCATCGAGGCCGGTCTTGAAATTTTGCATCCGCTGCTCGCGAGTCCCGTGACTACGCCGGGCGAGGCGCGCGAGAATCCAATTGTCCATTCTGCTATCGCCGGTGAGCTGCGGCGTGGGATCGCCGGCAGATGACATGGCGTAGAACGCCTCGTCGATATCGCCGTCCTCGAGCACACCATCGCGACTCGACTGTTGAGCGAACGCGCCGGCGAGACAATCAGCCGTGGATTCGTTCTCGTACGACGCTCGCGAGATATGACCGAGCTGCATCGCAACCGCGTGTCCCATTTCATGCGCGATGACACCGATGCCCGCCATGTCGCCGTCGGTTCCGAGATCATGCGCCGCACTCTTTGCTTGTCCCGCGACAAAAACTTCGTCGAAGTAAATGGAATTATCGCGCGGGCAGTACAAGGCATTGCTGCCACGCATTATTCCGCATGCGGTTTGCACTCCACCTTCATACGGTACGAGATCCGGCGGACCAAAACGCCGGCCGATCGCGTTGAAGTCAGTGCCCCACATCTTTATCAGAGCAGTGTAAGCCGATTCGATTTTCCGGTTTGATTCGGCGACCTCACGCGGCGTGATCTGAATGGCCGGTGTGATTTCTTTCGCTGCGAAGCTCGGCGACGACACCGCCAACATCGAGCCGCTGCCCATTAGTGTAAAGCCAAGACCTGCAGCGAGAGCCGCGAGCCCGCCGCGGAGCGAAACGAATCCTCTCATTTTACAACTCCTCCCCTCCGGAATTCTTGTTACACCGGATGATGGGGAAGAGTTGCACGTTTCATTCCGGTAACCGGTTACCGCTTACCGTTTTTTTTGACAAGAAGTAAATGCCCATCGCGTATGATCTCGCCGACAATTTTCCAGTTCGGCCGCTTGTCGAGATAAATCCCCACCCATCCGCTCGGCCCGACATACGGGGGCTTGAAAAAACGATTGGGCTCGAGCGTCAACAACAAATCCTGATTCACATGCGTTGATTTCACCCAAACACTCGGACGACCCCCGCCGTGATGATTGTTCGCCGCCGCATACATCGCGAACAATTTGTTGCGGACGCGAAATGTCGGCTCGCCCCACGCTTCAACTTCATGTGCACCGGAAAGTGCGAGACACACCCTCCGCAGGCGCTTCAGTGCGTCGTCAGGCATGCCGGAAGTTAAGTCTACCTCACCGGAGCGTACCAGTATCGCTGAGCGAGAGTATCTCCCGCACGACGATTCAGGAGATACCACGGCGCTTTCGCCATGATCGGGAAGTAATGCCAGTCGCCGAACTTGTCGAATTTGCGCGTCGAGAAAATCGATTTCGCCCTGGTCGCTCTTACGAGACGTGCTCCACGCTTTCGCCCGATCCGCCACAACTCCAGATGCAGCTTCACATCCTCGGCGAATTTCATCGTCTCGTCGTACCCGCCAATTCTCTCGAAGTCCGATCGCCGGCAAAAAACGAGACCCGTGTCCAATCGCGTTGTCACACTGAGCATAGTGAAAATCGCAAAGGTGAAAGCGATGCCAACCGACCAGCGTTCCGGTCTGACTCCAGTTGCGCCGCCAACAATGTCGGCACGCTGCATGTGATCGTACACGACGTTGAATGTGTCAGGATGAATCTGCGCGTCCGAGTCAACGAAGCAGATGACATCCCCGCGAGCGATGGCCGCCCCCGCATTGCGAGCTGCTGCGATGCAGCGAAGCTCAGCGCGGGCGATTCGACAGCCCGCATCGGCCGCAATGCGGACGGTTTCGTCAGTCGATCCATTGTCGCTAACGATGACTTCGATTTTCGCGGCGCCGCGCTTGAATCGCTCGCGCGCAGCCTTTACCGTCCCAAGCAAGCGCGGTAGGAATGCGGCTTCGTTGTAAGCCGGAATAACGAGCGAGAGCAGAACTGTATTCATATGTAAGGGCCCACCTAAAGACTCTTACACTATCTGCGAGGTAATTCTTCGCTTCCCCGCAACGTAGATCGCAACGCCGACGATGTTCGTTACAACGAGAACGGCAATGATCTTTGCCGCGAATTCTTTCCAGCTCGGGACGTCGATGATTGGAAAAACACTCATGACGCAGTAAATGAGGGAAACGCCGAATCCAGCAATCGATGCTGCCTTGAGCCAAATCGGCACTCTCTCAGGAAGTTTTGTCGCGGCAACAAGCGGAATTGCAAACAATGCGAGGTAAGTAATCGCGTAAAGAACCCCTGCTGCATTATCGAGGAGTTGAAACGCTTCCTGAACGCCCACACCCGCCTGACCGGCAAGAGTGAGTACCAAAATCAAGCCGCCGACGAATAAAATCGAATTCACTGGAGTCTTGAATCGCGGATGCAGCCGCGTGAACCACGCCGGAAGAAGTCCGTCCCACCCTGCAACCATGGGCAATCGTGTATTGCCCGCGAAAATCAATGTCACCGAGCCGAGCTGACGTAGGAGCAATAAAACGATGAGGATAGGCACGATACGCTCGGCAATACCAAGTCCGTGAAATCCAATTGTCAGCGTCTGAGGAATTGGACTCACAAGATCGATCTTGTTAACGGGCACGAGAGCCGACACGCTGCTCGTACCGAGTATGAACATCAAAACAATTATCGGAGCAGCGAGACTTACAGAGCGGCCGATCGTTCGTGCAGGACTGCGCGTCTCGCCGGCGAGAATCGCGACGTACTCGAATCCGCTCAGCGCGCCGAGCGCCATCTTGCTGAAAATGTTGATGCTGAGCGGAGTGACTGTCGGAACTGACGCTGCCATTGGGTGATAACTCGCGAGCGTCCCGCGCTTCAAAGCAATAAACGGCACGATTATGAGTGCGACATACGTTAGGATTTGCGCTGAGCCGCCGAGGTTTTGCACCCATTTGCCTACGCGTAATCCAAAAAGCGCAACGAGGGTGATGCCGATGACTGAGGCCGAGCTTACTGCCGCAGTGTACCACGACGCGGTGGTTACCGATGGCGCGATCGGGCCGAGTACGTAGGAAAGATTCGTTGCGATGACGACGCCGAAGGTTGCGATGATCGTCATCGTGTACGCCCACAAATTCCACGCGACGAGAAATCCGGCGAATTCACCAAGGCCGACTGTTGCCCATTGATAGATGCCGCCCTCGAGCGGCATCATGCGATTCAGAAAAATCACGACTGCGGCTTGTGGCAAATAAAAAAGCGCTATGGCGAGAAGCCAGAACGCGATGTGTGCGGATCCAAGTTTTGCGGCCGTTCCAACCCAGGCAGATCCGACGATGTAGAGAATCTGGATGAGCACGAGATCAGCGAGTCGCAGCTCCTTGCGGAAATCCGCGCTCTTCGCTTCTACGTCGGAAATTCGTTCTTCAACCGATTCGGCTGAGTTCATGGATTCGCACGGGAGTTGCGCCCGCAGAAAGTGCCACTCAGGTAGTATTCAGTACAGGGCTCTGAGGAAGGCCCGACTCAAATAGGGGAGACATCGTGGAGTTACACGGAATTCATCACCTGACCGCGGTATCGGCGAGCATCCGGGAGAACCTTCGCTTCTACACTCGCGTGATGGGAATGCGACTCGTGAAGCGAAGCGTCAATCAGGATGATACCAGCGCATACCATCTCTTCTACGCTGACGCTGTCGGAACTCCAGGAACCGATCTCACATTCTTTGATTGGGCGATGCCGCGCGAGCAGCGCGGTACTCACAGCATCGTTCGCACATCTCTGCGCGTTACCGGACGCGATTCTCTCGATTGGTGGGCAGCACATCTCGACGATAACGACGTTTCACACAGCGGAGTAATCGAGCGTGACGGTCGCCTCACACTCGATCTCGAGGATCCGGAAGGCCAGCGACTCTCACTTGTTGACGATGCGGGCCGCGGCGACATGCCCACAGCGTGGAAGCAAAGTCCGGTTCCGGCTGCGCATCAGATTCGCGGGCTCGGTCCCATAGTAATGAGTGTGCCGGATATTCGTCGCACCGACCCGATTCTTACACGCGTGATGGGAATGCACCACACGCGCGAGTATCAGAGTGATCTTGATTCGCCGCACGTTGTGCACGTCTACACTATGCATGGCGATGGCCCGCATGCCGAGCTCCACGTGGCGGTCCAATCGGATCTTTCGTTCGCGCGGCTCGGCGCCGGCGGTGTGCATCACGTCGCGTTCCGCACTCCGAGTGAGGCAGAGTACCACGCGTGGTACGATCGTTTGAACTCGATGGGCGTCCGTAACAGCGGCGAGATCGATCGCTACTATTTCAGGAGTCTTTATTTTCGCGAGCCGAATGGAATTCTGTTCGAGATCGCTACTGACGGACCGGGCTTTTCAGTCGACGAAGATCCCGCAACACTCGGCGGCAAAGTTGCGCTGCCGCCGTTTTTGGAGCCCGATCGTGAGGCGATTGTTTCGCACTTGAAGCCAATCGATTAGAAACCGAGCATCGCGCTCATCGATTGTGCAAGAACTATCGGCACACTCTCGGGCGGCACTGAGTAACCGTCTTCCACGCCCCAGATGGCAGATAGAACGGCTTGCGAGAATCCCCACCCGAGAATGCGATCGGCGTCGAGCTTTAACGCGCCCTCGAATTGTCTGATTCGCCTCTCGATTACTTCCGGCGCGCTGAAAATCGCGGGCGTCTCATAAGGATTTCTGAGGCTCGCGCCGATTTCGTACTCGAGCTCGCCGGCAATTCCTTTTGGATCGATTGCAACCCATCCGCTCTTCGCATCGCGCAGAATGTTGTAGTGCTGTAAATCGCCGTGTAGTAATCGAGTTTGCTTTTGCGATTGTGCGAGATCGTTGTAGAGGCGCTCCGCCTTGTCGAGGAGCTGTAGCGGAATTTGCGCGTCGCCCGTCGGACGATACCAATCAAAAGCTCGCGCGAGCTCCCTGGCTGTCGGCGTGGACGGAGGAGCATCCGTAAGCTTAATCCTGCTGATCACGTCAGCCACGACATCGGTTGCTTCTTCGTCTCGGCCGTCGACAACAAGAGTCGAAAGCGATGTTGCGGGTTCGAGGCGTTCCAACAGCATGGCACCTTCGACATGCTCGTACACGCGAACCATGCCTCGCCCGTCGAATGCCTCGAGCATGCGGCCCGAATTCCATTCGTCACCCGGTCGTTTCACGACTTTGAGGACGACAGCCCGTTCGGATTGCCGGCCGAATGCGATCAGCGAGCTTTCGGTCTCGAAAGAATTCTCTACGGTTACACGCCAGGCGCGAACACGCTCGTTGAAGCGGACAATGAGCGGATCATCTTTGGTGCGCATTTGCGTCGATCGCTGTTTCGATGACTTTCTTTGCGGCCTCGCTCATCGCCCCATTCTCATCGCAGGCCGGGTCGTACGCTGTGAGCGCAACAGCGCGGATACTAGTGACGTCACCGATTGCGCGAATCGCGTCGAGCAGCTCATGCAATGACAATCCGCCTGGAACGGCAAAGCTGTTTGCATTTCCGTGGGACGTGTCGAGCACATCGAGGTCGACGTGAAGGTAGACGTCGCGCACCCGCCGTCCAAAATCCGACAACATGTCCCGGAATTCTTTGCGAAATTCGTCCGACGAAATTCGCACAACTTTCGTCTTTGATAGAAGAGCCTTCTCATCCTCATCGAAATGTCGCGCGCCAATCAGCATCACACGATCGTCGCGCACCGGTGAGAAGCCGGAAATCGTATTCGCGAGCAGCTGCCAGCAGCGGCCTGTCAAAATCGCGAGCGCCATTCCATCCAGAAATCCGCTCTTCGTCGTTTCTGGAGTATTGAAATCGCCGTGAGCGTCGAACCAAATCACGCCTGGGTCGCCAACCCCGAGTCCCGAAACCGTGGCGAGCGAGCTTATGCAATTTCCAGAGAGCACGACGGGAAACGCATCGCGTGCGATTACGGCTGAAACCGCTTTCGACAATCGGCGATCGAGCTCGAATGCCGCCTTTACTTCAGGAAGAAACGAATCGGGCGGAAGCTCGATCGTTGTCTCGGCCACCTCGTGACCTCGCGCAGCAATCCGATCGGCGAGACCCGACTTCAGAAGCGCTTCAGGACCCGCGCCCATTCGTGCGCCGCGTACTCCCGAATCATAAGGAACGCTCAGCAGCTCAACGCGCACTAACGCTCACGTCGTTCTGCGAGAGCAGCTCGAGCTGACGCGTGAGCCATTTCTCGACGTCACTGACTACTTGTTCGCGCACGATGTCGTTGTGAGGCTCGTGCTTGCCGCCAGGATAAAGGTGAAGCTCCTTGTCCTTGCTGGACACGCCGGTGAACAACTCTTTGCCCCCCTGCACTGCGTTGACCGGATCTTCTTCGCCGTGAAGAATGAGAATCGGGATTCCAATCTCAGACATGCGCTTTTTAACTCGGTCGATCGCCTCCAGTGTTTCAGTTCCCCACCGAGCCGTTGCCGTGTGATGTACGAGGGGATCCTCATCGTAAGCCCGCACCATCGCTGCATCGCGAGTCAGGCGCGTCCCGTCTACGCCGAGCGAAACCGAAAACGTCGGCCAGATATGCGAAAGACTTCGCGCGAGCAACACCAGCGGTTTTTTCGCAACGCCTGTGGGACGAAGAGGAATTCCGCTCACGATCATTCCGGCGAGACCATCGGGATGGTACAGCACATACTCAGTTACGATGAGTGCGCCGAGGCTGTGACCGTAGAGGAAAACCGGAAGTCGGGGATATCGGGTTTTGACTTGTTCGAGATAGGCCAAGACGTCGCCGCGATACTGCGACCATCTGTCGATATGTCCGCGTTGCCCTTCCGACCTGCCGTGTCCTCTGAGATCGAATGCGCAAACGGCAAAACCCGCCGTGGTGAGTCCGTCTACAACTGCGGAGTATCGGCCCGAGTGCTCACTGATCCCATGTACTAGCGCGACCACGGCGCGAGGTCTTTGTGAAGGTGCCCAGCACTTGCCGAGAAGCGAGATGCCCTCGTCGCCAGAAAAATTGAATTCTGCGAGACTAGCCTTCATGAGTGCAGAACAATGTGACCGTTTTGTCTCACTCTTTCCTCGCGATGACGCATACGTGACGAGATCCTCGAGAGCCGAAGAGCCTACCAATTTGCGACAGGATCATCGCAACATTGGTGCTTCGCAAAACAGCCTTTGAAATCCGTGATCGTCTGACTCCCCGGAACCACGATTCGAACTGATACGCCAGACGATCATACAAAAATGAAACTGACACGACACGAAGCGCGCTGGTTTCGATTTCACTCACGAACTCCGCAAATCGATTTCGCCTCATGTGATCCGTGAAGATTGCTACTCCAGCCGTCGACATCACTCGGTGTATCTCCACGAGCGCAACCGCTCTCTCGTCCCTCTCGATATCCCAGCTGTAAAGTCCATCCGAAGCTATGATCAGATCGAATGAGCCACTCTTGAATGGAAGGGCAACTGAACGCGCCGCAACAAACTCGACGACACTTACCCGCGTAGATTGAAGGTTTTCTCTCGCCCGAGTAACAGCCGTCGGCGAAAGGTCAGCCGCAAAAAGGTGCGTCGGTAATTCTGCAAGCCTTCCAGTCAGCTGTCCAAGACTGCACCCCAAATCCAGCGTCCGCTTCGCGTGAAACGATTGCGCAAGCTCGGCGATCCACGCATGACGCAACCGCTCGACACCACGCTCGCTGTATTCCCAGGGCTCACGTTCCCGGTACCGCGACTCGGCGTACTCGAGCCGGTTCCAGTCGCTCAGCTGGCGCCGCCCGGCAAATGTCGCTTCACCAGCTCCGCATAAGAGTCTTCCATCGCGGACAGCGGAAATAGTCTTGCCCGTTCTCGTGCTCGCTCGCCGGTCGCTGCCGCTTGCCCCGGTTCGCTGAAAAGACAGCGAATCGCACTTGCAGTCTCGTGAATGGAATCGACATCGACGAGAGTTCCTGCTCCACTGTGAGTCCCGACAACTTCAGGAAGAGCGCCGCCTGCACTCGCCACAACGGGTCGCCCGCAAGCCATCGCTTCGAGAACACTCAGTCCGAAAGTTTCAACCGCGCCTGTGTGAACCAGGCCAAGACTCGCGTTGTATGCGCCAATGAGCTGATCCTGAGGAAGCCGGCCGATGAACCGCACGTCAACTCGGCGAATCATGGCGCGGACGCTCAGTCTCTCTTTTTCCTCGCCTTCGCCGCAAACAATGAGCGGAGGCGCTTCATCTCCCAATTGAGCGAGAGACTCGAACATGAAGTCGTAGCGCTTCTCTGCTGTCAACGCACCAACAGCTAGAAGGAATCCGCTCGCGATGCGGAAAGTCTTTCGAAATCTTTCCGCGGCAGCCCGATCAGGTCGAAATTCCTCGAGATCGACACCCTCGTAAATCGTCCTCGAAGGTGTCGAGCGCATGAAAGGCGCACGGTGGAGCACGCGATCGCGCGCCTCGTTCGAAAGAAATACGACCTCTTTCACAATGTCCCGATACGCGACCCGCGTGAGCAGATCATCTGGAATTCCGCTGCGAAAAAGATTGTAGCGATTTATTACGCCAATGCGCCTTCCAATCACAGCGCGCGTCGCCACTCGGAGGTCATGCGCCCGATCGACGATCACTAGTGCCGCATCGATCTCACTCAAACGCTTGCGCAGGCGAAACGCCTGCATCCGGCGCTCGGACGGAAGCTGACTTACCTGGATTCCCTGTCGCAACAGCTCATCCACAATCTCGGGCGACGTCGCAATCACGTGCGGAGTAAAACCGTGTCGCGCGAGTCCCCTCGCGATGTGTACAAAGCTGATGGACGCTCCGCGCCAGCTCTCCGCAGTCGTGTAAAGAGCCACGACATTACTGAATGGCGATTGCATTCTACTCACCGCGCCACTTTAACCGGAAAAGATCCCACGCGAACCGCTTCAGCGACGTTTTGTAATTCACGCCTATCCTCCGCAAAGCGTAGATCGGCGTATTCTCGAAATTCACTCTGCGCCGTACGGAAAATCCTCCCTCGTAGCCTGTCTCTTCCGCGAGTCGCTCGATGGTTTGGTCGTGACCTCCCCACGGATACGCGATCGCCTTGACAGGAGTGCCGAGCGTTTGCTCGAGCTCCGTGCGCGACTGGGCGAGTTCGTTGCGCGCGAGAGTCGAAGGAATTTCCGTCAGACGCGGATGAGTTCGTGTGTGTGATTGAAACTCGAATCCCTGCGACTGAAGCTCTCGAATGTGATTAACCGAAAGCAGAGGCTCCTGAATGTCGTCGTCCCAGACATTCGTGCGACCAAGCATTCCCGACACGATGAAAACGGTCGCGGAATATCCGAGCTCCCTCGCAATTGGAAGAGCGACGTGATAATTGCTCAGGTATCCGTCGTCGAACGTCAGCATCAGAGGACGCGGGGGCATCGAGTAGGAGCCGCGGCGATACGCCAGATACTCCGAGACGGTCACCGAGTTGTATCCGGCCGCGCGCAACCATTTGAGCTGCGCCCGGAACTGCGCGGGACGCACGTAATTCTCGGGATGGCGCGTCCCTTCGGGGATCTCGCCAACCTTATGGTAGTTGAGCGCCGGGACGTGAAAAGACAAAGGGGGCGGAGCCTCTTGAAGGTGGAGGGGCTGGGTGCCTCATCTGCCGGCCAACAGATTACATCATTGTCCAAGCTTTTCAAATGTAGGATTTCAACCCTTGACAAATCGGCGTGGCTGTTGAAAATTCAGCACAGTTGATTTTTCAGCACCCGCCATTCAGATTCATTCTGGCAGCACATTTACCGGTCACCCGATGCCCGCGACAAATATGAAAACCAAGATCGCAGCAACGCCCGACCTCTCCCGACGCGAGAGACAGGTCATGGACATTCTTCATCGCAGAAATGGCGCGACTGTCGCCGAGATCATGGGGGATCTCCCCGATCCGCCGACTTACTCCGCCGTTCGATCAGTTCTCCGCATACTCGGCGAAAAAAACTTGATTCGTCACAAAGAGGACGGCCCGCGTTACGTCTATTATCCTTCGGAATCGACCGAGCGCGCCCGCGACGATGTGCTCGCACACGTCGTGCGAACTTATTTCGGCGATTCTCCGGAACAGGCCGTGACAGCTCTTCTGAGATTGTCCGACGTCGACATCGACGACGCAGAGATCTCTCGTCTTCGCAACACAATTCGTCGCGCTCGTCAGAGCGGGAGATAAGTCCGATGATGCCGAGCATCCTTTCGAGTGTCTTCGCGCTTCCGACGTCGAATCTTTCGATGCTGATGACGCTCGCGAAAGCCACAATCATTCTGGTTGCTGCAATTGCGATTACGGTGACGATGCGACGTGCTTCGGCGGGCTCGCGACATCTCGTGTGGCTCGTCACTCTCGGAACATTGCTTCTCGTTCCTGCGCTGACTGCGTGGGGACCACTCCGACTCGCGATTCTTCCGCCAACGCGTGTTGCCGCGCCAAGAATTCATAGAGGTGTCGCGAACCCTTCGACTGGAACACCGTCGGCCGCGACCATTGACGCACGTGTAAATGCTGCGGTACAGAACGTCATTTCTTCGAAGCCGATCACGACAGTCTTTCCGAGTCGCGGACTTCTCGCTCGACTAAAGGGACTGAGAGGGTTCCCGGCGATGATCGCAATCTGGGCGGCGATCGTTGTTCTAATCGCGGGATGGCTCATGTACGGCGCGCTCGTCGTCCGCGGAATTGTGCGTCGCGCACGTCCGCTCGACACCCAGGATTGGCTCGTTCCTCTATATGAAGTTTCAGATCGCCTGGAGCTCGATGAAGCACCTCGCCTTCTTCGAAGTGAAGACGCGAAGATGCCGTTTGCTTGCGGAGTTTTTCAGCCGACGATCGTCCTCCCGGCGGAATGCGACAACTGGACCGCAGACCGTCGTCTTGCCGTTCTGTTGCATGAGCTCGCGCACGTGCGACGTCACGATCTCGCCGGACACACACTCGGACGAGTTGCGTGCGCAATTTACTGGTTCCATCCGCTCGTCTGGACAGCTGCGAAGCAGCTCCGCTCCGAGAGTGAACGTGCTTGCGATGATCTGGCACTTTCATGCGGCGCCCGGGCGAGCGATTATGCCGAGCATCTTCTCGACATCGTGACTTCGGTTCGACACGATCGAACCCCCGCGGTTGCTCTGGCGATGGCGCGTCGCAAAGAATTCGAAGGAAGAATGCTTGCGATTCTCGATCCCGAGCTTCGTCACTCCAGTCCAAGTCGATGGCAATCCGCCGCCCTTATTGCGTCGCTCGCGGTGGTCGCAGTAGTAGTAGGCGCTGCCGCACCTGCACCGCGGGCTGAGGTTCTCGCGACAATTGGCACTATGCCCCCCGCGCATGCGAAGGACAAGGCGCATTCAGCGATCGAAAAGGGCGCGGCGCCAACGTGGCGAAAGAACGAAGACATCGCGCCACCAGCGCAAAAGCCCACTCCGGCTTATCCGAATTCAGGAGTGCGTGGTGTCGCATCAATAGCTCAGCAGATGATCGAGAGGTTCTCGCAGAACACGCAGATCCAAACGACGATGCAGACTCACACGGAAATGCAGGGTCCGGTTCCGAGCGAGAAAACGATCGACAAGCAGGTCGACAAGAAGGTAGAACAATCGCTACGAA
The DNA here is from genome assembly GCA_046262875.1 of Gemmatimonadaceae bacterium. Classification (GTDB taxonomy): domain Bacteria; phylum Gemmatimonadota; class Gemmatimonadetes; order Gemmatimonadales; family Gemmatimonadaceae; genus UBA4720. The sequence continues at coordinate 98,932 of JBHELX010000003.1, read as the reverse complement.
GACAGGAGCGATCACGGGAACAAGGCACGGGTCGCGCCGACGATCGTCCGCAGCTTCTCGCCACCGTCCTCAAGACCGACACAAGCGCATCGCTCCGCAGAATTGCGGCGTGGGGTCTTTCCGAATACGCCGAGACTTCGGTCGCGACTGAAGCTCTCGCCACTGCTTTGCGTAAAGATCCCAACTCCAGCGTGCGAGAGATGGCAGCGTGGGCGCTGAGCCAGGCGGACAATGGAAGTCCAACAGCGATCGACGCGCTTATCGCCGCACTTCGCGGCGATTCGGACCCGAAGGTGCGGACGACAGCGTTGTGGGCGCTCGGCGAAATCGGCGACGAGCGGTCGATCGACGCGGTGATGGCTTCCCTTTCAGATCCGAGTGCAGGAATCCGAGAGCGAGCTGTGTGGGCGATTGGCCAGATGTCGCCTCGTCAGGCGCCGCCCGCTCTAATCGCTTTGCTTCGTGATTCTGATCCAAGAGTCCGTGAGATCACCGCGTGGGCGCTTTACGAGATCGAAGATCCGGCAGCGGTTCCCGCACTGAATGCTGCACTTCATGCGGAGACGGACAAGAGTCTTCAAATCGCGTACATTCGCGCGCTCGCTGCGACCGGAGAAAAATCGGTCGACGCAATTCGCGGATTGCTCGATTCGAAGGATCCCGCGATTCGATCGATGGCAGTCCGAGCCCTGGCAGGAGGAAATGGAAACGGTCCATGGCCGTGGCCGTGGCCGGAGCCTCGGCCTTACCCGTAAGCGCCTGACGAAGGCGCGTCGAATCATTGGCGCGCCTTTCTTTTGACGTGAAGTGCTGATTTTTCAACTTACGATTAACACATGGCCATGCGCCAACCGAAAGGAGCGAAGATGCACACGATCGCCGGAGTCATAGTCGCAGCGGTTTTGCTTTCCACCGAGGGCGGAACCAATGCGCCGCGAGCAGACGCGTTTTTCGCGAGCGCATCGTCGAGTGATTACCAGTCGAGTGCCGATCAACACGCGCCGATCGACATCACCGCGCTTCTCACTCAGGCGCGGGGCGCGCCGCCGATGATTTGTTCGCTCGCATCGCATGCCGTAGCGGGCTACGGTTGGGGGAGCTGGTCTCGCGGACCAATCAGTCCACTCGACGACGTCATGAACGGCGATTCGGATAACGAAGACTTCAATCTCCAGCGCGGATCACTTCCCGCCGCAGACGTGAATCGATTACTCGAAGCGCTCTCAACCAACGACCCCTGCGTCCGCGAAATCTCAGTGCAGGTCCTCGGCAGACAGCGCGGCGATCTCGTGATCGACGGATTTCTTACGCGACTCAGCGCTGCTGATCCTGGCTTGAGAGAAGTCGCAGCTCTGGGACTTGGTCTCGTTCCATCGCCGAAGTCTGTTGATCCACTGATTCACGCACTTCGCGACGCAACGCCAGGCGTGCGCGCGAATTCAGCGTGGGCACTCGGCAGACTGGAAAGTGGAAGAGCGCTATCCTCGATTCAAAATCTTTTCCGCGATGACGCGGATAAAGTGCGCGAAGCGGCAGTGATCGCAGCAGGCAAAATGGATTCAACGAGCTCGGTTGCAGCGCTCATTCGCGTTGTGCGACAGGACAACTCTCCAGCGGTTCGCCGCGCCGCCGCATGGGCGCTTGGTCAGCTCGAGTCTCGCGAGTCGGCCGATGCACTCACCGGCGCACTCACGCAGGACAGCGATGCGCGTGTTCGCGAAATGGCAGCGTGGGCACTTGGTCAGCTCGAAGCGCGCAGCGCGTCAGCCGCTCTCGCGAACGCCGCCCGTCGCGATGCGGACGATAGGGTTCGAGAGACCGCGGTGTGGGCACTCGCGCAAATCGAAGATCGCGCATCGGTCGACGCGCTTGGCAACATTGCTGCGACAGACAAGAGCTCGCGCGTTCGTGGAACGGCAGCATGGGCGATCGGCCAGCTCCGCGGCGGCGGCAAAGCTCCGGCGGGACTCGTGCAGGTTCTAAATGACGAGAGTGAAGACGCGCGACTGAAAGCCGCGTGGGCGCTTGGACAAATCGGCGACTCGACGACGATTCCCGCAATTCGCGACGCATTGAAGCGCGAGCAAGGAACGGAAGTGCGCCGCGCACTTATTCGTGCTCTCATGAGATCCGGAGAGCGATCAGAAGCTGCGTTGACTCAACTTCTCGAGTCAGGCGATCCGCAAATCAGAGAAGCGGCGGTCCGTGGACTCGCCGGTCGCAACTCGTTTAATCCTTGGCCATGGCCGTGGCCCCGTCCCCGTCCTATCCCATAACTCAGGTCACCGATACCCGCTGGCCGATACGCGATCGCGGATGTCCGAAACTACAAGCTCATAGGTTGGTCGTTCTCGGAAATCTGAGATCGGTTATCGGCAAGCGGGTATCGGCGACCGAGGTTTACGACGGTAGCGCAGCGATGAGTTGTTCCTGCGCTCCGGGACTGTCCCCCGAGCGCTGAACGTATTCGCCGCTCGAGTTGAGCTCCCATCCAGTCGGATCATTGATATACAAATCGAGAATCCGATCGAGCTCAGTGTGATGTTTTGGATCAATCACGGGAACGAGCAACTCAACGCGGTGTCGCAAATTGCGGGGTCGAAGATCAGCGGAGCCGATGTAGTAAACTGGATTGCCGGCGTTTTCAAAACGATAGATGCGCGAATGCTCGAGTAGTCGGCCGACCACTGACACGACTCGAATTCTTTCCGATCGTCCGGGAATTCCGGGACGAAGTGTGCAGATTCCTCGCACGACGAGATCGATCGTCACACCATCGTTTGCCGCGTGCAACAACGCACGAACGACTTCGGCGTCCGATAGTCCATTGAGTTTTGCGGTTATCTTCGCGGGCTTTCCTGCGCGAGCATTCGCTGCTTCGCGATCGATCATCGCGAGAATTGCATCCACCATCTGCACTGGGGCCGCAAGTGCGCCGTGCGTCAATCCCGACGGTGGCAGCGACTCCCCGGTCAATGCATTGAACAAATCGACAACGTCGGCCGCGAGGTCCTCGCGTATCGAGAACAAGCTCAAATCAGTGTACTCGCGTCCCGACTTCGTGTTGTAGTTGCCAGTTCCGACATGAACGTAGCTGCGAAGCTTCCCCTCTTCCTTGCGAATTATGAGGGTGACTTTCGCGTGATTCTTGAATCCGACAAGACCCGATATCACGTGACCGCCTGCGCGCTCGAGTCGC
>JBHELX010000003.1:45465-95723 GCA_046262875.1 Gemmatimonadaceae bacterium | reverse complement strand
GTCGGGCGTCTTCTCGGAGGCGTCGGCGTTCTCCAGCGGCGTGTTGATCTGTGCGTACGCGACGTGCGGCGCCGCGACGAGGACCGGCCCGGGGCGCGCGCCCGGCACGGCGGCTGCGGCCTGGCCGGCGGCGCGCGCGACGCGGCCGCGCACGGCGGCCGTGCGGGTGACCGGGCCGCCGGTCTTCACGACGAGCGTGAAGGCGCCGTCGCCGCGCTCGTCGAAGCGCGCCTTGAGCTCGACGAACGCGACGACGCGCTTTCCATTCCGCGCGGCCGCGAGCAGCGCCTCTACAACCGCCGATGGATCGCCGACTCTGTACAACGTGATTTTGATCGTCGTCACGTCTGGATCTACCGAAGCATCCCGTACGAGCTTCACCACAGTGGACTCGAACGAATCGAACGGATGATGACAGAAAATGTCCCCGTTCTTCATGATGTCGAGCACCGACTCGTTCTCTCCAAATGGCTCGGCAGCCTCGAAGGGCTCATAGAGAAGATCCGCTGAATCAGGCAGCTCGATCTTCGAGAGACAGCGAAGGTCGAGCAGACCATCGACTTCGTCTATGTCCGCCGGGCCAAGTCCGGCTTCCTTCGCCGCTGCTTCGCGTCCCAGACTCTCGAGCACGAGATTTCGAACGAACCCCGGCATGCCGCGCTCGACCTCGACTCGCACCGCGGGATTCGTCAGTCTGCGTCCCGCGGCATCGGCAACAGCATCAATGAGATCATCCGCTTTCTCTTCGTCGAGATCGAGATCTCCGCCTCGCGTCACACGAAATACGTGAATATCTGCGACGCGCTCCGGGGGAAACACCATATCGATGTTCGAGCGCACGACTTCCTCGATCGTGATCAACATTCCCTTCGATTCCGGAACTTTCAGCAATCGCGGCGCATCTGACGGAATCTCGATTTCGGCGAGGTGTACCCGGCCGTCCTCTGACTCTCGAAGCACTACTGCCAGGGCAAGTGTGAGATGTGGCAGATGCGGAATCGGGTGCCCCGGGCTGAGCGTCATCGCCATCGGCGTGAGCGAGGGACGAATCTGCTCCTTGCATTCCTCACGGAGCGCAGCCTGTTGCGACGCGTTGAGATCCCGCCACCGCGTCAGGCGAATTCCAAGCTTTTCCAGTTCGTCGAAACATTCGCGCGCACACTGCGCCTGCCGATCCATGATGTCGGCTACGCTTTCGCCGATCACCTCGACCTGCTCGCCACGAGTGAGCCCATCGTCGCATTGTTCTTCGCGCTGCTCTCTCGCTTTCTCGCGAAGGCCCGCCATGCGAACCATGAAGAACTCATCGAGGTTCGAGCTGACTATCGAGATGAATCGGAGACGCTCCCCTAGCGGCGTCCGTGGATCTTCGGCCAACGCGAGCACCCGACTTTGAAACGCGAGTAGACTGAGCTCGGGATTCAAAAACTCCGGAATCGTTGCGGTGTCGGATTTTGAGCCCCGAGTTCGCGGCACCGCCCGCGGTGATGTTGGCCCCTCCTTTTCGTCTTCGCTTCCCTTCCATCTCAGAAGGAGCTCAGCGCGATCGCGAAGCCCAACCGGAACGCGACGCAAATGATGCTGCGACTCCAGTGCGCGAGCGAGTCGCTCGACAGGGTCAGCCTGCTTTCCCTTTCCGTGAATACAAAGCTGATGGAAGTTTCTCGCCTTCTTGCCGTGGCGCGCGGTGATGCTGTCGTAATGAAGCTCGAGTCGCGGCTGTCTCAGCCAATTGAAATCGGCGCTGCGCGTAAGGCGTTCGACCTCGAGGTCGAGCTTGGGAACGAGCGCCTCGGGATTCACGAGGGCGCGAAGTCGTCGTCCCGCCTCAGTGTTCTCTCTTGCTGCCGCGATCGCATCCGCCGCGTTAACGGATGAATCGACTCTCACTTCAGATCCGTTGTCGCCGCCGCCTATACGGAGTGAGAGAGTTCGGCTGTCGTTTGCACCTATTCGAAAACGGCAAACAATGTCGCGGCGTCGCAGTGTGTCGTCGGACGTGTCGAGAAATATGTCCCGGTGCTGGGAAGGCTTTGCGTCGGTCGATGCGATCCCGTCAGGCAGCCGCGCCGAAGCCAGCTCCTCGAGGTGCCCCGAGGAGCGTAGCTCGTACCTGAATGATTTCATCGGCTGCGTTAAGGGTTTCTGATTCTATTCAGTGGCCGCCGATGCATGCCTTCACGATTTCGCGATTAGCGGCACGCGGATCATTGATCGTCTTGTAGAAATCGTCGTAGTACTTGAGCGTTTGATCGACGACGTCCTTTCTCATCATCTTGCCGATGTCGTCCTGATACAGCGCGTAGATCGCGTCTTTCTTCTCGCGTAGCAAATCGAACACCTTCGAGTACTCTTCGGTAGGTCCGCAGTAGCCGCGGAACAATCTGTCGCGTACCCTGTCGATACTGAGTTTCGGGTCGGGAGTCGCGTAGCGCGCGTTCACCACTCCGGAAAAATCGAAGTCGTATGGAACCGGAATGACGTTTCCATCCGGTTGCGCGAGGAGCGCTATGTTGTGGAGAGCGGATATCGAGAAGTCAGTGTTCCCGATGAGATACTCGAAGACGCCCACGAGCGCATTGCTCTTTGGCTCCATGAAGTCTGGACTGGCGCCTTTCTCTTTCATGAACTTCGTACCCATACGGTCGGCAAGCAGCTCCGGCTCTTCGAGAAGAATCGCGGCCCGCTTCGCGTCCACCTTTCCGCCATTTTCGTCGGCGTACGTCATTTGAATGAGCCGGGCGTTGTAGCTTATGGGCGTCAGCATCTTGTAGATGCGATATAGCTGGTACTCCTCGAGCACGTACTGCTCGTACGTGTCGTCGTTGCGGCAATAACTCACGAGCTTTGGCTTGTCGAGCCCGTAGAAAATCGTTCCCTTCGATTTCTCGCGGCTGATGTTGAATCGCACCGGCGGGAAGTCGCAGTTGTGTTTTCTCCAGATTCCGCGTGTCTTGATCTGAATCGGAACGACAACGGGCTTGCCGTCCTCCCCCGTGTAACTGAGAGTGGCGTCGCGCCACGGGCCCTTGTCGCCTTTGTCGCCACGAATCTTGTGGAGATTTGTCGTCAGCGTCACGGCAACCGGCGTCGTGCCCGTGAAGAACTCAGCGGCTTCTTCCGCCTTCTTCTTCTCGGTCTTGTCCTTCTTTGGTTTTTCGGGTCCTTGCGTGCCCTGTTGAGCGACTTGCGAAGATTGGCTCGACTGAGCGAACAAGGGTAGTGACCCAATCATTGTGAGCGCACTGCTCGCGGCGATGAGTTTTATGAAGCTGCTGACCCCGGATTTTGTGAGTGTGTTCATTGACATTACCTCAGCTCTGCTTCCACGAGATCGTCCCCACACGCAACCCTCACCAATGAGAGAAGCGTTTCGGGATCGGTTGATTTTTTTGGCTCGATCACATACTCGATCGTCAGCACGCCATTGCCGTCAATCGTAACTTCGCTCGCTTTCCAATCCTTCGAGTAATCATCCAGGAGTGGATCGACGACATGACGCATCCGCGCGACGTCCGTCGTGCGAACGCGAAGTCGCGTTTCTGCATCCGGTGTTTTTGGCCCGGCACTGTCGAGATCGCCATGAGCTCGACGCCATGCACGCTCGGCAACACCCTCGAGTTGCTCGCGACTCATGTCGCGGAACACTTCGTCGTCGATGCGAGCGACGAAAGTCCCTGTGCGCGCGAGCTCCTTCGCTCGCTCGAGCCTGCGCTCGGCAATACTACCCTCGAGCTCTACCGGCTGATGACCAAAATCACTGTACCACAGTACTAGCATGGTGGCATTGAAAAGAATCGAAATGACTGCTGCCACCGGTATGTCGACCGCCGCGGCGAGCCCTATTCCGGTAGCTAGAAAAACGTACACTGCGTCCTTGCTGTCGTCGAGCGTATTTCTAAACCGGACGGCAGCGACGATACCAGCGAGGCTGAATGCAAGCGCAACGCTGTATTTGACCAGCACAACGATCCCCGCCACGACGAGCGGCAGCATGATCAAGAGCTGGACAACTGACTGCTGATATCCACGTTTTGCCCGCGTGAGCTGATAGACCCACGCCACTGGCAAGGACAACAAGATGCCCGCTGACATCGCAATGAAAGCGAGAAGCCCCAGCGTTGTCTGGTCGAGGGTGGACGCTGCCCCGCGCTTCACTGGCGCGGTCGGCTCATTGCCGAAAATCGGCTGAAGGGCGTAGCTCGCGAAGCCCGGGGCGTGCGGCAGCGCGCGCAAAGCGAAAGAGCCGAGTCCCAGCAAAAGCACGTAGTAAACGACAACCTTCACGACAGTACGTGTCGCCGGCGATAAGCCCGGGCGGGGAATCCTACCCGCCATTTTGTTCTATCTCCACAGACACAAAATCGTGGAGAACGACCGCATGCGCCAGCGGAATCTCGCGGTTGCCAGTCCGCGCGTAGCGAGTGAGATTCGGTAGCCTATGCCAAAACTCTTTCGACTGCTCCTCCTCGCTGCCCTGCCCGCTTCGACCGTGGCAGCTCAAACATCCTCGGCGAAACCGACCCTCGTCGTAATGATCACGATCGACGGTTTTCGTGAGGGCAATCTGGATCGATTCGGTCCGCAGCTGCATGGCGGTCTTGCCCGATTGATGAATGGCGGGGCGTGGTTCACGAACGCTCACCACGATCACGCGATCACCGAGACCGCTCCGGGTCACGCGACTCTTCTGTCAGGCCGCTTTCCACGATCGACGGGCATTGCCGCAAATCGCGCCGGCGTTGTCGACCCCGCGTCCCCGCTTGTTGGTTTTTCCGGCGGACCGGGTGCTTCGCCGACCCGTTTTCAGGGAACCGAGCTCTTCGACTGGATCTACGCCAGGAGTCCAAAATCGCGAGCTCTTTCGGTTTCATCGAAAGATCGAGGTGCAATTCTCCCAATCGGTAGATCGAAGCAGCAAGTCTACTGGTACGCGCCGCCCGATGGTGAATTCACCACGAGCCGGTACTACGCGGATTCGCTTCCGGACTGGGTAAAAAAATTCAACGCGCGTCGAATTCCAGACACCTACGCGGGAAAAACCTGGACTCCCCTCCTGCCTGACAGTGCCTACAAGGAACCGGACAGCGTCAACATCGAAGGCGGCGGAAGAGATTTTGTTTTTCCGCACGCACTTCCCACGGATGTCGGCCAGGTCGACGGAGTTTTGTGGGCCACGCCTTTTGGGGACGAGTTCGAGGCCGCGTTCGCACTCGACGGCGTCAACGCTCTTCACCTCGGCGAAGGACCTCAGACGGACGTGCTCGCGCTCTCATTGTCGGCAACGGACCTGATCAATCATCGCCTTGGACCGGATTCGAAGGAGGCGCACGATCAGGTTCTTCGAACCGATCGCACCATCGGAATGTTTCTCGATTCGTTGTTCAAATTGCGGGATCCATCCCGCGTGATCGTTGCGTTGAGCGCCGATCATGGGTTCGGAACCGTTCCGGAGCTAGCGAAGAATGTGACGCCGGCGCCCACGCGCGTGTCGCTTCAACCCGCGGTCGCCGCGGCGCGACAGCGCATGAAGGCACTCGGCCTCGACACTCTCGCATTCGAAGCGGATCAGCAGGTGATTCTAATCGATCGCGCTGCGTTTCAAAAAGCGAAGGTGAACCCGGACACGGTGCTCCGTGTTTTCCGCGATGAAGCGCTGAAGATTCCAGGCGTGTATCGAGTGGATCGATTCAGCGATCTCGTAAAGGGGGACACCATCAACGATCCGATTACACGGAGATGGACGCACCAATTCCCCGCGACCGCGCCGATCGATTACATCGTGACTCTGACGAAAGGAAGTCTGTGGGCCGGTCCACTCGTCGCATCACACGGAACGCCGTACGACTACGACAGTAACGTCCCCGTGATTTTTTACGGAGCGCCGTTCAAGGCCGGCAAGTACCCGGACTTCGTGAGGACAGTGGACATTGCACCCACTCTTGCAGCCGCTGCCGGAGTTACGCCGAGTGAAAAACTCGATGGGGTCGTGCTCACGAAAGCGTTGAAATAAAATCGCGGTCGCCGATGCCCGCGGGCCGATAGCCGATTCCCGAGGTCCGAAACAAAAACTCACAACTCGGTAGTTCTCGCACATCTTGGATCGGTTATCGGCCAGCGGGCATCGGTGACCGTTATTTACGTGGTATCACGGTGTAAACTCTTCCCCCTTTCATTACGAACCGCACTCGTTGCAACGCCGTGATGTCAGTGGTTGGATTTCCTTCGACTGCGATAATGTCTGCTTCGTAGCCCGGTGCGATCGAGCCGATAGACTTTCCGAGTCCCATGGCCTCCGCAGCAGCCGACGTTGCCGAGATGATCGTTTTCATCGGCGCCTGCTTTCCTTCCTTGACGCGACAAACGAGATCCTCTGCGTTTCTTCCGTGTGCGCCCGCGACTGCATCGGTTCCGAAAACTATTTTCAGATTCGGAGTTGCGATCGCGTGTTGAAAGGTTGTGCGAGCCACCGGAATCGCGTTTTCCATCGCCGTAAATCCTGCCGCGTTGAAGTTGCCGATTCCATCGAATTTCGGGCGATTATCGAGATAGTTCTGAAAGATGAGTCGGCATTGCGGATCGAAGATCGTTCCGCGCTGCGCCATTTCCTTGAGCACCGCGTCCGTCGCAAAGAGTCCGTGTTCAATCTGCGTGCACCCCGCACGAATCGAGCGTTCCATCGACTCAGTGCTGTGCGCATGGACGAGCGTTCGTAATCCCTGTGCACGTGCTTCGCCGCACATTGCCTCCATCTGTTCGACTGTCATTGTCGCTTCACCGCCCTGACGGATGCTCTTCGAGGCAAAGATCTTGATGAAATCCGCACCTTGTTTTTTTCGCTCGCGCACGAGCTTTCTCAGGGAATCGGGCGAGAGTGTCGGATCTTCGAGAGGCTCGAGCGATGTCAAAACACGCGGGCCGGGAATCGCACCGGACGCAATGGCGTCGCGAAGATCTCTATCCTCGAACGATCCCGGACTCTGGATCGTCGTAAATCCTGCGAGCAGCGTCGTGTACGCATTCCCCGCCGCGGCAAGAATCGATTGCGCCGGACTGTCGCCGTCATTTGGCGTGTGAAGTCTTCCGGCGCGATTGAAGTACCACGCGAGATGCGCGTGCGAGTCGATCAGTCCCGGCAAGACAGTTAATGTTCCGAGCTCGTAGTCGGCAGCGCGTTTCTTTGCCGGCGAGGCGTCCACCCGCGTGATCTTCGAGCCCTCCACCACGATGGTGACATCGCGAAGCGTACCGCCCCGCCCATCGAGCATCCGCCCTGCGTGAATTACCGTAACGGCCCCCTGTGCCGACAAATTTTGCGCAAAGAATACAGAGCCGGCGACTACGAGAATTCTACGCATCTCGACTACTTCATTCTCGACATTCTGGAGGCTTCATATCGCCGGATGTATCCTTCAGCTGGAACGGCTGCTACGCACTCGCCGATTACGTCGAGTGGAAGGTCGTCGAGTTTCTTGAACCGGATGCACGCCTTTCCCATGTCGAGCTTCTTGCCGGCCTTTTTGAATCCCTGCTGAATTCGCGCAAGCTCTTTCGCATCTCCATACGCAGCCATCATGTGGACTGTGTAGTAATTCTTCTGAATCGCGAGAGCGATATACCAAAGCGGTTGGCCGTTGTAAGTCTTCCCTAATCGCGACAGCGGGATGACGTACGATATGAATCTTCCCTGCAAAATCTCTTCGTATCCGGCGGGAAGGTTCTTCCGAATCGTATCGCGTACGGGCGAGAGAACTTTTCGATCAGCTGCAGGAAGTTCGGCGAGAAAATCGTCGACCGATGGTGTGGGTTTTTTCGGCATGGCGGAAAATCTACGCTATAGCCCGAGGCGAGCGACCACGGCCCTGGCGGTGGCGATAAGCATCTCGCGCGACATCTCTCGAGGAGTCCTCGTGGCGACGATGAACTGCGCGTTCTTTCCCGCGAGAACGTGAACCGCGCCCCCACTCTCGACCCACGCATCTTCGCCAAGTCCTTCGATCTGCTCGGCGTGCGACCGTTGGGAGTATTCATCGCGCGCGCGCTGGAACGCTGCCGGGTTTTGCTGCGACACCGACGGCACGATGATGACTATGCTTCCAAACTCATTCACCGTATCGTAGCTGCAGACGGCACGTTCCCGCGGGACTCTTCCCTCGTTGTCCGCGCGCAGAATCTCCCCGATGTCCGGCACTCGACGTCCCCGAGTGACCCCTTTTCCTATCGCAGCGGACAGCTGTGCCGCCGAGAGGAGCTGGCAGGCATTTTCAGGGAGCGACGTGATCGTTGCGCGCGCCGGCGCAGGCACTGGTTCTACCGTAGGATGTCGTGATGAGCAAGCGCAAACCAAAAGCAACAACGCAGACGTTAGCGGGTAGCTGCCGGTCGAAAGCTGGTGGCTGGTGGCCGGATGCCGGTAGCCGCTAGCTAGCATCTGTCATTTTTGTTTTCGAGACTACGGCCGATCGAGCCCCTGCCCGGTGATCCAGGTCTTGAGCTCGGTCACAACTTCCTCATCGGACTGATCAGGAGTGTGGGGCATCACCGGCCACCGCTTGTTGGGTCCCATCAGGTACCACATGGGGCCAACTTCAGCGATTCCGCGTTTGACATTCCCGGGCTGCGCATCGTACGACACGAAGTGAAAATGGCGGCCATTGTAGAGGAGGTGCTGCTGCGCATTCTTGAAAGCGGTCATAAAAAAGCTGCGTCGAGGGAGAGTCGTGGAGTCCGCGCCAATCAATCTAGTCATTCTCCACCGTTCCCGCCCAGGAAAGTGGACACGAACCGTCACCGCGATAAGACGAATTCACCTCGCGAATCTTAATCAGCCCTGGGGAACCTCATTCTCGCGCAACACGTTAGACGATTTCCTGGAGCACGGCGCACCGTATGCCGAGTGGCGCAGAAAATTTCGGAGTTGTCGTGTGAATCGTTGCCTGGTAAGCATCGCGTTTCCTGCTTTCCTTCTCATTTCTCCTCTTCCCCTGAGCTCGCAAATTACGATTTCAGGGATTCGAATAACCGGACTCGGCCGAGCTGAACGGGTTCTCAAAACTGCGCGTGACGTCTCGAATGCCGGGACAGTTCTCGCGAAAAGCGGCTCCTCAAAAAAGAGAGCACACGCAGCGCTCGTGACTGGTCGCCAATACATCGGAGTTCCGTACGTCTGGGGCGGCAGCACACCCGACGGCTTCGATTGTTCGGGTTTCGTACAGTATGTCTATCGCAAGCACGGCGTCCCGCTTCCGCGCACTTCTCGACAGATGGCTCACGCGGGCGAGCGCATCACTCCTTCGATCAGCAATCTGCGTGAAGGCGATCTCATGTTGTTTCGCGGTCGCGATGGAGTAATCAGCCACGTCGCGCTTTATGCGGGTCGAAATCGGATTCTTCACTCATCATCGAGTGGACACGGTGTTGGATTCGACGATTTATCGAGTAAGCGCGGCGCTTACTTCACATCGCATCTCGTCGCTGCTCGACGCGTCACCGGCAGCGGACCAGCGCTCCTCGAAGCGCTGGCTCAGATATACCGGGATTTTCCTTTTGATGGGTTCGATCCACCCGATGGGGCACCGACACGGAAATAAATACGGAACTACATAACTTAGAGAGACGCAGACAACGGAGATCAGAACCGGAGTTTGATCTCTGTTGTCTTTGTCTTTCTAGGTTACGCAGTTCCCTCTTTGGCTCGGCGCTGAGCAAAATCTCGGATCGTCAACATCTGATCCGGGAGTATCTCGTCTTTGCTCATGTCCGGTTGGTCGAGCCGCGCAACTCCGAGCATCAGGCCGGCGAAAGTTTTCTCGAACGGATTTTGCGCACCTTGCCATTGCGTCTCGAGCACCTGCTCCGGAACCTCAGTCACGATTAGCGGCTTGCCAACTACCGATTCGAATTCCGAAACAATCTCGCGCTGCGTGAGGGAATCCGGACCATTGAACGTGATCGTTCGATTCCGCGCAGCGGGCGAGTACACCGCGTTGACCGCGACTTGCGCGACGTCGTGGGTCGAAGCGTACGGGACAATTCCGTGCCCCGCTCCGTAAATCTTCACCTCGCCTGCTGATAGATCGCCAAAGAGGTGCGGGCCGAGCCAGACTTCCATGAACAACGGCGGCTTGATGATCGTGTAGTCGAGCAAGCCCGACTTGAGATGGTCCTCGACGCTGCTTTTCGCCTCGGTAAGCGGTGTCGATGGGAAACCGTCGGAATTGAAAGAGATATAGATGAAATAATCGGCCCCAGCCGCTTTCGCAGCGTCAATCAGTGCGATGTTCCCCGCCCCATCCGTATCCTCGAAAGAGTCTCCTGGCTGAGCCGTCGTGATGATCGTCACAGTGGAGATTACCGTTGTCACTCCTCTGCATGCTGACTCGAGCGACGCGTGATCCTTGAGATCACCAACGACAGTTTCGACGCCGAGCTGTTTTAGATGAGCGATTTTTTCCGGAGCGGATGTCGCGCGCACGAGTCCGCGCACTGATTCTCCACGCTCCCGCAAAAGACGAACTATCTCAGTCCCGAGACTCCCGGTGGACCCCGCAACGAGGATCATAGTGCCTCCGATTTTATCGTGGCCACAGCCAGTAAAAGATTGCTGCGGTAATGAACGAATAGATGAGCGCATCGACCGTTGCCTTGATCGTGGTGCTCCACGATCGGCGATACCAGATGGACATCTGCCAAAGCGCCGGGCCATAAGCGATGAACGTGGTCGTGCTTACAAACCGAACGATCTCCGCGCCGGGTGGATTTTGCGGAAACGCTCGAGTCGTGAGGTATGCGCCGAAAATGCTGACGACCACCAGATACAGGAACCAAAGGACGAGATTCCTCCCCATCGACCACTGACCATTCGGTAAAACCGTGACGACGAGATTCGGCCCCGCTCGCACTTTGTCCATGAATTCGCTGGACTTCATCTCCTCTCTTCCAACAGGACGCGGGACCATGTAGTCACCGGGCGGAATCGCGAGTGGTCCCACCGCAGCCCGGAGTGCGTTTTCGTCGGGCACTTTCCGGTAGTCGCCTTTGTGCCACGGCGAGACCATGTGGATGACGGAGCTTGCAACGAACACCACTACCGCCGACAGCAGGATCGGGAGCCATAGGGACGTAATGCCTGTCACGGCCATCTCCGGTTTTGGGGTGACAGAACTTAGCGCTCTGGCATCTTCTTCGCAGATGCGTGGGCACTACCTACTGGAGAACGAATGGCAGACGTCAACATTCAGAACACGCCTGGGTCTTCGCCACCGCCCTCGTCCGATGGAGGAGGTGGAGGTGGAGGCGGCGGAGCCATCGTCGCCGTTGTGCTCGTTGTTGTGATCCTGCTTCTCGCGTGGGTGTTTTTTTTCCGCGGCAGCACTTCGACCGAGTCGAAAGGCCCCAATATCAAAGTCGATATCGGCGCGCCGTCGGCAGCACCGACGCCGGCACCTGCACCTGCCCCAGCGGCGCCACCGCCTGCCGCCCCACCACCTGCAGCGCCGCCGCCGTCGTCGCCATAAGAACGACGCTGCCGGCTACGGGCTAACAGCTACCAGCGCCGCCAAGCGGGAACCTAGAAGCCGGCAGCCGGCAGCCGTTAGCCCTTAGCCGATTTCATTTTTTCCTGGGAAACCAGCTCGCCTCGTCGTAGTAATTCGAAAATCGTTTGATTTTCCCGTTCTCCAGCTCGACGATCGACGCACCTCGTCCCGAGATCTTGAGAGCTCTCACCGGACCATTCGGTGAATCACCGGTATACGTGGATGTCCACGTCCACTCGGCGGCGAGCGAATTGTCACCTTCGACAACGTCGGTGACCTTCCAGACATAGTCGGGCGAAGATTGAAGGAGATCGCGCATGAATGCGTGCACCCCGTCGGGTGCCATCGCGCGGATGCTGAACGGAACGTCTTCGTGCACTCCGCCTTTCGCCAATAGCGTATCGACTGCGAGCGAATCGTGTCGGTTCCACGCGTTGATGTACGCGTCGAGAACCGCTCTATGTGAAGTAGACGCGGGCTCCTGCTGTTTAGCGGTGCACGCCGTAACCAACGCAACCGTCGCGACTAAAATTCGATTCATAGACTCCTCCAAAAAAAGCTACCGGCTTCCCGCTACCCGCTGATCGTCAGCAGGTAACAGGCGGCCGGTAGCTGGTAGCGGCGTAGCTGTTTCTTTCTTACGCCGCGGGTGCGCCCTCTTCCGTGTAGACCATCGCTCCAAACCACGTGCCGAGTACCAACGTTATCAATTGAATCAGGGCAGTCTCCCAGAACAGATTCTTATCCATCATCCCCATAATCAGCTGGTTGGCATTGATGAACGTGGCGAAGAGCCAGAACAGACCCGCGACGGTTGCGGCCGTCCGTGGGCCAGGGCCTAGCCGGGGTCTGACTGCCGCATACGTGTACACGAGCAAAAGCCCGAAGACGAAGTCGGTGATGATGTAAATCGTGATCGCATTGCCCGACATCATTATCGCACTTGATCCGGGTTTGTATTGCTCCATGGACGCAGTCATTTGGTTGACGAGCAACTTGGTGTAGACGAACCAATCCACGACGTTCAAGACGATACCCGCAACGATTCCACCGACCACGACCTTCGATGTGTTCATTGCCATGCTGTGCTCCGTTGATAAAGGAAGTTTTGAACGAGAGCGCTTCTTGTACGGTCTGCGATCAGCCGGCCGACCGGAACAGCAATTCAGCGCGTCTATAGTACATTCTTCGGCTGAAAAGGGATACTGGAAAATCCCCTACCAGCTACGCGCTTCCCGCTAAGCGCGCGAGCAAACGGGAGGGTTATTTGCGGCATCATCCAATCGAGCTTCACGAGGCCTTGGCCGACGAGGGATGGGAGTGACGCGAACGCGACCGTTGGATGCCCGCGATCGTCCGGCAATTGTCGAGATCGTGCAGCGCGTCGCAAATTTCTCGAGCGATGAAATCGAGGTTGCGCTCGAGCTCGTCGATGAATGGCTCGCGGACGGCGAGGCGAGCGAGTACATCTGTTGGGTAATCGAAGACGAGGAATGCGTTCGCGGCTACGTTTGCATCGGACCGACGCCGCTAACGGACGGAACGTTCGACCTTTACTGGATTGCGGTTGACCCGTCTGCGCAGGGCCGCGGATACGGCCACGCTCTGACGAAAGTCGCTGAGGACGAGGCGCGCGCGCGAGGAGGCCGATTGCTTTTGATCGAGACTGCGTCGCATGAAACGTATTCTGCAACGGTTCGCTTTTATGAGCGCGCAGGTTACGAGGTCGTGTCGAGGATCCCGGACTTTTACAAGGTCGGAGAGGACAAGCTCACATTCGCGAAGAGAATCGGATGAAGACGCGTGACGTGCCGAGACCGGCCGACGACGAGCTCGATTTCTTCGGCATCACCGATCGCGGAAAAGTTCGTCCCGACAATCAGGATCAGTTTCTCGTTTCCACGATTCATCCCCAGGTTGTCATCCACGGCACGAGCCTCGCCAACACCGATGGCCTCCCTCTTCGCGGAACGCGATTGGCGACGGTTCTCCTCATCGCCGACGGGGTAGGCGGCGCAGCAGCAGGCAGCGAAGCAGCGCGGGTTGCGACAGAAGCGGTCACGCGGTTTGTGTCGTCCACTCTTCGTTGTTATCACGCAGCAGGTGCGTCGAAGGACGAAGAGTTTCTCGACGCACTCCGCTCAGCAGCGCTCGAAGCTCACGCTGCCGTGCTTTCGGAGGCGAAGCAGCGCCCGGACGGAAGCAAGATGGCGACGACGCTCACGTTGAGCATCGTTGTGTGGCCGTGGCTGTATGTCGTGCAGGTTGGAGACAGTCGCGCGTATCTCTATGATGGTGAGCTACATCAAATCACCCGCGATCAAACCATCGGCCAGGAGCTCGTCGACCAGGGAATCCTTCCCGCCGATCGTCTTGCGAAATCGCCGTTCAAGCACGTTCTATCGAGCGCGATTGGCGCGGACGCAGCGTTGCCCGTTGTAACCCGTGTCGACCTTCGGACGCGCCTCGGCGCAATCATTCTGATGTGCAGCGATGGACTCACAAAACACGTCAATGATTCCGAGCTCGCGAGCGCTCTCGAGAATGTTCAGTCGTCGGAGACGCTGGTTCATGGTCTGCTCGATCTCGCGTTGTCTCGCGGCGGAACGGACAACATCACGATCATTGCCGCGCGTGCCCAGAGAAAACGGGTCTAACCGCCTCGATCCGCCCAATCCGTTTTCTCACCATTTGATCACGCTGAAGACGTTCGAGTAGTCATCGGTCCACGGCTGAGCGCCGGACTTCGCCCCAAGCACTTTCCATCGTGAATCGTGAGTGAGTGAGCCGAGATCCTCCGGCTTCCTCGCGATCGCAACCCAGTCACAGCTGTAATCGAGATTGAATTCCGACTCCCTGTCATTCGTGCTGTGCTCACCGAGCAACGCAACTAATCCCGCATCCTTCGCGAGCTCGGCTACAACCGGCTGCAAATCGAGATGCTGATTACTTATGTGAACAAAAAGAATCCCGTCATCATCGAGCACCCTGCTGTACAACCTGAACGCTTGTCGAGTGAGAAGATGAACCGGAATCGCATCGGAGCTGAATGCATCGATTACCAGCAAACCGAATCGCTTCGCGGGCTGATGAGCGAGCGTCAGCCTCGCGTCACCAAAAACAATTCGCGGATGCACGGCGCAATCACGAAGAAAAGTGAAGTACCCCGATTTTCCGGAGATTCTCGCGACAACAGGATCGATCTCGAAGAAAGTCCAATCCTCACCGGGCTTCGAGTAACAATCGAGACTTCCCGTCCCAAGCCCGACAACGCCGATTCGTCTTTGCGGAAAATGATCCCGCAGCGCGGCGAAGAGCTGCCCTACCGGACCATTGGGATGATAGTAAGTCACCGGGAGCCGCCGCCGCGCGGAATCCTGAAATTGCGCCCCGTGAATCGTGGTGCCGTGAATGAGAAAGTTCGCGGGGCCGGCGGTGCGTTGGACGCGATAGGCTCCAAAGAACGAACGATCTCTGTAAAGAATTCTTTCGGTGTGCTGTGCCCGGGCAAAAGTAAACAGCGCAACGGCTGCGATGCCGGCTCCGAATTCAATCGCGTTCGCGCTCAGCGAGACGATCGTCGCAGATCCGAGAATTGCGATGATCATCTTCAACGGCATTCCCATCACGTGACGGTCGCCGAGTCCCATCCATGTGATCGCACCGAGCAGCATCGCAGGAATAAAAGCGAGAACGAATCCGGGAATCCCTTCCACGGTGCCAACAATCCGCGATCGCCAGCTCGGCCGCAGAAAGCACGCGAGCACGACGACAAGCTGATACTCGGTAATCGATTTGAACAGCACCGGTGCGAGCAAGGCATTGAACGCCCCGCCGAGTGCGCCACCGAGCGCCATCCATAGATAGAACTCGGTGAGATACTTTGGTGCGGGTCTCGAAGCAGCCAGCTCGCCGTGGAGAACAAGCGCAGTCGACGTAAACAGTGCGAGATGCAGGGCGTACTTCCAGCGCAACCCAATTTCCGGATCGAGATACGCGAGCATCACGAACAACGTCACGAGCACCGCATGCGCGATTGCCATCGCCCGGCTCGGGGACCTCGACTGCCGCGCGAAGACGACGATGAACGTGAGGAGATAGAGCGCAAGCGGTACGACCCAGAGCAGCGGCATTGCAGCAACGTCGGTGCTCAGATACGTGGTGACGCCGAGGAGAAGACTCGACGGCGCGAATGCGAGGGCAATCCACCTCAGTCGATTGCGTGTTGTCGGAGCACTCGAGGCGTCGGTTTGCGCAGGCTGCGTTGAAGGTTGTGTGCGCTTCCAGACAACAACGGCACATGCGGTGGTAAGTACCAGCGCAACCGCATAGCCGATGCTCCAGATTTTTGATTGATCGCTCAGCCGTAGATGCGGCTCGAGAAGAATTGGAAATGCGAGTAGACCGACGAGGCTGCCCGCATTGCTCGCTGCATAAAGCGTGTACGGATTGCTGGCCGCGGGATGATCGGTGTGGCTGATCCATCGTTGAAGGAGTGGTGCGGTCGCAGCTAGAACGAGGAACGGTGCACCCACGCCAATGGTGAGCACGGCGAGTAACCACGGAATCACTTGATTCGAAGTCGGTGGAACCCAACCGCGAGGAATTCCAACTGGAAGTGCGATCAGCGCCACGACAACGAGCACGACATGAACGATTGATTGTCGTTTGGTGTCGAGATATCGGGAGCTCAGATGTGCGTAGAGGTATCCGAGCAGCAACATCGCCTGGAAATACATGAGGCATGTATTCCAAACGGCCGGCGATCCGCCGAGAAGAGGAAGGACGAGTTTTGCAAAGAGAGGCTCTACCCAAAAAAGGAGCAGGGAAGAAGAGAGAGCCGAGAGAGAAAATAGGGCTAGCAGAGAACAACCTTGCCGCGGAGGCGCGAAGACGCGGAGCAAACGGAACTACGGCAATTTTTCTTTAAACGGCGCAACGGCGCGATCCGATAGTGAGGCGTAGTTGCGCCGTCAGAAAAGAAAAAAGCCGTAGTTGCGTTGTTCTCACAGTCTACCTGCGGCGTTGCGCCGTTTAAAGAAAAATTGCCGTAGTTCTGTTTGCTCCGGGTCTTCGGGCTTCGCGGCAAAATGTAGTTCTCTCTCTGATGTAAGGAGAATTGCTTAGTCGGGCACACGCGAACGCGAAGAGGACGCGAAGCGAATAAGTCATTCTCCCACTTCTCGCGCCACTATTTCCTCGACGAAAATTCGCGCGGGGTTCCGGCACACTCCGTGCCCGCAACCTCTTCGTACAATCGCACGAGGAAAAAATGCACATGCGAGCCAACCTCACTTGGTCCGTTGTTATAGTTCCCGCTCTTGCATTGCTTGCCGCCTGCTCAGACGCCCCGACAAAAATCATGTCCCCAGCTCAGCTCGGCACGGCTCGCATGTCACTCGACGCAACGAGTGGAATCCCTACCGGAAAAACCGTTGTCGTGTTCAAGGACACTGCATCGATTCCTGCAGCGGGAATCGCTCTCCTCAATTCACTGGGTGGAACAGTTACGAAACGATGGGACAACGTCGGCGTCGCATTCGTGTCCGGACTTTCCGCGAGCGCGCTCACGACGCTTAGCGCAAGCGCACTTGTTGAATCAGTCGGCAACGATCGCATCCTCAACTGGCTGCCGAAGTACAGAACTGGCGCGGTAGTTCAGGGAAGCATTACTGCGCTGCCGCAAAACAATCCGGCGAATGCCACCTACTTCAAGGATGGCACTCAATGGAACATGAAAATCATCGGAGCGGACAAAGCATGGGCAGCCGGCGAACAAGGATTGCCCAGCACTCGCGTAGCGATCGTTGACACGGGGATCGATTACGGTCACCGCGAGCTTCGCACTCTGGTCGATCTCGGCGCGTCACGTTCGTTCGCGAACTTGATTGTTGGCGTTGTGGATACCGTCGGGTTCTCGCTACCAATCGAGCCGCAGCAGCCTCTTGATTCGCCGTTCATGGATAATCACTTCCATGGAACTCACGTCGCCTCGACAGTTGCATCGAACAACATCAGCGTCGCCAGCATCGCACCCGACGTTACGCTGATCGCTGTGAAAGTTCTGAGCATGACCGGCAGCGGATCATTCGAGAGCGTAGCCAGCGGAATTCTTTATGCGGCCGACTCCGCGAATGCCGACGTCATCAACATGAGTCTTGGCGCAGAGGTCGATCCGAGCCAAGACGGAGTGCCTGCACTGCTCGATCTGATGACGCGAGTGATACACGAGGCCGAAAAGCAGGGGACAATCGTTGTCTCGGCCGCAGGAAATTCCGGACTCGATCTCGATGTTGGAACGGTCGTCGCTACACCGTGCGAGGAGAGCACCGTTTGCGTTTCCGCGACCGGCCCTCTCCTTCAGCAAAATTTCGATCAGCCAGCGTTCTACACTAATTATGGAAAGACCGCGATCGACGTCGCCGCGCCAGGAGGCAATACAGATACTGCCGATGCGTCCAAGTCTCAGAACGAGGACCTCATCATCGGTGCCTGCTCACGACGCGCGAGCGACCAGACTCTCGTCGTCTGCCGCACGAACACCGATGGAGTTGAATACTTCTACGCGTTTGCCGCGGGGACGAGTATGTCAACCCCGCACGTGAGCGCCGAAGCCGCAATGATTCACTCGTACTTCCCGACGCTCTCTGTCGCGGGGATCAAATCAAAGATTCTCGGAACCGCAGACGATATCGGACCCAAGGGGCGAGACGTTTACTCGAATTACGGCCGAATCAATGTGGCTAGGGCCCTCGGCTTAAAGTAACGGCGCAGGGAGACCGTGAGACTGTGAGGAAAAGCGGGCAAGCACTTGATGCTTGCCCGCTTTTCCTCACAGTCTCACGGTCTCCCTGCGCTGTTACCCTCCAAGGAAGCGAACCTCGCAGCTTGCGTGCGCGTTTTGCATCCGAGCTTCGCGAGTATGTGACTCACGTGCACTCCAACGGTTTTCTCCGCAATTCCAAGCGAGCGCGCGATCTCACGATTCGTTTGACCGTTAGCAACTTCGCGTAAAACAGCTTGCTCGCGCGTCGTCAGCGAGCTCTCTCCTCGCTCGGGTGTTCGTCGAGTGGGACGAGTTCGGACCCCGGCGCGCCGAAGAATTCGTCGCACGATTTCGCGCTCTCGCGGTAACAACGGGCGTCCAAGCTGTTCGAGCAATCCCCGGCCGAGATCGAGTCCCTCCGAATCCGCGCCCGATGACAGCATTGCTTCGAGCAATACCACCCGCACGCGTCGAGACTCCAAATGATTTCCAAGACGATCCCATTCATCCGCTGCAGCAGACAATACTCGCCGCGCCGCGTCAGCCTGTCCCTGCGCGAGATGCACGAGACCGCGCGCGTGATGGAGCTGGGCGACACCCGCTCGAGGATCGGGAAGCTCGGGTGCATCATCGACAAGCGCCGCCGCATCGTTCACTCGACCAACCGCGATCAAGGCTTCCACCGCATACGGCAATAACTGTCGCGCGAGCAGCGGTTGACTCGGCGGCACTGCATGCAGCGCTGATTCGAGATTCTCTGCTGCTTCATCGTCACGTCCTTCAGCTAGAGCGACGAGCGCGAGCCCAACAGATCTTCCGCGATCGCCAAGCGAAGTCGCCTCCTCATATGCGCGCCGCGCCGCCGGAAGCTCTCCTCGCGCGCGATAAACGAATCCAAGAACTCTGAGTGCATCGCGCAATTCCGCTCGCTCAGTCCGCCGCAGCTCTTCGACCGCGGCGGATGCTTCAGCAAGAGTGTCTTCTTCCCCGCTGGTGATCGTAACAATTGCAGCACGCATCGCGCGGAACAGCGCGTCGAGCCCGACGACTCCCTGTTGAAGACAAATCTGTCGCCCCGCATCGGCAAAGCTGAGCGCCCGATCGTATTCCTGCGCGAGCAGCAGCGTCCGCACTCCCTCTGCGTAAACGCGCGCTAGCCGGTCGAACGAGAGCCTTCCCTCGCGAAGCAACGCGAGTGCGAGATCGAGACGTGCAACGCCCGCAGAAACATCGCCGCCAAGTATGCTGAGCTCGCCGAGGCTTACGAGTGCGAGAACTTCTTCGGCGCTTTGCGTGTTTCGCGACGCTAGTGACAATCCCTGCATCAGCAGACTTTCGGCGCGCCCCAGATCACCGCGCGCGAGTGACAATCTTCCGAGGTCATCGTAAATCGGGCCGAGCTCGCGACTCTCGGATTCTTCGCCGAGTAATTGCAACGCTTCGTCCAGCGCCTCGGCAGCACCTTCAGTGTCGCCTTCTTCAACACGCAGTGTCGCCAGGCTTCGCAACATCCGCGCGGTTTCCTCGTCCTGTCCCAACGTTCGGCGCAATCGCAATGCGTCTTCCGCGTATTGTCGTCCCGGCGCAGCGCGACTTTGTCTCCACGCAACTCCCGCCAGTCGCTCGAGTAGCTCCGCCGCGCGAACACTGTTGTCCGACAACTCTTCGAGCGAAGCGAGCGCATGCTCGTAGTGGGCGGCCGCATCGTCCCACGCGCGCAATCGAACGGCCTCGTCTCCCGCAAGCCGAGCATACTTGTAAGCACGCTCGTGGTCGCCGCCAAGTCGGAAGTGATATGCGAGCTCATCGAGACGAGTCGGAGTTCGTCCCCCTCGTTTTTCCAGAGATTCAGCGACGCGACGGTGAAGCATTCGGCGCCGGCGCGAGATAATGCTCTCGTATAAAGCCTCGCGCGTGAGCGCGTGCGGGAATGCGTAGCGCTCGACGTTCGCGCTCTGATCTTCGCGCAGCAGCTGATGCTCAACGAGCTGTTCCAGAATTTCGACAAGTTCCAGCTCGGATACGTCCAGTGCTGCGCGCAGATCGTCGAACTTCACCGTGCGTCCAATCACGGCAGCGACGGAAAGTGTTTCGAGCGCTCGCTGACCGAGTCCGCTTGTTCGCGCAAGAACTGCCTCGCTCACAGTGGATGGAAGTCGCGCGCGCTCGAGCAGTGCTGCGGCTTCCGCGTTGGGCTCGAGAGATCCGTCGCGCGCGAGGACTGAAAGCAATTCTTCGACAAAAAACGGATTGCCTTCGGATCGTCGCCATATCGCCGCGGCAAACACAGGATCAGGGTCTGCCTCGAGCATGCATCGCAGCATCTCGGCGGTTTGTTCCCGGTCGAGCGGTTCGAGTCGCATTTCTTCGCCCACGCGGTCGCGAGCGAGTGAGCCCAGTAATCGGCGCAATGGATGCGCAGCATGCAACTCGTCGGAGCGGTAAGTGGCGACGAGCAACATCTTGAACGTAGTTGCGCGGTGCGCGAGATGGTGCAGCAGCTCGAGTGAAGTCTGGTCGGCCCAGTGAACATCCTCGAGAATGAGCAACATCGGCTCGTCTGAAGCGAGCCGCTCTAGAACGCGGAAGATCAGCTCGAACGGTCTGTCACGTCGTCGCTCTGCGCGCTCGCTTGTATCACTCGCGCTTTCGAGCTGAGGGAAAAGTGGTGCGAGCACGGACCGAAGAGGTCCGAGCATTTTCGCAACTTCTTCTCCCTCGCCCTTCGCGATGCGGAAGCGGAGCGCATCCATCAGTGGCGCGTACGGGACAGATGACTCGGTGCTCGAGCATCGTCCTTCGATTATTCGGACTTGTCGGCTATTTGCTTCGCTCTTGAGCTCGCGCACGAGGCGACTTTTCCCAACGCCTGCATCGCCGCCGAGGAGAAGAACTCGTCCCTCGCCTGAGGCGGCGAGATCGAGTCGCTCGAGGAGCGAGAGAAGTGGAGCTTCGCGACCAACTGAAGTGGGGCAGCTAATCGTTGAGCGACTCACGAGACGTGGCGGAGAAAGTGATAACCAGCTTGCCGCGAAGAGCGGAGCAAGTGCTCAAGGGGTCAACCCAGCCTGCGACAGATATACTAATCGCACGAGTTGTTCCGTTGTTTAACCCAAGAAATGTTTGCTCTGCGTCTCCGCGCGTCCGCGGCAGTTGGAGTCCCCTTATCTCTCAGTTAACTCTCTCCCCAACCTCAAACTCGAGCTCCACACCCCCAACGAGTCCTGCGGCCCAATTATAAAGCGAGGCCGCGAGCAGAATCGCGAGAAAGCCTATCATGCCGTAGAAAAGCGGTAGGATAATGATCGTAAGGATTCACCGATATCTTGGACTACGCAGCGACGCTCGGCAACTCTAGAGAGGAATCCGTCGATCTGCTTTGATCTTCGGGCCGCGGTAGCGGATAGCTACCAGAGTGTCGTTCTTCGATCGCTCCGCAGTTTCTTGTCAGTCATTATTTCGACCAGATCAGCGAATTCAGTATCGGAGAAGTGCGAGCAGATTTTTCTTAATCTGTGGCTCAAGTCTGCCCGAATTTCTTTCCGCATCGATTCCTACCCATCGTCTGACGATGCGACCTCGCGGTCCTCCTCACTGGCCATCAAATCTCCGCCCCCTGCGGGATTGTCTGTTACCGCACGATCTAGGCCATTAGCCGGCGAAGTGACAACTCCGGCTCGCGACGCGTCAACTAACAGGAATTCGTTCTCCTTTGGATTGCAATCCCATTGCTCTCGGCCACCGCGTGTTCGAGCGCAGACAAGTCCTCGAGTCGCGGCGACAAAATGACTCAGCGCGAACGCGACAGCGTTCTTTCTCAGCCATGACTGCCGGGTGCGAAAGTTGTCGCGCGCGCACCAGATGCATCTGATGCTGAGAATCAGTACGCCTCACGGCTCGACTCAGCCAGTCAGTAAACTGTGCGTCAACGCGCAGTTTACGTGATGTTCTCATTGGGCCTTGCGTACGCTCGGAACGTCTACTAACTAATGCGATAGATAATCAACCAGACCGCGACGGCTGTCATGCCAAGTCCGAACCCTCTGGCGTTTTACGCCTTTCAAAGAAGGGTCAATGGCTCCCCGGACGCGGACGGCTGACAAGATTGCAGGCGATGGAGCAAGCGCACCTGTCGCTCAGAAGAATTTCCTCCTCTCCAGGCTCCCCAATTCGGAGCGGGCAGCTCTTCTAAGGAACGCGGAAATAATCAAGCCTACGCTGCGCGAGGTCCTTTCTGACATTGGTGATCCGATCGATCGCGTGACATTTCCCATTTCGGGCCTGATATCGATCGTTCACCAGCTCAAGGATCAGACTACGCTCGAGGCGATGACTGTCGGCCGAGAAGGATTTGACGGCCTCGACCTCTTTCATCGGGTCAAGGCCCGTCCGATGAGGCATATGTGTCAGATCGAAGGAGAATTTATTTCGGTCCCCGCAAAATCATTCAATGAAGTGCTCGCGAACGGAGAGGTCTTTTCAACGCTCGTGCACCGCTACGCGCAATTTGCGACAGAAATTCTCACCCAATCCGCTGCGTGCAATGCGATGCACATGATCGAGCAGCGTTGCGCGCGCTGGTTGTTGACGTCGTCGGACGGGATCGGGAGGACGGCTTTCAATCTCACTCAGGAATTTCTTTCGCAGATGCTCGCTGTGCGAAGACCCGGAGTTACGGTTGCCATGGGCGCACTCGAGCGGCTGGGTGTCATCACACACCGTTATGGCACTATCAAGATCGTCGACGTTGAGGGCCTCAAAAAAGCAGCCTGCGAATGTTATGAAACTATTACCAACCGCCAGCGGGAGTTATTCGAGCACTAAGCGACGACGGCGGAGGACTTACTTGCTCGCGCCCTGCCAATGAAATCGGTGCAGCATTCGGTGGAACACCGGCGCTGCGAGCAAACCAGACGCGGTTATGAACACCAGCCCTGAATAGAGCGAAAACGCCGAGGCAAAAATCTTTCCTTCAGTTGAGGTCTGAGTTAGATCTCCGACCGGCCCCATACCTCCAAGTAGCATCGCAGCATTCAGCATCGCATTGGACCAGACCTCGGCCGTTAGATAATGAAAGCCGATCGTTCCGATGGTGAGCGATCCCAAAACGAGAAGGCCGCCATACCCAGCGTGGCGGAGCATCCGACGAACGAACTTCGCGCGGGAAATCGGCTCGACTGATCTGCGTTCGTACACGGGCTCAAGAATAGCCGCGAGAAAGTTGTCGCGCTAATATCGTTGCATGAGCGACGACAAACGTGAGCTGCTGAGACACACGATTGCGACGATTGCATACCGGGGGCGGAAAGTTCTCATCGGTGCGCCCGATGGATTCTCGACGTTTCGCATCAACGAGACGAGTCGCACTCCCGGAGAAATTCTCGCGCATATCTGCGATCTGTATGATTGGGCGAATTGGCTCGCGAGGGGCGAGCACAAGTGGAGTGACACGCAGCCCGGCGAGTGGAATGCGGACGTCACTCGTTTCTGTGCAGCGCTCAAAGAGCTCGACGACTATCTCGCATCAAACAAACCCCTCGGCCGCTCTCCCGAAAATCTTTTTCAGGGACCGATTGCTGATTCGCTGACTCATTTCGGTCAGATCGCGATGCTGCGTCGCATCGCCGGAGTCCCGGTGCGCGGCGAGAGTTACGCACGCGCTGACATCACTGTCGGAAGAGTTGGACTCGATCAGGCTTCGCCAAACTGGGAGTTCGATTAAGGGGCGGCGACTTCGCTCGACGCTTCCTTTTGACTCGCTGCTCAAGGGCTGCACGCTCAAAGAGCATTGGGAGGGCGGTGGCGGTGGAATCCGCGAAAGTTTTTCTGCGTACGACCGCGCGGTCAAGCAGTGGCACCAAACGTAGGTCGACGATGCGGGCGACGTGTGGAAGACCGACGGAAATCTCGTCGATGGAAAAATGAATCTTACGCGGAAGGGTCGATGGACGGCGGCAACAAGTGGCAAATCATGTTCGACGGGCACTACGCCCGCCGAAAGAAATAAATCCTATCTGCCGAAAATGGTTGGCGCGTGCTGTACATCGTCCAGCTGCTTCATCACAGCCTTGACGATCGTCTCCACATAGTACTGCGGATACGCCGGCATCACCTTGGAGTTCAACACACGAATTCCGTAGGTCGAGCTGCTCCTCAAATCCCGAACGGAGATACTGACCTTCACGGTGTCTCCAGTGCCGGTGTAGGTCGGAGTTACGAGCACTTCCGGATCAGAATCGACTAGAGAGTATCCGTCTCCTTTGTCGACGGCGCTGCGCAACGCGTCGCCGAATGCCTTCGTGAAGATATTGAGCGAGGGCTGCTCTTTGCTTTCCGCCGGCAGGTTTATCGATAGCTTGCGTTTCCCTGCAGCTGCGGGGACCGTGGGAAGGCTGGGCGGCGCCGCGGCCGGCGCCGGAGCCGGTGCAGCAGCTGCCAAGGCAGCTGCAGCTTTTGCGCGATTGGCGGAATCAGTCGCCTCCTTCAGTGCGACCTTCTTCAACGAGTCGGTATTGATGGGCGCAGCACCGGGTTTCTTTTGCGCTGCGGCAGTGGCAGCCGCGATTCGTTTTGCAACAGCAGCGGCGATCGCCATCGAATCGATCTTCGTGATAACCGGAGGCGCGACCACTTTGCTCGCGGCCGGTTGCCCTGCCGCCGGATCCTTGAATAACGCGCCCTGCACCGGCTGATTGCTCGCGACCGACGGACTCTTCCCGCGTTGTGACCAGACATACCCGCCACCAGCGAGAAGGAGGAGCAGGACAAGCACGGCGGGAATGAGAACCCTGCTTCGACTCTTGCTTTCGCTTTCGCCAACCTCGGCGACGAACGCCTTCTCGACCGTGGGCGTGCGCGGCGGCGTCACCGGGACAGGAACTGGTTGCGATTTCGTTTTTCCGGCCTTTCCGGGGACCTTGTGCTCTCGTGTCCTGATTTCGCCGGACGATGTCGCGATCATGTCGAGCGCGGCCATCAGCGCATCGGCATTGGGCGGCCGATCATTCGGATCTTTCGCGAGGCACTGCATGATGATCGACGACATCCTCGGCGGAACATCTTTGCGAATGTCCTTGAGCGGCTTCGGATCCATCGTGAGGAGCGCTGCCATGACGGCCTGCGGAGTAGCTCCCCAGAATGGGGATTGTCCCGCGAGCAGCTCGTATGCGAGTAGTCCAACCGCGTAGATGTCGATACGATGATCAGCCGCCGGGTCTCCCGCGAGTTGTTCGGGCGCCATGTACGCAGGTGTGCCGATTGCCATTCCCGTCGACGTCATCGCGGACGGCGCCATGGCTGCGTTGATGGCTTTTGCTACTCCGAAGTCAGTGACGAGCGAGTGATTGCCGGACCGAAGAATATTTGCTGGTTTGATGTCCCGGTGAACGACGCCGCGCGCATGCGCATAGCCAAGTGCATCGACAACATCGTATAGAACTCGAATGACTTCTCGGACGGGTAGCGGACCGTGTTTCTCGAGAGCGTGCTTGAGCGACTCGCCGTCGATGAACGGCATTGTGTAGTAAACGAGCTCGCCGTCTTCGCCGGCGGAGAGAAGCGTTACGATGTGAGGATGCTGAAGCTGTGCTGCAACCTGAATCTCGCGTCGGAATCTCGCGCGGTTGACGCTTTCAGTGAGCTCGGGCGAGAGGAGCTTGATGACGATCTTTCGGCCGAGGAGCTTGTCGGTTGCGATGAATACGCGACTCATTCCGCCGCCGCCGAGCTCGCCCTCGATGTTGTAGGCGTGCGAAAGAGAGGTTTTTAGATGTTCTTCGAAGTTTTCGGTCATTTCAACTTGGGCAACTGGTCCGGCTCACAAGATACGGCAGGGTACGTTGTAGAGGTAGGAGTTTTTTGGGACCCGTTCCGGGGCACCTCTCCCGGGCTCATCAGCGCTCCCGGACTTAAAGTGACCGCGTGTTTGAACCCACGCTCGGCGCCGGCCCAATCGAGTCGAGCAGGGGCTTCCGCGTAACCGCCAAACCTCGCATGATTTTCTCTGCTTTTAGTGAAACATCCAACGGAGGTACACGCGTTGAGCGACAACATGCGAATCAAAGCCTTCTTTGTCTGCTGTCTGATTTCAGCGCTCGCTCCGTGCCTGCTGTCCGCACAGACCGGCGGACTGCGCGAAAAAATCTCCGAGCTTTTCATCTTCGGACCTGGACAGGAGCCTCTGTTCCTCGCGGGGTCGGCAAGCCCTAACAACCCCGTGTCGCTTCAGGCGCACGGCTCGCATTTCATTCCTTCCTCGGCGCAGAGCAACGCATCTGTAATCAGCTTCATCACCGACGCGATCAGCGGCAGCGTCGCGAATCTCCCAATCGGTTCCACCAGCGGCGGCGAAACCTTTCGAATCGTCAACGGGCTGCCGGTGCCAACGTCCACTTCCGCAGGACCGATATTCGCCGAACGCGCACAGACACTCGGACGCGGAAAAATTCTCGCAGGTGTAAGCCGCAGCGGTTTTCGCTTTTCCACGATTCGCGGCGTGGACATGGGCGACATCAATCTCGTCTTCACCCACCAGAACGTGAACTTCGAGGGATGCAGCGCGCAGTTCGGCGACGACTGCGCGAAAATGGGTGTGCCCGTGCTCGAGAACGACGTCATCAATTTCCGCCTGTCCCTCGATCTCGATGTTCGCGTCACATCGGCATATCTCACGTACGGGCTGACCGACGGCTTGGATGTCGGAGTCGTCATTCCCGTCGTGCAGACTCACCTGCACGGTGAGAGCGAGGCAGACATAGCTCCATTCGGAGGTACGACGGCGGCACATTACTTCGCCGGCACGCCGAGCGATCCGGTGCTCAGTGCATCTCGCCAGGTGGACGGCTCCGCAAGCGGACTTGGTGACATCGCGCTTCGCCTGAAAGCGAATATCCGCTCGACACAAACGAGCGGTTTTGCTTTGCTGTTCGACGCTCGCTTTCCCACGGGGAGCAGCAAGGACGAGCTCGGCTCAGGATCGTTCGCGGGGAGAGGAGTCGCAGTTTTCACGTCGACACACGGTGATTTCTCGCCGCACGCGAACATCGGCTACCTCTACCGCGCCGGAGCGCTGCAGAATGACGCTGTGCTCGGCACAGCGGGTTTCGATTACCGTATGGCTGAGCGTGTCACTCTTGCGACTGATCTGGTGAGCGAGCTTCAGGTCGGAGACAGCAAGCTCCATCTTCCCGAGCCCGTGCACTACGACGCGCCATTCCAGCGAACGGTACGTGTGACCGACATTCCCGATACACGCGATGACATCGTGAACGGATCGTTTGGATTCAAGATGGTTCCCGCAAAGAATGTCACTCTCGTGCTCAACAGCCTCTTTCCACTAAATCGCGGCGGGCTTCGAGCTGACCTGATCTACACAGCCGGAGTGGAATACAATTTCTAGTCTCGACTAGCGGATGGAGACGATGTGCCAGGCGGAACCGTCGTGTCTCAAGTTGGCACTTAGTGACACACGCAGCGTTGGTTGCGGCCGTCCTTCGGTGTTTTGATAATCGTAGGTACCTGAGAGGTGGGCCTGGGCAGAATTGCCAGTCACTTCGAGGCCGCTTACCTGGAAAGCAACGCTGATGTGTCGTGCATCCTGAAAGAATCTCTGCCAGATCGATTGCTCCGATGAGCTGAGGTTGGGGTAGACACTCCGAATCGATCCTATGTCCCGTTGCTCGATGGCACGCGCATAGTCCTGAATAGCAGCGCGCACCCCGGCCGCTGTCGGAGGGGGCGGCGCGGGAGCGGGAGGGGCCGCTGACGGTTGCGCCGAAAACGGTGGGGGCGCGGGTGGTGGCGGGGGCGGCGGTGCAGGTTGCGGCGCGGGTATGACACGCTGGACGACCGGCGGATTTGGCGACGTTTGTCGGCGAACGATCGGCTCCTCTAATTTCTTCGTCCGAACAGGCGCAGCCGGAGGAGGCATTTTTATCTTCGCTTTTGCTTTTGGGAGAGGCGACGATTCGACGATCGAAGGAGTCGAAGCCACAACGGGCTTTTGTGTTTCGACGGGGACGATTGCCGATTCTGCCTGGACTTTCGTTACCGGCGGCGGCGCTGCTCCGATTGCCGGTTGGTCGTTGCGAGAAGTCGCGAACCAGATTGCCGCAACCGCAACCAGAGCGAGTGCTCCGCCGCCACCAATCACAAGTTGACGAGTGCGTTTCTTTTCCCGCTGCTTTTCGGCCACCGCCTGGGCAACCGTTGCGGTCAGCGACATCGTTGCCGGCCTCACCGCGTCGCTCAGTGTTGCTCGTAATTGTGTGAGATCGTTCGCCATCTCCAGCGCGCTTGCATATCGCTCGGATTGATTCTTCGCGAGTGATTTCTCGATTATCCGGTTGAGCTCGGGTGGAAGTCCCGGGAGCAGCTCCAGCGTCGAAACCGGTGGCTCGGCCACGATCTTGAAAAACAGACTTTGAATAGTCGGAGCAGAGAACGCCTTCACGCCGGTGACAAGCTCATAGAGCACAGCGCCAGTCGCGAAGAGGTCGGTGGCGGCCGTTGTGCGCGAGCCGGTTATCTGTTCCGGAGCCATGTAGGCCGGAGTACCGACAACGGCGCCGGTCATTGTCAATTCCGACGTGCTCAAATGCGCAACGCCGAAATCCATTATTTTGGCGCGGCCATCTTCGGCGATCCTGATGTTCGCAGGCTTGATGTCGCGGTGAACAATTCCCCGTTTGTGGGCGTATGCCAATCCGGCGAGAACATCGATCATGATGTCGAGCTTCGTCTGGAGCGTCAGTGGCTTCCGGTTGGCGATGAGGTGCGCGAGGTCAACGCCCTCCACGAATTCCATCACGATGTAGAGATGGCCGTCGATCTCTCCCAGGTCGTAGAGGGATATGATGTTCGGGTGCTGCATCGACCCGGCCGCCTGCGCCTCATGAAGAAAGCGGTCGCGAAGCTCCTGCTGCCGCGCGATCGATTCACTCATCACCTTCACGGCAACGGTGCGACCGATGACTGAATCAGTCGCCCGGTACACCACGCCCATGGCGCCTTCGCCAAGCAGGCCGATGATCTTGTACTTGCCGATTTCAGTGATACTTGGTTCGGGCATAGACTTAAAGGCTGGTTGTGCTCAACCCGTCGAATGTGCATCGCACGCTCGCACCGCGCCATTGTGCGCCACAAACGACCACATTCAGTAACTTGTGTGGAATCAATCAACCCCGGGACTGAAGTTGTTGAGATTTGACAAGAAGCGCGCTTCACGATTCCTGATCATGGCTGCGTCGACCGCGGCGATTCTTTGCTTCCTGTGGTCATTCGCTACACCATGGGCGGCGGCGTTTCCGATGCGTCCGGATCATTACGACGTGACGCTGTTCGGTGTGCGGCACATTTCCGACAGCGGTCCAGCGGCCACTCAAACGCGGTGCGGCTGGCATCAGAAGCTCGACGCCTGCGCTCCAGCGATTGACGGCGCCGACAAATTCGACAAGCTCTCGCGCGCACGGTGGTTCGTGTTTGCGGGATTCCTATTCACTCTGATTGGCGTCGCTCTTCTTCGAGTCGAACGCATTGGCGAGTGGATCGCGGCGCCATTTGTGCTTGCTGCG
The DNA here is from genome assembly GCA_046262875.1 of Gemmatimonadaceae bacterium. Lineage (GTDB taxonomy): Bacteria > Gemmatimonadota > Gemmatimonadetes > Gemmatimonadales > Gemmatimonadaceae > UBA4720. The sequence continues at coordinate 65,850 of JBHELX010000003.1, read as the reverse complement.
GTGTCAGCCGGCGCTGCTGTAACTCTCGTGCGATCGAATGTAGCGGGGGCCCTCGCGGCATTTGCCGGAGCACGTGTCGATGTGAGTGGATCGGGACTGCTTGCGGCTGAGATTGCGACTGGATTGTGCTTTCTTGCTGCCTTGATCGCTGCGCTTCCCGCGTTTGTTCATGGCAAGGACGCGGCATAGAACGAATCCATTACCAAAGTCCGCTTGGAAACGCCTCGGTTGTAAACGCACCTGACCTCGGCGTCGTCGTTCCCGCTCAGGTAGCGCGCGCCCGGCGCACTATAGCGTAAAGTCCAGATGGACCTCCGCGACCGCCTGCAATCCGCGCTCGGAAACGCATACAAATTCGAGCGTAAGCTCGGCGGCGGCGGAATGTCGCGAGCGTTTGTCGCGCGAGAGAGGTCACCCGGTCGCAGCGTGGTAATAAAAGTCCTGGGCAGCGAGCTCTCCGGCGACGCAGCGGTGGTGACGGACTTTGGAATCGCAAAAGCAATTTCACTCGCGCGAACATCGACATCCGATGGATCCAAATCTCGTGACCGCGGCGTCAGTGCTCGCGGAGGCTCATAGATGATCTGCTGCGACATCATCGAGACTCAGCGTCCGTTCCAGCCCGGCCCTCGCACCACCATTCCCGGCGTCGCGCCCGTGTCCTTACCATCGCTGACGACGGCGACACCGTTCACGAAAACGTACTTCACGCCGACCGCCAGCTGATGCGGCTTCTCGAACGTCGCCTTGTCGATGATCGTCGCCGGATCGAAGACAACGACGTCCGCATACATTCCTTCGCGCAATAATCCTCGATCGCGAAGTTTTAGCCTCGCGGCAGTCGCGCCCGTCATCTTCCGCACCGCTTCCTCGAGTGTGAAGAGACTGTCCTGCCGGACATACTTCCCGAGCACTCGCGCAAACGTCCCGTAGGAGCGCGGGTGCACGAGACCACGTGCACTGTCCGGATTGAACCCACCAGCATCACTCCCAATTACAACCCACGGCTTCCTGAGCTGCATCGCAACATTCTCGTCGGACATGCTGAAGTTGATTTTCGACAGACGATTATTCTCGAGGAGCGTGAGCTCGATCACCTCATCGGGCACACTGCTCTGATTTCTATCCTTCATTATCTGAGTGAGCGTCCAGCCTTCGTACTTCTTGAGATCGGGTTTCGTGAACCCGTTGATCGCAATCACCGCGTAGCGCTCGGGGTCGCATGACCCAGTCTTGTTCATGTCTGCGACTATTCGCGCGCGCATAGCTGGATCCCGGATGTTGGACATGAGCTTTCCATTTTCCGCAGCCCAATCCGGGAAACAGGAATCGAGACCATTGCCCGATGCGGAGTACGGGTACATCGTGGCGCCGACGTCCAATCCCGCCGCGCGCGCTGAATCGATCTTCGCGATCATGCCGGCGGCCTTTGGCCAGTTTCTCCTGCCGGCAGCCTTTAGATGATAGATGTCGAGCGAAACATTTCCTTCGCGAGCGATTCGATACGCTTCGTCCATCGCTTCGAACAGCGAATCGTCCTCCGATCGCATGTGCGTGATATACGACCCATGATATGGCGACATTGCTTTCGCTTCTTCGATCAGCTCATTCGTCGTCGCGTAACTTCCGGGCGGATAGATGAGCGCGCTCGAGATTCCAAACGCGCCGTCTTCCATCGCGTGACGCACCACCGCGCGCATCGTGTCGAGCTCCGCGGCTGAGGGAGCTCCCGATCGCTGTCCCATCGCGTACGCGCGAACAGTTGCTGCGCCGAGGTACGATCCGGCGTTCACTGAATTGGCGTGGCGGCCCATCGCGTCGAGCCATGCACCGAATCCGTGCTCGCCCCTGAATGTCTTGTGCAGCGCGACTACCTGTTTGAGCGTGTCGGGAATGTCCAGCAGCGAATCCATGCTCGCATTGAGCGGGGCGGGCGTTGTTGCTTCGCCGAGTATTTCGGTGGTGACGCCTTGAGTGACTTTTCCAATGACTCGTCCATCACGCCAGAGAAGCGCGTCCCACGAATGCGATTGGATGTCGATGAATCCCGGCGCGACGACTAATCCTTTCGCGTCGATCCTTCGTTTCGCCGATGAATTCTTTAGTGCGTCGACGGGAGTGACGCGCGCAATGCGATTGCCGGTAATTCCCACGTCGCCGTAGAACCAGACATTGCCGGTCCCATCGACGATCTTGCCGTTCTCGATTACGACATCATAGGCATCCGGTGCGACTGCCGGATTTGGGTTGACTCGGCCCGCACATGCGCTCGCAGCAAACGCAGCGGGGATTATCAGAAGAAATGGTCTCATCACACTAAAGTGTTCGCCTAAGGTGACGCCCGCAAACTGAACTGACGGTCGCCGGTGCCCGCTGGCCGATGACCGAGGCCCGACGTCCGAGAAAGACTCAGTTTTTCAGTTTTCAGTTTCGGACCTCGATCATCGGGTTTCGGTCAGCGGGTATCGGCGACCGTCAGTTCAGTGAGTCCGCAGTCTGCGGTGATGTGAGCACCCTAAGGAACAAACAACGCACCGTGGGGCATTGCCATTCCTTTCACTCCATTCGGCCAGGAGGCTCGGCGATAACTCACGCCCGGCTTGGCTGATCCCGCATCTCGGAATTTGTCGTCCCACGACAACTGGCCGGTCGATCTGTCGAGGTGGAGGACCGCCACCATGCCGGGACCATCGCCCTGGTCGGTTACGACAACGCGATCGCTATTGGGATCCGCGGCAATCCAGTGCGGATAGAAACTGGTATCGGTCGGGAGCGATGCAACTTCAACCGGATGATCCCGATTTGATATATCGAGCGTCGCGTACCGATGCGCATATGCAATCGGCATGATCCAGAACTTTCCAGCGAGCAGCGGAACCGAACAGCCCAAATTTCCTGGCCTGGGCAATCCGAAAACACGCGTGAGTTTTGGATTTGTCGCAAGGTCAGTCAATCGATAGAAGCCGCAAAAATAAGTGTTGATGAATACGGATCCGTCCGGGAGAGCACGCATCTCGAACGGCATCATCTGCGACGAATCTGGCATGACGTCGAGCTTGATTGTCCTGAGAAGTTTGAGATCGGAAAGGCGCCAGACCTGAATGACGTCATCGGGACGCTCATCGTCCATTGGCGAGCTCGTTGTCACGGCGCGATCGAGTTTTGGAACGAGCGTCAGGCCGTATGTTCGAATCTTTGCATTCGGAAACGCCGGATCCTGCGACGATCCAGTCTTGAGCAGTTGGCCTTTTGCGTCGAACTCGGCGAGACCGCCCGGATCACCGGTGACTTTCCCGTCGCCGAATTGATAAGTGGCGACCACATGGCCGTTCGGTAGACGCATGAACGTGTGAAATTTTCGTGTGCCCGGCACGCGCGCAACCCCGGATGATTTCGGATGGAGTGGGTTGCTGAAGTCGATGAGGAATGATTTGTCGCCGGAATAATCATTTGCGAAGAACGGTTGCTTCGCGGGCAAAACGTATTCGGTGTGATGCGGCATGTAACCTGAGTCGACGGTCTGCGCGGCGAGTATGGACCCATAGGTATTGCTCGCTGGATTTGCGTCGATCACCGTGATCATGTCGACGCCGGGGTGCTTCGAGTCCATCGCCGTGCCCGCCCAGACATACAGGTAGCGAGAGGGAGCTTTGCCCGTGGTTGCCGCAAGAATTAACGGCGCGAATGCCAGCAACGACAAACCGCGAAGATTGACGAATCTCATTTTCCGTGGAGTTTGAGGAGCCATGATTTTGCGTCATGTCGCCACTATGCGCCACTATCGTTTTAGAAAATGCTGCGTGCGCAGGACCTCTCCACGCGTGGAGAATGTTTTAACGGACCAAGGCGACGATTAGTCCGATCAACCCCACGAGGCCGCCAAACGCGGCGAGGACAATCGCCGCCTGCGCTGTCTTCCGCCAACGGAGCTCAGCGGCCTCGACGGCACGCATCAATCGATCTTCACTCGACTCTTCTTCCCCGAACAACGATTGCTGCATCACGCTCTTGCCCGAGACGACTTCTTCCATCGCTCTTTCGAGCTGCCACTGATGAATCTTTTTTCCGGAATCGATTGACGGATCGGCAGCCGCCATCGTCGCTGCCTTGAGAACCGCGTTCTTGATATCACCACCACTCACCGCAAAACGCTCGGCAAGAATGCGAAAATTCACGTCGTCCGCGAGCGGCGTTTTCGAGGGATGGAATTGCACCTTCCAGATCTGCTCGCGCTCATCGACGCCCGGCATCTCGAACAACACGTGAGTCCTTATGCGACGCTCGAACGCGGGATCGAAATTCACCGCGAGATTCGTCGCAAAGATCACGACTCCATTGAACGATTCCAATTCCTTGAGCAGAACGTTCACGACGGTATTCGCTTCGCGAGAGTACGCCTGAACGGCGCCCGTCATGCGGCGCGATGCGATTGCATCTGCTTCATCGAAGAACAAGACCGCATTTTCTTCAGTCGCCATCCGGAAAACCGCAGCGACATTCTTCGGTGTCTCGCCAGCCCACATCGATTCCATTTCCGCGTAACGCACGGACAACAACTTCCTGCCGAGTGTTGTCGCAATAGCCTCGGCGCAGATCGTTTTGCCGGTGCCGGGCGGTCCGGCAAAGTTGAAAGCGAGACCGAGTCCACTCGAGTGACGCTCGCCCAATCCCCATTCTGTGAAGATGAGCTCGTGACTGCGCACGAGACTCAGAGCTTCATCGAGTGCAGCGCGAGTGCGTGGCGGAAGAATTACGTCGGCAAATGTGCGGTGCGTGTCGATCGTCTCGACCGCTCGGCGACCGCCACTGATTTTGCCAACGATAAAGTCTCTGATCGGCGTAGGCATGTAGAAAACGGATGGAACGGATAGGAAACCGATTAGGAACGCATGACAAGTAATGTACGTCGGCGTACCTCATCCGTTTCATGCATGAATCCGCTTTCTGGAGAGACCGTTTGATTGCGGACACCAACGCAGTCGCGGGTACGATTCAGAATGCCACAATTCGAACTGATCGAGGAAGAAGTGACGCGTTCCGTGATTGGCGCGTTCTTCGAGGTTTACAACGATGTTGGATTCGGGTTTCTCGAACATACCTACAGCCGCGCGATGGCGGCGGAGCTCGAGGCGCGTGGACACCATGTAGCGCGCGAGGTCAGCGTCGAGATTACATACAAAGGACAATCAATCGGTCGGCAGCGCCTCGACCTGGTGGTCGACAAAAAAGTAATCGTCGAAGTGAAGGCGAATTTTCAGCTGCATCCGTCGGCGATCCGGCAGGTTTACAGTTATCTCAGAGGAAGCGGCCTAGAGGTAGGACTACTTTTGCATTTTGGACCGGAAGCAAAATTCTACCGACAGATATATAGAAGCCGGATCGGACGGACTTGACCGGATTAATGAGGTATCCGCCTTCGTCTCTGATCGATTTTTATCCTTTCAATCCGTTTTTTATGTGTGTCCGCCATTGAAAAGGCCATTTTGAAAATGACAAAACACCAAGGGCTTTCCATTCATGCTAGTCATGCCTTCGGCTGCCAAGTGGACCAGTCGATCCTTTGGAAGCCCATCTGTGAGCCACACAATGCGTCTCGCCCCTAACGATGGAATTAATCCGTCTGAGCCGGAGTAACTATTTCCGTGCGAGTCTTTGAGCACGAGCTTCGTCCGCGTACTTGTGCGAGTGGGGTTGATTTGAAAAACTTCAAGACTACTGATATTCGATAGATCTATGAGGCGGCCCGAAGACCATTTCATCCACTCCGCCGGGCTGACGTTCAACGTCGTCTGAGGGTGCACCAAGGCGAGAGACTCCCAATTCGGCGAATGGTAAAGTGCGTAGAATTGAGACGTGAGACGTCCGAGATGTTGGTCCTTGTAACCCAACCGACTCTTTGGGCGAAGCTGTGCCGTGAACAAACCCCACGCACTGAGCCTCGAAAAAAAACCTGCCTCCTCGATTTCAAACTCGCATGAGCCGCGCTCCGCGAGATCGATTGTAGCACGGCCGGCAAAGGAACCGTCGTCCCGATACGCGCGCACGTCGTAATAATACCGGTTTGAAGACTTGGGCGAGAAAACCGACGGGAAATTCAAAAGGGTGAAGCGCGTAGATCTGGACCCGTCATTGATATAAAGCTGGCAAGCAGGAGCGCCGAGCGAGAACTGCCGTGGGAGATAGGGTGACAAGCGTTGGGCAATGGACAAGACGGTCGATCTCAAGCGCCGTCTCACCGGCATTTAATGGTATGCAGCCTCAGTAAAGCGTGCTCCTTCGTCGCGTACTCGTTTCAAGTCACCGTCCATGTAGTAATTGGGAGGCAATGAATGTTCGAGAGCGAACGAGCCAGTCGCGTTATTGATGACAAATGTCATGATCGCGTACTGACCAGCTCCTCCTCGAGCTACAACTGAAAAAAACTCGGGCTTTATCTTCAGCGAGCCACTGTTTGCCAACGCATGGCCGAGGTCCAGGATCCAGCCGCTGTTCTTCAACTTTGCGCGAGTGATTACCGCAACCGACTCTCCGGCGGGTGACAGAACGCTGATCTGAAGAGGAGCTTCTTCCGTACCGGAACACGGCGGAATCGACCAGCTCGAAAACGAAATAAGTGTGTTGATGTCGCGGCTGAGCCAGACCTTCGGTGCAAGCAGAACGATCGGAGACATCCGCCGGCCGGCAATCGGAACTGGCCTTTGGTCATAGAGCAAACTCGAACAAAATCCGGTTCGCGAATTCGTGTACGTGATTTGATGTTCCTGAGAAAAAGTCAAACCATCGGTCTCAGGGAAGCTGCATTCCGCGACAACCAATCTCTCTCGCGCGGGATTCGCGTCGGACAGCCCGGAACAACTTCGCGGCGATACTTCACAAACCTTGTCCAATTTTACAAGAGCGAATTCAGACTCGTGGAAGACAGTCGCGCCGTCTTCGAAAACCGTGAGGTCAACATTCATTCCCCTGCTCCGAACTTTTTCAGGGACATCGCCGAACCGGCGAACTGAGTTGCGGAGCAATGCGGAAACCTCCAAGCCTCCGCGATTACATGTCGAGAACAGAAATTGACCTTTCGTGTGCGACCTCTACTTGTGTCTGCGTGAATATACGCGGAGATGTGATCGGCACCGATCATGCCGCCCTAGGAACAACACAACCCTCGTGGTAAACCCTGAGGGCCCCACTTAACATTCGTTTGATAAATACGTTGACAGGGCCTTTTTTCGTTCCAAGTTCAGAAAGATTTCACCGGGCGTTCATGTCGCGTCAGTTTTTTGTTCGAAGCGTCCGCGTCGCGCTCGCAGCATCACTCCTTAGTTGCACCGAAACTACCGCACCCGACACAACGGTTGCCACCGTAAGTGTGTCGATTCCCCGCCCCATGGTTCGCGTTGGCGAAAGCATTCAGGCAACGGCGCAAGCGCTGAACCCAGGGGGTGACGCGCTTTCAGTGACGAACGTCGCCCGGTCTTCAAGTGATGTGTCCATCGCGACGATTTCGCCAACAGGCCTCGTGGCGGCGCTCGCCCCCGGTGATGCCAGAGTACAGGCGATGACAGACGGAAAAGTCGGCGTAGCGTCACTCAAGATCACCATCGTCCCGGTCGCTTCAATCGCGATCTCGGCAACAACCTCGACCGTGTCGGTCGGTCAGATCCGGTCAAGCTTATTGCTGGGGAGAAAATTGGTTGGGTCAACTCGGCGATGGCACGACAGCCGATGAAGTCGCACCCACAGCTGTGATCGGTGGTCTGCTCTTCGAGTCTCTCGCGGCGGGCGCATATTATTCGACGTACGACTACGATTATTTCGCGCCAATTGCATCGTTTACCTGCGGAGTCGCGACCGGAGGGAACGCTTACTGTTGGAGATCAGGAATTAGAGGGCAGCTTCGCACCGGTGCCAATCCGGTGATGGCAACAACACCGCAGCCTGTCGCCAGTGCAATCTCTTTCACCGGATTACGAGCGGGGACAACGCATGTATGCGGACTCGCCATCGGTGGCGCTGCGTATTGTGGGGGGACCTACTCTGCTGGCCTGGAGTACGGGGGCGTAATTTCAGACTCAGACAAACCAATGCCGTTATTTGGCCCTTGATCGATCAGGACTGATTAACAACATCCGGTGAACACTGTACCGCTCCTAATCAGATCTTATCCGTTGAGTCCGCTTTCTACCCGTTGATTGCCTTTTGATGTGACCGCGGCGTGTGCATGTTGCCGCGCCGAATGACATGCTGCTGCGCGTGAGCCGGGCCGCCGAGATCGAACAGTCTATCTACTCCCAACGCGGTGATCGCCAGGAATCCGGTCTCGAGTCGCATGATCCACTGGTTCTCTTTCAAATACCAGAGGTGAAATCGTATCACCGGCTCCGGGCACTCGAGTAGTCGCTCGAGCTCCATCGTCCCCACACCCGGCGCGCTTGGATGATTGCGTCGAACAATGTACAAAATCGACATGATCGCGAGGCGAATCGCGTTGTCGGCGGACACTTCATTCTCGGCGGTTTCCCGAGTGAACATTTTCCATCGCGATTCTCGCACGCTTTCATATCCCAGATCGTACTGCGCGCGCTTCGCTGCAGACGAGAGAACCTCGTATGCGTCGACGATCTCCGTGAACCGTTCGGCATCACCGGTCTCGCGATTGTCGGGATGGAATCGATTCGCCAGATAGCGAAACACGCGTTCGATCGTATCGCGATCGGCGCGGGGCGAAACCTGGAGAATTTCGTAATAGTCTTTGATGGAGGAATTACTCATCCAATAAAGACTTTTCCGGTCGCCAGAAGTAACGGCCATTGCGGGATTTCTTCGCCCCTTCAAGATTGAGCTATGGCGCTCGTCGACCTCGAAAGTCGAGACAAAACGTATTCCCCATCGCCATCACAGCTGCGCGCCATCGAGGCCGATCTCGCGCCGCTTCTCGTGCTAGCCGGGCCCGGCGCGGGAAAGACTTTTTGCCTCATCGAGCGGATCCGGTTTCTCATCGAGACGCGCGATTTCGAGCCCGCACGAATCCTTGCCTTCACTTTCACCAATAAAGCCGCCGAGGAAATCGCGTCGCGCCTGAAGCAGCTCGGTCCCGACTGTGATCGCGTAACACGAGGAACGATTCACTCCTTCTGCGCCGAGATCCTGCGTGAACTCGGCGATAATGTCGGACTCACGCGTGGATTCGGAATCGCCGACGAGGATTATCAGCTCGGAGTACTCGCTCGCCTCGAAGGTTTTCGCCCGTGGCACCATCGGGTGCTCACGAACTTTTCGGCGCATCGCTTCTGTGGCTTGAATCTCCAACCCGATGACCGCGCACTCTTCGAGGATTATGAGCGGTTTCTGATCGCGCATAATCTCGTCGACTTCGACATGCTCGTGATCAAAGCCGCCGAGCTTCTCGAAAATCCATCGATCGGTCCTGCTGTAGCGGGACGATGGAACGCCGTTCTTGTCGACGAGTTTCAGGATTTGAATTCCGCGCAGTATCGGGTGGTGCGCGGATTGTCGCGCGAACACCGAAACGTTTTCGCTGTGGGCGATCACGAGCAATCGATTTTCTCCTGGACAGGCGCCGATCGGGGAATCTTCACTGATTTCATGAACGACTTCGCGATCACGCCGAAGAACACCGTCCACCTCGGCGAGAATCATCGGTGTCCCCGCGAAGTATTCGGACTCGCTCGTATACTTGTTTCGAAAAACCCAACGCTGTTCGACGATTACACGCCCCCCGAGCCGACTCGCAATTCCGGCTACGCTGTCGAAGCGCGCGGATTTTCTGACGATGACACCGAGTGCGCGTGGATAGTGACCGACATTCAAAGCGACATGATCGCGAATGGTCACGTCTGGGGAGACATTGCTCTCCTGTATCGCAAGCATGCGATCGGAGAATGCATCGAAGCTGCATTTCTCAATGCGGCAATTCCGTGTCGACTCGCCCAGGGACGCGCGCTGGCTGAGGACCCTGTTGTTGCTTACGTGGTCGCGGGACTGCATGTGATCGCATCCCCGACGGACCAGATTTTCCGCGACAGTTTTTTCTCGATCGTTCTTCCTCGTGCATTGTTCGATGAAGCACGCGCGCAATCCGAAGCTGCGAGAAGCGATCTTCAGTGGTATCTGCGTTACATGCTGGCTCGCCGGCCTCTCCATGACGAAACGCGCCGACAGATTCGCCGGGCGCTCGGTGCGTGGCGGAATCTCGAAGCGATTGGACGACAGCACGACACTTTGCCGTCGCTCGTGCAGGAGCTGGTTGCACAGGTTCGCCGATTGCGATCAGTGCTGGATGAACGGCACGAGGATTTGAGCGATCCGGCTGGATATCCGGAAGTCGTCCAGCTTGCTGATCGTCTCCGTCACGCACGCGAGCGGGACACTACTCTCTGGATAGACCGCCTCGGCGGCGCAGAAATCCCGCTCAAAGAAATGCTGATCGGGTGTGGATTCCGCCACGTTCAGCTCGGCGGGTATCCGCCTGCGGGTTGTGAGCAATTGTCGGCGGATGATGTGCCGACTCTTGGATTTGCACTCGGACTGTTCAAGGCGCTTCAACTGCTGGAGATCGGCGACTTTAATCCAGGCTCCCGCAATTTTACGGCGGTTGACCTCGAGACGACGGACACCGACACGACCACCGCCGAGATCGTCGAGATTGCAGCGGTACGCGTACGAGACGGCGAGGTTGTCGATGCGTTCACCTCGTTGGTCAAACCGAATGTCGCGATTCCAGCGAGCGCGACTGAAGTTCATGGAATCACCGACGCCGAAGTCGAGTCTGCTTTGCCCTTCGAGGCAACGTGGCAGAAGTTTCGCGCGTTCTGCGGCGACGATGTAATCGTTGCGCACAACGGCTACGAGTACGACTTCATGATCATGCGGCGACTGTGTCGCCAATGCGGAAAGAAATTCGATCTCTGCACGTACGACACGCTTCCGCTCGCGCGCGACCTGTACCCAACGAGTCGCAAGCTCGACGATCTCGCGCGGCAATTCGAAATTGATACAGGGCGATCACATCGCGCTCCGGATGACGCGCTCACGCTTGCAAAAGTTTTTGTAAAGCTCGACGATGCGAAGATCTGCCGCGCGCGAAAGACAGCGATGCTCGAGCTGCTCGACGAGCTTGGGCTCGCGCTCGCACTTTCGGACGAAGAATCACTCTGCGACGAAGCCCGTCTCTTTCTCAAATTCGCGCGACCGTTCACGCTCGGTCGCTACAGCGATTCCCTCGAGTCGTACGAGCGGGAGCGCGCAGGCGACGAATCGATTCTCACCGTCGACGAGGCGATCGACCGACTCGGCGGTACGGAGCTGATGGAAAAGATTCGCAGCGAGAAAAGTCCCGACGAGCGTTATCCGGGAACGATGCAGAGACTGCGTCGGTTGATCGAGCACATCCCGGTCGGCAGCCGGCAGGAGCAGATAGATGTTTTTCTCGAGCGAGCAGTCCTATCGAAGTTCGATGGAACGGAGGCGGACAACGGCCGAGTGAACTTATTGACGCTCCACTCGACGAAAGGGCTGGAGTTTTCGCGGGTGTACATCATCGGTGCGGAAGACGCGGAGCTTCCGGGCGGTCACCCAACGCGCGGTCCGACGCAGGACGAGATCGAGGAGGCACGGCGACTACTATATGTGGGTATGACGCGCGCCAAGGATCGACTTGTAATCACTCGCGCCGAGACTCGTCGCGGCAAGCTCACAGGCGGGCACCAGTTCCTGACAGAGATGGGCCTTCTGCCGACTTCGCCTCCCCCAGCGCTTTCAGTCTGACGATATCGTTTTAAGGGTGGTTGATCCCTAAATCCCGACAAATTTTTCGAACGAGAAATTCGTTAATTTCTCGATGCCGAGGAAAAGTCGAGATCTTGCCGGCACCTGGATTCAGGTACACTGAATGATTTCCGCCCTCGCGCGTGAGCCGACACCCCTCAGCTTCTAAATGCCGAACGAGGTCCGCGCGCTTCACGCCGTAACTTTCAGCGGCTCCCGAATGACCTCGGAGTCTGAGGCTTCGTCTCCCGCGAGAGAACGGTTGGCCGCGATAACCAACTCGACCGCCTCTCGAAGATTCGCTCGGACTTCGTCAAGCGTCGCTCCTTGGGTGTTCGCCCCGGGAAGCTCCTCAACAAAGCCGACATAGCCTTCACGTACCCGGCGATATACCGCAGTCAGGTTGTAGTCCATTTCTCCCTCGAGAGCGTGTCCCGAAATATATGGAACGCGGTAACTCTAGCAGTCGCAAACCCTCGACTGGAGAAGCATTCCAACGCAGCTTTCGCGCATGCCTGACACTTGGCGCGTTCGCGTCGGAGGCTCAGAGACCTCCGCCATTTTTGAAGCTGCGGATGAGTTCACCGACGCACCGGTGTTTGTTTGCGCACACGGAGCGGGTGGAAATAAAGACGATCGCGGTTTAGTCGCGCTGTCCAAAGCTTTGCGTGCGCGCGGACTGAGCGTCGTGCGATTCAACTTTCTTTATCGGGAGAAAAAATCGGGACGCCCCGATCCGATGGCGAAATTGGAGGAATGTTTTGCCGCAGTCGTCGAGCGCACTCGTGATGAGGTTCATCCGAAAACATTGATCATTGGCGGACGATCGATGGGCGGGCGAGCCGCCTCGATGATGGCCGCAGAGAATTTCAATTGCGACGGATTACTTCTGTTCGCTTATCCGCTTCACCCGCCCGGACATCCAGAAAAACTGCGCGACGCTCATCTTCCGTCCATCACTGTCCCCGTTCTCTGCTTCAACGGAACACGCGATCCATTCATCACGCTAGAACTGATGGGATCCGTGCTGAAGAACGTGAAGACTCAATGGGAAATGCATTGGGTTGAGGGAGCCGATCACAGCTTTCACGTTCTCAAGTCATCGGGAAAAACCGACGGGCAGGTTCTCGAAGAAATGGCCGAAACCGTGAAGAATTGGGTCACAAAGATTTCAAGCATTTAGGCTGATTACGGTACGCGTTTTGTATTGCTCTATGTGGATGATGTTCTCCACTTTCACAGGAGCAGTTCTAATGCGACCCGAACCATTCAACCTGATCAAGCGCGGAGCGTGGGGGAGCCTTGGGCTCCTGTCGTTATTCGCCGTTTCAGGGCTTTCCGCCCAAACGCGTCTTACGGTGCCCACGGGCAGCGTAATTATCGTACGAACAGCAACACCATTGCAGTCGTCGAACGCACAAGCCGGGCAGACCTTCAGCACGTTCGTGACCGACACGCTGCGGCTCGACAACTACACCGTCATACCAGCCGGCAGCAGAATTCGCGGGACAATTTCCTACGCGAAGCCGGCGACTCGTCAGGAGTCCGGCGTAATCCAGGTCGATTTCAATCGGCTGGTTCTCACTGACGGAACGAGTTATCCAATCGTTGCAAAACTGACGAGCACAGATCCAGCTGAACGGCAACAGATCGATGCGAGCCCCGATCCTCGCGTAGTTCTCGTCGGTGGCCGCGGCGGTATCGGGGCAGCAATCGCCGGTGCGGGTTCGACAAATAGCGCACAGTCTGGAATTCTCGCTGCGCTCGGCGGACTTCTCTCGACTGGAACCAACGTGAATGTCCCAGCGGGTACACGACTCGCGGTCCAGCTCGAGGAGCCACTCTCGTTGCGAGCACGTGGTGCCGCGCGCGCGGCGGATGCGTACTCGATCTACACGGCGTCCGACAGAATCAGTGCAGCGCAGCAGGCGCTGGCTTCGCAGAATTACTATCGCGGCTCGATCACCGGTCAGCTCGACGATGCGACTCGCAGAGCAATCTTCGACTATCAGCACGACAAGGGACTTACGCCGACAGGTAATCTCGATTGGCGCACCGCGCGATCACTCGGCATAACCACCACCGGCAGCGTGGGCGGAAACGTCGGCACCAATTACGGCGCGGTTCTCTCGTTGAATCAAGCGTCGACATTGCGCCGCAATGCCCAAACGCTTGCTGGTCGTGAGCGCCAGGAGCTTTCATATACGGGGCGCGAGTCCGCCAGCGGTGACGTAGACCTTTGGTTCGCGCTCTCGGCGTTTGCCGATAACGCGTCGTTGTACGAGCAGCTCGTGCAAGGGAGCGGAAACTCTCAAACGGCTGCACTCGCGGGGAGCGCGTTGATCAACGCAGCGCGCCGAGTCGATACCGCGATGCAGAGCGCGCGAGCCTCCTCGTCGGTAACAAACTCTTGGGCGTCGATACGCCGAGAGCTTGGAATGATCGATTCGGGTTACAGCTACTAAAAATTTGCGACATGAACGCGGAGCGGCCGCTCGCCCAAATTTGGCGGGCGGCCGTTTCGTTTGCGCTATTGGCTCATGAGCTCTCGCCGCCGTTCTATCCGACCATCCTCGATTATTACGGCAACCCAGGGCTGGTTCTTGCCGAGAATTTCTCCTTTCCACTGTGACGCACCTGATTTTGTCACGCTGAGATTCTCAGTGCGCAATTCGAACGTGTGATTGCTCCCCGCAGCTTTTGGGATTTCGATCACTAGTTCACCTGCTGACGTTGTGACCTTGGCCGGTAGCCGGTAGCTGGCAGCCGGCGGCTGTTCAGTCAAATCCGCCATCAGCCAGATCCACCTCGCTACAGGGTGCACCCACACTTCCTTGTAGACATACATGTTCTGTGACGGCCAATACGGAATGTCACTGAGGCCGCGACTCTGCATTCCAACCGGAAGCGAGCCGACAAAATCACCCGAGGAGACGCTGTATTGTTGCGCCCAGTTGTAACCTTCGCCGTAGATCGTGCTCTGCACAAAAGGATTTCGCCCGACGATCCACTCCGCTTGTTTTTGCGCGAGATCCCACCCAGTTGAGTCGCGTCGTAATCGTGAAGCCGCCGACAATGCTTTCGCTTGTGATAGAAGGACACCGAAGTTTCCCCGACGCGCGAACCAAACTGGAAATGCTCTGAGATAGTATCCATCGCCCATCGGCATTCCCTGCAACACCTGATCGCGAAACGCTTCGCGTGTTGCCATGTACGCGCCCCCCTTCTCAGGCACCTGCAGGTATTCCTTGTCAGTGTAGACGTACGCTGGCAAAACTCCCCACGGCTCCGTCGTCTGCGCGGCCTTCTTCTGATACTCGGCGTAGAGCGCAACGGTGGAATACCATTTCATCCAATCCTTGTGATGCGGAAATGTTTCGACGAGCCGAGTGAGAGCGACAATCGGCGCTTGATCGTTTCCTCGATGGAATTGATGAAACAGGGAATCCTTGTTCGGGCCAGTGTAAAAAAACCCTGCGAGCGGAAACTTCGAGCCGACGTAACTCTTCTGCTGCGATTCAACGATGATCGGCGCGAGCTCGATCGCCTTGTCGGCGTATTCTTTTTTGCTCGTAGCCTGATACAGCTCGAGTGATGCGAGAATTCCGATGCCGGCCAGTTCGATCGGTGTTGCGGCGAACGCCGGCGTGCTCCACGTCTCTGGACCCTCCTTTCCGGCGATCGCGTAGCGCCAATCGTCTTCCGCCGTCGCGAGACTTCGCTTGGCTAATTCCGGATCGCTGTCTTTCAATACCCGATACGCGATCGCCTCGGCCGCAGCTGCGATGTAGTTGACGTTCGGATTGTTCTTCGCTTCCCGAGAGCGATCGTCAGCATCGCCGACTATGTTATCGGTCCAAAGATTATGTGAGGCGAAACCGATTCGATATCCGCCGTCGAATCGAATGCGCAGGACCCAGGCAAGACCCCATTTCGCTTCGTCAATTAGCCGAGCGAGTAGCTGAGACTGTTTTGGATCGTTCTTGAGCTGTTCCGCCAACGCGAACATTGCGTACGTCGCTTCTCCGGTGTTAACCAGTCCTTGCGACAGATCACCGGCGTCGTGCCATCCGCCGCTCATCACGATCTTCTGGTCACCATGTGTCGCGAACCAATCGAGATGATCGACGCCGTGTGACCCAGGTACTGCGTACCCGCATCGCTCGCCGAAGAAAAAGTTGAGCGCTTTCCAGATTGAATTGCTCCATGGGGTCTCGGCGATTTCAAATGGGCGCGTTCTCGCGCCTCCTGCTTCTACGACATAGTTCCCCGGGATCCGTAGCTCGGAGAAATCCATTTGCTGGAATTTTCCAAAGCGCGTGGACACTGTGCGCATCGGTTTCTCCAAAACTTTGGAACCATCGGTGCGCAAAACGCGAAAGCTGTGCGCGGCGGCATCGCTCGCGAGTGCAATCTTCGACGATTGAATCGAATAGCCACTATTGCTGTAGGAAATCTTTCCTGGCGCGACGTTCCAACCTTCGAACTCATCCGGGTTCACGCGCTGCAACGAAATCGGGCCAATCTCGAATGCAACGCGATCACCTCGCTGGGCGAGCATCTTGTTCACCCAGTAGCCGATCTCGATCGCGGTGACCTTGTCGCGGGCGAGCGGAGTGATCTCCCAATTCACCTGCGTCCACTTGTTGTTCTCGAGCGTAACGTAGTGAATGCCTTCGCGATAATACTCATCGGGCACCTTGATTTGCCCGTCGTTGTGCAGGACGATCTGGATTGGAAGCATCGGAAAACCCGATACCAGCGGGCGAATCGAGAATGAAATCCGGTTGTAGCGAGTCCAGTCTTCGCCGGCGAACGGCCGCCTGAGATTCACAGAGGAAAGTTGACTGCGAGTCGGCGCCGGCTTGTCGGTGAACATGTCCATGTCCACTCGCAGCGCACGCCGCTCCGCCGCCACGAAGCTGATTTTGCCGGTTCCCTGAAAAATCCAGTCGCGCGGGTCTGTCATGTCCTCGACAATGCGACTGTCGAGAACGTTCTTGTTCATCCACGCGAACTCTGCCGAGTTTCGTAGATCGATCGGCATGAGTGCCTGTGGTGTTTGACTCGCGGCTGAGCCGGGCGAGCCGAGCAACCCGGCAATGAGCAGAAGGGCGATGCCGCGAAAGAGCATCGTCACGCGCCAGCGCTCAGGCGAATGTGGCGTGCACGAATGCTTCTACGGCTGGCGGCCCCGATCCCTCTCCTTCGTCATGCTTGAAGTACACGTACGCCTCATTCCAGCTCTGCGACGCGACGCACTTTGCCCATTCCTCGAGAGCGGCCTGATCGTAGTCAAGCCTGTGTAACCTCAAATATCCCCACGACGCAGTGGAGACGACCGGGCATTTGAGCTCCGCTGACTCCGCAACGCACAAGGCTATGTCGCGATCGCGCAGCGCCGCGAAAGTATCGTCATCGAACCAGCTCTCATGCCGAAACTCGAACGCGTACCGCCGATCCCCTGGCAAATACCCGAGAAAGTTTTTCAGACGTTCGATGTCTTTCTTCAAGTTCGGCGGAAGCTGAAAGAGAATCGGACCGAGCCGCCCGCCGAGTACAGCCGTGTTCTTGAGAAGAAACTCGACGAGGGATTGCGATTCTGCCTTGAGACGAGTGTGATGGGTTATACGCTGACTCGCCTTGAGCGCAAACGTGAATTGCTCGGGCACCTGCGACGCCCACTCGAGAAGTACGTGCTCCTTCGGCAATCGATAGAACGTGTTGTTGATCTCGAGTGTCGGAAATTTCGTGGCGTAAAATCCAAGCAGCTGATCCGACTTCAGATCAGCTGGATAGAAACTGCCCTTCCACTCCTTGAACGAATAGCCGCTCGTCCCTGCGAGCAGCTTCACGACGCCTTCTGCTTCCGCCGCTCCGATTTCTCCGGTTTTGCAAGGCTCGCCTTCAAGGCTTCCATCAAGTCGATGATCTTGTCGCCGCCAGGAGTCGCAACGTCGGACGTGATGTCCTGACCGTCGACCTTGCGCTGAATCGTTTCCATCACGCGCTCGCGCACAGTGTCCTTGTACTTCTTCGGCTCGAACTTCTCGTTCGCCGTCTGATCGATCAACATCAAGGCGAGCTTGAGCTCGGCGTCTTTGACATCGCCGTCCGGAAGTGGAACTTCGCTCGATGGACGAACTTCGTCGGCATAATGCAGCTGCTCCATAACGAGCACGTCACCCATTGGACGAAGGAGAACGAGATGCTGTTGACCGCGCGCTGCGTACTGCCCGAGTGCGGCCTTGCCGCTTTGCTTCAGCGCCTGCGCAAGCAAGCGATACGCGCGATCGCCGCCTTTGTCGGGGCCGAGGTAATAAACCTTGTCGAGGTAGACGCGATCGACTTCGGCAAGCGGAACGAATTCGACGACGTCGATTGTACTCGTCGCTTTCTCTTCGAGTGCCTTCAATTCTTCCGGCGTGAGAATGACGTACTGATCTTTCGCGAACTCGTACCCCTTCACCGTTTCGTCGCGTGGCACGACTTCGTTGTTGTCCTTCGGGCAGATGTACTGCTGCTTGAGTCGCCCGTTGCACTTCTTGTGAAGCATGTTGAATGAGATCGACGCTTTCGATTCGGACGATGAGTAGAGGTTCACCGGCACCGAGACGAGTCCGAAGGAAATCGTTGCGCTAGCAATTGATCGAGCGGCCATAAGACAGGGGTTTGAGGGACAGGCAAAGTAGGATAAATCGGCGATTGGGCAATCCGCAACGATTTTTGTGGAAATTCTTCCGTACACTAAATTTGTGACATGGACGAGCCGGACAACCTTAGTACCTATCGCGCGAAGCGATCACCCGATCGCACACCTGAGCCCTTTGGCTCCGGCGGACCGAGCCCGGGGAATCTTTTTGTAGTTCACAAACACGCAGCTCGTCAGCTCCATTTCGATCTCCGCCTCGAGATGGACGGAGTGCTCCGCTCGTGGGCTGTGCCGAAGGGACCTTCATACGACATGGCCGACAAGCGGCTCGCAGTAAAAGTCGAGGATCATCCGCTGGAGTACGGCGACTTCGAGGGAGTGATCCCTGCCGGTAACTATGGCGCGGGCGGAGTAATCGTTTGGGATCGCGGCGAGTGGGTACCACTCGAGGATTGGCGGACCGGTCTCGAAAAGGGAAAACTCGTTTTCGAGCTCAAGGGCTACAAGCTCCACGGAAAATGGACGCTCGTCAAAATCAAAAAAAGCGAGCGTGACTGGCTTCTCATCAAGGAACGCGACGCGTATGTGAAACAGCCGGGCGATGTTTTCCCCGAAGAGTCGGTTCTCTCTGGATTGACCGTCGAAGAAGTGAAGGCGGGAGTCGTTCCAAGAAGTCGATTACGTGAAGCGCTCGAGGAAAACGGCGCAACACGCGTGCGTGTCGATCCTCGGAAAGTCGAGCCGATGCACGCCGAATCGGAGGAAAAGGCTTTTACTCGAGACGGCTGGTTGTTCGAGCTCAAGCTCGACGGATATCGGTTGATAGCCAGCAAATCGAAGGGCGAAGCTCTGCTTCTCACGCGCAACGGTAACGACTACACCGAAGTTTTTCCCGAGATTGCACACGCCGTTGAAGCGTTGCCCGTGGACGAATGCATCATCGATGGCGAAGTAGTGGTGTGCGACGCGAAAGGTTTGCCGAGCTTCGCATTGCTCCAGCGTCGTGGGCGGTTGAGCTCGACGCTCGAGATCAAACGAGCAACGGTAGAGCTGCCCGCGACGTTTTACGTGTTCGATCTTCTCGCGTTCGAAGATTTCGATCTGCGACCCCTTCCTCTCTCCGAGCGAAAACAGTTTTTGATCGACGTAGTTCCAAAGCTCGGACCGGTGCGCGCACTCGATCACATAGAGCGAGAGGGAGAAGCGTTTCTGAAGTCGGTCACCGAAATGGGACTCGAAGGCATCATTGCAAAAAAATCCGATTCTCCGTACCGCAAAGGACGCTCGGCACAATGGCTCAAGATCAAATCGGAAAAGACTGCGGACTTTGTCGTCGTCGGATTCACCGAGCCGAAGCGAAGTCGTGGCTCCTTTGGGGCGTTGCAACTCGCGGATTACATCGATGGAGATCTCGTCTACGCCGGCCGAGTTGGGACCGGATTCAATGACTCGCTATTGAAGGAATTGAAATCGCAGCTCGATACGATCGTACGCGACGGCCCTCCGTGTCGGGGCCCGTGCATAGCGGCTGACGCAGAGCCACATCCGAGCGAAGCCATTCCCGAAACGAGCACGACCACATGGGTGGATCCTGTTCTCGTATGCCAGGTTCGATTCCGCGAGTGGACACCGGACGGCATTCTGCGCCACTCGGCGTTCCAGCACATGAGGCCCGACAAGTCCCCGCGTGAATGCGGGCGACAGTGGAACACGAAGAAAACGGATCAAACGGATAAGGCGGAGTCGAAACGGGATGGAGCGCAAGTCGAGCCCGCTGCGGTAAATCCGCAACCTGCGCCGAGGACCATAAACTTCTCAAATCCAAAAAAGATTTTCTGGCCGGGCGAGGGTTTTACAAAGGGCGATCTCATCGAGTACTATCGCGCGATTTCGCCGTGGCTCCTTCCGTATCTGCGAAACCGGCCCGTCGTGTTGACGCGATTTCCTGACGG
>JBHELX010000003.1:0-45368 GCA_046262875.1 Gemmatimonadaceae bacterium | reverse complement strand
GAATACTATCGCGCGATTTCGCCGTGGCTCCTTCCGTATCTGCGAAACCGGCCCGTCGTGTTGACGCGATTTCCTGACGGCATCGACGGAAAATCTTTCTATCAAAAGGATGCGCCGGAGTTCGCTCCGGAGTGGATGCGCACCGTTCCTATCTGGAGCGAAGACACTCAACGCGACATTCGATACTTCGTTTGCGACGACGCAGAATCGATTCTCTACATCGCGAACATGGGCTCGATTCCGCTTCACATCTGGGGAAGCCGGGTGGGATCGCTGGAGCTGCCCGATTGGTGCGTGATCGATCTCGATCCAAAAGAAGCGCCGTTCTCCGACGTGATTCGTACCGCGCGGGTTCTTCACCGCATCTGTGAAGCAGCAGGCCTGCCAAACTTTGTAAAAACAACCGGCAAAACCGGATTGCACATCATGCTCCCACTCGGGAGGCAGTTCACCTACGAACACTGCCGCACACTCGGCGAGCTTCTGGCGCGGTTGGCTCTTCGTGAGCTGAATGACATCGCAACGATCACGAGACACATCACCAAGCGCGGCGACAAAGTGTATCTCGACTATCTGCAGAACCGTCACGGTCAATTGATCGTCGCACCGTACAGCGTTCGTCCGCTACCTGGCGCTTCGGTGTCGATGCCGCTCGAGTGGCATGAGGTCAACGAGTCACTCGACCCGCGCGCGTTTACGATCAAGACAGCGGCTGAGCGCATGGAGAAGCTCGGCCAGGATCCTGTGCTGCCGGTACTCGAAACGAAACCCGATCTGCTTCAAGTCCTCGACAACCTGCAGTCCGTATGATTATGATCTCAGGATGACACTCTCTCGACGAGACTTTGTCCGAAATGCCGTATTTGCGTCGGGAATGTTGATGCCCGGCAAGCACGTCATGGCCGATTTGTTGGCCGACACCGATGAGGCGCGACTCGCGGCATGGAGCTCGACACTTCGCCGCGAAGCCCCAGCATTTCGCTCTCAGCCATTCGGCCGTCGAGCTGTGCGTGTCGGCGAGCTGGCGGTTGGCAGTCCGTATGAAGCGTTCATGCTCGAGGCTTACATCAAGGCGGGCGGAAATCCTTCGGGCCTCGAGCCACTGGCGCTTTCGCTTACAAAATTCGATTGCGTGACTCTCGTAGAATCTTGTCTCGCTGTCGCGCGTGCATCTGCAAACTCAGCCAATCCTTCATGGGAGCAGTTCGCGCACGAGATAGAGCGGATGCGCTATCGCGGTGGGAAACGCGAGGGATACGCGTCGAGACTCCATTACTTCAGTGAATGGATTACCGACGGCGAGAAGCGCGGGCTAGTCCACGACCTCGGCAAGGAATTGGGCGGCGTGAACGACACGCGACCGCTTCGATTCATGACCGAGCACCGAAGCAGTTATCCGGCGCTAGCCGACGACGGCATCTATCGCGCGATTGGCGAGATGGAGCGAAGTCTCGACAACAATCCCCGCTATGTGGTTATGGCTGAGCGAATTCCGCAGGTTGTCGATCGCATCGAGACGGGTGACGTGCTTGCGTTCGCCACGTCGACTCCGGGAATCGACGTGAGTCATGCTGCGTACGCTTATCGGGGATCGGACGGAATTCTTCGCGTGCTGCATGCTCCGCTTTCAGGGGGAGCAGTAGAGATCACGCACACTACTCTCCCCGAGTACGTTTCCGCGATCCGCCACGCGACGGGGGTACTCGTCGCCCGATCGCTTCAGGGGTAAGTCGTTCGTTTTTCGCTGCGAGCTCCACGACAATTTTTATTCGGTGCTTGCGCGTCTCCTCGCGTTTGCCACCATTCACCCAATAGAGAAATTGCTTCCGTGAGAAGCGAGGAAGTGCCTCGAAGTTGCGCAGCGCAACCGGTTTCGCTTTGAGCGCCGCCGCGAGATCCGGAGGAACGATCATGGCTTCGATTTCGTCAAGTTGAGCCCACGATCCATTCTTCTTCGCCAGCTGGATCGCATCGAATCCGGGCTTCTCGATGAGCCCCTGCTCGCTGAGTCGCGCGACTCGATCTTTATTCAGTTTCGACCAACCACTCTTCGCCTTTCGCGGCGTAAAGAGCTGCATGTACTGAGCGTGATCGATTGGACGCAGTGTACTGTCGATCCATCCAAAGCAGAGCGCTTCCTCGACAGCGTCGCCATACATGAGCCGGTCTTCTCTGCTGGTCTTCTTATCGAAAACGAGCCAGATACCCTTCGACTTCGCGTGATTCTTTGCGAGCCACTTTCGCCACCCTTTGCGATCGGGGACATAGACCTGTTCAACGATTGCGATTTTCGTCAACGCAATGCTTGGTCGATCGCGGCCTGAGTCAGGGGCGCCATGATTTTGTAACCCGCTTCATTAGGATGGACGCCATCAGCTGACAGGTCGGCTTTCATTCCGTTTTTCTCGTCACGCATCGGCGTGTGGTAGTCGAGGTAGACCGCTCCGTTTTTTTGCGCGTAATCTTTCATCCAGGCATTGAGGGCCAGGATTTTGGGCGCGGGCTCGAGTCCGGGTTTCCATTTGTAATCATAAACAGGCAGCACCGAGGCCATCACGACGCGGATTCCATTTGCCTTCGCAATCTCGGCCATCGAAGCAAGATTGTTTTCGATCATTTCCAATGTCGACGGGCCGGTGTTCCCCGCGATGTCGTTGGTGCCCGCGAGAATCACAACGACTTTCGGCTTCAGCGCGATGACGTCCTGTCGAAAGCGAACGAGCATCTGCGGGGTGGTTTGCCCGCTGATACCGCGATTGATGTATGGCTTGCCGGGAAACAGGTCGTGGAAATTCGGTTGCCAGCCTTCAGTGATGGAATTTCCCATGAAGACGACGCGATCCTCACCCGATGCGGGCGGCGGAAGCTCCGCATCTGCTTTGCCGTACCGCTGCAAGTTCGGCCAATCATTGTGAAGCCGATCTTCTTCCGAACTTTGGGCCGCTGCTGTTGATGCTATGAAAAGAAGAAGTCCGACCGCGTAAATGTTTTTTCGCACTATCATCGCTACCAACCTCCAACTGTAATGAGATCGAGCGGATTGACGGTCAGCGCTCCGTAACGGGCGCTCCAGTGCAAATGCGGTCCAGTCACTCGGCCGGTTGCACCAACGAGACCAATTTGTTGTCCGCGAGCCACGGTGTCACCCTCCGCAACCAGCGTGCGACTCAAATGGAAGTAACCCGTGACGATGCCCGCTCCGTGATCGATGTAAACGACATTTCCCGCGAGAAAAAAATTCGCGACAAGTGCGACAACACCACGATTTGCAGCGCGCACCGGCGCACCAAGAGTTCCGGCGAAATCCACTCCGAGATGCGTGCTCGCCAAAACCCGGTTGAACGATCGACCGGAACCGAATCGCGCAGTGATTCTCGACGGCCGCGGTTTGAGAAACGGCGATGACCACATCCTCGGCGTGTCATGAGAACGGCGACCGATATCTCGTGCTCGCTCGTTTTCGCGAGCGACACGCGCTTCCGTTGCGGAATCGAGTGGCCGAGTGAATCGGGGCGACACGGACAGTCGTCTCCGTCGAGCGCGTCCCGGCGGCGCCGGTTTGGGAAGTACAACGGTAACTGCGAGCGTGTCGCTTTTTCCCGCAGATCGATTCACGATGACGCGGCCAACGAGATTTCCCGACGCGCTTAGTGGAACGCCGCCGAGCGCATGCCACTCATTCGCGCTCACGCGATGAAAATGCAGTGGTTCGCCGCCAAGCTCGCCTGTGAGATCGGCAATCGAGGGTTCGTCGACAGCAATGCGAACAATCGAGCCGCGAGAAGCACGACTTGGTAGCACCATTACTTCTTGCCCTTCCACTCTGCTCGATGCGATCCAAAGAACTCCGACAAAGATCGCTACGGTGCGCACTCCTATGGAAATATTCCTCTCTGTTCGTAGGCCATCGCGACTTTGCCGATTGCATTTATGAATGCGGCGGTGCGTAGATCGACGTCGCGGTCCTGCTGAATGACGCGAAGCTCTTTATAAGCCGAGATCATTGTCTCCTCGAGCCCCGAATTCACGAGCTCTTCTTCGCCGGCGGCGGCGCTGACGCGCTCGTGTTCTTCGGGCGTGAAACGCAGTCCCGTGAGATGTTCGACGCCCGCGAGAATGCGCTCGTTTGTGCGCTCCTGGAATCGCTTTTCCATTCGGCCGAAGCGCATGTGCGAAAGATTCTTCACCCACTCGAAGTACGAGACCGTTACCCCACCCGCATTTGTGTAAATGTCCGGGACAATGAGAACTCCGCGTCGGAGAAGCTTCTCGCTGGCGTCGGCAGTGATCGGACCGTTTGCTCCTTCGACGATGATCCGTGCTTTGATTCGGTCGACATTTTCGTCGGTGATGACATTCTCGAGCGCAGCCGGCACAAGAACGTCGCAGTCCAGCTCGAGTGCATCTCCGTTGTTCGGTGAGCTCCTCGAGATTCCCGGACATCCGAGAATCGAGCCAGTCTCCTTCCGATGTTCCATCACCTTTTCCAAATCCAGACCTTTGTCCGAGAAAATCGATCCTTCGCGCTCGGAGAGAGCGACGAGGACGCCGCCGCCTTCCTGAATGAACTTGGCGGCGTGATAGCCAACGTTGCCGAGCCCCTGAACAGCTACGGTTTTTCCTTCGAGTCCCGGAGGAATTTTTCTCGCCTTCATGTGTTCCACGTCGTTCGTTGCCTCGCGCAAAGCGAAATAAACTCCGCGCCCGGTGCTCTCAGCGCGACCGCGCACGCCGCCTTGTGTCACTGGTTTCCCGGTGACGCAGCCGAGTGCGTCGATTTGTCCTTGAGCGAGCGTCGCGTACGTGTCGACGATCCATGCCATCTCTCGCGGGCCCGTGCCATAGTCCGGAGCGGGCACATCCATTCCGGGGCCGATGAGATTTTTTGCGAACAGCTCATAGGTGAAGCGACGTGTGATTCGCTCTAGCTCGGCATCCGAGTATTTTGAGCGGTCGACTCGCACCGCGCCCTTCGCCCCCCCGAACGGCACGTCAACGAGGGCGCATTTGTAGGTCATCAGCGCGGCGAGCGCCGAGACTTCGTCTTCGTCGACTTGTGGTGCGAATCGAATTCCGCCCTTAGTAGGGAGACGGTGAACGCTGTGCTGCGCGCGCCATCCGTTCATCACTTCGATTGTGCCGTCATCGCGCTTCAACGGAAACTGCATTCGGTAGACTGAATTGCAGGCTTTGATCTGCGACAAAAGTCCCGGTTCAAGGTCGAGATATACGGAGGCTTTATCGAAGTACTTGTTGACCTGCGCGAACATCGGGACGTGAGCTGTCGTCATCTTTTCGCCGGATGCATGGGCCATGATTATGTGCCCGGAATCATGACTAGTACAGCAGGACGCTAGCCGTTCTCGCTTCCGCCCGTATAATCGTCTCTCTGGACTTCATTTCGAGGATCAACGATGAGCGCCCGCCCGATTTATCGAGCCATTTTTGCACTTTTGATTGGATTTGTTTTTGTCGGATTCGCCCCCGACAAAAGGCCAATTACCGAAAAAGATCTCTGGGCTTTCACATGGATCGGTGATCCGCAGGTTTCACCAGATGGATCGCGCGTCGCGTTCGTACGTGTGGTCGTCGACAAGAAACACACCGGATACGAGACGTCGCTCTGGAGCGTTCCTACTCGCGGAGGCGGCGAGCCGCAGCGACTAACGTCCGGAATTCGCGACTCGCAGCCGCGCTGGTCGCCTGATGGGACTCGCCTAGCCTTTGTGCGCGCGGTCGAGAAGGACGGAAAAGTTCAGCCGCCTCAGCTCTTCATTCTATCGATGAGCGGAGGTGAGCCGACGCAAATCACAGAGCTCTCTAAAGGGTCAGCTAATCCGCAATGGTCGCCTGATGGAAAGCGAATCGCATTTGTTTCGAGCGTTTCCCCGGAAGACACAAAGAAAAAAACCGATACGACTGATGCAGACGCGAGTCACGAGACCGACGTCAAGTACATCACTCGCGCGGTTTATCGCTTCAACGGACAAGGTTATCTCGATCCGAGTCATCCGAGCCACATCTGGGTCGTTGCGATTCCGAGCGCCGCTGAAGAGAAGCCATCGCCTCGGCAATTGACGAGCGGCAACTTCGACGAAAACGAGTTTGTATGGTCGAGAGATGGTCGCGAAATAATTTTCGGAACGACACGCGTTGCGGAGCCGTACTACGAGCTGCCACATACCGATTTGTATCGAGTTTCCGCGGATGGCGGCTCGCCAAGTTTGATCAACGCGGTCAAGATCGGCGTGAATCAGATGTCATTGAGTCCCGATGGAAAGCGCATCGCGTTTCGCTCGAACATCAATGAGCCGATTCGCTCGTATGACGAGCCGGATCTTTTCGTGCTCGATCTCACGTCCGGCGCGACACCAAAGAACCTTTCCGCTGATTTCGACTATGACGTCGGAGGAGGTATTGGTGGCGATAATGCGGCGCCGAGGTCGGCTGGTGGAACCGCGCCAATCTGGTCTAATGATGGAGCGAGTATCGTCGACGTGGTCACGATCACTGGACGAGCGAATCTCATGCGCTTTCCAGTCAATGGTGGAAAGCCAGTCGAAATAACAAAAGGGGATCAATCTGTTCAGCGATTTGACGCGTCAGGCAACGGCAGCACCATCGCTTTGCTCGTATCGACTCCCACGAATATCGGAGATCTATTCGTGGTCGGTGCAAATGGCGGTGAGCAAAGAAGAATCACCGACGTCAATGGAAAACTTTTTTCGCAGCTGGACACTCCCGCCCCGGAAGAAATCTGGTACAACAGCTTTGACGGGAAGAAAATCCAGGCGTGGGTTCAGAAGCCACCAGGATTCGATGCGTCGAAAAAATATCCGCTGATCCTCAACATTCACGGCGGCCCGCACACCGCGTACGGTTGGGTTTTCGATCACGAATTCCAATGGATGGCGGCAAAAGGATACGTTGTTCTCTATCCCAATCCGCGCGGAAGCACCAGTTATGGGCAGGATTTCGGTAACATCATCCAGTACAAGTATCCCGGCGACGATTACAAGGATTTGATGGCCGGAGTGGATGAGCTGATCAAGCGCGGCTACATCGATTCCACTCGCCTCGGCGTTACCGGTGGAAGCGGCGGCGGTGTTCTCACAGATTGGACAGTCACGCAGACGAACCGATTCAAAGCCGCGGTATCACAACGCGACATCTCCGATTGGGCAGCGTTTTGGTATTCCGCGGATTTCTGGCTCTATCATCCGACCTGGTTCAAAAAACCGCCATTCGAGGATCCGAAGGAATACGCGGATCGTTCGGCGATTACCTTCGTCGATCGAATACAGACGCCAATGGCATTCATACTAGGAGAATCCGACTTGCGGACGCCGACGCAGAGTGGAGGCGAGCAGCTCTTCCGGGCGCTCAAGTATCTGCACCGGCCCACTGCGATGGTTCGTTTTCCGGGTGAATCGCACGAGCTCTCGCGCAGCGGTCAGCCGTGGCACCGAATAGAAAGACTCGAGGCAATCGTCGGTTGGTTCGACAAATACCTGCTGGGAAAAGATGTGGCCGTCTATCGGGATGTAACGGGGACGAACCCGGTAACCGGGAGCCGGTGAGGAGACAGAGATAGGGAGAACGGCGTAACTGCAACTTGCCGCGGAGACGCGGCAAATCGCAGTTCTCCTTGTCTCGCTTATTTCTCCAATCCTCCAAGAAGTAATTCGATCATTCGCCGAGCCATTTCTCTGCGAACCTTTGACCAGGGTTGCTTCTGGCTGTGACTCCTCCCCAAGCCTTCATCGATAAACTCGCCGACTAGTCCGTGCACCAGCGCGGCGAGAGCGAGACCGAATTCTTCGACGTCACCTTTTTTTAGAGCGCCCTTCTGCTGTGCGTCACGAAGCGGCGCGGTCAAAACTTCAAACGCGCGCTGCTTTACCGCAGCAAGACTCTCGTAGGTTTTTCGACTCGAGAAGCTGATCTTCCCTGACTCCCAAAGTTGTTCGTGCATCTCCAGCGGTTCAGCGAGCAGTGAGCTGAACAACGCGCGGTAGAGATCGGGGCGGTCCACTCCGAAACGCACATACGCGAGACTGACGTCTATGATTCGCTCGCGCGGCGATGAGGACTCGGATGATTTGGCCGCCCGTTCGAGCTCCGCGATCATGTCCTTGAAGCCCGACTCGGCCACTACCGCAAGCAGCTCCGGGGCGCCGTGCTCGAAATGTCGATACGGAGCAGCCGGTGACAGTCCGGCCGCCTTTGCTGCGGATCGAAGGCTCAGAGTCTCGTAACCGCCCGTCTCCAGCAGCCGCGTTGCTTCGCTTACCAGTTTCGCGCGTGTTTGCTGGCTTTGCTCCGCCTGGGCGGATGGCGGGGGTACGGATTGCGGTTTCTTTGGATCCATGTTAACGTTGCGTGTGAGCAGTGCTTACTAGCGTCGTTAGCATCTGCTGAGAACTTATGGCCGCGGGCTTGTAGCCCGCAAGAGGCACGGAGCGAATTCCGCACCAATGGAGGCGTATGCCAAAGCTAAAGGAAGTAGCACCACGCGTTCGTGTAGGGCGCAGCATCAGCAGAAGGAATCTCACGATCTTCCCGCTTTTTTCAGAGGGAGACACCTCGCCCGCCCAGTACATGCCTGTGGGCGCCGCGATCAAGACGGGCGCAGGCAAAGTGACGGAAATCTCCGAGGGAGGAAGCGTTCCGAAGCTCGCGATCGAAAATCTCGGGGTGGTTCCGGTTCTGATACTCGACGGAGAGGAGCTGATCGGCGCGCGACAGAATCGAATCGCGAACTTGACGATTCTCGCACCGGGGATGAAAACAATTCCGATTCCCGTTTCGTGCGTCGAGCGCGGGCGATGGGGATACCAGAGCGGACCGAACAATCTTCGCCCGCGAGAGTTCAGCGAATCCCCTGACGTGATGTTCCACCAGGCGCGTGCGCAGAAGATGAAAGACGTCACGAGTTCCCTCTCGCGCCTGGGTACGAGGATGAGCGATCAAGGCGGAGTGTGGAACGCCATCGGGATCATCTCGAACAAGCTCGGTCACATCTCTCCGACGCACGCAATTCGCGACGTGTACGAGAGCCAGAAGGATCACATCGACGATTACCTCGAAGGCATCGAGCCCCAGAAGGGACAAATCGGAGCGATCTTCGCGATCAACGGATGCGCAGCGGGAGTCGAGATCTTCGACTGTGCAGAGACACTCGGGACGTACCTGCCGAAAATCGTGCGCAGCTACGCACTCGACGCGCTGGCGAATCACACCGCCGTTTCCGGCGCGGACGAATCAGAGGCGACGCGATTGCTCGATTCTATTCTCGAGTTGGAGGCGCAAAGTTTCCCGGCTATCGGACTCGGTGAAGATCTGCGTGTCGAGACTGAGGAGATTTGCGGTGGAGCGCTAACGCACAATGGGAAGGTGGTACACCTCGCGGCGTTCAACACTGCACCGCCGAAACAGAATGGGGGGAAATAACACTTTGAGAACGGGCTAACTACAGGTCCGAGGTCTTAGGGGCCGAGGTTGCCAGGTTACAGGTGAGGTTTCAGGCTCCCACCTCACCTGCGACCTGAGGCCTTTCGTTCCCGGCCCCTCGGACCTGTAGTTAGGCCTTATGCAACTCTTTCTCGCCCAACTCGTGCTCTAATCGGTATTCCCATCCGGTGACAAAAATCATCGCTGAAGATCTGCACGGTCTTCACCGACCAAATCGCACAGCCTGCGCCCAGGCAACGATCCGGAAACCACGGATCACCTCGTGACGCCAGTGTGTTCGGCAGAAACTTGTTCTTGAGTCTTTTCTCCAGAGATTGGCTTTTTCCTTTCTTGTCCTCCCATTCCGCGTTGCAGCTCAGTAGTGCATCGCGCAATCTCAACAAGCTGTCGGCATCTACATACGGCGGTTTGTTCTCATCGTAACTGTCGGCGTCTGCGAGCGACAATGCGACTTGATACTTATGCAGTATCGGCGACCCCGACACCTCCGGCCAAACGCGACTCAGCAACGCCTGCTCGCGAGGGGGAAGGCGCGGCTGGCCCGACTGACTGAGATTCTGCATCTCGATGTAGAGGTCGTTGATCGACGCTTCGAGAAACGCAGCAGCAGCAAAGATTGCTCCGCTGACGTATGCGCGATGTCGCCATCGATCTTCTTCGGAGATTTCCGCGGGCTCATGCCCTTCCAGCGCGTTCGCGCGCTCCGCGAATAAATGCGCCGAGTAGATGTGCTGACGATACAGACGCTCGCGAGTTGTAGCGACAACTTCATCAGGAGGCGTTTCGTCTAATGGCATTTGCGTCCGCCTCGGTCCCACACACGACCATCTACGTCGAGAAATGCATGACGATATTCTCCGTCGCCAAGCGTGAGCTTGATTACTCCGTGATGACCGGTGATCCGAACCAGTGAGTTACGAGCGGACGGGTCATGGACGATGCGAAGGTCAGCTCCGCCCGTGCCCACAATGATCTGCTCGATCCCTTTTCCCGAATCAGGCGTTCCGGTCGGAGTTTGCGGAGCAAACCGCTCGTAATGATGCTCGTGTCCGTTGATGATCAGATCCACTCCATTTGCATAGAGAATATTCCAGAAACGCTGGACCTCCGGACTCGGACCGTGAACTCCTGAGCTGAAAAGCGGCCGGTGCCAATATGCGAGCGTGCACGGCTTGCTGTGTTCAGCAAGATCTTTGCGCAGCCATTCGTCCTGCGACTTTGCGAGTGCCGGATCGTACAAAGGACTACTCAGAATCTCGCTGTTCAGCGAGATCAAATGCCATTTGCCGAGATCGTAGCTGTAAAACCCTTTTCCGCTCGGACCAGCTCGATCACCGAAGTAAGCGTAGTAGCCTCGGCCGCTCGTCGTCTGAAAATCGTGATTGCCCGTCGCCGGATGAATGAATCGCATAATACGTGTTGTACCCCACGACGGCGTGAAACAGCGCGTGAAGTTATCTCGCGATCCCTGCCGCCCCGATGGGTAGGCGTTGTCCCCCATCGTGAAGACGGCATTCTCGACTTTTGCGGCACTGTCATCTCGAAGCACGCTATCGACAATCATCGCCGTCCTTTCGTCGCCAATCGTGCCACACCATGCGATGTCGCCGGCACCGATGAGAACCGCAGCGCCCGCGAGCGCGATTTCTTTTGCGGGCGCGTCAGCCGGTGGAGGTGGTTGAGTCGGCTTCTCCTCCCGATAGCAGGTAATCAGGAAGAGAGAAAATGCGGTCCGTCTAAAACGCAAACCCGAAGCTCGAGATTACCCTCCTATTCGAGTTATTCGTGAAGAGAACGTTCAGGCTCTTTCCTGGATTCAGGAATCCGACCCAGAAGCCTCCTCCTGTGCCCTTGTGCCAGCCGCCGGGAGAATCTCCATCAACATAGACCTTGGCGACGTCGAGGAATCCAAGCAATCCAACATCCAGCGGAACTATGAGAGGGAACTTGGCGATGGGAACTCTAAGCTCCGTCGTACCATAAAGTGAAGCATCTCCGGCGTACCGCTGGCGCTCTTCGGTGCGGAGCGAACTCGAGCCACCAATATATGCGGCGTCGAAATACGGGAAGTCGCCGCCAAATAACTTCTTGCCACCAGCGCGCAACGCCAACACTGGACGGTTCTTCGCCGGGAGTGTGAAAAATCCTTCAGCCACGCCCGAGATCGACTCATAGGAATTCTTTACGTCCCACGCAGCGGGGTATCCGCTTCCAACGATGTCCACAACCGCGCGCGGGCGGAGCGTATCAGGCAGCGGCGCATACTTGCTGTCGTAGTGAAGCTTGATTTGTGCGCCCACCTGGCCGAAATGAGGAAAGCCGAGTGGCCGTGCTCCGGCGATGAAGCTGCCCCGGTCATTGTGGGCTATCGTCCCGCCCAAGCTATCGGTGCTGGTATAACGAACGATCGGACCGACCGAAATGTCACTCAGTTGATTGAGCGAAAATCCGACTGCAGGTCGAAGCGAGAGCTGAGTCTGTTTCACTTCGTACGGCTTGCCGCGCAAATCGGGAACATCGTTCCCGAAGCCGCGGAACTCCACCTGTTCGATCTGCGACGCACTGGCATCGAACGGGATGTGAACTTGAGAGCTCTCGAATCGTTTGTCGCCTCCCAGGATGACTACATAGCGGCCGGTGGTTGATAGACCGACCTGCCCTGACATCATGCTCGAGTAAGGAACGTCACGAAACCCGTATACGTATCGGGTCGCCCCAACTTTCGTGACTACTCCGAGATTGCGTCCGGTTCTCACGCTGATGGACGGACGAACGGACGAACCGTAGTCCCGCTGCGGAGGAATAAGCGTTCCATAGGCGGGCAACCATGGACGTCGATTGAATGAGTGATTCAGCGCGTTGTCCAGATTTGCATTCATGTCGACACTGTCCGGTTTGTACACGTTGTCCGTGACATTCCCGACGTCGTAGAGCCGTGTTGGATTCCGATGTCCGCCCACTACCGATTGATCGACGAGAGTGTTGTTTCCATTTCCGCCGATGATCCGCACGGGGATACTGCTGCGCACATTGCCAGTGACGACTGCATTGTCATCGCCGCCGTGCAGATAAAGACGAATCTCGCTTGTTTCCGCCGCGTTGAACCGACGACTGAACCACGGAGGATCGTTCCCGTGCTGTATCTGAATGTCGACGATTCCATCGGCAGAGCGAACCACCGTTGCCTTGTCTGCCGAGTCGGTGGCGTGAATGTCCACCACGCGCGAGAGTATGTCGTAGTAATGATCTGCCTCGGCGCGGAGGCCGTCGCGTCGTGCCTTGACTTTCTCGCCAATTACACGCGAAGACGCCGCGTATTCGTGCGGCATCGAGCGCATTGCGCTATCGATGACCGAGTTCGAGAGAGCATTCGTGAGCGAAGTCGCAACCGAATCCCATACCGATTTGTCCAATCCGACGAGCATTCTCCGATCGAAATCGGTGGCATTGTTGAACAATGCAGTTGGTTCAGGATACGTGCTGTCGAACGTGACGAGATTGGGAAGGGCCTTTCGCGCGAGGCTGATCAGAGCTCCTCGGTACGAAACAAAGACTTTGTCGCGATCGGTGGCTATCGGAACCCACGGTGCGTCATCTTTTTTTCCGAAGCGTGCCCACTTCCACTGGTCAGGATGCCGGTCGTTGTCGCCGAAAACCATGTCGAGCAGCCGGGCGTTCAACATCTTCCGTGCGTCGACCTGATCGTCAGGATTGCTGTTGATCTGCTTCAACAGCTCCTCGGCGCCGATGATCTTCGAAGCGCCGGCGAATGCCGGACCGTCCTTTGGAACCGTGGGCCGTTGCTCGATTTCCCCAAGCAGCCCCGCGAATTCCTTTCGAAAATCCCCGAGTATTGGATCATCGGGCATGACAACCAATGTTCCTGTGGGATGCAGGACTTGAGCAGCATCCTCCATCGGAACCGCCGCCGCGAAACTCGTCGGATGCGATGCACTTCCTTCGTCTTTGAAGATGTAATAGATGACGGTGCCTTCGTACTCCTTCGGAAGAACACCGACGCGCTTGAGAATCGATCGAAACGCCCACTCGGTGCTGTCGGGGGCAATGAAGCGGAGCGATACCGTTTGCGCGCCGCCTCCTTTCTCGAGCGGCTTGAGTCCGCCGGCAAACGAATGGAGGTCAAGAACCGGAACTTTTATCGGCGTCGTCCACAGATCACGGTAGTTATCGCCGAGGAGCCAACGGTGAAAACCGCCCGCGGCGAAGTCGGGTCCGGCGACTACCGTCACGCTATCCTTCCCCACTGTTGTGGTCTGTGACTGTGCGTGGACTGACGTTATCACGATTAGAATTGCGACTGCAGTCTTACGTTTCATTACGGCCGCCAGCGATAAAGAGTGATCGAGGCAGGCTTTTTCGTCGCCTCATCGCTAATGATCAGAATGCGATCTTTTGTAATGGCAACTCCCTCGGGTTGCCCATGATCTCCGGGAAGTCGTTGCGCTCGCTCGACAACGCCTGCGGGTGTCATCTCCACGAGACCGTTTTCATGCGACGAGATGATAACGTAATTCCCAGTCTCGGGATCGATTGTCATGTCGCTCGGGTGAAAACCTTTCCAACCGGTGCGGCTCGTGATTTCCGCCAGAGGAACGTTCATCGTCGAGAGGCGAGCCGAGTCCGGGCCTTGTAACCGCCAGCGATAAATCACGAGGTTGTCCTGGGTCTTTTTGTCTGTCGATCTCTTGCACGGCATCACGAGCCACGCGCTGTCAGCTTGGTACGCCATGCTCTCGAACTCGCACGCGCGACCCAATCGGAGATCGACAAATGTGAAAGGCACACCCGCGCCCTCCTTGCCTTCCTTGAAGCGATAGAGAACGCCGTTGCTGTTGAGAAGAAAGATTTCATCGTTTGCAATCGCGATCGATTCAAAGTCTCCCTGAACGCCGATGCCAAGGGTGAACTCGTTCAACACGATTCCACTCTTCGGGTCGATCTCGTAAATCCTGCCAACGTTGTCATCGTGCGTCAGCAAGCGGCCATCTTTGGTGAGCGCGAGGCCGGAGATTTCTTTCAGCTCCGAAGGCAGGTACCACATTGCGACGGGCGCAGCCTTCCCCGGATTTGCGTCCGCTTTTGCGAGGCGTTGCTCGAGCTGGTGCTTCCGGGTGCGTTGAACACCGCGGAGCTCAGCGGCCCGAGCTTCAGGAGTTTCTCGACAACTAACCGTCGGCGTGAGGAGACTCAACAGAAGCAAAACGCCACGCGCGTGAGTCATGCTTTCGTTACGTCTTGTTCGCCGGCCTGCTCGGATGTCTCGAGATCGACCGATTCGATGACGTTGCCGGCGTGGTCATGGATTCCGGTAAGAAGCTCGTCTCGCGTGACGACTTTCTTTGGACGAATGAGATAGTAGATCTCTGACGGCTTTCCGGTGTTAGTCACTACTTCATCGAGCTTCCATCGCTTTGTCATTTTCTCGAGAACCGGCTCGATCGCTGCCTGTGCTTCCGGCAGACTGTCGGTTGTGACAGTTATGACCCCGTTGAACCGCGGCTTTTTCTTTTTCTTTCCCAGCGTCTTTGCCACGCGGTCGAATCGGTCGGCGAGTACTTCTGCCTTCGACGGTGTCAGGGCAAGTACCAGATCACGATCGGGTACCTGGCCCTGGCCGTCGCCAGTAGATGAAGCAAGCGTCTCGAGCGGTCCCGACCACTGTGATGCCGCTGTCGGCGTCAGGACATTGCGGCCATAGTCGTAACGCCACGTCAGAAGAATGACGAGGTTGAAAACAATGGATACGAGCGCGCCCACCGCGAGTGATTGCACCCCGGCTGCAAATCCCACAGCGATACTCAGAAAGATGAACACGAGATCACGCGTGTCGCGCAATGTCGTTCGGAATCGTACAGCCCCCACGACGCCGGCGAGACTGAACGCCAGCGCGAGGCTGTTCTGCACGACGATGATGATTCCTGCAACAACCAGCGGAAGAATTATCAACGTCTGTACGATTCCCTGACTGTGACCCGGAACGGATCGCGCGGACATGTAAACCCACGTGACCGGCGTCATGATTACAAGTGTCCCGACCAGAATGAGAAGTGTGACGATCGTCAGCTCACCGAATGATCCCGGACCGAATCCTGGTATCACAGCACCGGCGCCGCTCAACGCGTCTTCGAGAACTTGCGGTGTGCCTGCGACTTCGCGAAGGCCCTTGCCGGCAACCAGCAGAACGATTCGCGGGGAGAGCATGTAGAAAACCACGACGAGCACGACTATGACTGCGTAATACGCCAGTAACCGCCGCAGCGGACGATTCGATCCCTGTGTCAGGACATCGATGACGTTACTCACAACGGGCATAACGCCCTCCCAGTGCAATTTGGACGCCGAGTCGGCACCCAAAGCGGCATCAATAGTAGCCCTCCAGGGAGCTTTGGGAAGGATTTTTGCCCTGTGATGTCGCCAATATGACCCAGCCACTCAAAGCAATCTTCCTTCTCGGTACACTAAAGAAAAAGCAGGTGCTCTCGCACACGCATGTTCTTTGTGAAATTGTCGCAGGGGTTTTGAAATCGCAGGAGAATGTCGAGAGCGAGATCGTGCGCCTTCGAGATTATGACATTCAGGCTGGAACCAAAACTGAAATCGATAACGATGACTGGCCGAAGATTCTGAACAAGATGCTCGTGGCCGACATCATCATTTTCGCCACGCCAGTCTGGTGGGGAATTCAATCATCGCTCATTCAGCGGATTATCGAGCGACTCGATGAATTGAATGACGAGTTGCTCGAGACAGGAAAATCCAGGTTCGCCAACAAGGTTGGCGGAATCGTCATCACCGGAGCCGAAGATGGTGCCGAGCATATCATCGGCAACATTCTGAATTTCATGAGCTGGAATGGATTTACGATTCCGCCCTCGCCATCCGTCACTTATCTCGCCGAAGTAGATGAGAAGGATCGCGAATCACTCAAGCGCAAATTCAGGAAAGCCGGTATTTACAAGAATGCGAAACTCTTCGCGCGACACGAAGCGTTTCTTGCTCGGCTACTACGCGAGAATCCGATAGAGCGATAGAGCGATAAGACGACCAGCGATAAGCGACGATCGAATCGCGCATGTTGCGCTATCGCCCAATCGCTCTGTCGTCCAATCGCTCAATCGCCCAATCGCTCAATCGCTCAATCGCTCAATCGCTCCTTACTTTTCGTTCACTGTCGGGTACTTGGGCGCAGGGTATGTTCCAATATCCTTCGGAGTGTAGCTGCTCACCCAGAAATCAGGCGGCCCCTCGCTGTCCGCAACCTTGTTGCTCACGGGCTTGATGCCGTGCTTGAGATAAGCCGCAATTGCCATGAGATCAGCGTTCGGCATGTGACGCCACGACGGCCACGGCATCGGCGGCGCAAGATAGTGCGGATTCACCGGGAAGTTGCCCTTACCCGGCGTCGTTGAGGTGATCTGAACATCCGGCGTCTCTTCCGGTCGCAGGCCGTACCTCAGTGCATTGAAAATCTGACGTTCGCTGAACCTTCCCGTCCCGGTTGTGTTGTCAGGAGTCAAGTTCTTCGGGCGCGTAGTAAAACACGGCTGTGCTTTGGGATCGACTGCGCACGGTCCGATTTTAAATTCCTGCGCGGGACTCATGACGCCGGCCAGCCAACCCTTCGACGCCGGATCGGCACCTCCGTGACACGCGGAGCAGTCATGACTAATTACCAAATACCTCCCGCGCATGATCTGCGCTCGCGACCCCGGGCCAACATTCTCGTTCGCCGTCGGATACGC
The DNA here is from genome assembly GCA_046262875.1 of Gemmatimonadaceae bacterium. Classification (GTDB taxonomy): domain Bacteria; phylum Gemmatimonadota; class Gemmatimonadetes; order Gemmatimonadales; family Gemmatimonadaceae; genus UBA4720. The sequence continues at coordinate 28,131 of JBHELX010000003.1, read as the reverse complement.
AACCGCCGGATATGTACCAATGTTCTCCGCCGTCATGAAGCTCGCCCACGCGTCCGGGGGACGATCGCTGTCCGGGACCTTGTGAACAGACGGCTTGAGTCCGCGCTTGAGATACGCCGCAATTGCCCATAGCTGCTCATCCGGCATGTGCCGCCACGCATTCCACGGCATCGGGGGCGCGAGATATTTCGGATTCGCAGGGAAGTTGCCCTGTCCCGGCGTCGTCGAAGTGATCTTTACATCTGGCGTCTCTTCCGGACGAAGTCCATATCGCAGCGCGTTGAATATCTGGCGCTCGCTATACTTTCCGATTCCGGTTTCATTGTCAGGCGTGATGTTCTTTGGACGCGTAGTGAAACAGGGCTGGGCATTCGGATCAACGGCGCACGGTCCGATTTTGAATTCCTGAATCGGACTACGAACGCCGTCAAGCCACCCCGGTGCGGCAGGATTGTCGTTTCCTCCGTGGCACTCGCTGCACGCATGCTCCATCACGAGCTGACGGCCGAGCCGGATCTGAGCTTGCGACCCCTGCGCGACGCGCATGTCATTCGTGGCCGTCGTAGTCGTAGTAGTAAACGCTGTAAACGAAGCAATTGCGAGAATCGCACATATCGGTGCGAGCCAAACGAACGGACGGCGGCGCGACGGTGGAATCACGGCTTCCCCTCCTCGGAGTTATTTGACCTGCAACACTCCCATCATTCCATGATCCTCGTGATCAAGGATATGGCAGTGGAACATCCACAGACCTGGATTGTCATCGTATCGAACGACGAAGCGCACAGTCTCGTGCTTCGGCACGTTCACAGTGTCCTTCCAGCGCCTGTCCTTTTCCGGTACTCCGTTTCGGTCCAACACCTGGAATTGAAATCCGTGCAAATGAAATGGATGATCCATTCCAACGACATTTTCGATCTGCCAAATCTCTGTTGCATTGAGCGGAGCCGTTATGTCGACCCGGCTCATGCTCATCGTTTTTCCGTTGATCAGACCCTGCGACAAAGTGACAACACGTCTCGCGGTGACCCTGGTTGTATCAAGAATCGGTATGTGCCGCAAGGTCGAGGGAATGGAAACAGGAGCGACGGGCTCGTCGTTCGTGGTTTCGAGTGAGAGCAACGGAAGCGGTTTGTTCCAATCGGTCGGACGCGTTTGCGGTGCGTAACGATCATATGGAAGTGTCTCGAGCAAGCTGACACTTCCGGGTTTGTCACTTCCGCGCACGAGAAACTCCACGCGCTCGCTGTTGGCGAGAAGGATTTCTTTTTCTTCGGAAGGATGTTCGAACAATCCACCGTCAGTGCCGACCTGCAGCAGCGTTTGTCCCTGAAGCGCGAGTCGATAAATGCGCGAAGCCGATGCATTCACCACCCGCCATCGTTGCACTTCACCCGGCCGGATCTTGATCGTCGGCATGATTTCGCCGTTGACGAAGAGCAGGTTGCCTTCGCGCCCATTCTCCTCGTCGATAATCCCCTGCGGCGAGCGTCTGTCCGACCAGTCGATCGAGCCATCCGGATTGAAGCGATTGTCGCCAAGGATGATCAGCTTTTCGGGAAGTGAGCGCGGTAGTGGATCATCCGCTGCGCGGATGATGATTCCACCATACAATCCATGCGCGACCTGATAGCCGCTCCGCATGTCGGGGTGCGGATGATACCAGTAAGTGCCGGCCGTTCCCTTCGCGATCGTAAAGACGTAATCGTGTTTCTGACCCGGGCCGATCGGGTGGAACGGACTTCCATCGGCAATGGCGGGGATATGAAGCCCATGCCAATGAACTGTGGTGGGCTCACTCAGCTTGTTCGTAAAATGGATTATGACGTGATCGCCTTCGCGAACGTCGAGCGTCGGTCCGGGAATCTTCCCGTTATACGCGAAGACTTCAGTCGTGACCCCCGGCCGCAACGAAATCTTTGCGGGCTCGGCCGTGAGATTTACTTCCACCGTCCGCGGCAGCGTCGAAATGTTTTGTAGCACCGTAGGTCCGACGAACGCGACCGTGGCCTTTCTTCCGTCTGCATCGCGTGCAACCGGCTGCTGAGCAGATACCGTTGCAGCGGTAAAAAATATCGAGCCGCACAGCGCGACTAATGCTGTGCTCCGCGGGGTGGAAAACATCTGAGGGCCTCCGAAATCCGATTCACATTATAACTGGCGGCGCGCCGCTTGTCACGAGATATAGACCTATCGGCCCACTGGCTCCGAAGAAAATCCGACGGGGTCCTGTCGATAGAATTTTTGAAGCTCCCGGTACAGTCCCGGATGCTTGTCACGTAATGCGCGAGGCCGCTCGAAAAACGCTTCAGTCGCGACCGCGAAGAATTCGGTCGGATTTGTGGCTCCGTACGCATCGAGCACCGTCGGAACGCCAGTCAATTCCGCCCTTCTAAGCTCATCGAATTCCGCACTCATCACACGCCCCCACGCGAGATACTCGGCGTGAGTCTCCAGAGCCGGCGTTCCATCGGCGTTTCTGTTCTCGAAATCGAGCTGGTGCGCGAACTCGTGAAGCACGACGTTTTGGCCGTCAGCCGGATCGGCAGCTCCCCTGCGCGCAGCATCCCAGGCAAGCACGAGCGCGCCCAGATGACTTGCGGTGTGGCCGAGTCGATCCTCTGGACCTTCCTCCCAGACTCCGCCGCCGATGTGCCGAGCTTCGTTAGCCGTATATCCGGTAGGGTACACAATGATCGATGTGAGCTCCGGATAGTAATCCGTCCTTCGATGAAGCAGTAAGAGACACGCCTGCGCCGCAATCGTTATGCGGATCTCGTCGGTCAGCTCGAGTCCACCGGCCCCTTCGAAATGTTTTTCCGCAAGAAAGACTTGGACGTGACCGAGTAGCTCCTCTCTATCTGCTTCAGACAGGCGCCGAAAAAATGCGAGATTCCGCTCGAGAATTCCGCGCCATCCAGAGGGAAAAAGCTGGGCCCGGAGTCGCTCGCGGCGACGCTCGGCAAACAGGCCGAAAACCATTCTTATGTAACTACTTCACGACCTCGACTGTTCCCTCTACCGGATACCACTCTTTGTCGTTCGACGCGAATCCGTGGAGTTTCTTCGAAGCAAGATTCATCGCGACGGTCAGAGTGTATCCGTGACTCGACAGGTATGAGACGAGGTGAATGTTCGGCGCGATTTCGAATGCAGCGTACTTCGGGCCGGGCATCTGTGGAGCGCCGCCACCAGCACCTGGTGCAGCTCCACCGACTTCCTTGAAAGTGACTGTCCCGTCGGTGTTGAATGTGTGCTCGTAGGTTTTCCCCGCCGTCGGGCCACCGGCAAATGTCCATCGGAAAACACGACCGGCGAGAGGCCTCTTCTGCTCTGCCATGACTCGCGACTCCTATGCGCCCCGACGTCCGGATTTTTTCGAAGTGGAGTGCGGCTTGCCTCCGGGTATCGGCGCAGGCCGCAATGGTTTGACCTTCGGCAGCGACGCGTCTGCTACAGGTGCCCCGGGCCGTTTGGTCGAGAAGTCGGGTATGGAGGGATGTCCTTTCTTCTTCATATGGTTGCTTCCTTTCGTGAAGTAATCTGCGAACGTCGTGCTCGAGGCCAATTCAGTCGGTCGCGCCAACCGCCCTTCGAATTCGCTCTATCTGACGCAAGTGCACGAGATCGTGACCCGCGTACAACTTCAATAGACGGCGGAGGGATTCTTCTCCCCTTTCGGAATGCATGCCGACACGCTCGAAATCCGATTCCGAGGCGCGCTCGAACAATCGCACGTTGGAACGACGTATCGAGAAGAATTCCTCGAGTGCGTCGCTCACGTTCGACTCAGAATATCGAAGTCGTTCCGCCCACAAATCCTGGTCGTACGAAAGAAGCGGCGGACTATCGTGCGCCATGACCATCCGAAAACGATTCGCTCCTACCAGCTCGGAATCGGCAAGATGTTGAATGACTTCTCCGATCGACCATTTGCCCGGTGCTTCGCGCGCGGTGATTGCGCTCGCGGGTAGCTTCGATACGATCGCTCGAAGTTTCGTTGGAGTTTCGCGCATGACTTCGAGCGGATCGCGGTCGCCCAGCGCTTCAAGCACCGACGCTACATACGCGTCAGCCTGCGGACCCAATGCGCTTCGAGCTTGATTACTGAAAACCGACAACTAGCGACCGCCGCCGTTACCGGAAACTTTTTTCTGTTCTGGTGTGAACACATCCACGGAAAGAGTGAAGGTGCGCTGCTCCTCGGGTTGCAGCGCACCTACTCCTATCTGCTGTCGCGCGATTTCTTCTCCGCGCTCGTTTCGAATCGTGAGCATCATCGAGTACTCCCACGCTTCGCCGACCTGCGGATGACGGATCGTGCCTTCGACGCGCAATCCCGAGAAACTTGGATGCGCACTCTCCGTCATCCGCTGGTCGAACCGCAGATGATGCCGGCATATCGGGCAGACGTTGGCGCTCTCGAGAATCGTCGCCCTGCAGTGCGGACAACTGCGCGTCGCGCCCGGCGCGCTGACACGCGCGGTGCTCATGCCGCCGAGCCGCTCTCCATTCTCATGTCGGAACGACTTGGCTTGGACTCCCAGCCGAATTCAGCCTGACCGCGCATGCGCGAGCCCGCTGCGACTGTGAGAGAGCCTGCGTTGAGGTTTCCGTTCAGAACGCCGCTCTGCAAAAGCTCGACGCGCGACGCCGCGTCGATGTTGCCCTCGAGCTCGCCCCCGATGATCACGGTTGCAGCGCGAACTCCACCGGTGAGCTTTGCTCCCTGCTCGATGGTGAGATTGCCTTTCACGTGCACATCGCCCTGGAAGTTTCCGGCGATTCGAACACTGCCTGCCCCTTCGATCTTGCCTTCGATCGTAAGGCCGGCAGCGATTACCGATTCCTTGTTCTCATCGGACGTCGACGATGCGGCCGGTCGGCGTGGCGTGTCGTAGCTCGGATCGAGATCGGGTCTAAGCTCCGACTGGGTCGGGGCGGGTCGAACCGGCGAGATGGGCGGAGCGTCTTTCGTTGCCGAGGTCTGTTCCTTCCAGATTGCCATGGCGTGTGCTTCCTATCTTGGGGCGGAACTGCAGGAGTGGGACACGGCACCTGCACAGCGGCGCCCGCCTTATCCCGCCACCGGAGTTACGTGCACGCATCGATAACACGTTCAAGATAGGCGGTACATCTCTTGTGGGAAGGTCAATAAGAAAAAAACAACTAAAGGTCCGAGGTCTCAGGGGCCGAGGTAACCAGGCGTGAGGTTAGGTCTGAGACCTCACCTCGTACCTGGCAACCTCGGTTCCTAATACCTCGGACCTGTAGTTGTTCTTAAACCAACAATCAGCCCGAAGGGAATGCCGGTGCTTGAGGTTGCTGCTCGGGCTGCGGGATCTTGATCTTCGGTGTCTGACCGAAATTGTACTGGAACGTGAGGAACGTTCCGCGCACTCCAAAAGCGCGGTCGGTAACCTGGACGATGTTGTTGTCTCCAATCCGTACCTTGAACATCTGCTGGTTGAACGGATCGACAAACCGCAAACTCACGCTCATCGCATCACCCTGAATCTTCTGACGGAACGAGAAGGTCGTGGCGCTGAACGAGGAGAATCGTCCCTTCGGGAAGTTCATCGGCGCACGGTAGAAGTTCTGCGCCGAAAGCGAGAACGTCTTGGTGAGCTGAGAGTTCAGGTTGACGCGATACGACCATGTGACACCGTTCGCCTGCAGCGACGACGTCGATCCACCGTCCGTTACAATCTTGAAGACGTTGAATCCGGTAAAGAGGTTGAGCTTCGGTCCGAGACGAAGCTGACCGTTAAGATCCGTTCCCCACGAATCGCTCTTCGCGAGATTCTTGAAGCTGATCGTCGTAACCTTGCGGCCGTCGAGGATAGCATCGGTGTTTACATCCACTTGAATGCTGTTGTGCGTATGACGGTAGAAGGGCGACAGCTGTAGTAGCCCGAGCTGACCTGTGCGCACCCAGCCCAGCTCGAGCGCGTCTGTGTACTCCGGATCCAGTCTCGGATTGCCGATAAATACGTTCTGTACATCGAAGTATTGCGGGAATGGATTCAACTCCTGCGTCCCGGGACGACGCACTCGGCGCGAATAGCTCGCCTTCACGCTCGTTACGTCGCTCACCTTGTAATTGACGGCAGCGCTCGGATAGACGGCGTACTTCCCGTACGGGAAGTCATCCTTGCCAAGCTTGAAGTCGCGCCTGGCGTACTCACCGCGCGCGCCTGCCTGGAGATCGAAATTCCCGTATCCCTGGCTGAGGACACCATACACCTGCTGAACGTCTTCATTGAAGTTGAACGCGTTGCTCAGGTTGCTCTTCAGGAAGTTCCCGGTACCGAGTGAATCTTTTTCGACGAGATAATCGCGGTCGAGCCAACGCAGGAGGCCCTTGTATCCCGATTCGAGCTTCGTGCGCGGCGCAAACATCTTCATATGATCGAACTGCCCCGTGAGCGTCTGCGTCAGCGAGTTGTTCGTATCGTTCTCGAACTCAGTTCTCGCCGCACTGCTGAGGAGCGGCGTCTTCCACTGCCGCGTCACATCGTCGTCATCCGACCGATTGTAGCGCATCTCCGTTGAGAATTCCTGCTTTTTGGGCTCTACAACACGCTTCCAGACGGCATCGTAATCGTACAGCAACGATTTCGCACTCGTGTTACGAAGGCGATCGTACTGTCCGAGTAATCCGCCGGTCGAGTTGAGCTCCGTGTATGCAGCGTCGGATCCTTCGCTCGACGTGCGATGGCTCACCACAAGTGCGTTCGTAAGATTGTCCCGTTTGTTGAACTTGTAATCGACGCTGGTCGTGAAGTTCTGTCCGTCCTGACCAGTTTCACCGAGGATGTTCTGATTGGTGAAAGCGGGGAACGTTCCGAACGCGTGTAGGTCCTGGCGGCTGTTGAGGCCTGTGAGACCACGGTCGTCAGAGTTGAATCCGAGACTGCTGAACGTCGTCCAGGGTCCACTCTGATATCCGAGATTGCCGGACGCATTGTAGCGCCCGACCTGGTAGCCGCTCGCGTTCATTCCCCCGCTCACACCAAGGTCGGCGTTTTGCTTGAGCGCGATGTTTATGATGCCCGCCATTCCTTCCGGGTCGTACTTCGCCGATGGATTCGGAATGACTTCGATTTTCTCGACGATGGTTGCAGGGAGTCCTTTGAGGAAGGTCGTCAGCTGCGCGCCCGTAATTGGTGCGGGGCGGCCGTTGATCTGAATTGCGACGTTCTCGTTTCCACGCAAACTGATCTTGCCTTCGCCATCGATCATCACCGACGGAACGTGCTCGAGAATATCGTGAGCGTTTGCTGCCGAGGGCGCGAGCTCCTTGGCCCGATACGCGTTACGGTCCGCCTCGACCGTAACCGTTGACCGCTCGGCTGTAACCGCAACGTCGGATAGCGCGACAGCAACTCGTGACAGCTCGAAGTTCGCAGTCGCCTGCGGCGAAGCGGGAGCGATCGTGATCGTCTGCGTGCGCGGACCATAACCGATCGAAGTTGCGCGCACTCGATACGCCCCAGGACGAAGACCTTGAACTCGGAATGTGCCGTCGGCGTTGCCGATTGCACCCGCAACAACTGCGGAGTCACGCGCGCTTCGGACCGTGATCGATGGTCGTGGAATGGGAGCCTTCGCTGCCGTGTCCGTTACAACACCCCGGATTTCGCCAGCGGGCGCGGGTGGCTGGCCGCCTCCAGGCGGAGCGCCTGCGGGCTGGTTTTGTGCGTGTGCGGGGCGTACGCCCGAGCCAATGAGGAGGCCGAGGATGATCGCGATGCGCTTCATGGGAGTCTCTCGAGACGGTATATGATCACTCTTCCGCGCGGACCGGCGCAGATGTTATCGGGCTTTACGCAGCTACGGTTCTGCGGGTTTCGAGACTTCCAAACCTTTACATCACGGGAATAAACATTCGTCTTCGCAGACGGTTTTTACGTCTGCAATTTGACCCGCTCAAGGTAGTAAAGGGTTTGGCGCTTCGGGATTAATTCTCGATGACGAGAAGATTAGAAGTCATCGACTAACGATTCTTGATCGCGTTGTATTTCCTGAGGATCTCGATCGTTCGATCGATCGGAAGCGCGTCTGCGCGAACGCCACCGCGACCGACAACCGTCGTCGCGCGGAGCAATGAATTGTAAATAGCTTCCTCGGTGGCCTCGACAACGGCGAGAAAAAGCGGCGACATCGATTCGTTTCCCAGCGCGGTGGTCTGACGCGGTCCCGTGATGCTTTTGATTCGATTTTCCGGAGCGGTACTGAAAGCAATCACGTAATCGCCGCTACCATTAGTAGATGGCGATCCGGTGCGTGCGAGCCCTAGCATCGCACGCTCGGCCAGACGTCGAAGATTTCTCGCATCGATCGGCGCGTCGGTCGCAACGACGATGATTATCGACCCGTCGGCCCGGTCCTTCATCGGTGCGGGAATTGACTGCTCCTTCATATAGTATTGGCCGAGCTCTTGTCCAAGCGGCGCGCCGTTCATCGTCAGGACTCCGCCAAAATTCGTTTGCACCAGCACGCCGACCGTGTATCCACCAGCGCCTACCGGGATCACACGCGACGACGTCCCGATTCCGCCCTTGAATCCAAACGCAACGGTTCCCGTACCTGCCCCGACTGTTCCTTCCTCGACAAGGCCCCCATGTGCCGATCTCAAGGCGGAAAAAACTTCGGCTTGTCCGACATGACGGCCCCGAATGTCATTCAACATTCCATCATTCGTCTCCGCGACAACCGGATTGATCGATCGAACCTGTTCGTTGCCCGGCAGCGCCAGCATCCAATCGAGAAGCGCGTCAGCAACTCTCGGCACGTTGAGTGTGTTCGTGAGAAGGATTGGCGTTTCAATTTCTCCCAACTCGTTCACTTGAGTCGAGCCCATCAACTTTCCGAATCCGTTTCCCACAAAAATTGCGGCCGGAACTTTTTCCTGAAAAAGATTCCCGTCGTGCGGTAGAATCGCAGTCACACCGGTACGAATGCTGTCGCCGACAATCATCGTGGTGTGACCAACGCGCACTCCGGCGACATCGGTGATTGAATTCACTTTTCCCGGAGGCAAAACGCCGACGATGATTCCAATGTCGCGCGCTCGCGGGCGCGCCTCACGCGATGTCATCTGAGCAGAAACGTCTTGTCCGTAGAAAACGGACAAAGAAACGCACATGAGAGACACACGAGACATTGAGTACAGAGTTTGTCCAATCTTGCCGCGCATCCGAATGAGTCGTAGGATTGTTTCTCCAAATTACTACGCCATCCCCAACCCGCGCTTTTGCTGACTGAGCGCGGGACTCTACCCACTCAGGAGGAAGGCACATGCCCTGGCATGTCACGAGAATCTCACTCGGACGTGTAACGCGCCGCATGCTCGCATTTGCAGCGCTCTGCACGGGTCTGGCGTCACCGCTCGCCGGACAAGCTAATGGAACTGTTCGCGGACACGTCGTCGACGCGGTCACTAAGAGAGGAATACCCGACGCGCAAGTAATGATCGGAGGAACCGGAATCCGCACTGTTACCAATGCCAACGGCGAGTATTCCGTTGCTTCTCCTCCGGGCTCCCACGACGTCTCGGTCCGACGTATCGGATACAATCGAAAGACACAGACGGTGACCGTTCCATCGGGCGGTTCGGTCGACGCAGACTTCGAAGTGCTCGTCGCTGCATCGCAGCTCGACGCAGTCGTCGTCACTGGAACGGGCGGCGCGGTGGAGAAAAGAACTCTCGGCAATTCGATAACGCAGCTCGACGTCGCTGACCTGACCGGAAAGGAAACTGTAGTGAACGTCACTGAAGTTCTTCAAGGAAAGACACCTGGCGTTGCTATTCTTCCAGGGTCCGGAATACCGGGAACCGCGGGTGAAATTCGTATTCGCGGCGCGAGCTCACTCGCTGGCTACAAGCCGGTTGTTTTTGTCGACGGCGTGCGATACAACATCGACGACCTCGGACAATTCGCAGCGACTGGCGGCGGCACTGCGGGGCTCGCGCAGTCTTCTCAGGTCACGTCGGCGCTCAACAACCTGAATCCCAACGACATCGAGTCGATCGAAGTGGTGAAGGGACCGGCCGCTGCAACTCTCTACGGTGCAGAAGCAGCGAATGGAGTGATTCAGATCATTACCAAGAAGGGAACGAGAGGACAGCAGGCAATGAAATGGTCGTTCCGCGGCGAGCGTGGAACGAATCATTGGAATCTTTTGCCCGAAGACAATTACACGACCTGCGATGCAGCGAAGCAGGCTGCGCTGGACGCGACTCAAAAACCGGTGTGGCCCGGTTGTCAGGGAATTCCGGTGAACACCGTGATCACGGACAATCCACTCGCACGCGACCCGCGCGCGATTCGGACAGCGGACCTCAGCCGCGTTTCAATGAACCTCCGCGGCGGCGGCGACAAGTACGCGTTCTACGTCTCCGGCGGTCGCGACGTCGAGCAGGGCGTGTTCTTCAACAGCGACAACACGCTAACGTCGGTTAGATCGAATTTCGGATTCAACCCCAACGACAAGTCCGACATTCAGATCAACGTGAACTGGCAGGATGGTCGCTTGCGATTGCCGATTCAGGACGAGTCAGCGAACGGCCTGCTACTCAGCGCCCGCCGAGGATTACCCGGACGCGCATCGCTCCTTGGTACCGGCAACGAAGGTTGGCGTACGATCTCGCCAACACAGGCGAATGTCTACAAGAATTTCACCAAGACTCAGCGTCTTACTCTCTCGACAACAGCGAGTCTCAATCCGTGGCGATGGATGCAGAATCGGCTAACGGTCGGCATCGACAATACCGACGCTGAGGCGCAGGTGCTCTTCCTCCCTGGCGACATCGATGTCTCCCAGGATCCGGACGCCGCGTCCGGCGCGAATCTGAGAAACGAACCGCTGCGCCGAATTCTTACGCTCGATTACGCGGGCACATTGCTGTGGGACCCCCGCGCGTCGATGGAATTCACCACAAAGTTTGGATCGCAGGTTGTCGCTGACAAGAGCGAAGCTGTTCGCGCGACCGGAATCGGTATCGGCGCCCCCGACGTGACGCTCGTGAATTTGCTTCAAAAAAGTACAGGCGGTGAGGCGTTCACCGAAAACAACTCCGTCGGTTACTACGCACAGGAACAGCTCGGGTGGAACGACAGACTGTTCGTCACCGGCGCCCTCCGAGCAGACGACCACTCGGCGTTCGGAACGAACTTCAACTGGATAATCTTTCCAAAGTTTTCGATGTCATACGTGATGTCGGAAGAGCCGCGCTTCAGAGGAATGCTTCAGTCCGCGCACGTGAGCTCGCTCAAGTTGCGAGGAGCGTGGGGCGAAGCGGGCCGAGCACCAACGGCCTATTCCGCGCCGCAGACATACACCGTCGATCGTGTGACCCTCGGAACTTCAACCGGGTCTGCATTGAGAACATCGACCTACGGCAATCCGGATTTGAAGCCGGAGCGTGGAGTCGAAACAGAGCTCGGCTTCGACATGGGCGTTGCGTCGGAGCGAGTGAACGTCGACTTCACGTACTACAACAAAAGAACGAAGGACATGCTTCAGTCGATCTCGATTCCGCCTTCTACCGGATTTATCAGCACGCGATTCGCGAATCTCGGCGAGGTGACCAACACCGGGTTCGAGATCGCATTGTCAGGAACGCCGATCCGGGTCGGCAATTCTGCGTGGGATACGCGGCTTAGCATTGCCACCAACAAGAACAGACTCGTGACCTTCAACGTGCCCGGCAAGACTCTCGACACGCCAACCGGCCAGGCTTACGGCTCGGTTCAGCAACATCGCACCGGGTACCCGCTCGGCGGATTCTGGTTGGCGCCGGCACTTCGCTGCGGAATCGATCAGCCTCCTCCAGGTGTTGCGATTCAGCCATGCGGAAGCGTCGCTGGAGAAGCAATGCTCACGACCGCGGGCGCGGCGATCTTCAATGCCGGCGACACCGCGAAACGGTATTATGGATCGTCAACGCCGACTCGCGAGCTCAGCTTCTCGAACACTGTGACGTTGTTCAGGAATTTCCACGTGTATGCATTGCTCGATCACAAGGGCGGCTTCAAGGTGTTCAATCTTCAGGAGCGAAATCGCTGTCAGGCAGCGAATGACAACTGCGCACGCGTGAATGTCGCGGCGGCGCGGTTCCCGGTGACCGGAGCTGATTCAGTTCTGTTCAGAGAGCTCGCTGTTTATCGGAGCACGGGCATCTCGCCTGAATGGATTCAGAAAGGCGATTTCGTAAAGCTCAGAGAAGTGTCACTCACGGTTGATCTGCCACAGCAGCTGATCAGTCATACCGGTGCGAGTGGCGGCACTTTCATTTTCTCGGCCCGCAATCTGAAACTGTGGAGCGACTACGAAGGGGCTGACCCCGAAGTGAACACTTACGGTGGTCGCAGTTTTGTTCGTGTGGACGCCTACGCAGCGCCGATGATGCGGCGACTGACGGCAGGCTTCAACCTTACGTTCTGATGCGGAGCAATCACATCATGACACATTCAAATATTATTTCGGGCCGGACTTTGAAGGCTGGAGCGCTTGCGCTCGCCTTCGCCGGCGTTCAAGCCTGCAGCAATTTCCTCGTTGCAGACAATCCGGGCGCCGTTCAGGTCGACGACGTCAACAATGTTGCGTACACCAATCTGATCGCCAACGGACCGATCTACGCGTTCCAGCTTGCGCACACGGAGATCACATACTGGAACGGTCAGCTCACTGACGAGCTGTTCAATCGAGCCGTGTTTATCGAGGAAGGACAGATCGATCGCCGAGAGCTGTATTCCGATATGACGTATATCAACGCGTTTCTGTACGCACCGTTGCAACGCGCGCGTTTCCTCGGAGAGGATGCAGCTGCTCGTCTGAAGGTAATTCTTGGCGATTCCGCGTCGCGTGATCTTCGGGTAGCACGCTCGCTTGCGTACGCGGGTCACAGCTACATCGACTTGGGCGAGATGAATTGCACTACGCCAATCGATCTCGGCGTTCCTAAAACACCCGAAGAGATTTTCACTGACGCAATCGCGCGGTTTCAGGAAGCGATCACTGTTGCGAATGCATACAAGACTTATCAGCAGACATTGAATCCAGTTGTAGCAGCAAATCTTCTCGCTGCGGATTCAGTGAGAAACTTCGCTCTCGTCGGTGCTGCTCGCGCGGCGCTCGACAAGAATGACAAAACGGCCGCGATCGCATTTGCGACTCAGGTACCCGCTGATTTCGTTTTCTGGAATTACTACACGGACAACACGAGCGGTCAGCGCAACCGTACATATGAGCGACTGACGCTCGGCAAGAATGCGAATTTGCTCAACACGCCCTTTGCGGCCATTACGGATCCGCGGATTCCGCGCATGCCGGGCACGACGGGCAATGGCGGGACACCGCTGTCTCCTGAGTCGTACAGCACTTTCAACAACACCGCGGCGGGTGCTCCGTTTGCAGCATTAATGGCGGTTCGTGTCGCATCAGGACTCGAAGCACGCTACATCATTGCCGAAGCACAGGGTCCAACAGCAGCAACGAACACGTTCGTCAATGAGCGACGCGCGGTCGGACTGCAGGCTCCCGTCACGCTCAGCGGTGATGCGCTGATGGCGGAGCTGCGAGATCAGCGCAGTCGCGATTTCTATCTCGACAATCACCGGCTTGGCGATCTGCGACGTTATCTCAAGTATTACAACGTCGATCTCTTCCCGAAGGGTCCGTACCCGGGAAGTACGTCAGGACAGGTTTACAACGAATCGATTACGTGCTGGCCGTTGCCGACAAACGAGATCAACGGGAATCCGAATATCCCGAAAGGCTGAAGTAAGAAGAAATACGTAAACGACTAGGTCCGAGGTCTCAGGAAGGGAGGGCGTTAGGTGACAGGCGAGGTGTGAGGTTCTCGGACCTCGCCCCGTGCCTGGAACCCTCTTTCCTGAGACCTCGGACCTGTCCTTTTGTACTTTTTAGTTTCTCGCTAGCTGCTTGCGAAGCAGCAGACTGTATCCGACGATGTTAGCAAGCAGGGCCACGCTGCCGAGGACCAGCTGAGTTGCGCGCGTGAGGCCCTGCGGATACAGCGCGCCGAGCAAGTAGTGTTGAATGAAGTCACCGCTGTAAGTGGATTCGCCTGCACGCGAGCGCAGAGAATTTTCGAGCGGTGTGAGAGGACAGATCCAGCCTCCGTACTCGATCAACACACCCCAGATCGCTGCAGGTGTATGGAGCCACACAATCCAACGCCAGCGAAGCGCGAGAAATGCACCGAGTAAGACGAACACAACGAACAGCACATGAATCACAACGACAAGATCCGCGAGCAAGCGATAAGCCATCGCTCGATTTATTCGATTGCTGTTGAAGTCACTCTCTCCAGCCAAACGTCAGAGAATCGACTTCCGTCAACTCGCGTTACGACTTTCGTTGGACGTCCGACGTCGTCGACAATTCTCTGCTGCACTAATCCCGTTTCGAGCGTCGTTACCAGGGGAAGCTCATGAATCTTCACGCTCTCGCGCCATCCCAGCGCAATTGCGCACGCGAGCGGATCATGTTGAAAGTTGATGATGTCATCGGGTAGCCCCGCGAAATTTCCGCCGCCGTAGCGGCGCTCGTACTTTTCATCCGCGGCGTACGACTCCGCTTGTCTCGCAATAAGCTGAGCAAGCGGACCTGCCGAGCGAAGAGTTGCGATCTCCGAACTTCGAAGCGCCGTTTCGACAGTGATCGGAAGTGGAACGAGTGTGGGAGACGACTTCTGTAGTACGAGATAGGCTGATCGCGCGTCTGCCTGAATGTTGTAGTCAGTCTCGGATCCACGATTTGGAAATCCGTCGCGAGCGGGAAATGGATGCCCACCCATCAGAACGATGCGCGCGCTTTTCAAAATTCCCGGGCGTCGCCGCTCGAGCATCGCGAGATTTGTGTACGGTCCGATCCCAACTATTACCGCTCCGCTGTCGATGCTTTTCTCGAGCAATGCCAATGCGCCATCAATCGCTCCAGGCGCCGGCGAAACAGCTTCCGGCCAATAACGACTTTCTTCCGGCAACGCAGGCCATGGATTGAAACATCCAAGGCTCGCATCCGCACCTGCTGCTACAGGGATGTCACCGCGACCAGCGAGTGACAGCGCGTACCGCGCGTAACCGGCGCGCTTACCTCCATGCTCGGCCACCGTCGTGACGCCGCACAAATTCGCATCGGGCCACTGGAGAACCATTGCGATTGCGCAGAGATCATCGATGTCTCCACCGATGTCGGTGTCGATGTGGATGTCAGTCAGCGGACTGCCATGGGCGAAGTCTCGGAATCGGCAAGTGTCCCATCATCATCATGGCATGAATTCACTCAATGTTCCACGCGTCTTGCGAAACAAGAGCTCGGAATGTCCGCGCACCACATAATCGTTCAGCTCGCCAACGTACCGATAGCCCAGTCGCTCGTATAGCCGGCGTGCGCCGGAATTGAATGATGACACACACAGAAACGCGTTCGGTGACTCGGTGAATATTCGATCTTCGGCATAAGCGACAAGCTTCGATCCGATTCCCTTCCCTTGGTGATTCGGAGCAACGAGCACTGTCTGGATGTAACCGACAAACGCGCCGACCATGCACAGCACAATGAAACCGGCGATACCCGATTCATCTTCGGCGACATACACCTCGCGGGTAGAATCCTGAATCACTCGCGCACACGCGTCGTAACCTCGACCGAGCGTAATCCACGGATCTGTATTGGCCATCAGTCGTGCGCACTGTTCTGCCTCCTGCGCACCGGCGAGCCGGCGAATTCGCAATTACAGATGACCTTTGTGGCCGAGTCCGGAAGCGCGACGCCAATCGCCGAGCTGGCCGAGGTGATATCCGAGGTGACCGGTCATTATATAGGGCACGAATTCTCGGCCCGTTGGAAATGCTGGTCGTGCAGGCTCGAACGGATTCGGAGCAGAGAGCGATGTGTCGTCTGCGTTTAAGATCGCCTCGCAAAGGTCGGTGTAAACCGTACGGAACATTCCACAGAGATCGGCCATCGGCGGATAGTTTGCGGCTTCAATCTCCGGCTGCGTTCCCGGGCGGAATGTATTCCTCCACTCGGGCGGACAAATGCTTTTGCGCCCGCAGAGTCTCCGCCCGAAATCACCAGTTATGCAGAGATGACCGAGAATCCATCCCGCGGTCTTGTTTCCCGGAGTCGGTTCGAGATGAACATGCTCATCTCCCAAACCCTCGAGCATCGGTTCAGCTTGCGAGAGCAGGTATCTGCACTGTCCCGCCAACATTTCATTCGACATGCGGAAGCGTGTAGTCGAGCTGGTAAAAGTGTTTCTTGTCGACAACGTTGATCGACATCTTGCCCTGAAGCTCATCGAGCTCCTCTGTCCCCGAGCCTGGTACTATGGTAATGCTCAGCTGTTGGCTTGCCGGTGTCATCATCCCTGAGTGAAGAAGAACGAAGCTTCCGCTTCGCCCTCGAAGCTTTCCGGTGACGCGCTCGAGTGCGACATACGCCCCCGATCCGTTACTCTCTCTCGCCGCAATCATCTCACCTTTACTCGTTGCCTCGAGGTCGCCGCGATATTGCTTGTTTATCGCCAAACGACCGAGCGACGCTGCGGCATCGTGAGTGTCGATTGGAGTAAGTATCACCGCGAACTCGCCTTGGGCGTGCGTTGTCACGTTCGGTGCCTCCCGGTGGTTGACGGAGCCGGCGCGAGTGTGAATACTGAAAGCAAGGCGGTCAAACGCATGCGACAGTCCTCTTGGAAAACGGTTTTCAGAAGCATCCGAAGAATCGGGACTCCTGTCCAGCCCGCAATATCGAATCGCATCGTTGTGCTGACGTTGGCGACTGCGGCAACCGTGATTCTCGCCTGCGCATCGAATCCGACATTGCCGCCGTACGATGGCTCACTTCCGCTGGGAACCTGGGGAAGTGACAGCGCGGCGCTCATCGTCGGAGACACCGCGATGCACATTCACATCAGGTGCACATTCGGCGATGTAACGGGTCGGATTCCACTAAGCGCTGATGGATCGTTCGATGTCACCGGCACCTACATGCTGCGCGCTTACCCGATCACGATTGGGCCGGCGGTCCCCGCGCGATTCGTCGGGCGCGTGCGCGGTGTAGATGTCACTGTAACTGTAACCGTAAACGATACCGTCGAGCACAAGACCGTTGTGCTCGGGCCCGTGTCAGCGACTTACGGAAAAGAAGCGCGATTGTGGCCGTGCCCGATTTGTCGTCGACCGATTCTCACTCGCGGCACGACGGATTCACGAAACGAATTACGGTTCCGGAAAGCGAATGACTTTCGGTTGTCGAGATTTGATTTGGTGAAATGACTGCGCCGTCGATGCGAGTTCTCTCACGAAGGCTGAGGACCGCGTCGCCACCGAGGTCATGCGCTTTCTCTCTGACCTTTTTCACGACGCTACCCCACGAAGAGAAAAGCCAGTCGCCGGTTGCTGTGACATGGCCAACCTCCTTGTAAGCACAGGTTGGTTTTTGAGTGTCGTAAAAGCGAATTCGATCGACGGGAGTTCGGTGATCCATGACCGGTGTCGGATCGAATTGAGTTACTTGCGAGCGAACGCAGCCCATCGCGAGAACTACAAGAACGGCGGCGCAGCGAATTGCGGTCGAGTGGAGTTTTGCCGGCATTGCCTTATCCAAGGAGGGATGACGCTCGACTCGCATGGCCAGAGACGCGCCATTTACCCCGCAAAACACAACTGATTGACTCCGAAGCGTTTAGAACAAAACCGCTCAGGATTCTCGCCCGCCCTGTCCACTCTATTGAATAGTCGATGTCCGCTCAGTGAGACAAAGTTCTGCGGTTCCATGTTTCGGCCTAAGTGCGGTTTCTTCGATAACCGATCGAGCTCGACCTCCGACATTATAAAACCAAACGCAGGCCAACCGCCTGATTTTATCGAGCGCTCGAACCACGTTTTCGCACGCGTCGTGTCGCCTCGTACGAGAAACCAGTTCCCAACACCGTAGCTGAGCGTCGCAGCTTGAACGTCGGCCGTATCGGCTGGAGTGAATACTTCGTCCGGTCCAATCTCTCCTCGATAGAGCTTCAGCCGACGCGCATATGCGTTCGTCACAGCGAGCGAATCGGGTTTTCTGGCGAGCATCGCTTGTGCGTCGCTCTTTCTCCCTGCGCGCATGAGCGACATCCAAAGCCAATCAGTTGAACCGGCAAGCTCGCCTGCATCCGGCGCCCTCGGCTGCGCGCGCGTGAAAGCGTCGACGGCTCCGGCGAAATCGCCGCGGACATAGCGGACAATTCCGAGATGATACCAGATACCATAAATCGTGCTGTCGAGCTTGCTGCCGCGCGTGAGATCGTTCATCGCTCGTTCGAACTCGCGCACTGAGAGATATCGATGACCTCGCCAGCGGAGTAGCAGCGCATTGTTCGGCGCAATCGAGAGACCGCGCGTGAATGTCGCGATCGCTTCGCGAAACTGGCGCGCGCCGGATTGGGCAACGCCGAGTTGAATTATCTTGTCGACGTTTTGTGAATCGGCTGCGAGCGCTGCCTGTGCACGAGCGATCGCGCCGGTGTCGGCCTGCGAGTAGTAATCGACACCGGCCGCCGAATGATACTGAACTGATTGCGCGCGCAGCTGAGCAGAGTTCGCAACTGCGAGTACCGCGAACGCAATCCAGCCGCGTGATCTCAATGGCTGATCACGAAGAACCAGCTCGCGATCACAGGACCGCGCGGTGGCCGGGTGCCCGGTGCGGGCGGTGGCGTCCCCGGTGCAGGCGCCGGAGCCGGACCGAATTCAGGCTGAAAGAGATACGCGACGTGCTTGATCGGATCGACCGCGATTGTTTTCGCGCCACGCATCGTCGGAACAGTCGCCACAACAGTGTACGAATTCGGCGAAGTCTCGCGCACGACGGTCACGTTGCTGTCACGACCAGCAGGGATGTAAATCAGTTTCTCCGACGGATCGAATCCAAGCGCATCGACGCCCTCTCCGTTTGCAATCGTCGCGACGACTTTTCCGGACGATGGATCGACAACCACTGAATTCTTTCCGCATCCGGAGAAAATCCTGTTCGTGCTTCGATCATAGGCGATTCCCGTCGGGCCCTCGCACGGAGCAAGCGGCCACGATGAGAGCACCTTCATTGTTTTCGCGTCGAGCACCTGAATCGTGCTCTTGCCTTCGTTATTAACGTAGAGCTTGCCCTTGCCATCACTCGCCGCGCCTTCTGGGCCGGTGTCTTCGAGCTCGGCCGTTCCGGTTATGTCACCCGTGTTCGGATCGAGCGCAACCGCTGTGCCGATCGGACGACTGTGATTCGTCAGAATGATTCGATCGGAGTAATCGTCGTACATGATCCCGTCGAGGCCACCGGTCGGCACTTTGATTTTCTTTATGAATGCCAATGTCTTGAGATCGAACATCGTCACAGTCGAATCGCCGCCATTCGTAGTGAAACCGTGATTCGATTTGGGCGCGAGCGCGATACCGTGCATGCGCGGAGTATCGGGAATGTCGCCGATGACTTTGCCCGTAGTTCCATCGACTACCATCGTGTGCGTTCCCCGCGAAACGAAGACACGGCCTGTGCCCGGCTCAGCAGTGAGGTAGTCGGTCCCACCTTCACCACCGATGTTGTACTTCTGAACCTTGAAGGTCTGCGCGTTGCCAACATTCGTTGTAACGATGGCAGCGGTCAACAGAGCAGGAATCGCAATTGAATACTTCGTCATACACTCTCCGATAAATGATTTGCGCGGCGCTACATCCTTACGAGTGCGCCGGTTTGAGTGTTGTATTGCCCGCTCAAAATCCAGGTGAAGTTCGCGCCACTTTGCGTCAACGAGAAGAAATCGAAGTCGCCGAACTTACGATCACCCGCCGCATTGAGTTTGGTCCAGCCGCTTGCGCCATAGAAATTATCGGCAGCCGAGACGAGGGCCGTTTTGAGCGTTGGCACCTGACCGTGGCCGCCTGTCGCCAGATACGCCTGCATCGTGATCCATACAGCATCGTACACGGCAAGCGCGAATGCATCGGGCTGCTGTCCGCTTTTGGCGGCGATCCTTGTCGCGACAGGTTGCCACCGAACGCTGGCCCCTGCATCGACTCCGGGCGTCGGCGTCCAGAAGCCGACTTTTTTCGCAAACGCCGCGGCGACAGCATTCGTCCTGAGAGGTTCGTTCAACGCCGTTCCGTCCGTGCCGTACCATCGAACCGACGAGAGAACCGGATCAGCGGACGCGAGCTTGAAAATGTCTACGACTTCATCGAATCCCGCGTGTGCAACGGCAACGCCGGCCGTCCCGCCACGCTCGGCGATTGCTGCCTGCACCTGGGTCTTGAGTGTTGCGAGGGGAGTGGCGAAGTCGGTCTGTGTCGCGCTGTACTCCACTCCCGCTTTCACAGTTCCAGCTCCGGGGAATAACGCGCGCGTGGCGACTTGAAGCCCGACGTTGCCTGCGTCGTTTCGCCAGAACGGGATGATTGTCGTCATGCCGTCGGCCTTCATAAGGCCGACGAGCGCCACGGCTTCGAGTGTGTCGGACGGCGTGAGCCTGAAGATGTTGTCATCCGGAAGCGCGAGTGTGCCCGCTGTACTCGACTGACTGATTACGATGACGTTGTTCGCATCGACGTACGATTTTATCGCGGCGACCTCGGCACTCGACTGCGGTCCGATGACCACTTCCACTCCTGCCGCCTTCATCGCTGTCACTGAGGTAAGCGCAACGGCGGGATCGAGCTTCGTATCCTGAATTGACGCCGTGAAGTGCATGCCCGTCTTGCCTGCGGCGAGATATTGGTTGACGTCGTCGATGCCGATTTCCATCGCCGCCTTGCTCGCGACGCCGAGCGTTGCCCAGTTCCCGGTCAATGAGAACAAGCCGCCAATTGTGATTTGGGTGTTGGAAGGGGCAGTGGTTTCGCTGTCACATCCGGCGATCACAAGTCCGGCGAGAAGAAGTGCCCCAAGTTTTTTAACGTGGTGAAGTTTAGGATTCATGTGTTGCCTCCTTGGCCGTCACTTGAGAGTCAATTAACCGGGAAGACTCGATGCAGCGAGAGGTGCAGGTTGCGATGCATCGACAAGTGCTGCAACCAATTCACGACAGAACGCAGGAATATCAGCTACGATTCTGCCCCAGACGAGATTGCCATCTCGAAACGCCGGCTCATCGACCCACTGCGCTCCAGCGTTGATAAGATCGTCCTTGATGCCGAGTGATCCCGTCGCCCGGCGACCACTGACTATTCCTGCGGAAATCGCGACCAATCCACCGTGACAAATGGTCGCTACGATTTTTCCGGACGCGTCCATCTCCTTCACGAGGTTCGTCACGACAGAATGCCGGCGTAGTTTGTCGGGCGCCCAGCCGCCGGGGATTATCAGAGCGAACAGCTCGTTGCTTCGAAGCGAATCCACGCGCGCTGTCGGAGTGATCTCCAGTCCGTTCTTCCCGTGAATTAGCTCGAGGTCGAGAGCTGCGGAAATGACGTCCGCTCCCTCTTCCTGAAGCCGCATCAGGGGAACGTAGTACTCGAGATCCTCAACGCCTTCCGCGAGAAGAATCGCTATTCGTTTACCACTGAGTCGCATTCACAGAAATTGCGGCGCGTCACTCCGGAGCGCCACCGGTACCTGGCGCGCAGGTTCAACCCTCTGGCGGCGAGGCTATATAAACTTTTCTGTAGGACGAGTCAGGGCGACTGCGGTTTGTTTCCTTGTCATCCTCGGGTGTTCAGCTGGAAGCAGGCATTTCGCGCCGGACCTCGATTGCTCGTTTATCCGTTCGAAACCCCTGTAGCGATGGATGTCGAATGTGTCCGTCGCCCGTCCATTCGGTGAACTCCACTTCGGCGACGAGCTTCGGCTTCACCCAGTGCGCACCCTTCATGAACCTCCTCGGCGGTGAGGGGTCGAAGGGCATATGATCTGTCTCGATTTTTTCCAGCTTGCGGCGCAAATCGAGACTGAATGCGCTGCTCCATCCACGACCGGTTCCAACTTTTCCGGCGAATCGTAGCACGCCTCGTTCGTAGTATCCGACGAAGATGGCACCCACTCCAACGCGCGATCCGGACGGATCAGTGAAGCCGCCGACAACAAACTCCTGTCGTTTGATGCACTTGATTTTCAGCCAATCCGACGAGCGAGCACCGAGCCGGTATGGTGCATCGCGAAGCTTGCTGATGATTCCCTCTGCACCGAGAGCACAAGCTTTGGCAAGAACCTCACGTCCGTCCGCGTGGACGTGAGCTGTGTAGCGAATTATGCCGGCGCGTCGTCCAAGAGTTTTTTTTAGCCGTTTCTTGCGCTCCTCGAGTGGAAGACGAGTCAGGTCTTCTCCCTCGAGTGACAACAGATCGAATGCAAAGTACGCAAGGCCGCGGCGCCTCTCGCCAAGCTGTTGGAGAAGTTGAAAGCGCGAGATTCCCTTTTTGTCGAGCACGACCACTTCGCCGTCGAGCACGGCTTGTTTCACAGAGAGTTTTCTCGCGGCCTCGACAACTTCCGGGAATTGCCTCGTGTAATCATTCCCATTGCGTGAGATGATTCGCACGTCGCCCGGGCTGACGAGCACACCCATGCGAAATCCGTCGAGCTTGAGCTCGTGAATCCATCGATTGCCCAATGGCGGAGTAGCAACGAGCAGCGCCTTCTGCGGTTGGTACCTTGGAAGTGCCATTACGCGACTAACTCTCTATTGTGATGCTGGCACCGGCGGCGGTAACGCGTCCGCAAATCTCCAGGCCGCCGCACCGTCGCGCGTCAATGGAACATTCTCGAGTCTCGCCCGCACCATTGCAATTGGCATCGGACCGCCTTGCAGCACAGCATCATGAAATGCGCGATCAGTCATCTTTCCCGAATCGACGAGCTCCTTGTGCAATGCGCGAAGCTCGAGGCCGCCGATCATGTACGCGATCTGATACAACGGCGAATAGCTGCCGTTGAACGAGCGTCGCACTTCGCCCTCGGCGTTGGCGCGCTCGAACCCTACAGTGTCGACGAGAAACTTCACCGCCTGCTCGGGAGTCATTTTCCCGAGGTGAAAATCGAGAGAGAAGATTATTCGCGCGCTGCGATGCATGCGCCACACGAGCGCTCCGACACGATCTTCGGGCGTGCTGTCGAACCCGTGATCCCAGAGAAACATCTCCCAGTAGAGCGACTGCCCTTCACTCCAGAACGGCGTACTGAATAATCGTCGGTGCGAATTGTACCTCGCGGACATGAACCCTTGAAGATGATGTCCGGGATTCAGCTCGTGGAAAACCGTCGCGTGCGCGAAGTGCGGATTGTTTCCCCGAAGACTCATCATCTTTTCTTCTTCGGTCATATCCGCCGTTGGATATGAAACGAGAATCGACTCGCCGCCGAGGAAAAACGGTGCGACGCGCTGTCGCTCGGGGGTCATCATCTCCATGCGCCAGTCTTCGCGGGCGAGCTTCGGGATCGTTACCCAATCGTGCTGATCGAAGAATGCTTCTGCCTGTCTCGCGAGATCGCGAATCAAATCGGGCTGTTTGCCCGGCTCGACATACGTGTCTTTCACTTTCTCGACCGCCGCTTTCCAGTTGTCCCCGAATCCCATAGCGCGTGACGCCTTTTTCATTTCGCTCAGACTGAACGCATACTCTCGCTCGGCGATAGCGATCAATTCCTCAGGCGTGTACGGAATCATTTCGTAGCGCAGATCTTCCTTGAGACCCTCGGCGCTGATTGGATCACCGATGATGGGGCCTTCGTTCACACTCGACGTATCGCCTCCGGCCGAGGGGTCCTTCGGCTTGAATCCGACAACTTTTTCGCGAAGCGTCTTGGCGTACTTCTTCAGCGCGTCGTCGAGTTTCTTGTATGGATTCTTCGCCCACCAGCTGAAGTTCGGGTCGTAGCCGTCGTAGTACTTGTACCAGTTTCCGACGACTGTGCGGATTTGATCGACGTTGTCGGCCGCGCGGTTCGCGACAGTTTTGGAAACTTTCGGCGAGCTCGAAGATTTCTTTGCAGTCGAATCACCATGCGGCGATTCGAACGACGCACGGAGAGTGTCGACTTGTTGAGCAACAATGGCCAGAGTGCTCGAAGCCGCGCGCGAATCGATCGTCGTAAGGTTTCGGCGTGAATCCTGGAGCGCGAGCAGACGATCAGCGAACGGAACGAGCGCCGCCATTTCTGTACGCTGCTTTTCTCGGCGATCGATCAGTGCGAGCTGATGCTTCAGGTAATTCGCGAGCAGTACGTAGTCGACCTTTCCTTCCTGACCCAGCTTGGCGAAATCGATTTCGCCGACACGCTTGAGCCACGTCGAGTAGAACTCGCGCATGCGAGTGCGTTGCGCGGGCGAATCAGTCGCATCGTACCGGCGACTGACGGATGCGAGATCTGTCGTGAAACGATCTACGACGTCGGCAAGCTCGCTCGACGGACGAGCTACAAGGGTTGTTAAAGTTGGAACACCGCTCGAATCAACGGCCTGAGCTTCCGCTCCGCCTGCGATGAACAGAGCAAGCAGGTAGATGAGTTTCATGGGACGCTGAAATTGCGAATGGGACTTTCAAGTCGCAACTGCGAAGAGGCCCTGCGAGGGCGTGCCGGAGATCCTTCGGCGAAGCTATGATTCAGCATGAACCCCACTCTTCAGATCGTTCAGGTCGTGCTTCAGGCTCTCACATCATTCGCCATCGCCGGCGGATTCATTTATACGGCGTTTCAGTTCCGCCAGGCGCGAAAGGCGCAGCTGGTCGCCAACTTCTCGAAGCTCGTTGAGCTTCAGTCTCAGCTGCGGTTCGTCAGAGTGGAAAAGCCCGAGCTTGCCTCAGTAAGTCCCGGCGATGTCGAGAACCTGCACTCAGACCGTGAGATTCAGGAGTACTTCCTCAATCTCATTCAGTTGTCGCTCTTCGAGATCGCATGGTACGCGCACGAGCACGGCCAGCTTCCCGACGACTACTTCGATTCATGGACGAGTCGTATCTGGGAAATCGGCCAGGAGAAATCGTTTCGAAGCATGATCGACAACCCGGCAGTCAAGATCATGCACGACGATTTCGACACCTACGTCAGAGGATTGATCCACGCGACGAAACCGCCCCACGAGAGCGGCCGGGACGCGATCACACGATCCTGATTTTCAGTCCGCTTGGTGTTGTCCGCGCAACGGTGTCGCTGTCTGATCCTGTGACGTCGAGAAGCTCGCGCACCTTGAGCACCAACGCATCCAACGTAAACGGCTTCGCCAGGAAAGCCGTGGACGGCGCTTGTCCGTTATTGCGATCGAGACTTTCGCGCGAATACCCCGATATGAACAACACCGGCAGCCGCGGATTTCGCTTCCGGAGCTCCGATTCGACTTCGTGCCCGCTGATTCCCGGCATCATGACGTCAGTGATGACCAACGCGATATCACGCGCGTGCTCGCCGTATTTGCGAAGCCCTTCGTTACCGTTGGTCGCCTCGAGCACGTTGTATCCGGCCGCCGTCAATCCGCGCCGAGCGACCGCACGGACCATCTGATCATCTTCGATCAGCAGTATCGTCTCGCGTCCGCCGGAATTTCGCGCTGACGTTGGCTCATCCTCCCGAGCGCGTGAAATCCCCACTAGCCTTGGCAAAAATACTTCGAACGTCGTTCCCCGATCCGCCTCACTTCGCACGGAAATCCAGCCATCGGCCTGCTTCACAATTCCATACACGCTCGCGAGGCCGAGACCGGTTCCCATTCCCGGTGGTTTGGTGGTGAAAAAGGGCTCGAACATTCGCGCCTGTACTTCCGGTGGAATTCCGCAACCCGTGTCACGCACGGCAAGTGATACGTAACTGCCTGGAGCGGTTTCGCCGTCGCGCACTTGCCGGAATGAGTCGTCGAGCAGCGCTTCAGTTGCTTCGATCGTGAGTCGTCCCCCGTTCGGCATCGCATCGCGCGCGTTCACCACGAGGTTTAGCAGTACCTGCTCGATCTGACTGCGATCCGCTCTCACCAGTCCATTTGGATCGAAGAGTCGCGTATCGACAGTAATGTTTGCCGGCAGCAACCGGCACAGCATCGGATTCATCTCATCCACCATCTCGTGAATGGAGAATTCCCTGGGCTGAGTCATCTGCTGGCGACTGAACGCAAGGAGCTGTGTCGTGAGCGAAGCCGCACGCTGCGCCGCTTTTTCGATCTGCACGACATCCTCGCGGCGTTGATCATTCGCGTCGAGACCATCGAGCAAAAATCCCGTGTAATTGATGATCGCCGTGAGAAGGTTGTTGAAATCGTGCGCGATACCACCCGCAAGCTGACCGATGGCCTCCATCTTCTGTGACTGACGAATTCGCGCGTCGATTCTTTGTCTCGCAGTCTCGTCGGTTACGAGAAAGACGAAACCGTGGGGCTCTCCTTCGGCATTGCGAAGAACTGCAAGTGATACGCTGACGGCTACAGGTGATCCATCCTTTCGTCGATGGATCGAGCCGACGCGACTGCTTGGGCCATCGCGCAGCGCAGCGTCTCGCAAATCTCTGCATTGGACGCCGTCGTCATTGCTGAGCACGTGATCGTATTGACGTCCGACGATTTCTTCAGGTTCCCATCCGAGAAGCGCAGCCGCGGCGGGATTCCAGCGCGAGATGCGTAGATCGAGATCGGTTGTGATGATCGCTTCAGGAGAGTGCTCGATGACTGCGTTGAGCAGATCGAGAGTGCGTCGCAGCTCGCCGGCTTCGGCGACGCGCGCTTTGATGCGCCGGTCCGCAATTGCTCCAAAGACTGCAATCCCAAGCACCATGAATGTCGTAACAGTCACCGCTGCGGCAAGCGGAAGGTTGCCAAGGACCGACCACGTCGATGTAGGCAAGTCGTGGGCGCCGGTCCGAGTGAATCGCGCCGCCATCATTCCCGTATAGTGCATTCCGTAAACCGCCGAGCCCATCAACAGCGCACTTCCAATTCTCAGCCATTTTCCGCGAGTGCTTTCGTCGCCGCGCAAACGCATCGCGAGCTGGAGAGCGATGTACGATACGAGAACAGCGATTACGACTGAAACCGTCACCCAGCCGCGATGGTATGAGAGGGCAGCAGGCATTCTCATTGTGGCCATGCCGGTGTAGTGCATGCCCGCAATCGCCGGTCCCATGAACAGACTTGCAACGAGCAGCTCTATCGAGCTGAGCCGTGCGCGAGCGCTCATGAAGAAAGTCACAGCCGATCCGGCGATCGCAATTACGATCGACAACGCAAGCAATGGCACGTCGTAAGCGACTGGCACTGAGATCTGGAGCGCAAGCATTCCTATGAAGTGCATGCTCCAGATTCCGATTCCCATCGCGCTGGCACTGGCGAGAATCCACAGACCCCGGCTTCGGCGCGACGAAGCTATGACACGTCCCGCGAGGTCCAGCGCGACGTACGACGCCAGCGATGCGATCAGAATCGAAAGCCCGACTACGAATGGATTGTACGAGATGCTCAGCATGCGAACCTCGGCAGACAACTCCCGACAGAGATTGACGCACACAAACGCGCGGGGTCACGCCATACGCGACCCTCGCAATTCCGCCTCGTTACCTAATGCTGCTGATAAATGCCGATCGTATTCCCGCCGGGATCACGGAAGCGTGCAGTTATTTCCGGCGCGTCGCCCCCAATCGCCTGAATTATCTCCCCACCATTCTTCTCGATCGCGTTACAGGTTTCTGCAGCGTTGTCCACCATTATATAGAAGAGGACGCCGACACTCGTTGAGGGCGGACGGCCTTTGACGAAGGCTCCGCTCACCTGGCCGGTCGTATCATCGAACGCGTGGCTTCCGTCCCCGCGAGTGCGCATCTGCCATCCGAAAACCTTCGAATAGAACTTTTCGGATGCTTCGACGTTCGATGCCGGTAATTCGATGTAGCAGATTTTTCCGTGATTCAATGGTGGCTCCGAGGCCGGTACTCAAAGGTACGCACAAATCTCCAAGCGTCCATCGGCGACGGTGCAACTCCGCACGCATGAATAGTGCGACGACGTTCAACCATGAAATTGCAATCTCTACGCGATCGAGTCGGCGAGCGGGTCGAGGACCTCCGAAAGAACGAGGACCGCCTCGCACTCGTGTTGAGTCTGGTGATCGGCGCGCTCGTGGGACTGGTCGTCGTCGCGTTCATCGTTATCAC
>JBHELX010000002.1:37804-179477 GCA_046262875.1 Gemmatimonadaceae bacterium | reverse complement strand
ATCTTTACCCTCGGCATCTGCACAAGCTAAAAGAGCCCCTGGCGGCGGACTTTTTGCGTTACCGGTAGGTGGTCGCCGTCGGCGATCCCCCCTTAAACCGGTCTCACCATGACAGATATTGCCGTCGCCTCCACGGCCCTACAGAATGGAGCCGCAGGCGAAGATCTCGCGACCCAGCTCAGCAAGGAATTCAAGGGGCCTCCCGACGCCCTGATCGTTTTCGCGTCATCCGCGAACAACTATCGGGAGTTGCTCACGGCACTCGACTCCCGACTTCACCCGGGGGCGATGGTGGGATGTTCCTCGGCCGGAGAATTCACAACCAAAACCGATGGTACGGGACGCACATCAGCAATTGCGATTCGAAACCCCGAGATGCGCTTCAACGTTGCATCCGCCCGCAATCTCACCGGTGACAGAAAGTTGGCCGCCCAGGAAATCGTCAAGGATTTCACCGGAACCGCTTCACCGGCGTTCCGGTATCGAACAGCTCTGATTTTTGTCGACGCGCTCGCAGGACAAGCGCAAAACCTCGTGGATGAGCTCACAGTTGCCACCGCCGGCATGTACCAGTTCGTTGGAGGCGGGGCGGGCGACGACGGCAAATTCCAACAGACTCACGTCTTCGTCGGCACGGAGCCACTCAACAATGCCGCCGTCGCACTCGAAATTCTCTCCAACAAACCGATAGGAATCGGCGCCAAACACGGTTGGGCGCCGAGCGGCGATACCCTCCGTGTCACCGACGCCGCGGAATCGTGCGTGGTGAGCTTCAATGTGTCGCCAGCGGTCGAGGCATTCGAGGATCACGCGGAATCGACCAACCAGAACTTCGATCGGGAGAATCCTCTTCCCTTCTTCCTTCACAACGTGATCGGCGTTGAAACGGACGACGGTTACAAGCTGCGCGTTCCTCTCGGCGTCGCCGAGCAGGGCGGCGTGATGCTCGCAGCCGAGGTTCCAGCCGGATCGAAGGCTCACATTATGTCGACCGGATCAGGGTCGGCTGTTGACGCCGCGGCAGAAGCAACGCGATCCGCGATCGAGCAAATCGAGAGCAAAGGCTACAAACCCAAGGCCGCATTGTTCTTCGACTGCGTTGCGACTCGGCTCCGACTCGGACAGGATTTCAGCAAAGAGCTGTCCGCGGTCGCAAAGGGACTCGATGACATTCCCTTCGCCGGATTCAATTCGTACGGGCAGATCGTTCGGGCAGAGGGGCAATTCAGCGGCTTCCACAACTGCACAGCCGTGGTGTGCGTTTTTCCGGATTGATCGAAGCAACGGACACCGGAGTTCAAAGCGCAACGCGATTGATTGAGCTAAAACCGGAGCTGCTGAGACTCGCGTCCCGTTTGGCGCGCCGCGACGACCGCGCAGATGCCGCGAGCGACCTCGCCCGTGCGCTTGGTGTCGAGTCATTGATCGTCTTCGTACGCGATCGCGAGACGAACGCACTCCTCTCGGCGCCGGGATTTCCCCAGAGCTTCCCAAACGGAAGAGTGTGGCGGGCCTTTCTGTCCGAATGCGTGGCCAGGCAAAAGCACGCAGGCGCCCTGCCCGTTCATTCGCCGGAGGAGCGACTGCCCGCAGTGGGGTATGCGGCCGGGAGCGATACAGTTGTGGTGCTAGTCGGGCATCAAAGCACGCGCGCCGATGTTGATTGGCTGGTCGACTTGCTGCCTCTCCTTGGAGCAGCGTTCAGTGGGGAGCAGATCGCCCTCTTCTCCAAGACAGAAGCCAACACAGCACATGAAGTAGCGGCACGCGCAACGGCGCTCTCGCGCACTCTCGAACGAACGCGCACAGAATTGGAAAACGCGCTTCTCGAGGCACGGCAGGCACGCGCTCAGCTCGAGATTGCGCACGTTTCCTTATCGAAGCATTCCAGGGAGCTCGAGCTTTCGAACTTGCGCCTGCAGTCCCAGTCCGAGGAGTTGCAGGTCCAAGCTGAAGAGATGGAGTCCCAGCAAGCAGAGCTCGAGATGCAGACTGACGAGCTCCAGCTTTCAAATGCGGCGCTTACTCTCGCTCGTGAGGAAGCGGATCGAGCCAACAAGGCGAAATCCGAATTTCTCGCTACGATGAGCCACGAGCTTCGTACGCCGCTGAATGCCATCGCTGGGTACGTTCAACTGATCGAGATGGGAGTACACGGACCCGTTACCGATGAGCAGCTCGAGGCACTCGGCCGCATCTACCGCAGCCAGCACCATCTGCTGGGATTGATCAACGACATCCTGAACCTCTCGCGCATCGAAGCCGGACAAGTTGAGTATCACATTGCCGACGTACCATTAAACGATGCGATCAAGGATTTGAGCGCCATGATCGAGCCACAGATACTCGCGCGCGGTCTCACCTTTGAAGTGCACAATGGCGAGCAGTTCCCGTCTGTCCGAGCCGATCGGGAGAAGCTGCAACAGATTCTGCTCAATCTGCTGAGCAACGCGACAAAGTTTTCTGATCCTCCCGGACAGATCACGATAGATGCTGAAACGGACGCAAGCTCCGGGGGTCACGTGTTCATCCACGTTCGCGATACGGGGGCAGGGATTCCAGCCGATAAGCTCGATGCGATCTTTGACCCCTTTGTTCAGGTGGACTCGAGCCACAGTCGCGTCGGTCAGGGCATCGGCCTCGGCCTCGCGATCAGCCGTGATCTCGCCCGCGGAATGGGCGGCGACCTCACGGCCCGGAGTGAGGTAGGAACTGGTTCAATTTTCACACTCTGCCTCAAGCGCGGGACAGAACGCGTTCGCGCACAGATAGCGGTGACTGGCGATAGCCGTTAATAGCTGACGTACAACTACTTCGACACAAGCCAGCGTGAGCGCGCAACGCAAAGGATCGCAGATCTGAACTCGCACTCCTTTTATTCGTGGATCACTTACTCAGCTCTCTCGCACCCGATCAATCGCGGTCGCACTGAGAAGCGTGATACTTAAACCACGTAGCCGCTGAGTCCCTTGAAGAACCAATACCCGCCTGCGTGGATGAAATACAGATTGAGCCATTGGTCCACCGACTCGATCTCGAGCATGAACTGATTGTCGCCGTAGGCGAGCGTCTGATCCTTGATGAGGCCTGCATCTGAGTAGACTTGCACTCGGCCGCCGATGTTGCTGAACATCACGTCGAACGCGAAGATCAGCGCGAGCTGTTTCTGCGATCCCGCATAGTCTCGCAGATCTATGACCGCATCGAGGAAGCGTGCCTTCTTGCGGTTCGTCCACTGAGAGTAGTCGAGCGTTGGATCACTGGCAAAAGCCCCGTCAAAGAAGAACCGGTTCGTCGTGTAAAGGGAGGTAAGATCCGTCGGATTGGCGTACGAAAAGTCCGCGCCGTAGCAGAAAAGCTCGGCCTGATTGCGCAGCGCCATCCAGTAGATTGGGGTTCGGGGTGTGAGCGTAAACGTTGCGTCGAGGCAGGTCATGGCTGCTGCTCCGTCTCGCGGCCTGCATCAGCTTCGCGAGAGAGACGCTGTCGCTGCTCATCGTGCAGTCGGAAATCCTGATCCTCCTTGAGAGCGGCATCACGCGCCTCGTTTGCTTCCTCGATCTGTTTTTTTGTAATGCGGATAATCGTCATCGGTGTAACCTCCAGGCATTAGTCGACTTGCGAGTATAGGTGCATTAGGTGGATCGAACAACGTCGGCTTCACGACATAGGCGTCGTGTCTCAAGCAACGCTAAGTTCTTTTAACCGACACTTTACGGCTGTGGGCGAAGCGCGCGCCGAATGTCTCTCCAAACGGCGAGGCAGACGTCGAGATCCGCAAGTTGATGGGCGTCGAGGATTTCGGTGACGCCTTCACGCCGAATCCGGAAATCGCAACAATTAAATTCAAGTAAATGAGAAAGCTCAAAATCATCGAACACATCTCGCTCGACGGCGTGATCCAACACTCCGCCGACGACGACGCTTACCCCTACATCGACTGGACCGCGCCCTATCGAAGCCCCGCTGGCCGGGACGCAATCATCGCCGCGCAGGGCGAGAGCTTCGATCTGTTGCTTGGCCGTCGGACCTACGATATCTGGTCCGGCTACTGGCCAAAAGCGCCGAGCAGTCCGATAGCAGACCCCCTCAATGCGGCAAAAAAATTCGTCGCTACCCATCGTCCGGAGAGTCTTGAATGGGGCCCATTCGAGGGCTTTGGACCGCACATCGTCGAGGGCGTTCGCCGCATCAAGTCGCAGGATGGCCCGGACCTTATCCTCTGGGGCAGCTCCACGTTGACATCGACGCTACTCGAACATGGACTTGCGGATGAAGTCGTGCTGGCCGTCTATCCGGTGCTCCTGGGAACGGGGAAGCGCTTCTTTGCGGAAGGAAACGTGGCGCGCTCGTTCGACCTCGTCAGCACGAAAGGATTTCCGTCCGGTATTATCCTCAGTACTTACAAAGTCGCTGGGGCTTTGAAGACCGGATAATTCCTAATGAGCATTCTAGCTTTTGTTCTTGCAGTCTTCCTGGCGTCGACGGCAAACGCGCAGTCATCGAAGGACACGACATATGGGCGGAGCGGCTGCGCGGTAATCGATTTGCCGTCGCACGCTGATCGGATCGATTCTTTGGTTGTCACACGAATGCGCGCCGAGCGCATTCCCGCCGTGCAAATCTCTTTGCTCGAGAATGGCCGGATCGAATCGCGCGCATATGGCTACGCCGACCTGCAGCATTGTGTCTTCGCAGATACAAACAGCGTCTTCGGGCTTGGATCTGTCTCAAAGCAACTGACTGCTTATGCTACGCTGCGCGCTGTGCAGGCCGGGAAGATCGGTCTCGACGACGCGATCACGAAATACTTGCCCGAGGCTGCGCAGTTTTGGAATGGAATCACAATCCATCATCTGCTCACGCATACATCCGGAATTCGGGATTATGCGGGTGATGATCCCATGCATCCGCAAATCAGTATCGATTCGCGCGCGGAGTACACGGCAGACTCGCTCCTGAAGATCCTCGCGGTCGCGCCAATGAATTTCCGCCCCGGCGTTGAGTTCGCGTACTCGAACACCGGTTACAAGATCCTTTCTATCATCCTCGAGCGCGCCGTCGGAAAGCCATTTCCAGAAGTGATGCGCACCCTCGTTTATCAACCGCTGTCGATGAACTCGACGATCTCGTGGGATCCAAACGTGATCGTGCCAAACTTGGCAAACGGCTATACGATTTCGCACGGGCAGCTGATGAACGGCCGCTACTCTTCCGAGAATGCAGGTCGGTATGGTGGCGACTTTCGTTTGCTAACGACCGCGAGCGACATGGCCCGTTTCGCGAGAGAACTGATACATCCCGCACACATTTCCGCAGACCTTCTCGCCCTCATGAAATCGCGAACTGTGTTACTCGATGGAGCGTCTGTCGCATACGGGTTCGGCATTCGACCGAGCGATGTCCGCGGTGTCCCATCTCTGAATCACGGGGGAACCTGGAGCGGGGGTTACACTGCGTTCGATGAAATTTTTCCCACGCATGATTTCGCGGTAGTGATTTTGACGAACAGCTGGGACGCGCAACCATGGAATCTTGGCGCGGCGATCATGCGCATCGCTGACGATTCAATCCCCACAATTCCTGAAGCAGCAGCAGATCCAAATCCACAACGGACAAAGCGTATTCTGGCGCTTCTCGGCGGTGACTCTACCGCGATGCCAATGGCGCCCGCGTTCGCGCGTCATCAATATGCGTTCGTTACCAAAGAAACCACCGAAATGATTTCTCACCGTCGCGCCTTCTCATTCCGAGGGTGTGATGATCTGCGCCGGTCGAAAGCGTCGCTGCCACCACTCGCGCGGTCTGAATGCTATTATGAAATCGACATGGGGGACGGCGTCACTATTACGCTGGCAATTTATTTCACGGCCTCAGACGCGATTGCCGATATTCAGCCTGTGCTCTGATCGTGAGCATCGAAAAAGGGTGTCGCTGTGAAAATCGTAATCATCGGCGGAACCGGGCTGATCGGCTCCAGGCTCATCATCAAACTCCGTGAGCAGGGCAACGAAGCGGTACCCGCGGCCCCGAGCACCGACGTCAACACAATCACGGGCGAGGGATTAGCCGAAGTTCTGAAAGGCGCTGCAGCGGTCGTCGACGTCTCGAACTCTCCGTCCTTCGAGGACGCGGCCGTGCTCGACTTCTTCCGCACGTCGACCGCCAATCTCCTCGCGGCCGAGGCCGCGGCAGGCGTGAGACATCACGTCGCACTTTCTATCGTGGGCATCGACGGCCGCTCCGACAGCTGCTATAGCCGTGCCAAGCTCGCGCAAGAACAGCTGGTCGGGGCGTCCTCAGTCCCGTACTCCATCGTGCGCGCGACGCAGTTCTTCGAGTTCATCAAGGGCATCGCCGACGCTGCTACTGACGGCGGCACGGTGCGACTCGCATCGGTAAGACGGCGTAAGCGGAGCCTACATCGCCGCGAGCGCCTCGGCTTCCGACGGATACACAGCCAGTATCGCCGAGAAGCCCGATATCTCGAACACCTCCCGGACTGACTGGTTCAGGCCGAACATCCGCAGCGTGTTTCCGGAGGCCCGGAGTTTCTTGGCGGCCCCGAGCAACACGCGCAATCCTGCGCTGCTGATGTAATCCAGCTTCGAGAAGTCCAGTGCGACCTTCTTCGCGCCGGCGAGCACCGTGTCGAGTGCTTTCTGGGCCTCCGGCGACGTCGCGCTGTCCATGCTGCCGGCGATCGCTACTATATGTATGTCGTTGCTTGTACGCGTGGAGATCTCCATCAACTTGCCTCAGTAAGGTTTTTCAGCAGTACCACCACGTTGTGCCCGTCTCGGCGCTGGTAGCTCACCTCGTCCATTAGCTCCCGCACGAGATGAAGACCGAGTCCCCCGATCGGCCGCTCATCGACCGGCAGCGTCGTATCCGGAGCGGCCTGTCTGAACGGGTCGAACGGCGGTCCATCATCTGTAAGCGTGACAGTCACACGCTCCTGATCCAGCTCAATTTCCACTTCTATCATCACCGAGCCGGCATCGCGCCCCACCATCCCGTGCGAGAGCTCATTCGCGAGCAACTCGTCGAGTGCGACGTTGACACTGCGGCGCACGTCCTCTGGCAGGCCATTCGTCTCAGCGAATCCCGCGAAGGCCGCGTTCACCTTCCCCACCCCGCCGGGGTGGGCGCCAACGGACATCCGGAATCCATGTCGCATTTTCGCCCTCCGGCCGGTCGGGAATTTACACCATCCTAACCTTTCCCTGTCAACTCATGGGAGCGAAATTGCGGCCGGCATTGTCAGGTGCACCTTCCAACTTTTTCGAAACTCGTTTGTACTGTGATTAAACCGCCTGCAGTCGACGACAATCTGGATCGCGCGCTCGTCCGGAGATACCTGGACGGTGAGCGGGCTGCGGGAGAAGAGTTGGTGAATCGCTTTCATCGTAGTGTGTACAACGTCGCCCTCCGAATGTTGGGCAACGTACAGGACGCAGAGGATGTAACCCAGACGGTATTTGGTAATGCATTCTCGGCGCTCGACAGCTACGACCCGAGGTTCCGTTTCTTCAGCTGGATTTATCGAATGACCGTCAACGAATCACTGAACACACTCAACCGCCGCAGAGACGTGGTCTCGTTGGACGCGAGCTTCGAAGCTCCAGCGGACGGCGAGTCCGAAACCGCAGCCGAAGCCGAGGAGAGCGTAGGAAGGGCGCTACTTGAGCTGAAGCCCGACGATCGCGCTGTGGTCGTACTGCGACACTTTGTTTCGTTCTCTTACGAGGAGATTTCCGACGTGCTTGGCGTACCTGTCAAAACGGTCAAGTCGCGACTCTTCACAGCGCGTGAACGGCTGCGCCAGTCGCTGCTCGTTGCGAGGGCATGAGCATGCTCACACCATACCAGCTCGAGCTGATTCACGGCGAGATTGACGGCGAGAATACGTCAAAGCAGAGCGCCGAGGTACAGCAGCTGATCGAGACTCAGCCGGAAGCGAGGGCGCTCATGGCAAGCCTGCGTTCCCTCGATGAAGTGTTCAAAAAGGTTCCTGATCGTGTTCCATCTTCGCGTGTGACACAAATGATTTACAACGCGATGCCAGTGAATTCACGGGCGTCGCCTGGAACGAGTCAGACGATCAGCAGTTGGGCAGCTCAACAGTGGAATGGCGTCTCAAATCTCATGGAGGAATGGATGTCGACGAAGAGAGTTCTGATTGTCGCAACAACGGCGGTGGCGGTGATTGCGATCATCGGTCAGCTGATTGTGGGATACAAACCCAGTGCATTCGACGCCGGCACCGTCGGCGCCGGAAGTGGTATGAAAGGAGTTCAGCAGGCGGGACGCTACAAGGGACGCACACTGACCGAAGCCGACATCACGCTGTCGAATCCCGAGGTCTCCGCTCTCTTCCAGAACGACAAGGTGCTGAAACTCGTCAAGAGCGACGCATTCCATGAAGCGATGCAGAGCGGCGCGTTCAGGGAGCTTACATCGAGCGCCGCATTCTATCAGCTGGAGTCGAGCCAGACCTTTCAGAATTTGATGTCGAGCGACGCTTATCATGAGATGGCTTCGAGCGAAGCTTTTCACGACATGCTGAATAGTCAGGCGTTCCGCGAGCTGGAATCGATGGAATCGTTCCGAGATCTGCTGTCAAGTTCCGCGTTCAACCAGGTGGCTGCGGTCGCGGCAAAAGATGCCAATCATATGGTGCAGGCGGTGGCGGGGAACGCGGCTTATCAGAACGTCGTAGCGAGTAGCGCGTTCCGTGAGACCATGGCGAATGCAACCTTCCGTGAGGCGTTGGCGAACACGGCATTTCGAGAGACGTTGGCGAGCGACGCCTTCTACCAGCTATTTGCGAACGACACGTTCAGAGCGGTGCTTGCAACTGACGCCTTCCACGACGTGGTTGCGAATGAGGCGTTCTACCAGGTGTTGGCGAGTGACGCGTACCGCGAGCTGCAGTCGAGCGAGCTGTTCCGCGAGGTTGCGCAGAACCAGTCGCTGTCTGAAGCGTTCCTCAACGACGCGATGCACGCCCAAGAGTAACTCATAGCGCGGGGTGACCCGCGCTACGCGGTAAAGTTCGAATTGTTTTTCCTGCCGGCCCCAGCTGCCTCTTTCGGCGGCTCGGGGCCGGTGTGTAGTTTGTCAGCCCCCGTGATGCGCCAATCCCCATTCGAATGCCCCGCCTTCCGTGCCGTGCTCGTAGCAGCATGCTGCGTTGCAGCCGCGCCGGTTAGCGTCAGCGCGCAATTCCAGGCACTCGAAACTCCGACGCTCCGCCTGATTTATACTTCGCCGCTGCAGGCTTACCTGGTTCCGCAAGTAGTCGCGAGCTTCGACAGAGCGCTTCATTTTCATGAGAAGCTCTGGGACTACGTTCCGCCCGAGCGGACTAACGTGCTCCTGCACGATCTCTGGCACCTCGGAAACGCCGGCGCTCGGCCGCTCCCTGAAAATCACGTCACGGTCGGCATTGCGCCCTACGGCCACGACTACGAGTCGGCACCAGCGCCGGAGCGAATGGGTTCTTCGATGAACCACGAGCTCGCCCACATCTTCACCACCGACAAGCCGACCGCGTCCGACCGTTTCTTCCGCTCGCTTTTCCTTGGCAAGGTCACCCCGAACGCCGACGCGCCTCTCTCGGTAGCGTACGCCTACCTCACGGTTCCGCGGTGGTACGCGCCACGATGGTACCTCGAGGGAATTGCGACGTATATGGAAACCTGGATGAATGGTGGACTCGGTCGCGCCATCGGACCTTACGACGAGATGGTCTTCCGGACGCTGGTCCGCGACAGCGTCAGGATGTACGACGTTGTCGGTCTCGAGTCCGAGGGCACGACTATCGATTTTCAGGTGGGCGCCAACTCTTATCTGTACGGCACGCGCTTCGTCAGCTACCTCGCACTGCGATATGGCAACGATCGCATGCTCGCATGGTTCAACCGCACTGAAGGGAGCAAGCGCTACTTTGCTTCGGACTTCCAGAGAGTGTTTGGTCGCTCGCTCGAGGAAGAGTGGTCGCGTTGGATTGCGTGGGAACATGACTGGCAGCGCGAGAACCTTGCATCCATCCGACAACATCCAACTACTAAAGCACGGCCGCTGATTGATCGCGTGCTCGGCTCCGTTTCGCGCGCATGGTACGATTCAGCGAATGCGAGCATTCTCGTTGCCGTGCGCTATCCTGGTCAGGAAGCCCACATCGCATCGATCGCAATAGCGAGCGGCCGCTTCACGCGAATCAAGGATATTCCGGGCGCGTCAGGTTTGTCCGTCACATCTCTGGCCTTCGACCCTTCGTCACGG
Source organism: Gemmatimonadaceae bacterium (assembly GCA_046262875.1). GTDB lineage: Bacteria > Gemmatimonadota > Gemmatimonadetes > Gemmatimonadales > Gemmatimonadaceae > UBA4720. The sequence goes on along the minus strand of JBHELX010000002.1, from coordinate 169,187 downwards.
ACGCTTTTCTTCACCACGAACAACTCGGACTGGAGACATCTTCAGTCGCTTGATATGAAGACCGGGCGCGTCCGCAGGCTGATCTCCAATGCACGCATCGGCGACCTCGCTTTCAACCGAGCTGACCGGTCGTTGTGGGGAGTGCGGCACGACAACGGATTTTCCACGCTCGTACGGATTCCGTATCCGTACACAGACTGGAAGCAGGTGCACACGTTGCCCTACGGACGCGACCTCTTCGATCTCGACGTTTCGCCTGATGGCTCGGCGCTCATCGGCTCGATGTCGGACGTCAGCGGGGATCAGCGACTCGTAAGAATGAAGGTCGCGAGCCTTATGCGTGGCGACGCGACGCCCGAAGTTCTCTACGAGTTCGGCGACTGGTCTCCGTCGAATTTTGTTTTTTCAAGCGACGGTAACTTCGTGTACGGGTCGTCGTACTACTCGGGTGTGTCGAACATCTACCGGTACGACCTGGCGGCCAAGCAGATGCAGCCGCTGAGCAACGCTGAGACCGGTTTTTTCAAGCCGGTTCCCCTCCCCGGTGATTCGCTGCTCGTCTTCGCGTACTCGCGCACGGGATTCGTCCCGTCGATGATTCCGAAAACGGTTCCTGATAGCGTGAGCGCAATTCGCTTTCTTGGAAACGAGATCGCCGAGAAGCGGAAGGAAGTACAGGATTGGGTGCCTGCCCGGGGATCAGACGTGAATCGTGCTGCGCTCAACAAGGCGACGGGCGCCTACGACACGATGCGCAACTTCAACCTCGACAATGCATACCCGATCGTCGAGGGCTACGAAGATGCCGATGGCAATCGCGGCATCGCCGGCGGCATGCGCGTCAACTTCTCGGACCAGATCGGCGCCACTGGACTCGAGCTCACTGCGTCGTACTCTCCAACGCAGCAGTTGGACGCAAGCGAGCGCCTGCACCTGCGCGGAGTATTCCAACATTGGAATTGGAAAGTCATCGGCACGCTGAACCCCGCCGACTTCTACGATCTGTTCGGGCCTACCAAAGTGAGCCGCAAGGGTTACTCGCTGGCGACGCAATACCAGGGCAATCTCCTGCTCGACGGGCCGACGAGCCTGACTTACACGCTGCGCGCCGCCGGCTATGGTAACCTTGCGACGCTGCCCGAGTTTCAGGGTGTCGCGGCGTCGCACGACTGGCTCGCTACCCTATACGGCGACCTCGCGTATAAGTCTCTCCGGCGATCACTCGGTGCGATTGACGACGAGCTCGGAAGCACATGGGGAGCAGCCATCCACAGCAACTACGCGGGCAGTTCGCTTTTCCCGCGTCTGAGCGTCGACGGTTCCAAAGGATTTTTGCTGCCGCTCGATCATTCGTCGATCTGGCTGCGCGGCGCTGCCGGCACGTCTCTAGGTGGAGACCGGAATGATCCGTTCGCGCGATCATACTTCGGCGGCTTCGGCAACAACTGGGTGGATCATCGCGGGATCAAGCAGTTCCGCGAGACCGAGAGCTTCCCTGGTCTGGAGATCAATCAGATTAGCGGCGCAACATACGGCAAGGCGCAAGTGGAGTGGAATTCACCGCCGCTCCGCTTCCGGAAAGTCGGTGTCCCAGCTGCGTATCTCCGCTGGGCAGGGCTCTCGGCATTCGCGACCGGTCTCGTGACCGACTTCGATGACTCGTCGAGACGCGGCTTCGTAAACGTGGGCGCGCAGGCGGATCTCAGAATGATCACCCTCTCGCATCTCGAGTCCACGTTCTCCGTCGGCGTTGCGGAGGCGGCGGGCAAAGGGATTCCGCGCAGCTCGTCGCTGATGATCTCATTCAAGCTCATGTGACCATGCCCATCGCCATCGCCGTCAGCATCCTGCCGGTGTTCCTCTTCCTCGGCGCGCTGGTATTGCTCGACAGCTACAAGCTCATCCCGCTGCGAGCTATTCTGCTCGCAGTCGCGGCGGGAGCGGCAGCCGGCGCTGCGAGCTATGCCGTGAACGTCTCGCTTCAGCCGGCGCTGAACATGGATTTGGTACGCTACACGATATTCGTCGCTCCGATCCTGGAGGAGCTGCTGAAGGCGATGTATATCGTCTGGCTGTTGCGACGGAATAAGGTAGGGTTCGTCGTTGACGCAGCCACCTACGGCTTCGCAGTCGGGACCGGATTTGCGTTCGTCGAGAACCTCTTCGCTCTACAAATACACCCGCATCCGACAATCTGGACGTGGATGGTCCGCGGCTTCGGTACCGCGCTGATGCACGGTGGCACCACGGCGATTTTTGCGATGATATCACGCACGCTCAGCAATCGTGCGTCGGTGTTTCGACTGGCACTCGCACTCCCCGGGCTGGCAGTCGCCGTGGTGCTGCATTCGTTGTACAATCAGTTCCTGGTCGCGCCGTTGCTCGCGACGGCGCTCATCGTGCTGGTGTTCCCCTACATCTTCTTGTTTCTTTTCAAGAAGAGCGAGCGGGAAACAAGCAGCTGGCTTGGCACTGGTTTCGACACCGACCAGGAGCTGCTGCGTGTGATGCGCGCGGGGGAGCTTTCGGACACGCCGGTGGGCAGTTACCTGAAGAGCCTGCGGACGAGCTTCCCGCCGGAGGTGATCGTTGACATGATGGGCCTTCTCCGACTGCGCGCCGAGCTCGGCATACGGGCCAAGGGGATGCTGCTCATGCGCGAAGCTGGTTTCGAAGCTGATCCCGATCCATCGCTTCGGCCGAAGCTCGAGGAAGTGCATTATCTCGAGCGGAGCATCGGCAGAACTGGCATGCGCGCGCTAAGGCCGTTCATCCACACGAGCACGCAGGACCTCTGGCAGCTCAACCTCCTCGACGGGGCTCAGCGATGACCGGGATGCCCGCGCCCAAGACGGCGACGACGTTGCGAATCCCCCCGCGAGTGCTCCTCTTTGGGCGAAGCTACCGGGATGCCGCAGCGCTGGTGCAGCAGCTGATAGGCGAAGGATATCTGGTCATCGCGGAGGTCGAGCGCGATCGCGCTCTCGCAAAGCTGCGCTCGGCGCGCTTCGAGTTTGTGCTGGTCGACATCGAGGCTTCGGGCGCCGCTGGCCAGACGTTCATCGAGACGCTGCGCGGTGACGAACAGCTCGCGGGTCTGCCGGTGCTCGTGACCACCCGGTCCGACGACATGAACGCCATCGAGCGCTGTCTCGCATGTGGCGCCGACGACTATCTGCCGAGCGTGTTCGGCACGGCGGTGTTACGCGTGAGGGTTAACGCGGCGCTGGACAGACGGCGAATCCAGGATGGCCAGTATCTACGGCGCGAGATATCGGTAGCGCGGACGATCCAGCGTGATTTCCTGCCCGAGTCTCTTCCCGAAGTGACAGACATGGAGCTAGAGGCTGCGCTTCGTCCTGCGCGTGACGTCTCGGGTGATTTCTACGATTGCTTCCTGCTGACATCCGGCGAAGTGATCCTCGTAGTCGGCGATGTTTGCGACAAGGGTGTGGGCGCGGCGCTGTTCATGGCGCTGTTCCGAAGTCTGATCCGCGCCTCCGCAGATCCGGTTGGGGGCGGCGCGATCCAGATGATCGGCGGCAGCCACACGATGGTGATGCAGGCTATACAGTCGGCCTCGTCGGCCGACTTGCTGACACGCGTTGCCAGCTTCACCAACGACTACATCGCGCGACTTCACGGCCGGACGAACATGTTCGCAACAGTGTTCCTAGCGTCACTCGAGCCGAACTCTGGTGAGCTCGTGTATGTGAACGCCGGCCACGAGCCCGCGCTCGTCATTTCACCCGACGGGACCTTTGAGGAACTGCGGCCGACTGGGCCGGCGCTGGGGATGTTGCCCGATTCGCGTTTCACCGCGGTGAAGCGCACTCTCGAGAAAGGTCATTCGCTTTTCGCTTTCACCGATGGATTGGTGGAGGCACACAGCCCAACGGGTGAGGTATACGGCGCCGAGCGATTGCGCGAGGTGCTACGAGCAAAGAGCAGCGGGCCGCCCTCGGAGCTGGTGCGTGCGGTGCTCGACGCTCTCGAGACGTTCGGACGTCACTCGGAACCGCACGATGACGTGACGATGCTGGCTGCTCGGCTGGTGTCATCGGGCGAATGAATTGGCGTAATGAGCTCGCGATTTCCGACTCCGTCTGCAATCCTCCGAACCGTCAGCCCGTTCGGAAGACGTACGCGGTCGGACATCGAGAACTTTCGCGATCACCAAATTCGCGAGCTCGTGGCACACGCTTATCGCAGCGTTCCGTTCTACACCCGGCTCTACGACTCACACGGCGTGAAGCCGCACAAAGTGAGAGGTTTCGGCGACTTGCCGATGCTCCCGCTGATAACGAAATCCGATCTGCAGCGCGCGACAGTCGCCGACCTCGTCGCGACGGGACTCGATCCGGCAAGCCTCAAAGTCAGTCGCACTAATGGGACAACCGGCGAGCCGCTCCTGGTTCGAAGGACCCGCGCAGAATCGCGACTGCTCAAGCTCTACTACTTCCAGGCTTTTCGATCGCTTGGAGTTCGGCGTGGCGATCTCGCCGTCGGCACGCGACTTCCGCGCGCCGGACATCCAGTCGTGCCTTACGGTCCGTTCCGACAACTTGCCAACCGAGTTCGACTTTATCCAAGGGCAGAGATTGTCAACGACCATCCGCTCGAGCTTCTCGCCGAGTTGATGCGACTCAAGCCGGAGATTTTGGGGGGAGTTCCCGGGCGACTCAGCACCTATGCAGCGCACTGGCCGCAAACGATGATCGATCACATCAAGCGAGCTGACTGGCCGCGCATGATAGTGACCGGCGGTGAAAGATTGAGTGCACCCGTGCGCGCGCACCTTGGGGATACATTCAACGCGCCAGTGCGCGACACGTATTCGTCGGCGGAATACAATCTGATCGCCGCGGAATGCCCTCGCACGGGTGCGTACCACGTTTCAGACGAGACAGTCGCGCTGGAAATTGTCGATGGATCCCGTCACGTAAGAACCGGGGAATCAGGACAGCCTGTTGGTACCGCGCTTCATTCATTTGCCTCGCCGCTCATCCGTTTCGCACTCGGCGACATCGTGAAGCGGGGAGAATCGGCGTGTGCTTGCGGAGTAAACCACTCGACAATCTCGGATATCGAGGGACGTCTCATAGAGAACTTTGAGCTGCCGGGCGGCGCGATCTTCAGCGATCAGAACTTCGAGATGGCTGTCGGACACGCAGCGCCGTGGGTGAGACAGACCAGAATCTCGCAAACTTCGATCGATCACATGGTTCTCCGCATCGCGCCGCTCCGATCGCCGTCGGCCGATGAGATTGAACGCTTGAAGACGTCGGTCGACACGTTCTACAAACATCACGTGACGTTCGATGTGGTCATAGATCCAGATCTTGGTCCGGACAGCGGAGAGAAATCGCGGTCAATCATACCGCTTGCCGAATCGAGGGCGAGCACGACTGCGAATTAGAGTAACTCGTGACCAATGATGTGGGGGAAAAGGTGCGACAAGTGCGCGCGGTTCGCGCCGAGCTGCATGCCGCGGGTCCAAAACGTAGCCGGCCATTTGCCGGGGACTTCGATCGTGTAGCGCTGCCCAAGGCGGACTGCGACGCTCTCCGCGACATTGTCGTTGCAGAAAATGCGCGCGTCGTGATCGAGGTCGGGCTTGCCTATGGAAGTTCCGCGCTTGCAATTGGCGAGGCGCTATGCTCGACGGGAATCGCCGATTTTATGCACGTAATTATCGACCCGTTTCAGGCGACGGCGTATGAGAATGTGGGCTTCGACGCTCTCGATGCCGCCGGACTTTCTGATCACACAAGGTTGATCACCGACATGTCGTCTATTGCGCTCTCGCGACTGATGGCAGAGGGATTCACCGCCGATGCCGCGTTTGTAGATGGCAGCCACCGCTTTCACGAAGTGTTTGTGGACTTGTATTTTCTCCGGAAGATCGTTCGACCGCGTGGTTTGGTCATTCTCGACGACGCGTCTTTCCCATCGGTTGCAACGGCGCTGCGGTATTTCGATCTCAACCTCGGCTGGATCCCTGTCGAGATTGCGGGTCGCCTCAGCGCGCGGCGTCTTCCGGCCGAGCTCTTCGAACCTGCTTTCACCGACTTCAAGCCGTTCTCCAACATCGGCGCGTAGATGGTCGCACAGCGAGCATCGAAAATCAGTATTCTTGCTTAGTCCGGACCGGCTTGGAACTTCAATCACTCACCACGCGGCGTGAACCATGTCTTCCATCATCCATTCGCAGACAGCAGATATTCCCTACAACATGACATCGACCGGCTTCGACGTACCTGGATTCCGTATCGTGGACAATCTGGGTGTTGTTCGTGGTGTGGTCGTTCGATCCCGATCGGTTTTCGGCACCGTCGGCGCCAGCTTGCAGAGTATCCTGGGCGGGAATATCACACTCTTCACCGAGCTCGCTGAACGAACACGCAAGCAGGCTTTCGACACGATGCTGGTCCAGGCGCACAAGGCGGGCGCCGACGCCGTGATCGGCATTCGCTACGACGCGAACGAGATAATGAAGGGCGTGACCGAAGTGTTGTGCTATGGCACCGCCGTTCGCGTGGAGCCGCGATAGTCGCTAGCGAATAGCTGCGCGCTCGATGCCTTCGCCGATTTTGTGCAAAGGCGGAAGTGAAACAGGAAGCTTTCCGGTAATCGGAATTTTTCCCAGCAGCGCTGCTGCTGCCGCACGCTGTGAGATCGGAGCGCCGCCCCACGCCAGCAGATACGACGACACGCCTGGCATCGAAGTGAGAACGTACGGACTCCCGAAAGAAATGGCGACGAGCGGCTTTCCTGCTGTTGCGAGAGCGTTGATGAACCCGCTGAATCCGCTCTGCGCTCCGATACTCCCGCTGAACTCACGCGGTGATACATAAAGCGAAGCGACAACAGCATCGACGGAATCCGCGCGACGCGCCAGCGCAGCGTACTCCTCGGGAGTCGTGCGATCGTCGGCTGAAACTGGGATGACGTCGCGCCCCGCATCGCGCAGCTCGTCATTGAACACGCGCGACGCGATCGGATCACTCGACTCGGCATAAGTAATCGAAAGAATCCGTCGAAGACCCGATTTGAGCGGCACGTTTCCGTTGGCGTCGCGAGCGAGAGTGATCGATTGCTCGGCAACCTCCTTCGCGACGGCCTCATTCGCCGGAATGTTCACGAGCTCGTCAACCCGCTCGAGATCAACCAGTCGTCCCGTGCGAAGACCAGCGCGCGCCTTTGCGACAAGGATGCGTCTCACTGATTCATCGATACGCGATTCCTTGAGCCGGCCTGATGCGATCGCCGCCATCACCGTATTGATCGCATCCGGTACACTCCTCGGCATGAGGAGAACATCGGCGCCTGCTTCCAGTGCGAGCACGAGCGGCTCAGTCGTGCCATATCGTTTTGCAACGCCGCCCATTGTCATCGCGTCCGTGAACAGCAGTCCGTGGAAGCTCATGTCACGTCGCAACACACCCGTCATGAAATAAGGTGAAAGCGTCGCCGGCGGCGCGTCGGCGCCGAGTATCGTGGTAGCAGCGATGTGCGCGGTCATGATGCCATCGATTCCCTGGACAACAGCTGCGCGAAACGGCGGCAAGTCTACGGAATCGAGATGCGCGCGATCTCCGCGCACGGCAGGCAGCTCGAGATGAGAATCTGCGTCTGTGTCGCCATGACCGGGAAAATGTTTACCCGTCGTCATGAGACCGCTCTCGCGAGCGCCTCTTATGTACGCGTCGGCGAGCTTCGCAACCATCGCCGGATCTTCGCCGAACGAGCGAGTGTTGATGATTGGATTCAGCGGATTGGAATTGACATCGAGTACTGGCCCGAAGTTGATGTGCACGCCGACCGCGCGCGCCTCCGCTCCTGTTACTTTGCCGAGTCGATAGGCGAGATCTTCCGAGCGCGTGGCGCCGATGGCCATCACCGGAGGAAAGACAGTGCCGCCGCCCTGTGGAAGTAGAGACGGAAAGGCGTAGATGTTCGCCAAGCGCATGCCCGTGCCGTTCTCCATGTCCGACGCGACGAGCAGCGGAACTTTTGCGAGCCGCTGCATGTGATTCAGCTTGGCGGCGTAGCTGTGCGGAAGACCGATCGAGATTACGAGTCCGCCGATTCCATCTTCGACGACCCATTTTCTGAGCTCTTCGTAATCCGGTGATCCAACAGCCGAGTATTCACCGGGAACCCAGGGCATGATTAGCTGACCGACTTTTTCGCGCAGCGTGAGAGTGCGGAGCGTCTGCTCCACCCAGAGAGAGTCTGCGCGAGTCAGAGGAGTCGACGCGCCCGGCGCCGGCGCGCCCACCAATCGTGTGCGCGCATCAGTCGTAATATCCGAGTCAGTGCGATGCGTCATCGATGGTGCACACGCACACATGGCAAGCACGCCAACAACAATTTTTCTAACTAGCATTTATGGTCCGCCGAAACTGGGAGCAGTCCTTTCGCAGGTTTTGTCGCGTGGCCGAAAAATCATCACGGCTGAATTGTCAGCGTATCCCGGTGGGTGTCAAGATTTAGCGAGACGTTGAAACGTCGCAACCTGTTCGAGCATCTATCTGTTGCTGAATCAGCGTCGCATCTTTCTCGCTGGACCATACGCTGTAGAGTTTCGTTGATGATTGAAGCAATGTCCGGCCTTGCGTCGTGCTTGACGACGTCGAGTCGGTGCATCGGAGCGATTACCGCTCTCTCACTGGCTATTGTTCCGGGCGCGCTCTCGGGACAACAGTCCGCGTCGCGCCAGCCGCCGCAGGAGACGCAAATCCTCTTGCTCGGCACCGCCGGCGGTCCACCTCTGCGTAAGGGCCGGTCCGAGCCTGCGACGCTACTCATCGTCGACGGGCGGCGCTACCTCATCGACTGCGGCATCGGTACAGCGCGGCGGCTCCTCGAGGCTGACATTGGATCGCAGACGATCGGGACCATTTTTCTCACTCATCTGCACCCTGACCACGATCTCGGGCTTGCAGACGTGTTAGCGAACGACTTTCAGGAGCGAGATCTGATCGGGTCGAATCGAACCATCAGCATCTACGGACCACCGCAGACCAAAGCCCTCGTAGACGCGGCATACCATTACATCAGCATTCCGTACGCAGTCTTCGCTGCAGAGGGTGGCGGCCCAACAGGCGGCGTACCCGCTATGCCGCCGTTTTCGGTTCACGAGATCGGCGAGGGCGTCGTGTATCAGGACGACAAAATTCGCGTCGTCGCGGCAGAAAACTCGCACTATGCGCTGATGCCGCAGAGCTCCCGCTCAACGATGAAATCGTACAGTTACCGGTTCGAGACGCCGCACGGCGTCGTTGTGTTCACCGGCGACACTGGACCGAGCGACGCAGTGGTCCGCCTTGCCGACGGCGCCGACCTGCTCGTGTCGGAAGTGTCGGACTTCGTAGCGGTCAACGCCTTCGTCGATCGAATTGCCGATGCGAATCACTGGCCTCCGGAGCGCCGGAATCAGTTCAGGGCGCACATGACCGGAGAGCACCTCGACATCAAGGATGTCGGGCAGATCGCTACAAGGTCTCACGTGAAATCGGTCCTGTTGTACCACTGGAATCCCGCCGATCCAGCGACCTATGTGGCGGGCGTCGCGAAGTATTTCTCCGGTCCGGTGTTCGCCAGCGCCGACCTGCAGCGGTACTGCCTGGGTGCTTCGTCCGCGGCCGGCCAATCCAGTCGACAACCCCTCCACGTCTGCGAGTAACTAGTCAACGTCATTTGATAAACACGAACGGGCCGGGATCCGTCGCGCTATCGGTCACATAACTGAATACGAGGAAAGGCGCCCTCTGTTTTGCTCTGGTCTGATGGCGGGTCTGCTTTTCGGGGATGGGCTGGGACCGTCGTTTGCCCGGTCGGCCATGAGCGTCGCCAGCTTCATTGAATTTCAGCAAATCGTTCACAACAATTATCTGGCAACGCTGCCGGCGCTGTCTACGCTCGCACTCGCCGCGCCAATCCTCTGGCTTGTCCTGGTACGCCGGGAATACGGTTGCGCAGAATTCAAAATCGTACTTGCCGCCACTCTGGATGATCGGTTTTCTTCTCGAATCGATCGGCCTGACGATGGCCGCCGCGGGACAGCGTTTTGCAGATGAAGCTTCCCCAAAAAGCCCAGAAGTGAATGGCCAACCCAGCTCGCGTAGTCTCACGTAACAACGTCAAAGTTTTTGGCAGCGGCACGCAGCCAATGATGTTCGCACACGGATTCGGGTGCGATCAGAACATGTGGCGATTTGTTACCCCCGCATTCAGCAACGATTACAGGATTGTCCTATTCGACTACGTCGGATCAGGCAAATCCGATATCGCCGCATACAACCCGCAGCGATACTCGAGCCTCGACGGTTACGCGGACGACATACTCGACGTCGTACACGCGCTCGATCTTCACGACGTCATTTTCGTGGGACATTCAGTGAGCTCGATGATCGGCGCGCTCGCCGCGATACGCGAGCCCGATCGTTTCTCACAGCTGATTCTCATCGGTCCCTCTCCGCGCTACATCAATGATCCACCATACGTCGGCGGGTTCGAGCGTGCGGACATCGAAGGACTTCTCGAAACGATGGAAAAGAATTACATCGGCTGGGCGAACTATCTCGCGCCGGCGATCATGAAGAATCCGGATCGGCCCGAGCTCTCGGAAGAGCTAACTGAAAGCTTCTGTTCCACTGACCCGAACATCGCGCGTCGTTTCGCCGAGGCGACGTTCTTTGCCGACAATCGCGGTGATCTGGCGCGAGTGGGAGTTCCGTCGCTCATCCTACAGTGCTCCGACGATATCATCGCTCCCCTTCCCGTCGGAGACTACGTGCACAAGAACCTGCCGAACAGCACGCTGCACGTTTTGTCTGCTACAGGCCATTGCCCTCACATGAGTCATCCGGAGGAGACAATCACAGCGATCAAGTCGTACCTGTCTGAAACCGCGCGGAGTTCGGTCGAATCAGCTCAGATGTAGTGAGTATGGACGACCTGCTCGATCGCGCGCCATGCGGATTCGTTTCGTTTGGAAATGACGGAACGGTCCTCGACATCAACACCACGCTTCTCGAGATCCTCGGAAAGCCACGCGGCGATATAATCGGCAAAAGCTTCGAATCGCTGCTCACAGTGTCGAGCCGCATTTTTTATCAGACTCATTTCTTTCCCCTTCTCAGAATGAAATCGCGCGTCGAGGAGATTTTCCTCACGATGTGCACTGCGTCCAGCCCCGGCGACGTCGCAATGCTGGCCAATGTCTCGGCCCGCGGTGACGCGGACGGCGTTGTCTACGATTGCGTTCTCATGCCCTTGCGCGAGCGCCGGAAGTGGGAGGACGAGATACTGCGCGCGAAGCGCTCAGCGGAGGAAGCCAATCGAGCGAAATCCGGCCTCATCTCGATGATGTCGCACGATCTCCGCACGCCACTTGGCGCAATCAGCGGATACTGCGACCTCCTCACGATGGGAATTCGCGGCGAGATGAAAGAAGCGCAGCTGGCTGACGTTGAACGAATAAAAAAGTCGAGCGACTATTTGTTGAGTCTCATCGACGATGTGCTGAGCTTCGCGCGCCTGAACGCAGGACAAATCGACAATCTTTCAATTCAATCGCTCAGCGCGGATTTTGTGCTCTCGCGAACCGAGATGTTGATGGGAACGAAGATCGAACAGGCGGGACTCGAATATCGTCGCGAGAATTGCGACACCAGCGTGAGCCTGCTTGCAGATCCCGATCGCCTTCAGCAAATCCTGCTGAATCTCCTCACCAATGCTGTGAAGTTTACGCCGCGCGGCGGAAGGATTACCGTCTCATGTGAAGTCGCTGAAGGAGAAACGTACATTCATGTAACAGACACAGGCATCGGGATCGCGCCGGATCAGCTCGACAGAATCTTCGAGCCGTTTGTGCAGGCAGCGGGAACTTCAAGTACTGCGCGTGGACCCCAGAAAGGATTCGGACTCGGACTCGCGATCAGTCGTGAGCTCGCTCGGCGCATGAATGGCGATCTGACGGCAACTAGCAAGCTTGGCACGGGCTCTACTTTCTCGCTTTGTTTGAAAGCGTAGACAGCGACTCGGCGTCGACGATACTCTTGAGTAATGCGACCTCTTCGGTATTCCATTAACGTCACACTGGACGGTTGCTGCGATCATCGTGTAATGATCCCGGACGAAGACCTTCATCGTAACGCGATCGAGAACATCGAGCAGGCCGACGCGCTCCTCTTTGGCCGGGTGACCTATGAAATGATGGAGGAGGGGTGGCGGCGACCCGTGCCCGCGGGAGCGAGGCCTGAGTGGTGGGAAGCTTTCGCCCGCACGATCGACGCGGCAAAGAAGTACGTCGTGTCGAGCACCCTTGACCGGGTGGATTGGAACGCGGAGCTCGTACGCGGTGATCTCGCCAAGGCCGTTCAGCAGCTCAAATCGGAATCGGGTAAAGGATTGCTCGTGGGAGGAGTGACGCTCCCGCAGTCGTTGGCGGAGCTGGGATTGATCGATGAGTATGAGTTCGTGGTCCATCCCCGGGTAGCGGGACATGGGCCGACGTTGTTCGCGGGGCTATCGAAGCTTATCGACTTGAAGCTCGTGAGCCGGCTGGAGTTCGGCTCAGGCGCGGTGGCGATGCGGTATGAGCCGAGAACGTAACCATCCGGCGATGACGCACTCGGGTCCCCCGGCCATAGCCGACCACCAAGTGGGTGGCTATCGCGCGTTCGCACCACCCGACGATCTTGCGTTCGCCGTCGAGGCCGCGTGGACACACTATGCTGCTACCGACGATGTGCGCCATCGCGTCGTGCCGGACCCTGCGATCAGCCTGTGTTATATGGGAGCCGGCGAACAGCGACTCTCGCTCATCGGTCCGGTGGCACATGCGCGCATCTTTGAGCCTGGCGCCGGTCATCGCATGGCAGCGGTTCGCCTCAAACTCGAGCACTGCCGCGCGTTGCTCGGCGTCGATCCGCATGAGCACGAGGACGCGACGGACGCTTACGCCGAGGTGTTACAGCGTGTGGCAGGACCGCTCGAGGATCGACTGCACCGAAGCCGGACGTCCGCCGAGGCACTCGGCATCCTGATCGACTTCGTGCGTGCGCGCGTGGCTGCATCATCGAGTGCGCGCGCGTCGTGGGTGGTCCGCACAGGAATGGAAATGCTGCGTGCGCAGCCGACCGAAATTCGTGTGGCTGCAATGTCAGCCAGGCTCGGCGTATCTGACCGGCACCTTCGCCGAACGATCGCCGCAGAAACGGGAATCTCGCCGCGACGGTTCGCGCGAGTGCAACGCTTCCACGCGCTACTACGTGAAGTTGATGCGACACCACATCCGGCATGGGCGATGCTCGCGGCGGGGCATGGCTACGCTGACCAATCCCATTTGATTCACGAGGTGCAGGAACTCGCCGGTGTTAGCCCCGCGCGACTGCTCGAAGAGCGGCGCGCCGAACCGCGCGCGCCGATCGCAGAAGCTACGGGCTGACGCGGATGCCGGTCCGGTCCGGCAGATCGGCGGTGATCGCCCACCCGCCGAACGTCTCGCTCACCGCAAACCACAAATCATTCGCTCCACTTCGAAGTGGAAGTATGAGCTCGTCGAACAATCCCACAGTGCCGAGGAAGTTTGGGTCGCGCGTTGCGAAGGCGTCGTTGCCGGCGTAAAGCAGACGTCCATTCAGGAACACACGCACACGATCGCTGAAACCGAATCGCATGCGTACCGTCGCCGCGCGCTCGGTGGTCAGAGTGATTGCCGCGATTACAGTATTCCGCCCGTCGCCGTTGCCGGCGAGGCGCGCGAGATTGGCGATGCCGCGCTCCTCGATGCCGAGAACGGACCAGCTTCCTCCGCTCGGGACGCGTGCCAGGTTGGTCACGTTAACAATCGTCGACTCGGCAAACGGTGCGGAAACGCGCCAGGATCGGACGATGGTGGCAGGCGTGGAATCGCGGACTTGAGGCGGCGCGCCAGTAAGACGCGGCGCGTCGTCCGGTCGCACTACGAGATTCGCGAAGTGCGCTGACCCGGGCCCGACCATCAATCCCAACTCGCCCGCGCGCTGCGCACCGCGCAGGAGTGGAATCACCTGCGAAACGCTATCGCCATCAACGGACACCTCGGCGCGAGTGCCGGACACAACGAGCTTGACGTGCATCCACCTGTCGAAGGTCCACTGCAAAGCTGCGTTGTACGCCGGGCCGACGTAGATCTGCCAACCATACAATCCGTGGAGGACTGGTGTGTATTGCGTCGCGTCCGGCTTTCCACTCAGTGTCGCTCGCAAGTAATAGAGCTCGTAGTCGTCGCGGGTGACAGCGCGAAACGCAATGCCGGGAAACGCCGGCGCGTTGCTGAACGCGACGTCGAATTCGATTGTGCCGTTCTCGAAGTGACTACCCTTGAGCCAGGCGAGGCCGTTGCGCAGCATCAGCGCACTGCGTCCGCGATAAGATTCGGCGTGCCACTCGGTGGCTTTAATGTCCCACGCCGAAGAGTCGAATGGTTGCTGCGCGCGCACGCTGCCGCCGTGAAGCAGAGCAAGAAGCGGCGCGGCAGTGAGCAGGCGCCGAGAGTATGATGTGATCATGCTGCAATCTCGCGAGCGCTGCGCCGGCGCGATTGTACGTTTCGGACATCATTGCAGGTAACCTGACGGGTTCGCTCGCTGACTGTGCAGACGTCGTATTTTCAGGAATGCGCAACGTCTTCCTGCTCTCCCCCGCTAGTCTCACCGGCCTTCGCGCGAAGCAGCTGATTTCGCCGCGAGCGAACTTCGAGGCAGCGAGACTATACCGTTCCCCGGAGGGCGTTCCCCTCGCGCTCGCGTTTACGTTCATGAGTGCGCTGTATTTCCGGGGGAAGATCGCATACGCGCAGACCTTCGCCAAAGCCGAAGACATACATGTGATCGCGCCTGGATTCGGTTTGGTTCCCCCGAATTGGGCGATCACGCCAGAGCGAATGAAAGTCCTTCAGCGAACCGAAGTCGACGCGCGGAAGCGAAACTACCGGCAACCGCTCGAGCGCGATGCGCGCGGCCTCGCTGCGAAAATCGACGACGGCACGCAAGTCATCCTCCTCGGCAGCATCGCAAGCGGAAAGTACGTGGACATCCTCCTTCCAATCTTCCGCGAACGCATGAAATTTCCCGCGGCATTCGCCGGTCTCGGTGACATGTCGCGCGGCGGCCTCATGTTGCGAGCTGCACGCGCAAGGACCGAGCTGGAATATGTTTCGCTCGACATGCCGCGCCACGCCGATGGCGCCGTCGAGCGCGCGCGGCAACTCATGCGGGAGATGAGCTCCTAACAGACAGCATCAGGAACACCAACAACCCGCGGCCAGTAGAATGATGAAGAATCAATCGCGGTGACCTTGCGGTATGCGCATCAAGATCCTCCCGTCAGTGCTCGGCATTTTTGCACTGACTATGACACTACCAACGGTCCGAAATCCGTCTCGCGCCGGGGCGCAGAGCAGTTTTTCGGTCGCTGATCTTCGGGCGGCCATTACCAAGGCACGTCCCAATTCACGAGTCAACATCCCGGCCGGCATTTACAACATCGGCAGCACACCGCTCAGGATAGAGGACAAACGCAACGTTCAGATAATCGGCGCCGGCGCGGGCAAGACGATCATTCGCTCGGCTGCATCTGCGCCGTTCATCTTCGAGATCGCCGGCTCTAATGATCGTCTCACTGTCGCCAGCATGTCGCTGGAAGGCGCGGTGCATCTCGCGAAAAACACCCATGCGCTCGCGAGCGGGTCAGACCGCATGAATCTCACACGCGCAAGATTCCACGATCTCGATATCCGCAATGTCGCCGTTGGAATCTCGGTGGTGGGCTCAGGCAACGGCATCTGCGATGACGTCCAGATAACAGCGAATCATCTCGATAACATCCAGGATTTCTTCACCGCCCCAAACCATACTTCCGGCTCCGGTTACGGAATTCACAATGACGGGTGCAGCAACGTGCGCATCGCCGACAACGTCATTAGAAACGCCGACCGGCATTCGATCTACCAGGCGTCGGCATATCAGCCCGATCGACCGAAAGCATCAGGGTCGATCATCATCGATCACAACGTGATCATCGATCACGCGAAGACTTCTTCGCTCAACAACGACTGGCTCGTGGCAATCGTCGTCGCCCGATCCTCGAACGTCGTGGTCTCGAGAAACGTCATTGTCAATCCGTATCACGATGCAATCAGCATCGAAGATCCACCGGGCGAGGGACGCCATTATACCGTGAAGAACGTCAGTCTCATCGACAACACGGTCCGCGGCTCACGCGCAGCGGATGTCTTTCTCACTGCGTCCGGCACTTTCACGAGCGAGGGAAACCACTTCTACCATAGTAGTGCTACCGGCACTCCTTCGTCGCCCTTCATCCGACGAGACGGCAAGGGCATGTCGGGCAGACTTACATCAGAGGGCCGCTGAGAATAAACGCGCAGCCACGAAGCTGAGCTGCTGAAAGCTGCCGCGCATCCTTACTCGCCCTTTTAATAAAACTGTCCCACATGTGTCTTTAGTGGCACATTGTGCACGATGAACGACTCGCTTCAACGACTCACAGCTGCACTTTCTGATCGCTACCGCATCGAGCGCGAGCTCGGCTCGGGCGGAATGGCGACTGTCTACCTTGCGCAGGACATCAAGCACGATCGGCGAGTCGCAGTAAAAGTCTTGCGACCCGAGCTCGCGGCGGTCATCGGCGCAGATCGATTTCTGGCCGAGATAAAAACAACCGCCAACCTGCAGCACTCGCACATTCTTCCGCTGCACGATTCCGGGTCTATCGACGGATTCCTGTTCTACGTGATGCCGTACATCGAGGGCGAATCGCTGCGCGATCGCTTGAATCGCGAACATCAGCTGCCGGTGAACGACAGCATTCGACTCGCAACCGAAGTCGCAAGCGCACTCGACTACGCACACCGGCACGGCGTCGTACACCGAGACATCAAACCGGAAAACATTCTCCTTCACGACGGCAGCGCACTAGTCGCCGACTTCGGAATCGCACTCGCGGTAAGCACCGCCGGCGGCAGAATGACCGAGAGCGGAATGTCACTCGGCACGCCGAATTACATGAGTCCCGAGCAGGCGATGGGCGAGCGCGAGATCACACCGCGAAGCGACGTGTATGCGCTCGGCTGCGTGACCTACGAGATGCTCATCGGCGAACCGCCGTTCACCGGTCCGACCGCACAAGCGATCGTTGCGCGAGTGATGACCGATGAGCCGCGCGGTCTCACCGTTCAGCGGAAATCGATTCCGCCGCATGTCGAAATAGCTGTGCACACTGCGTTGTCGAAGTTGCCCGCTGACAGATTCGCGACTGTTGCAGAATTCGCGGCGGCGCTCAACGATCCGACACGCATCTCAACGATCGCGATGCCTGCTGCAACTCGCGTTCGAAAATCTCACTGGCGCACTACGGCAATCATTGCAGCGGTCGCGCTTGTCGCCGGCACCGCACTGGGCAGGCTTTTGAAGCGCAACCAGATGGTTGCAGATCCAGGTGTCGTTCGCGTGCTCATGACATTGCCTGACAGTGGCGGAATATCGCCAATCGACAATGCGAGTATCGCGATCTCTCCTGACGGCCGGCGAATCGCGTACGTCGGTCCCTCGAAGGCAGGCCACATGCTGTGGGTTCGCGAGATGAATGAATTCGAGGGAAAGCCTTTAGCAGGAACCGAAGGGGCCCAGGCACCTTTCTTCTCCCCGAACGGCGAGCTCATCGGATTTTTTGGCGACGGCACCGATCGCGCCAGGCTGATGGTGACGCCCTCCGTCGGCGGAACAATCCGAACTGTCGTACCCGATTCGGCAAGTCCTTATGGCGGCTCGTGGGGACGCGATGGAAATATCTATTTCACTCACGCAAGCGGAGGCATCGCACGCGTGGCCGAAGAAGGCGGTGCAGTGTCACGCATCAGCCGGCCCGACACAGCTGCCGGAGACCAGGAGCACGACTACGTGCAGACCTTACCGTCGGGAAAAGGCGCGATCGTCCAGATTTGGAAGGGTTCGGGAAACGAAAACGTCATCGCAGCACTTTCCTTCGCGACAGGCAAACCGAAAACGATAGTAAAAGGAACCTTCGCCCGGTTTCTTCCGCCGGACAAACTGATATACGGCACACCTGACGGGCGCGTATTTGCAATCACGTTCGACGAAAAATCGCTGGCGGCAACCGGGGAGCCTGTGCAGGTCCTGGACAACGTTCGAGGCGAAACGACGAACGCCACGCTTGAGTTCGCTGTCTCGGAATCCGGAGCGCTTGTCTATGTCCCGGGCGCTGAAAATGCGCGCGATGTTGTCTGGGTCTCGCGGAACGGAACGGAGACGTCCGTTGATTCCACATGGCTTGGACCCTTCCGGGATCTCTCACTATCCCCCGACGGCAGGTATCTCGCAATGACGATTGCCGGCAACGACGGCACTTCGGTGTGGGTGAAGCGGTTGCCTGACGGATCGCTGACGCGACTCACACTCACGGGGACGAGTGACAGGCCGACCTGGACTCCCGATGGACGAACGGTCGCGTATCTCGGGACCCGAGGTGCGGGTGGAAAGCGCACGGCCTGGATGCGACGAGCGGATGGAAGCAACGATGAGCAATTGGTGAATCGAAAAGCTCCGCAGCTCGACGAAGTAACTTTTTCTCCGGACGCGCGATTTACGATTCTCCGCACGATCGGCACAACTGCAAATAGTCGAAAGCTCCTGATAGCGTCGAACCCCGACAGCGCGCCAAAGCCGCTCGTTCACACCGACTACGACAATTATGCAGCGGTGATTTCTCCCAATGGAAAGTGGATGGCGTATGGATCCAACGAGTCTCATCAGAGCGAAGTGTACGTCCGCCCTTTTCCCGCAGTCGATTCAGCACGTTGGACGATTTCGGTGAGCGGTGGAGCGGAACCCGTCTGGTCGCGAAGCGGCCGAGAGTTGTTTTTTCGAACACCGTCAGGGGACATGATGGCCGTTCCAGTCGCGGCCGGAAATGCATTTCAGGCCGGTACTCCGAAGAAGTTGTTTACCGATCCGCATCTGTTGTCCGACGATCGTCATCACGCGTACGACGTCAGCCCGAACGATCAGGAGTTTCTCATGATTCGCAACTCACAAAAAACCGCGCAGACCCTCGGCGTGGTTTTGAACTGGGGATCGGAGATCAACCGACTCACTCGGAAATAAGGGACCGCGCGAATCGTCTAGCCCGATGTCGTCACCATCATATCGTATCGAGCCCTTGCCGGGTTACACGCCCACCATCGGAAGGCTTGTAGGTATTGGCTCTACGCTCGACGAACCACATTGGCCGCCGTCGAAGGACTGAGCGTAGAGGAACCAGGCGATTCTATCGGCGACTACGCGGTTAGCCTCCCTTTGCGCGAAGTTCGCGGTCGATTTGAGCTACGAGTCTCTCGACGCTCGCGATTGCCGTACGAACAGGCCCGAGGGTGTTGACGCGCAGAGACGTCAGTCGATAATCCACAACATTGAGGAAATACGGATCGTCAACCACGGCCGCGTAATTCAGCGGCGTCGCGCTTTCTCGAAACCGGATATTGCGAAATGCTTTCAGAAAGTATGGTCGCACGACCTCGAACGTGACGTTGCGATCGTCACTTTCAGATTGCTCGAGGTCCGCGTAAACGTTGTCATAGAGTTTGATCAACTCTGTCCGAAGCGAATCGTCGGATACCAAATCGAGACCCCTTGCCTTCAATGCTTCGTACGGCGCTCGGTCGAGGTGAAGCTCCAGTATCCCTATTACTGCACCGAATGAAGATTGCAACGTGTCGGCATAAGGCCCGTGTTGCATCAGGTGCGATTGGAGCGCTTTGATGTGGCTCTCTCTCCGCTCAGCGTCGGTCACCGCTTGCCGTAAGCTTCCTAAATCTGTTGCAAGCGCTCGGCGCAGCTCACGGAGCATCTCGATTTCTGCTTGATGCACTTGACGTCGCGCATACCAATTGTTGATGCCAAGTGCTACAAGAACTCCCGCCACGATTAGTGCGAGCTCCGCAGCAACACGACTCCATTTTATTCGTCGAAAAAGAGAAGTCACCCTATGTCGCATGGCCTTGGCCGGAGCGTCGTCCGCCGTCGTCATTCCGCGTGATTTCTAAGACAGGTGCGGACGGGCGCGCGCCTGCCTCGGTACGGCGACGCATCACCGCGCTCGAGCGCGAGGCGTCCTAAGGTCAAAAGCCGCAGCATGGCAGCGCACATCATGCGGCGTCATGTTGATAGTGTCAAACCCCTCAGATGGAATGGGGCATGCTGACTCCGAGGGCAGGTTTCCCCAGCTGGTGGAAAGTGTCGGGAGAATGAGAATATGAAAAAACGGTTCGACCGTGAAGCCAAACCCGGCACTTGAAGCATTGAGCGTATTGGTTGGGACGTGGAACACGGTGGGCACGCATCCACTCGTTCCGGGCAAGACGTTTCACGGCCGCACCTCGTTCGCGTGGATCGAAGGCGGCGCGTTCATGATCATGCATTCTGAGATCGACGAACCAGAAATCCCCAACGGCATCGCAATCTTCGGCACGGACGACACGACCGGGGAGTGCTCGATGCTGTACTTCGACGAACGTGGTGTTTCGCGGAGGTACGAGGTCAGCGTTCGGGACAACGTGTGGAAGTGGTGGCGAAACGCTCCCGGATTCTCACAGCGCTTGACTGGCGTGATCGCTCCCGACGGACTCACGATCGAGAGCCATGGCGAATTCTCGCGCGACGGCGCAACTTGGGAGCCGGATCTCCAGCTGACGTATACGCGAGCGGATTGACATGAGCTCAACCACGACCGATTCACCGCGCGCAAGCGCTGAAGTGGCGAAAAGAAATCTAGAATCGATCAATCCTTTCTTTATCGCGAAGAACTTGCAAGCCTCGATCGAGTACTACATCGAGCGCTTCGGCTTTCAGCTTGACTTTCAAGGTCCCGAGGGAGACGTGTACTACGCTCACGTGAGCCGAGACGGGATCGGCGTCATGCTCAAGACCATTGGTGACGACGTGCTTCCGGTTCCAAACCACACGAGACACGCATCGGCACGTTGGGATGCGTACATCTACACTGAAGATCCCGATTCTCTCTTCGACGAGTTTCGCCAGCGGGGCGCATCGTTCGTGAAGGAGTTGTCGTTCATCGATGACGGCCTCTGGGGTTTCGAAGTCAGCGATGCCGATGGATATATCCTCGCCTTCTTTCGGACTCGCACGAGATAAAGTTGAGAGACCATCTTCGTAGCCCGAGCCATGCGCGGTAAAATCTCATTGACGATTGAAGCAGCGGCCATCGTTGCTTTTTCCCTGGCCGTCACCGCGGCCGCGAACCCCGTCGTTCGAGTTGCGCCAGCTGGTCCGCCCGAGACAGTCGCGGCGAATGACAACCGCACCCCAGCCGGCGCGTACGTCGGTGACACGCTCGTGGTGCGGCTCACGCTCGCGACAGTCGCCTGGCACTTGCTCGGAGACAGCGATCCAGCATTAACTGTCGCGGCGTTCGCCGAAGAAGGAAAGACACCGACAATACCCGCGCCGTTGCTCCGCGTGCGGAGTGGTACACCGATCCACGTCGTCATTCGCAATTCGTTCGACGATACGCTCATCGTCCGCGGCTTTAGCGAGCGCACTCCGGCGGTTGATTCAGTCATCCTGCTTCCGCGGACCACGCGAGATATCACGTTTTCGCGACGGCAACCCGGGACCTATCAGTACTGGGCGAGTCTGGCTGAGTGGCAACGCAACGTGCCGCTTCCTCAGCCACAAAAGCGGCATGGACTTATGCGCCCGCGTTTCGACTCGCAGCTCGTCGGCGCATTCATCGTCGACCCGCCGGGGCCGATTCCAAACGATCGGATCTTCGTCATCACCGAGACGGTCGATCAGGCACCGCCGATTCACAACGATCCTCGAGGAATGCCGGGCCGTGAGTTCGCGACGATCAACGGACGCTCCTGGCCTTACACCGAGCGGCTGCACTACATGGTCGGCGACACGATCCACTGGCGTGTCATCAACGCGACCTTCCAGTCGCATCCGATGCACCTGCACGGTTTTTACTTCCGTGTCGACGCGGAAGGCAATGCGATGGCGAATATCGATTCGGTCTACACGCCCGCGCAACGGCGCATGGCGGTCACTGAAACCATGAAGTTCGGAGGCGACACGAGAATGCTGACTTGGTCGCCCGATCGACCGGGCGATTGGATCTTCCATTGTCATTTGGCGAGTCACAACGCGAAACTGCCGCGCATAGACAACCCTAACGAAATCGAATATCCGGATCACGATCACGGCGATCCGGATAATCACGCCATCACCGGGATGAATGGCCTCATTCTGGGCATCACCGTCGGGGGCAAAGTGAAGGCGGCACCTCCATGGCATCCAGCGAAGCGGCTGAGGCTCTTCGTACAATCCGATTCTGTCGCGGGCGATTCAGTTCGGCGGTGGGGCTACGTTCTCCAGCGCGGCGCCGAGCCGCGGCGGGACTCGGTGGAAAGTCCGGGACCGCTTCTTCTGCTCACGCGCGGTGAGCCGACGAGCATCCAGGTAGTCAATCGGACGACAGAGCCGACAAGCGTGCACTGGCATGGAATCGAATTAGAGAGTTATTACGACGGCGTCGCAGGATGGAGCGGAAGCGCCAGCGCGACTGAACCGGCGATTCGCCCAGGCTCGACCTTCGAGGTGCACATCACGCCAAAGCGCGCCGGCACATTCATGTATCACACGCACTTCAACGACATGCGGCAGCAGTATGGCGGACTGGCGGGCCCGCTCGTCATACTCGAACCGGGCGAGCGATGGGACGCGTCGCGCGAAGTGTTGGTCATGGTCTCCGACGGACCCCACGCGACCTTCCGCGTCAACGGCTCGGCGGCGCCACCCGCGCGAGACCTTCGTGTCGGCACCACGTATCGGATCCGCGTGGCAGACGCCGCGATCTACCATCAGCACTTGTCGGTGCGCCTGGTTCGAGACTCGTCAGCGCTGACGTGGCGCGCCGTCGCGAAAGACGGGTTCACGCTGCCGCAGCAGCAGGCAACGGTGCAGCCGAGTGCCACGTTTGTCGCGAGCGGCGAAACGGAGGATTTCGAGTTCACACCCGACGCACCCGGTGACCTGAGGCTCGAGAGCGATCGCGATGGTCCCTTCAAGTTTCACGTTGCCGTGCCGTTGCACGTCGTCGCGAAATAGCGTGGGCACACATGAAGCAGACGTCGACGGCTGCGAGTAGTTGAGCATGCACAACTCGATATTTGCATTCGTCGGCATGGCGTTGGTGCCGCTTATCTCGCAGGCGGCGGACGGGCAGGTCCGTCGGCCAATTGTCGCTGTGTTCGCTCACCCGGACGACGAACGCGTCATCGGACCGTTGCTCTCCCGCCTCGCAAGGGAGGGACGCGAGACCCATCTCGTGATCGCCACTGACGGAGCAAAAGGCATTCGTGATTTCGCCAGAATTCCAGCGGGACCAGAGCTCGCCGCCGCGCGCACCAAAGAAGCAAACTGCGCCGCGAAGCGACTCGGCGTGCGACAACTACACCTTCTCGGCCTTCCGGACGGGGGCCTCGCATCATTCGATGTGTTGGGCAAGTTACGGACGGGAATCGCAGCGATCATAGATTCGCTCAAGCCTGCAGCTATTATCACCTTCGGGCCCGAGGGAGGCACCGGGCATCCTGATCACCGCCTTGTGGGCGATGTCGTGACGCAAATCGTGCAGTCGGATTCTCGTTACTACGCGAATATGGATCTGCTCTACGCGTCACTGCCGACGGAGCGTCTGCGCACTGCGCCGCGCGCATCACCAACCGTGAATGGCATGGCGGAGTCGCTCTTGAGTGTACGCGTGCCATTCGAGGATCGAGACCTTGCTGCGGGGCGCGAGGAGTTCGCATGTCATCGCACGCAGTACGCGCCTGCGGAGATGGATTCCGTGAACAAGTATCTCGCGCACGCGTGGAACGGCAGGGTGTGGCTGCGTCCGTGGAACGGGACGCTGCACGATCCCCACATTTTCGGGCGTTAGACGCGACCTAGCCGAGGACGGCGGGCACCCTCAGCACCGATATCCGAAACCAAAACAGGATGTCCCACGTACCTCATGATTATCGATAAGAACATTATCGATAATCAATAAGTCCTCAATCCCTGATTCTTATGACAAACCGCACCGACAGTCTCCGCCTGTCGCGAACAGTTCTGCGCACGCTGATCAAGCTGAATCTCCTGGCGGGCGCGCTGATTCTTCTTCTGCTGCTATGGACCCTCATCGCTCCGGACTTCGTCATGCGAGCGCTTGGAGCCTACGGCAGCGCGAGCACGCTCCTCGGCATGCGTATGATCATGGTCATCGGCATTTCCTCTGTTCCGATCACGCACGTCGTTCTTTCGCGGCTTCTTCAGATGGTCGATACAGTCAGCGAGGGAAATGCATTTATCGCGCAGAACGCGCGCCGGCTACAGATCATTGCATGGGCAGTGCTCTCACTCGAGGTCATGCATTTCATCGTTGTTCTGATCGGGAAAAGTGTTTCGACGCCATCGCATCCGGTCCACATCGACTGGAACTTCTCCCTCACGCGATGGCTCGCGATTCTTCTCCTCTTCGTGCTCTCACGCGTATTCGAAGAGGGTACTCGAATGCGCGAAGATCTCGAAGGCACGGTCTGAGATGCCGATCAACGTCAACCTCGACGACATGCTGTACGCGCGGCGCATGTCGCTCACGGAGCTCTCGGAAAAAATCGACATCACGCTCGCCAACCTATCGATCCTGAAAACCGGCAAAGCGCGCGCAATTCGATTTTCTACTCTCGAGGCGATATGCGAAGCGCTCGATTGTCAGCCTGGCGATTTGCTCGAGTTCAAGTCGCATTCAAAGCGCAGCCGTCACCGCGCATCGGCGTAAGTCTCTCCTCGACATTCACAATCAACCAACAAAGAGAAATGACTGAAGTATCCATGATGCGACTTTATTTGCTCCGGGCCCTGTACGCTCTCATCTGCTTCGGAGAAGGCTCCAGGATCTGGCCACTCGTATTCCATCACGGACAGTGGAGCATGATGCACAGCGTCGCGATCGCGTTGCTCGCCGCGTTTACCGCGCTGTGTGCGCTCGGTATCCGCTATCCGCTGCAAATGCTGCCGCTTCTGTTGTTCGAGGTACTCTGGAAAACAATCTGGTTGACGGCGATTGCGTTGCCGCTCTGGCGCACCAATCAGCTGAATGGTGAGATGCTGGAGACGACGAGGGACACACTCGTCGTGGTCATCATCCCGTTCATTCTTCCGTGGGGTTACATCTGGGCGAATTACGTGAAGAAACCAGGTGATCGGTGGACCGTAGTGCGGAAACCGACGAGCGCATAGGAGAATATCAAATGAAAGACAACATTACTCTGACGATCGTTGCTATGCTCTCGATTATCTTCTCGACGTTTCACGGGCGTTGCGATCGCGTAAAACCGAGTAACGGCTGCAGGATCGCGACAGCCATTCCTCCTTCATGCGCTACTATTGAATTCAATGATGCGACAAGTCGAGTGGACCGCACGCGCGTGGATTTTCAGTTTGCCTCTCGGCGCCTTTCCGGGCGTTGTCGAACGAGTGCGCGGAATGCCGCTGCGCGCAGCCGCGCTGGTGGCCGGTCTCGACGAGCGTTTGCTCAACTGGCGTCCACCTGATGGGAGCTGGTCGGTAAAGGAGCATCTCGGATGACGCCGTATCGTCGAGGATAGATCTCATGCAAATCAGCCAGGCCGAAAAGGGAAAACGATTCCACGCACTACATGCACGTGCCGGCGCGTTCGTGATACCGAATCCGTGGGACGCAGGTACAGCGCGTATTCTGACTTCGCTTGGCTTCGAGGCGCTCACCACAACCAGCGCCGGCCTTGCATTCACGCTCGGCAAACGCGATGGGACCGGGGCGGTCACGCGAGCGGAGACGCTTGCCAACGCAGCAGCGATCGTCGCTGCCACTGACCTGCCCGTCGCAGCAGACCTCGAGAACGGTTTCGGTGACGCGCCGGAAGCTGCCGCTGAAACCATTCGCCTCGCTGCCGAAGAAGCGGGACTCGTTGGTGGATCGATAGAGGATGCAACGGGCGACGCGCGAAATCCGATCTACGACTTCGCACACGCAGTCGAGCGCGTTGCCGCTGCGGCGGAAGTCGTGCGGTCGCTGGAGTTCCCGTTTGTATTCGTCGCGCGTGCTGAAAATTTTCTTCACGGCCGAGCCGATCTCGACGATACTATTCGCCGACTGCAGGCGTTCGAGGCGGCAGGCGCCGGCGCGCTCTACGCTCCCGGACTCGTGCGACCTGACGATGTGCGCACGGTTTGCGCGTCGGTGAAGCTTCCGGTAAATGTTCTGATGGGCATGGTGCGCGCAGGCGATCGGCCACTAAGTGTCGAAGAGCTCGGTGAGCTCGGCGCGCGTCGCATCAGCCTCGGCGGTTCGCTGAGCCGGGTTGCACTTGGCGCATTTGTGCGCGCTGCGCGCGAGGTTCGCGAACGCGGAACTTTCTCGTTTGTGTCCGACGCGCTACCAAGTGACGAAGCCAATCGCCTGATGCGCGCCGATTAGTGAAACGCATCGCGTGACCTCGCTCGACTTTTCTGCAAGAGAATTTGAAGTCCGAATCCGGCGAGCAAGCCTGTTTTCACTGTGCGATCATGCGATATGGCTCGATTGCCGATCGCAGCTGATCTCGGCGCAAATCACATCGATGCCGGCGAGTTAGTGTCGGCAAGAGATGCCGATGTCTGGCATCGAGCGGTGAATACACGCGATGCGACGCTGTCTCGCAGCTGGCGAGAGAAGCGGTGCGTCGAATTCGTGCGGGAGCGCTGAACGGTCGCACGGTCGGCGAGCTCGCTCGCGAACTGGGCGTCAGCGACCGCCATCTTCGGCGCGCTCTCGAGCGTGAAGCGGGCGCATCTCCCGGTCGCTCGCGCAGCTGCAGCGGTTGACACTCGCGCGCCGTCTGTTGAGCGAGACATCGCGGTCGGTGACGAGCGTCGCCTATGCTGCCGGATTCCAGAGTCTTCGGCGATTCAATTCGGTGTTCCAGCAGCGATTCGGAATAAGTCCCAGCGCGCTCCGACGCGAAGTGCCGGCGGAATTTCTAACAGCAAACACGAAATAGCTAACGCTAGTAGCTACAGACTTTCAACTGCGGTGGAACAGTGGTTAGTGTGTAGCTGCTAGCGTTAGTTATTTTTTGCAATGCGCGCTCGCCTAATCACTGCCGCCCTCGCATCAGTAACGCTTGTCGTTTCAGCGTCCCTAAATGCGCAGCGCCCCACGCTGTCGGCTGCGGTGCGCGCGTATGTCAGCGTCGATTCTCCTGTCGTTGCGTTAACGCATGTTCGCGTGATAGACGGGACGGGCGCTGCCCCGCGCGACGATCAAACACTGATCATGCGCGATGGCCATATCGTGTCACTCGGCAGCTCGCGCTCCATCTCCGTGCCGCGCGAAGCGCAGGTGATCGATCTCACTGGAAAGAGTGTTATCCCGGGACTCGTCATGGTGCACGAGCATCTCTTCTATCCGACAGGACCCGGCCTATACGGAAACCTCGCCGAGAGTTTCACGCGATTGTATCTCGCCGGCGGCGTAACGTCGATGCGCACCGCCGGGAACCTCAACGGTTTCGGCGATTTTGGAATCAAGCGCGACATCGATGCCGGAAGGAAACCCGGTCCCTGGATCGATGCGACTGCGCCTTATCTCGAAGGTGCGGGACTCGGCCTCGATCAGGTGCACGAGCTTACGGGACCTGACGACGCGCGACGCATGGTGAATTTCTGGGCAGACGCAGGCGCGACGTCGTTCAAGGCGTACATGCACATCACCCGCGCAGAGCTCGGCGCTGCAATCGAAGAAGCGCACAAGCGAGGACTCAAGGTCACCGGTCATCTCTGCTCGGTGACTTATCGAGAAGCGGCCGCACTCGGCATCGATAATCTCGAGCACGGATTCTTCGTCGCAACTGATTTCGTTAACAATAAAAAACCGGACGAGTGTCCCGGTCAGAGCGTTGGAGTAGCCGCAGTCGCCGCAGTGGATCCGAACAGCGACGCTGTGCGGTCACTGATCGCCGAGCTAGTCAGCCGTCACGTCGCGCTGACGTCAACACTCACTGTGTTCGAGACTCTTGTCCCCGGTCGTCCGCTGCCGCCGGGTTTGGATGTGTTGGAGCCGCAGCTCCGCACGCAGTTCGAGCAGCTTCACACTGCGGCGGCAGCAAACGCGACTTCCGTCTACGGCACGCTCTTCACGAAGGCGCGAGCGATGGAGCTGGCGTTCGCGCGCGCCGGAGGATTGTTGCTGGTCGGCACGGATCCCACCGGTATCGGCGGCGTGATTCCCGGCTACTCGAATCAGCACGCACTCGAGCTACTGGTGGAGAGTGGATTCACTCCGCTCGAAGCGATCCGCATCGGGACATTGAATGGGGCGACATTCCTCGGTCGCGCAAGTCGCGCGGGTTCGATCGCGGTTGGCAAGGATGCAGATCTCGTTGTGATCGCCGGGGATCCCTCCACGCGTATCGGTGATTTGCGGAATGTGCAGATGGTCTTCAAGCAGGGTGTGGGTTACGATCCCGCGAAGCTGATCGAATCAGTGAAAGGGAAAGTCGGTCTTTTCTAGCCACATCGCTCAACAGGCTCGGTCGCTGAGGCAGGCTTATTCTGTTGCATCATCGAATTGAGCGTGCGACATCGAAAACGAAACCACGTGCCCTTTGTCGATTTCCCGGAAGTGGCTCGCAAAAGATGTAATGGAAAAATTTGCCTGCTTCAGCCTATGCCTCGTGAGACACTTTGCCGTTCCAGCTTTTCAAACTTTAGCGCCTGCTCCATTCCATCGCGCGTGTCTCGTCAGGATCAACACGTAATGCGTTCGCGTATGCGGCGGCAGCTCCGGTGCTGTCCCCGCGAGCCGCGAGAGCAATTCCGTAGGTTGTGTGCGCGCGAGCCGTTGTCGGATAGATCTCCGTGATTGTCTTCGCCAACGGAACTGCCGCGCTTGCGTTGCCAAGCTCAACAGCCGTGCGCGCGATCTGATCGAGATAGTACCAGTTGTCGTCCACCTGCGGGAATTTCTCATTCGGATCGCGCACCGGAGGTTTGAACACCTCCTTCCCTTTGGCGAACTGAGCTGACGCGCCGCGTTTATCACCGGCAACTGTAAGCGCGAAACCATGAAGGAGATGTGCACCGTGATACGTCGGCCACATTTCGGTTAGCGCACGCGAAAGCTTCACGGCATCATCGACGCGTTTTTGTGCGACGAGCGCACTCACGAGAAGTTCGCCACCGAAAACGTAAGCATCGAACTCCGCCGGCGTTTTCTGCTTCTTGAGATCGACCAATCTCGATATCTGTGCTTCGACTCCACCGGTGCGAATGCGCTCCAGTGCTCCCACGATTCCCGGCGACTGCTGGCTCTCCGCGTCGGCCGAATAGCCTTCGATCTCGAGATCGATGTCGACACTGTCCGACATCGTCGCCGCGCGTGCCTTGTTGAACCATGAATTGAAGGTGCTGCCGCCAAAGATTCCAAAATCTGCGCGTGCGAGACGCAACGCGCCCGCCACATCCATCATCATCCAGTTCGATTCCGTGCTTCGTACAGGCGCGCGCAAAAGATGGAATGGAATCGACACCGGCCGCGTCACTCCGTGCATTGTGAGCGGACCTTCCGCGATCCATCCATTTCCGCTTTCACGCACGCGTGTGCTCTGAAAAACGATACGCGGATACTTCTCGACGTCAAAGAAGTCGCTGGTTCGAAGATGTTCGTCACGGTGAGGCCAGCCGGTGTCGATGCTCTTGGCATTTATCACGATCGTAACGGAGGAATTCGCGGGACGGGCAGCATCGTATAGAATCGTTCCCTTCGCATCTGTGAAACGACCTTTCACTCGACTGAATGCAAAGCCGATCGAGAACTCGATGATCGAATGCCCGGCGTCCACGAGATACTCCTGCAGAGGTGGAGCGACGTCTGTCGCCTTCGCGGGCTGAATCGAGCCGAGCGCGAAGACCGCGAGCGTGACCAGTGCGTTCATTTCGATCCCTCTTGTGTCAAGACGATTTCACGCGCGCCGAATGTCGCAACGTTGGAATTGTCACGAACGCGAACAGCGAGGCGATCACTTTTGCGGACCCAATAGTCGAGCCTTCTTCCGGAGAAACGGATCGACAATCGCCAGCAGTCGAAACGACCTGCCGGCACGACAATGCTGTCTTCTCCCTCGACACGCAGCTCGACGGGGACAAACAAGTCTTCCGGCCGAACTGCCCAGCCGAGTAGCGAGACGCTGCCGCGCCAGGTGCGATCGAGCGGTACGGCCATCAGGAAAACAGGCCCGAGCTGGTCGGCGACATATGGCTGAAAGGATTTCGGCAGCGCGCGCGAAATCGATCGCCCTGCGCCGGTGCTCGGTCCGTCCGTCGTCATTCGACCGAGAACACTGTCTCGCCGGAACACTTGCTGGACGTTGATTCGCGCGTATCGCGAGTATGGCGCGACGTGAATGCTTCTGCGGGCAACAGCGAGGTCGGAGCGGTTGACATACACAGTGTCGCTGCTCACGTAGCGCTGCGCTTCCGACATGTTCTGACTGATTGTGGTGACTCGCCACACAGGCACATTGTCGAGGACGTCCGGCGTGATTTGCAGTTCGAGAGGAATCCGCGCGAGCAACTTTCCGGCTCCGTCACGAATCTCGCGCGAATACGCGAGCGACATCGGCCGTATTACGCTCGCTCTCGTGGCCGACGCGGCGGGCAGCGTTGGCGCTGCAGCCCGAAGTGTCTGCGCAAATGCGACGTCGCCAAAGAATGAGCTGCTCACGAAATCCGGGACATCGGAATTTTTGGCCGAATAACGCGCGCCGCGGGGAGCAACAGCCACCACCAACACTGCGGCGATCGCGAGAATTGCTGCGATGCGCCAGCTTCGCCTGCTGACTTCGGGGTCGACAGGTACGATTACGCGCACACCTGCATCACGCGACGCGACGATCCTTGCGAACAGCTCAGCCGTCGGCTCTGGAGTCGGCAACGCGCGAAGCTCGGGTCCAATCCCTTCTGCGAAGTCGCGCAGTCGAGCGCGCCCCGGAAAAAACCAACTCATGTACGTTCTCCCCTATGCAGCGAGTCACGAAGTGCGCGTAGCGCGCGGTGCAGTCTCACTTCCGACGCACCGATCGAAATGTCCAGCAGCTTGGCTACCTCGGCATGCGAATATCCTTCGATTTCCTTCAGCACGAGGACCGCTCTTAGACCGGGTGATAAAGCCCGCACGGCGGCTTCGAGACTCAGCGTGGAGTCCAAGTCAGTGCTGTGCGCATGAAGCGAATCGCTCAATGCGGCGGCGTTCCGATCTGTCGCGCGCAGACGTGCAAGCGCAACTCGCGCAGCGATCTTCTTGAGCCACGCGGCTAAAGCTCCGCGCTCGTCATAATTTCGAAGAGCTTCAGGGAGCGCGACGAAGACATCGTGTACGACGTCCTCTGCGTCCTGTTGTGACTGAAGCATTCGGTAACTCAATGCGAGGAGGCCACGCGAGTGGCGTTCGTAGAGTTGCGCGAATGCGGTTGTGCTCCCGGCACGCATGGCTTTTACGAGCTCGGCGTCGCTGAGCTCAGCCTCGGACACAATGCGCGCCGCAGGTTGCATGACAATAGAATGGAATAGACGCGCCAAAGCTTACATAGAGGCCTTGCCATTGTCGTCGCTTCCAATCCACTCTTTTGAGATGGCCGGCCGCGCAACACAGCTGATTCGAGACCTGGAATCGACGAGAGACGAAACGCTGAAATATTTCTCGCTGGAGTCACACGAGCTGGCGCAGACGTACGCACCAGGCAAGTGGTCCGTCAGATTTCTCCTCCACCACCTCGCTGACAGCGAAACAGTTCTTTACGATCGCATCGCGCGAGTGCTGAGCGAGCCCCGCCAGGTTCTCTGGGTTTATGATCAGGATGCGTGGTCCCAGGGATTGGATTATTCAGAGAGACCGCTCGACATCTCGCGGCGGATGTATGAATCAGTTCGCGACGCGATTATCTACTACACCGGACTCCATTACGAGAAAAGAGGCCATCTCGAGTTCGTGCACAGCGCAACCGGCGTGCGAACCTTGGGTGATGAATTGGAGAAAGTCGCCGCTCATAACGAGCATCATCTGGAACAGATCAGGTTGGCATTACTGTAGATATTCTTTCACCCCCGAGCTCTCGAGATGCGCCTTGGACGTTCGATTCTGCTTGCAGCAGCAAGAAGTCAGACCCTCAACAATTTCGCTCTTCACAGCGCCTTCGTAAAACGCGCGACGCGAAAGTTTATGCCCGGCGAGCACGTCGATGATGCGCTGCAAGCCGGTGCCACCATCGCCCGGAATGGTCGCGGTCTCATTCTCACGCAGCTTGGTGAAGCGATCACGAGCGCCGATGCTGCTGCGGCGGTTCGCGATCACTACATCCAGCTCTTCGATCGCATTCGCGCAGCAAACCTGCCCGCTCACGTCAGTGTCAAACCCACGCAGCTCGGTCTCGATCTCTCATTTAGCGAGTGCGAGCAACATCTCCAGACGCTCGCAGCAAAAGCTGAGGAGACGGGATCAGCGCTCTGGCTGGACATGGAAGATTCCAGTTACGTGGATCGCACGCTCGACTTGTACGAAGCAGTTAAGCGCAATCACTCTTCGACTGGCGTTGCGCTGCAGGCGTATCTCCGTCGCACGCCTCGAGATCTCGAGCGGCTGATGCCGCTCGAGCCTGTGATTCGACTCGTGAAAGGCGCGTACGACGAGCCGCCGAAAATCGCGTTCGAGAAAAAGAGCGACACCGACGACGCATACTTCGCCCTCGCATCGCAATTGCTGCGCGCCGCAGGTATTGGCAGGTGCAGGCCGATTTTTGGAACGCATGATCTCGAGCTGCTCGAGGGAATCACCGACCATGCGAATCATTTAGGCGTTGCCAACGACGCCTATGAGATCCACATGCTGTATGGAATTCGCGATTCCGCGCAAAGTCGGCTCGCTGCGCAAGGCTACATCGTGAAGACGCTCATCAGTTACGGCGCAGCGTGGTATCGGTGGTACATGCGACGACTCGCCGAGCGTCCGGCAAATGTTCTGTTTGTCGTCAAATCAGTTTTCGGGTAAAAACCACCTCTCGCGGTGCGAAAGAGACGCTACTTCCCGTAGACTGAGTGCGTCGTTATGTCGAAATCGGCGGTGAGAGTATTGCTGCCGTTCCATGTGCCGCTGTAATTGCGGGTGCGTCCTCCAGCGCCAAGTTGAACTCCGCACTGTGCATTGTCTGCGCCTAGCTCGGAGAACGCGAGTGTTGTAATGCCGCCAGTCGTAATAGTGGGGTCATACGTTCCAACACAATTCTCGACCACCGTAGTGGCTTGTCCGTTTTCTGTTCGGCGGTAAGTCGTGGAGTTCGTGAACTGGTAGGTGGATTCGATCGTGAAGGTTCCGCTGAGAATTTCCACTCTCACAGTGCCGCGAATGGCAGCTGTCAGGGGGACAGATTGTCCATTGATGGTTTGTAGCGTGAACGACGCGGGGGGAATGCCTTCGCCCACACCAACGAACTCCTTGCTGCACGCCGGTGCGACAAGAAGCAAGGCAGCCAGAGCAAAGCATGTTTTGCGAGTCAGCATGTCGTAATTTGCTACCGGGTACCCTCCACGGGCTACCGGCTACGGGCAACCGGCAGCACCCGCTCGAAAATTGCGCAGAAAGTGGCTGCTGATGCGCGACAAGACGCCGCGTTTGTAGCAATGCGAACGCGGCGGCAGAGAAAATGAATGCCTGGAAAACACTATCTGAACCAGGAGTAGCTTTGGCACTCGACGCTAAACGATCCGCACTCGCGGTCACTCTACTTTTCGCATCCACGGCATGCGCGCGAAAGCCGGTGCCATCACCCGAAGGCGGGCCGCCCACCGACCAACTCATGACGCCGCCCGAACTCTCGGCACTCCCGGCCCCGCCGCCGGACCGGCGGATTTCGTACGGCGATGATTCCAGCCAGTATGGCGAACTACGTTTGCCGGTGGGACCAGGGCCACACCCTGTAGGGATTCTTATTCACGGCGGTTGCTTCAAGGCAGCTTACGCGACTACCCGCGACCTGTGGGCGATGGCCGAGGCATTGAAGGCGGACGGCATCGCCACATGGAGCATCGAGTATCGTCGACTCGGTCAACCAGGCGGTGGCTGGCCCGGCACGTACATCGATATCGCGCGCGGCGTCGACGAGCTACGCGCAATCGCGCCTCAGTCCAATCTGGATCTCGCGCGCGTTGTGCTGATCGGCCACTCCGCCGGCGGCAACCTCGCGATGTGGGCCGCCGCGCGTCCTCGACTGCCCGCATCGAGCCCAGTCTACGTCGCAAACCCACTGCGAGTGCGCGGCGTCGTCGATCTAGCGGGCCCACTCGACATGAGCGCGAACATCCAAGGATACGAGGGTCTATGCCGCGACAGCGTAATAACCACCATGTTCGGCGGAACGCCGACAACGGTGCCCGAGCGCTACGCGGAAGCGTCACCCATCAAGTGGCTCCCACTCGGAATTCCGCAAGTCATCATTATCGGCGAGCACGAGCAGTTCGTGCCCTTGCCGCTTGATCAAGCGTACGTGCAAGCGGCAACGCGTGCCGGGGATGCCGTTAAGCTGATCGTGATTCCCGGCGCAGGACATTTCGAGATTGCGCGTCCGAGTGGCCCACCTTGGTCACGCGTCGAGTCAGCGTTCCGCGCACTACTCAATGGGCAGCTTCCATCTGATTCAAAATAGAAATACAATCGCATTAAGGCCGTACGCTTTCAAAGGCTGCGGTCAACACACCAAAAAGAAATTGATCGCTCGTTGCGTTGGAGTTTTTGAAAACCAGATACACGTCGTGCATTCCTGACGTCTGCTTCAAAACCGTTCGCAATTGGATCGGAGCAGTGCCGGCGCTTGGTTGAATCATCTCGCTCTCACCAAGCAACGCACCGGTTGGTGAATCGAGATGCACTTCGATCTTGCCGCCTTTCGCCTGGTATTGAGCCGGCGCTACTGCCATGAATGTGACAGCGCTAATTCCGGTGAGATCGATCTGCTTCAACGCGGCTGATCCACCCGATCGATTCACGACAGTGACTTCGACCGGCACGCCCTCCGCACTCTGTTTCTGAATTCCTTCTGACAATATTCCCGTCGCAACGATCACACTCGGCGAACGAAGAACAATTTCTTTTTCCTTCGTGATTGCAGGCATTCCGTTCGCGCCGCGGTCGCTGTACTCCGCGCGCAGCGCCACTGCACCTTTGGGCGAATCACCGGAACCCGCCGCAGGGACATACTCGCCTTTGTCAGGAAGTGACGGCGTGCCAGTGTTTTTATCCGCGAGACTCATGATGTACGCGAGCATCGCAGTAGCTTGCGCGTCGGTGAGATTTGGATGCGCGGCCATCGACGCTTTTCCCCATACGCCCGAGCCACCTTCGCGAATCTTCCGCACGAGTCGAGAAATAACAGTGCTGTCGCCATGATACTTCTTCGCGACATCCACGTATGCGGGGCCAATGGATTTTCTGTTCAGCTGATGACATGAGAGGCAGTCATTGGCTTCGATCAATTTCTTTCCTGTCGCGATCGCCGATCCGTTCGACGGAAGCCCCTCCTTCATATACTGCGCGGTCACATTCACGTTGTGCGCGGGAATAGTTCCGCTCGCGAGTGATCCGTCTTCGCGATCCGTCACGCGGACTGCATAGCGCACGGGCACTCCCGGAAAGAAGAACGACTTGTTGCTGCCGACAATATCGATATCAACGTTGGGCGGCTCATTGCCGGCTACGATCGCGACGTTCGCGGTGGAGTGTGCGCCGTGAGTATCGGTCACGGTCAGCGATGCCGTATACGAACCGGGTCGCGTGAAAGTATAAGACGGATTTGGTTGGGTGAGTCTCGCAACCGCTGAACCGCCCTGCCGCGCGATCGTCCAGAGATATCGAAGTGAATCTTCGTCAAGATCGGTAGTGCCCGCTGAAGAAAGCTTCACGCGCATCGGTAGCGCACCGGCCGGTTGATCGACCGCAGCTGCGACAATCGGTTTCCGATTGCCCGCGTTGTACTCGATGCGAATGAGACGCGCGTCCTCGTTCCCCTGGAACCATGCGGTGCCGTACTCCAGCATGTACAAATCGCCATTCGGCGCGAATTCCATCTCGATCGGCGCGCTGAACTTCTCATTCGGCATGAATTGCTCTATCGAAGCGAGATCGCCTTTCGCGTCCATCGTGACGACCATGATCCAGTGACGCATGAACTCGTAAATGAAAAGCTTGCCGTCGTAATACTGCGGGAAAGGTCTCGCCGCGCCGCGGAAATCACTGCGATAAAAAACCGGACCCGCTGCCGAAGCGCGTCCACCACTGCCGACGATGGGAAACTCGGGTGATGGCGCGTACGGATACCATATGAAAGCCCCGCGTGCGGGAGGGAGCTCGTTCAGTCCGGTGTTGTTCGGAGAATTGTTTACTGGATGTGCCGGGTCGAACTGCGCTCCCGACGTCTCCGTCACCGAATCGATGAATGTCGTCTTGTAGTACGCCTGATTGTTGCCGACGAAGTACGGCCACCCGTAGTACCCGGGGCTCCGCGCCTGATCGATCTCGTCGTATCCGCGCGGGCCGCGTCCCACAGAGTCTACATTCGCGTCGGGACCAACTTCACCCCAATAGAGGAATCCTGTGCGTTGGTCAACGGAGATCCGATATGGATTACGGTGCCCCATCGTGTAAATCTCCGGTCGCGTTTTCGCAGTCCCTTTCGGAAAAAGATTTCCCTCGGGGATTGTGTACGTGCCGTTGGGCTCCGGATGAATGCGGATGATCTTGCCGCGCAGATCGTTCGTATTGGCTGAAGATTTTTGCGCATCCCAGGGAAATTTTCCGGGACGCTCGTCGATAGGCGCGTAGCCTGTTGCGAATGGATTCGAGTTGTCGCCCGTGGACATGTAGAGATTGCCTTTGCTGTCGAACGCAATCGAACCGCCGGTGTGGCAGCACTTCAAGCGCTGAGTCGGTATCTCGAGGAGAATCTTTTTCGACGCGAGGTCGAGCGAGTCTCCCTTCATATGAAAGCGAGCGAGAACGTTCTTCGACTCGAAGCCTGCAGGCGAGTAGTACATGTAGACCCAGCCGTTCGTCGCGAAGTGCGGATCGGCCGCGAGTCCGAGCAGGCCGTCCTCTGCCTGACTGCTGTCCGCGTATTTCGTGCTCACCGGAATCGTCGCGATCCGTTTCACGTGCCTGGTCGCTTCCTTGTAGAGATTGACGAAACCGTGTCGTTCGATGAACAGCACTCTCCCACCGGGAAGCACCGCAAGCTCGACGGGTTCATCGAGCTTCTCGGCAAGGATGACTTTCGTGAAGCGATTCTCCTCGGGGCGCGCGCGGCTGAAATCAATTTTTCCGGTTCCCATCGCGTAGCGTAATCCGCCCAGTAGGTGTCGCAGGAAAAGCGGATCCGAGTATGTCGCTTCGGTGTGACCCATGTTCGTGTACCACGCGCGTCCACCATCGAAGTCGTGATACCAGCTCATTGGATGGTGATCGCCGTTCGTGCCGCCCTCGTAACTTTTTTCGTCGATGTCGATGAGCACATGAATTGTCGGATCGATCGATTTGAAATTGTAGAACTCGTCTTCGCGATCCCATCGATCGGGCAGTCCTTGTGTGGAGATGTTGCTCTTGTCGAGCACGCGATAGGTTCCTTTGCGAACGTTGGGATTGTTTGGATGTCCGTTGAAATACGCGCCGGCCAATCTGCCGTACCACGGCCAGTCGTACTCGGTGTCAGTGGCGGAATGAACTCCGACGTATCCGCCTCCCGCCTGGATGTATCGCTCGAAATCGTCCTGCTGTGCGGCGTCGAGTACGTCGCCGGTTGTGTTCAGGAAGACTACGGTACGATATCGCGCGAGATTTTTCGATGTGAATGCGCCGGCGTCTTCGGTTGCGTCGACGGCGAATCCATTTTCCTGTCCGAGTTTTTTGACAGCGGCGATCCCGACTCCAATGGAAGTGTGTCGGAATCCGGCGGTCTTGGAGAAAACGAGTACGCGTGACTGCTGACTGCGCGCAACGACCGGACCGCCGATCGAAGCGAGAAGAAACGCCAGCGTGAGAAGTCGCTTCATGGGGCTTCAATCTGCAACTCGCTCGACGCGCTGGACAGAGGAAACGAACACTGCCACAATTGAGGTTTCCCATCTTACGGAGCACCACCTTGAGCGACATCACGCGGCGAGGGTTCACGAAGTTGGCGGGGCTGGCGGCACTTCAACCGACAATCGCTTCGCCAGCATCGGGCGCTTCGCCCGAGGCTGAAGCGCTGCAAGTGGTGGCCGGCGATCGACGATTCCCAAGAGATTTTCTCTGGGGAACGGCGACCGCGTCATATCAGGTGGAAGGCGCAGCAAAGGAAGACGGTCGGGGTGTGTCCATCTGGGATACCTTCTCGCACACGCCGGGAAAAGTCGTCGCCGACGCGAATGGCGATGTCGCCGACGATCATTATCATCGCTACAAGCAGGACGTTCAGCTGATGAAGGCGCTCGGCGTCAAAGGTTATCGATTCTCGATCTCGTGGCCGCGCGTGATTCCTGCGGGCAGTGGCACGCCGAATCCAAAGGGCCTCGACTTTTACAATCGACTCGTCGACGAGCTGCTTGCGAATGGCATTCGCCCGTTCGCGACACTTTATCACTGGGATCTTCCCCAACCGTTGCAGGACAAAGGCGGCGGATGGGAATCGCGCGATACAGCGAAGGCGTTTGGTGATTACGCCGGCTATGTATCGTCACGATTGTCAGACCGTGTCCACGATTGGTTCACCATGAATGAGTTCTGGGTGTTCATCAATCTTGGATATCGATTTGGCGTTCATGCGCCGGGACTCAAGCTCACGAATGCGCGCGTGAATCAGGCTGCGCACAACGCTGTGCTTGGACACGGACTCGGCGTGCAGGCGATTCGAGCGCATGCGAAGAGGCCGGTCAGAGTTGGAATTGCGGATAGTACGTCGATAAGTGTTCCTGTGATGGAAACGCCGGCGCACGTGGGGGCAGCAGAGCGCGCGACGCGCGAATCGAATGCGCAGGCGATGACGGTGATGCAGGAGGGGAAATACACAGACAAGTTCCTTCACGATGCCGGTGCTGACGCGCCGAAGTACACAGCGGAAGAGCTCAAGATCATTTCGACACCGCTCGACTTTGTAGGATTGAACATTTACACCGGCAACTTTGTCCGCTCCGACCCGACAAAGCCGGAGGGATACGCGACCGTCGACAATCCAAAGTCGTATCCGCACATGGCGTCACCCTGGCTCAACGTCTGTCCGGAAGCTCTCTATTGGGGACCGCGAGTCGTATCGAAGCTTTGGGGCAACAAGCCGATTTACATCACGGAAAACGGTTGCTCGTCGTCCGACATTCCCGAAAAAGATGGAAAGGTGTACGACACCGATCGCGTGATGTACTTGCGAAATTATCTGACGCAGCTCAGACGCGCCGCGGCTGAAGGCGTGCCTGTTCGCGGCTACTTCCTTTGGAGCTTGATGGACAATTTCGAGTGGGCCGACGGATACACGAACCGATTCGGTTTGCATTACGTCGATTATGCGACGCAAACGCGGACTCCAAAAATGAGCGCAAACTATTATCGCGAAGTAATCGCGCGAAATTCAGTCCTCTGAATCTCGCGCGATCACTACAGAGCGTGAGTGTCAGGGTTTGCGTGCTACTCCCGCGTTTCGCCAAGCGTTCAATCCTCCGCGTTGCTCTCGCTCGACATCATGCCGGGCGACAATCCTTCCGAGCGCGAGACCGCCGTCGTTGTCGAAGCGATAATGAATTCCTCCGTAGAGTCGGGACATCGCCTGCTCTTCGGCGATCGACGTGAACTGCGCGCGCTCGTCCGGGAAGAAGTGTCCGAGCGATGCGTCGAAAGCACCTGCGCTGCAGGCGTGACCAGAAGGAAACGACGGAAAGTTCGGTAAGTCGACAGTCTGAGCGAGGGCAATGGTCGTGTCGGCCTGTGACGGTCGGATTGTCCAGTAGTAGTACTTTGCCTCGAAGCAAGCGATGATCGCGTCCAGTGCAGCGACGTTCATAACGGCGAGCACGCGCGCGGCATCGGCTTCGGACATGTGGTGAAGGCGAATTGCGGCAGATGCGGTTTCGTTCCATGCTGCCCACGGATCACCGTCATTCCATTTTTGCGCGATCTTCGTTTGCTCAGCCGTCCGCTGTCGAGCAACTCGTTGAACTTCTTCGAGTGCCGCCTTCCACACAGGCGAACCATATGCGGGCGGCGCCGCCGGTCGGAACTGTGCGGCCGAATCGAGCAGCCATCCGTGAGCTTTCGCGAGAGTGATTCCTAATGGAGGAATGCCGGGAGCGCTGTACCACATTCCAGGGCCCTTCGGAATTGTGCCGTTCCACGGTGCAATGAGGTTGAGCGTCGGCGCCGAGGCGAGGACGCGATGGGCGATGTCCTCACCCACACTCCTGGAGGCGCTCATCCGCTCCGCTGCCTGCGATCCGGTTCCAGCTGCTTCGATATCGTGAGCGAGCTCTCGCGCAATCGATGCGCGAACTGTGGAGTCCGTGAAGACTTCCGAGAGCACCGCGGCTGAGGCGCTGGCGACCGCCACGTCGGAGGAAACGGCGTGGTTTTCTCGTGCGGAACTCGCTGCCGCGTACTGGGCGACGCTGAGGGGTGTGTACAATCGGAAGAGGATTGTCGGCGGCGTCTGCGCGAGTCGGCGCAGTGTGGCTGAGTCTCCGGCAGCCTCGGCGGCTTTTCTGGCGGCTCGCCTATTGGCGGTGACCTCGTCGACGAATTTTGGGACGAGTCGGTTCCAACGGACGCTGACACTGCTGTTCTGGGCCTGCGCGTCGAGTACAGAGCGTGCAGGGTAGCCTATCAGCAACGGGACTACGAGCAGTCGAGTGGGCAAACGCATGATTACCTCGGTGGGCAAGAGTGTGGCTCCCACTACGGCATGCCTTATAACTTAGTTTCTAGTTATCGGCGTGCTCGCGTCTTGTATCATTCCGGTGCAACTTTGGGTGACGGTGTGGGGCCATTCGGTTACGCTTTCGGGGGAGGAATGCATGAGAGATTCCGATGAATACACGCTCCTCGCCAGTCGAGTAATTTCGACGCTCCGTCCCGACGTCGAGCAGAAGGTTGCGAAGCTGACCAGCAAATTCCCGACGCTCAGCGCAACCGAGTTGCGGCTCCGTCTCTGGATAGTGGAATCGATCGTAATGTCGCTGGCGGCTGAGGATTCGACGGCAGATCCATCGCGCCTTGACCGGTTCTTTGGTCCGTTCTGGTCGAATATTTCCAAGGAGGTACAATCGGATTTACCCGGGCGCGATGTCGGCCAGGAGTTCGATATGGGCCTCGAAAGCCTTGCTACTGTAATAGACGCCGACCGCAAGCGATTGACGCCCGAGAAGGCACAGCTGGCTTTGGGCGATCGCATAACTGCATTCCTCGACGTGCCTGAGGGAGCCGCGCTCGAATACGGTTACAAGCTGGCGACTTCCACCAAGCTGTTGAACCAATTGCCGGAATAAATTCGCGTATCGGGCGAAATCATTCCGCTGGACTGGATCGTTTCGTCGAAGCTCAGGAAGACGTGTACGACGGCGCGCTCTCCGAGATTCGCTCAGGACGTAAGACCTCGCATTGGATGTGGTTCATCTTCCCGCAGTTTGCGGGTCTCGGAGCCAGCGAGACCTCCAGATTTTATGCAATCAAAAGCATCGATGAGGCACGCGAATACTTGCGACACCCGCTACTCGGCCCGCGTCTGATCGAATGCGCCGAAGCCGTGCTCTCGAATCCCGGCGTATCGGCACGCGATATTTTCGGATCTCCCGACGACATGAAGCTGAAATCCTGCATGACGCTCTTCGCGTACATCTCGTCCGGCAATTCTGTATTCGATCAGGTTCTCGATAAATTCTACGGCGGTGAACGAGATCCCAGGACAATTGCAGCGCTTAGCTGAGGTGTCACATTAAAATTTCCATGTCGGATGACGTCGCGAAGCAATCGATCGAGTCCATCAAGCGCTACTTCTCCGAGAACCTCGATCAGGAAATTGGCGATCTCAAAGGATCCCTCATACTCGACTTCATTCTGAAAGAGATTGCTCCATCCGTGTACAACGGTGCGATTGCGGACGCGCAAACTTATCTGCGCGACAGGGTCGCCGATCTCGAAGGCGCATGCTCCGTTCCTGAATTCGCATTCTGGGATAAACCTCCTGTGAAGCGGAAACGCAGCTAAGAGATTGCGCAAAACCGTTCAGAACCTCTTTGCCGAGTATGGGGCAGTCGCCGTCGTCGTCTACTTCACGATTTTCTTTCTCGTTTTAATTGGATTCTGGACCGCTTTTCGTTTTGGCTGGCGACCATCGAGCGCCGGTGGAACGGTTGGAGTCTGGGCCGCAGCATACATCGCGACGAAGCTCACCCAACCGGTACGAATCATTGCAACACTCGCAATCACACCATTCGTCGC
Organism: Gemmatimonadaceae bacterium; assembly: GCA_046262875.1. Taxonomy (GTDB): domain Bacteria; phylum Gemmatimonadota; class Gemmatimonadetes; order Gemmatimonadales; family Gemmatimonadaceae; genus UBA4720. The sequence goes on along the minus strand of JBHELX010000002.1, from coordinate 126,518 downwards.
GAAATTGTATGAGCGTGTGACGCGCCGATGAGTAGAGATCGAGCGCGCCAGATACTGCTCGATGCCTTTTGGGAAAGCGGAGGCTGGCGTCGCGGACCTGCTATCGCGCCGGACGAGTTCGACGTCGCGAAAGCCGCAGGATACATGTTCGATCCCGGCATCTCTAAGCACGACGATGCTGTCACTCGCGCGATCAATACGGCACATCTGATCGAGCCACGCGATGTCGCTCACGCATTTGTCGCGAGCCTCACCAGCCGTCGGCTCGAGTATCGCTCTGCGCTCGGCAGCTTCGCCTTCGCTCGCTTTCTTCCCCATCACTCGCCGGAGAATTCAAGAGGCCGCAGCCTGTGCGACATTTGCGGCGATCCGATCGCCGACCAGCATGTCGACTGGAATATTCAGAACTTCCTTCGAATCAAATGGGGGGGCATGGGTCACGGACAGCCGTCTTACATGTCGTTCGATCTCGATCGATTCCGCGAGCTCGAGGAGATGATTCCCACGCCCGAGGACTGGGCAGTGCTCGAGCGCATACTGACAATCGCTGCGAATCAGGATCCGCGCGCTCGACCCGACCATCTCGAGCGCGCGATCAACAAAACTCTTCCGTCGAATAGACACGAGCGTCGCGTTCTCCTTCAGATTCTCGGATTTGCGGGCATTCTCAAGCCGCGCATAGTGATTCCCATCTTCGATCGATTCGTCCCCTTCACCGAGCGCGGCACCGAAACTGAGCTGGCGTATCCATTTTCTGCGTGGCGAGGCGTAGATGCTATCGATGATAACGCAGTACGTTTCTGGTTTCCGGAGATTACCTCGTGACCAAGTGTGATGAATCCTGAACTCGCTTACGCTGATTTAATTCGTCGCTCGCGCGACAGAACCGTGCTCGCCTCCTGTCTCGGTCTCCTGATATGGGACCAGGAGGTTTGCATGCCGCGAGCTGGCGTGGCTCATCGATCGGAACAGAGTGCGCTTCTTGCCGGACTGATTCACGATCGCGGAACTGATCCCGTCTTCGATGAGCTCCTCACGACGGTCGAAGGATCGTCGCTCGTCAGCGACCCTGACAGCCCCGAAGCGGTCAATGTGCGCGAGCTGCGGCGCGACTACGATCGCGAGCGTCGCATTCCCCGGAAACTCGCGGAAGAATTGGCGCGAGTGCACGCCTTCGCCGCTCAATCGTGGGCCGAGGCGCGCGCGAACAACGACTACAAGAGCTTCGCGCCGTGGCTTGAAAAAGTTTTTGTCTTGGCGCGAGAGGAAGCTGATGCGGTCGGCTACGTCACAGAGAGATACGACGCGCTGCTCGATAACTTCGAGCCCGGAATGACGAGCGATCACGTCTCGGTATTGTTCAAGCAGCTCGAGATGCAACTTGTTCCGATGGTCGCAGAGCTGCGTGGCAAGTCGGACACCGCGCCGAATCCTTTGGCCGGACGAGAATTTCCAGTCGACACGCAGAAACAATTCTTCGATCGAGTCGCGACGTCTCTTGGATTCGACCTGGAGTCGGGACGTTTCGACGTCGTACAGCATCCGTTCTGCTCGATGATTGGAACCGGCGACATTCGAATCGGGATGCGTTACTTCCCTCAAAACTTCGCTGGCGGATTTTTTGCGCTCGTTCATGAAGTCGGACATGGACTCTACGATCAGGGATTGCAGGCCGAGCACTATGGCACGCCGATGGGTGACGCGGTGTCACTCGGTATTCATGAATCGCAATCACGTTTGTGGGAGAATTACGTCGGACGAAGTCTCGGATTCTGGCGGCATTTCTATCCGCAGCTACAAAACGAATTTCCGGATGCCCTTCACGACATTTCGCTCGACACATTTCGCCGATCGGTCAATCGTGTTTCGCCCGGACTCATTCGCGTGCAAGCCGATGAGCTTACATACAATCTTCACATAATGATTCGATTCGAGCTCGAGCGCGCATTGCTGTCCGGCGATCTTTCTGCGCCTGATCTCCCAGGCGCATGGAATGAGCTTTACGAACAGCGGCTTGGCATCAGACCGAAGGACGACACCACCGGTTGCCTACAGGACGTGCATTGGGCGGACGGACTCATCGCGTATTTTCCGACGTACACTTTGGGGAATGTTTACGCAGCCCAACTCTTCGCTGCGGCGGAGCGTGCGATCGGTCCTCTAGAGGAAGAATTTTCCGCGGGAGACTTTGGCGCGCTGCGTTCCTGGCTCGGCGAGAATATTCACCGTCACGGAAGACACTATAAGCCAGCCGAGCTCGTCGAGCGTGCGACTGGGAGTGCTCCCGATCCATCGGCATTGATCGAGAGTCTCTCTCGGCGTTATAAATCAGATCAACTCCATCCTTAATCTCCGCATAAAATGAAATCTCTCGCATTGGTTTGTTTTTTCGGGTTTTCACTCACGGCTCAAGCGCAATCGCGCGACTGCGTTGCCAAGGTGGCGGCGTCCGAGGGTGGCCGCACAAGTACCGGCCGCTCGACCATCATCGAGCCCGCGCGACTTCAGCCCGACAACCAAATGCCCGGACTCGTAAGGGGCGAGCCGAGCCACTTCGTGGTTTCCGTGGTTGTCGACACTGTCGGGCGCGCAGATTCGACAACGATTCAGTTTCCTCCAGAGCTCGACGCTTTTGCGGTAAACGCGATACGGAATGCGATTCCCGGCTGGCGTTTTACTCCCGCGAAGCTGGGCGGCTGTCCGGTCAAACAGGTCGTGCGGCTGAGCTTCACGCGCAAGTAACATTGCGTGCGCGTGAAAATGCTCACGCGAATTTTCGTCCCCGGGACATTTCATGAATGACTGATGACCCGATTCCACGCCTGAAGCAACAACTGCGGCAGGCGATCCTCGCCGGTCTCGGAAGAAAAAATCAGAGAGTTGCTGCGCGTATCTTGGGCGTGCATGAAACACGGATGTCGAACATCGATCTCGGAAAACTCGAGAGGTTTAGCCTGCAGAAACTCATTCGCCTGCTAGCGCGAATCAATCGGCGAGTCGACATGACGGTTGTTATTGTAGGTCCCATCGCCGACGCGAGGGATCAGGAATTTTGGGAAGCATGCGAACGAGTGCGGGGGTCTAGAACGACATAGTCCTCGGTGAGATGCTCTTGCCAAAACTGGCAAGAGCATCCGACAGCGGCGGAGGGCTCGGCTTGGCCGCGCAGAATTTACCCGATGGTCGACCGGTAGGAATCAGCTTCATGCGAAAGATGCGCGAGTCGTCCTCATTAACAACAAGGGCAGCGAGCGGATCTTCATTCCGTAGTCAGCTACGGTCCAGCTCTCGAGTCATCTCGATCATGGTCCGCCGAAATCCGGCGCGCTCGAACAAGCGCTGAGCGGCCGGATTCTTCTGTGCCGTCGAGAGTATTACGCGCGCTGCACCTTTGGCTTTGAGCGCATCCAACGTCGCGTCAAGCAGGATCCGGCCGACACCCTGTCCGCAATGAGCTGGATCGACAACGATGTCATACAACACTCCCGCCGGATCGCGAAGCCACATGTAGTCCTTCCCTTCCATGCCAGCATAGCTACGGATAATTGCCCGATTGTCCATGTCAGAGGGGTGTTGACTACCCAAACGGTGGCTTCACTTCTGCATTACGGTCGTCCATGACTGATGAACCACGCAGCGACGACACCAAAGTCGACATACTCGACGCCGAAAGCCAGCGCACAATCCGCGAACGCGTGACGAAGCTTGCGTTCGCCGACGACCCCCAGCGCTACGATGAATTCATTCGCCTCCTCAGCGAGGCAACGCCAGACGGCGTTGAAGTAATCCTTCGCGGAAGCTCCGTGACCGGGCACAAGTTTGGATCGGACGAGCCTTTCGACCACGACGGACCGGGAACGAGCGATCTCGACGTGACGTTCGTGGGTGGTGACATGGTCATGCTGTTCAGCGAATTCCATATTCCTGGCGTGCATTCCGTTCCCCTCAGCGAGCAGCATCCGTTCGCATCCTCAGCGCTTGGTCCATTGCGACAGCGCCTCTGTGAGATGACGGGCCGGCCGGTGAATCTCCAGGCGACTACGTCGCTCGTTCAGTATGTCCGTGACGTGATAATGGATCAGCCGTATCTGGTGCTGCTGAAGAAACCCGAAGCGTAGGCTTTGCGGTTACTCACCTACAACATTCGCGAGGGGGGACTCGGTCGCGCTGAAGCGATCGCGGAAGTGATCAAAGCCGCGAGCCCCGACGTCGTCGCTCTGCAGGAGGCGAGAGATCCGATTGTTGTCGAGAGCATCGCGAAACTCGGTGGATTTCAGTTTTTCGGATCGCGACGATTACACTCGACTGGATTTCTGAGCAACGTTCGCGTGCTCAAACACGAGTGGCGTCACCCACCGCGAACACGGCACGCAATTCTCGAAGTTGCGCTTGCCGATGGCTTCCCTCGCCTGTTCGTATTGCACCTGCGTGCGTGGTTCTCCAAATGGAGTGAGCGTCAGCGCTCGCGCGAGCTTCGCGGATTGCTCGATGGAATCCAGCAGCAGCTTATCCATGAGAAACATGCATTCGCGTTTCACGTTCTGGCAGGCGACTTCAATGCACTTGCGCCGGGCGAGAAGTTCGATTCATCTCCGATGCCGAGGTGGATACGGACGATGGTATGGCTCAGCGGACGCGACATCGCGCGCACTACTATTGAAATGATGAAGTCCGACGGGTACGTGGACGCGTGGCGAACGCTGTATGCGGATCACGAGAACGATCCCGGATACACATTTCCCGTTTGGAGTCCGCACGTAAGACTCGATTATGTTTTCACTCCGGCTGAATTCGCTTCGCGTTTCATCGCGTGCGAAGTTCGCCGGACACCGGGAGAAGTGAAAATCGCGTCGGATCATTTTCCACTGCTCGTCGAGATTTCCGATCAATGACTGTCGGGAGATCGCCAACTCAGTGTCAGAACCCAAGAGGAGTCTTGGGGAAGGCTGTTCTCTGGTTGATGAACCTTCGACATTCGAGCGTAACCGACTGGGGACTCAGTCACGTCACAATAAGAGAGCAGGACGTCATCCTCGATGTCGGATGCGGAGGAGGCAGGACGGTGAGCAAGCTTGCCGGTAGAGCAAGCAAGGGCAAAACCTATGGCATCGACAACTCGGAAGAGAGTGTCGCCTGGGCCCGGAAAACAAATCGGCAATTGATAGAGAGGGGGCGCGTTGAGATTCAAAATGCATCAGTGTCCGAGATGCCGTTCAGCGATAACATGTTCGACCTTGTGACGGCCGTGGAAACGCACTTCTGGTGGACCGACATAGGTGCGGGCATGCGAGAAATCTTTCGCGTGTTGAAGCCGGGAGGTCGCATGATCATCATAGCGGAGATGTACAACGGCGGGAAACACGCGAAGTACGTCGGGGCGCTCTCTAAAGTGATGACTATGGCGTTTCTAACTGTCGATCAACACAAAGCATTTTTCACCGACGCCGGTTTCACCGATGTTCAGGTCGATGAGGAACGAGCTAGAGGATGGATCAGCGCAATGGGCACCAAGCAAAAGTCATGATGCGCGCGCCCCGAAAAACATTTTTCGTGTTGTGCCTGTTGCTTTTTCCTGCCGGCAATGAATTGTCCGGTCAAGCGAACGTGGCTCAGGGTACGTGGAGCGCGAGGGCCGGCACGGGCCTCACGTTCGTGGGAACATGGACCGCCGTCCCGGGACCGACAAACGAAACCGTCACTGGAACGTGGACGCTGGTCAACGCGCAGGGTACAACGGTGGCCGGAGGCGCATGGTCAGCATCAAAATCTCCCGACGCGTGGCTCGGCAATTGGCGTGCGGCAAACTTCGGCGGCACCGAGCATGAGTTTTCCGGCTCGTGGAGATCGAGCGTCGAGCTAAAACCGAACGCCCGTTTTGCCGACCTGTTCGAGAGAGCAGCGCAGAGTATCGCGAGTGGCAGTTGGCGATCCGGGAGCCATTCAGGCGGGTGGTCGATCAAAGCGGAACTTGCACAAAGGAGCCGACAGTGAAGAAGGTCCAAATCCAGGCGACGCATCACATCACGATCGTGGGCTCAACGAAAAAGAGCGCTGTTGATTTCTGGCAGGGTGTGCTCGGAATGCCTTTCGTTATGGAACAGCCCAACCTCGGGAACCCCGACGAGAATCATCTCTACTTCGATCCCGGTGACGGACGACTTCTCACCGTTTTTACTAATGAGACGAGACAGGATGCCGGCCGCCCCGCTCCTCGTGAGGTCGGCTCGGTTGATCACATCGCGTTCAACGTCTCGCGGGCGACATTCAAGGAAGCCCCAGCTCGTCTCACTGAACACGGGATTTCTTTTTACGAGCGCGACCGCGGCTTCATGGACTCGCTGTACCTGAAAGATCCGAACGGTCTGACCGTCGAGCTCGCGTGCTACAAGTTCGAGACGCCTGAAGGATTCCGCGATGTAGATGTGCTCATGCAGGCTCATCGATTACGAACAGAACGTGGCGCACACCATATTGCCGAGGAGCATCTCGCGGATGCGATCGAAATGCTGATGCAGACCCGCGATCGCCTGACCGAGTAGCACCTCAGTGAGCACCGCGTACGATCGCGTGATTCTCGGCGGACGCGTGATCGATCCGGAATCGAGTCTAGACGCGATTCGTAACATCGGAATTCTCGACGGACGAATCGCCCTCATTACGGAAGAAGCAATACGCGGCCGCGATTCGATCGACGCGGACGGGCTGGTTGTCTCTCCTGGATTCATTGACGTTCACTCTCACGGCGTGACGCCCGAGACGTACCGGATGCAGTCGCTCGATGGCGTGACAACAGCGCTGGAGCTCGAGCTCGGAACGGCCGACGTCGACGCGTGGTATCGCGAGCGCAGCTCGGGCGAAATAATCAACTACGGCGTGAGCATCGGACACATCAAGGTGCGGATGTCGGTGATGAAGGATTCCGGAACGTTCCTGCCCGTTGACGGCGGAGCATATGGGAAGGCATCGCCGCAGCTAGTGGACGAAATCGAGAAATCAATCGAAACCGGTTTGAGTCAGGGTGCGATCTGCATCGGCGCGGGATTTCCTTACACTCCCGCCGCGACGAGAAAAGAATTGATGGCAGTGTTCCGCATTGCGGCGCGGTCGAAGGCACCCATTCACGTGCACATAACGCCGGGCGTCGATGGACTACGCGAAGCGCTTTCGCTGGCCGCCGAAACGAACGCCTCATTGCAGGTCGTGCACGTCAACAGCTCCGCCAACGCCGACACGCCGACGATGCTCGAGATGATCACCGATTCGCGAGCGCGCGGACAAGATGTGAGCGCAGAGGCGTACCCGTATGCGGCGGGAATGACGGAGATTCAGTCAGCTACGATACAGGACGTTTATCGAGACGCTTCCGATGAAAGATTGGCCGAAATTGAATGGCCGCTTACGGGCGAGCGATTGAATCGTGAGAGCTTCGAGCGCTATCGCGAGATCGGCGGGCCGATCGTGGTGCATACAAATACGGAGCCAATGGTCGCCGCGGCGATTATGAGTCCCGTCACGATGATTGCGAGCGATACCTACTGGCAGAACGGCACCGGACATCCCCGCTCTGCCGGAACTTTCTCGAGAGTACTTGGCCGCTACGTACGCGAGACGAAGGCGCTCTCATTGATGGATGCGATTCGCAAAATGACCCTCATGCCGGCGCAGCGACTCGAGGCGCGAGTTCCGGCAATGTTGCAGAAAGGTCGGCTAAATGCCGGCGCAGACGCAGACATTACGATTTTCGATGTGGACCGGGTGCTGGATCGCGCGACTTATCGTGAGCCGTCGCTATCCTCTGTTGGTATCGAGCATGTGATCGTGAACGGCGTGTCCGTCGTCGCGAATGGACAAGCAATCGAGAGCGTCGCGCCGGGTAAAGCCGTGCGCGCACCAATCCAACGCCGCTAATCCTCCGGCCACGCGCCTAGCGATCTGCGCACCACAATGAGCTCTCCCAAGTGATATGACGTGTGATCGACTGCGACGAGGATCGTACGCAGGTACGTCTGACCGGTGCCGTGCGGGATTTTTGCGGTGAGGTCACGTCCGGGCTCGGTCGTGAATTTCTTCAGCTCATCGCGCTCGCAGCGGATTTCACAAAGAGTGTTCTCCCACATTTCGTCGTTGATCTCACCACCCTGTGGCGGCCAATAGTCGTCCGGCCATTTCAAGTCGTGACGGTAATTCGGATTCTGAAGGAAATCGAGAAGGTCGTGCTGTGAAATCCGAATGTGCTCCAGCAGTTCCCAGGGCGAATACGGCAGTCCTTCGGGTCGCCGTCCGCGAATATTTGCGGGCAGGTCCTTCAACGCGTTGTCGAGACTGAGATGAGCTTGTTCCCAATCGAGGGACGAGGCGACGATGCCTTTCCATGCTTCATCGTCGGCCATCAGTGCATCACCTTGATGTATCCCCAGTGATCCTGCTGCTTCGAAACGAGCTCGTAGATACCGTCCGGCACGACCTGCACTCCGGGTAACAGCTGGCTTTTGTCGACGCCGTTGTTTTTTAAAGCAATGGCGCAGACCGCGAACTTTACGTTCGGATTCTTCATCGCCTCTTTCACCTCGGCGACGTAGGGTGAGCGCTCGGGCATGACAAGCTCAAATCCCTTCCCGTACATGACGACTTCCATTTGCGCATTGGGACTCGAAGTGCCAACCTCTCTGAGCCAACGCAGCACGGCCTTCTGCTCGAGAGTGTCCCGGCTGGTGAGATCGAACGCTACGCGATATGGTTGAGCTTGCGCCGGCAAAGCGCCGGGGCTCAGCAGCGCGAACACCCCGATGAAAAAAATGCGTCTCATGGTAGTTCCTCCGATTGGCCATACGTTGCTCGACGTGCGGACGAAAAACAAGCGCGCGTACTAACGATGATCCGTTTTGATGAATTAGATAGGAAAATCACACAATGGATGGCGCGACACGGCTTATTCCTGCTGCGCATCAGCCTCGGGATTGTCTTCTTCTGGTTTGGCGTACTCAAATTCTTTCCGGGCATGAGCCCAGCCTCGAATCTTGCCGGGAAGACAATCGAGGTCTTGAGCATGGGACACGTGCATGCTCACGCTTCGCTCCTGTTCCTCGCGGCATGGGAATGTCTCATAGGCCTCGGACTCATCTTCGGTGTTTTCATGCGAGCGACGTTGTTCCTTCTCGCAGTTCAGATGGCCGGAACGCTGACGCCGCTTTTTCTTTTTCCAGGTGAAACGTTCACTCACTTCCCATACGCGCCTACAATGGAAGGGCAGTACATCCTCAAGAACGTCGTTCTGATCAGCGCGGCAATAGTGCTCGGCGCCACGGTCCGTGGCGGACGATTGGTTCCCGACGAGTCTAACCGCTAGCCATCGCGGCCAGCTTCGCAACGGTGTTCATGTTGCGACCGGTACCGTTCTTTGCCGCGGGGATTTTCAGTTTCGACCGTCCCATGTTCTCGTCGTAGAGCACGTAGATCTCCCGCTTCCCGGCCCGCACTTCTTCATTCACGCGTCCCGACACGGTCTCGGCCACGTTCGCGGGAGGCGGTGAATCGAGAAAGATTGCGATGGTTCGATTTCCAGGCGCATCCGGAAACGGATTTTGCTCCAGCACCTCAATCATTTCCTTTGCCGTGCGCACAATAACGTCGACCGGTTTGCCCGCGTGACCGAGAAGCCGGCTCTCTATTTTTTTCTTTATCGCTTTCTCGGAAAGAGGGCTTTCGAACACAACGTTTCCGCTCGCGATGTAAGTGCGAACCGAGAGAAAACCGTCGGCTTCGCACATCGCCTTGAGATCTTCCATTGCGATTTTGCCTGTTCCGCCGACGTTCACTGCGCGAAGCAATGCGATGTAGGCCGTCATGCGTTCAAATATAGAAAAATTACTCGCCGCGTCGTGAGCGTTTACCTCACAGAGGATTCTTGGTATCTCTATTAGCCGACTCTACAATCCTGGACTGAAATGACTATGACAACGGAACGCAAAGCGCTGAATTTCATTTTGCTCAGCGGAATACTGCTGTCGCCGATTTTCATCGCGGCGCAGTCGCAGCAACCTCAAGCCGACCCAAAGCTCACTGAGGTCTGGGAACCAGTTCCTCGCGTAGTGACTCCGGGCATAGGTACCGCGGCGCCATCTGACGCGATCGTGCTGTTCAATGGAAAAGATCTCTCTGAATGGCAGCAGACCGATGGAAGCCCCGCGAAATGGAAGGTTGATGGACACGCCGTCACCGTGGTGAAATCAACAGGCAACATTCGCACGAAGCGCGCATTCGGTGATTGTCAGCTTCACATCGAATGGCGAACTCCCGCAAAAGTCGAAGGCGAAAGTCAGGAGCGCGGCAACAGCGGAGTGTTTCTTCAGGGCCACTACGAGGTTCAAGTCCTGGACTCGTATAACAACCGCACTTACTCGAACGGACAAGCGGCAAGCATTTACAAACAATACATCCCGCTCGTGAACGCGAGCCGCAAACCAGGCGAGTGGCAGAGCTACGACATTTTCTTTCGCGCTCCACGCATGGATGAGAATGGCAAGGTAATGACGCCGGCATATTTCACGGTCGTTCACAATGGCGTGCTCGTTCAGGATCACGTCGAGGTCAAGGGAACGACTTTCAACAGCGGACCACCTTACTATGAGAAGCACAACCCAAAGGAACCGCTGATGCTGCAGGATCATGGAAATCCTGTGAGCTACCGGAATATCTGGATACGCGAGCTGTGAATCGTTTCAGGTGGATTGCATTGATTGGAATTCTCGCGGGATGTCATCGCGCAAACCTTCCCCTCCCTGTTGCGAGCTCGCTCGGAAACACATCTGACCTCGTCGAGCGAGGCGAATACGTTGTTCGCAATGTCTCGGTGTGCGGCAGCTGTCACACCCAGGATCGCAAACCCGACGGGCCACTCGTCGGTGGAACCGAGTTCAAGGACTGGCGATTAGGAACGATTCGTTCGCCGAACCTGACGCCCGATTCCGCGACAGGACTTGGAACGTGGACTGAATCCGAGATTGTTCGCGCGATTCGAAATGGTCAACGAAAGGACGGTCAGCTGCTCGCACCGGTAATGAGGTATGAGTGGTTTCACGAAATGTCGGATAGAGACGCGTTCGCGGCTGCGCGGTATTTGAAGACTCTCCCTGCCGTGTCACATCGCATCAAACAAAGTCCGAATCTCGTCTTCCGCATCGCGCGTTCGTCCTTCCTCGGCCCGGTGAAAGGAAATGCACCAGCATCCCCGCCTCGCGCGGCGACGGCAGCGTACGGGCAGTACCTCTCGCACATAGCCCTCTGTGTCGATTGTCACACGCCGACTTCGGGCCTTCAATCGAAGCTCGATCGGAATAAACTCTTCGCCGGAAATGCGCATCCGACGAAGGATTTCACCGCCAATCCGTCGAACATCACACCCGATTCGGCGACCGGCATCGGCAAGTGGACGGAAGCAGATTTTCTGCAAACGATTCGTACCGGTGAAGATCCGCAGCGTCACGTTCTCAAGGACTTCATGCCATGGCGTCAGTTCCGCCGAATGAGCGATGATGACCTGCAAGCGATCTATCGCTATTTGAGAACGGTGCGCCCGGTGCGAAGTCGAATTCCGCGGCGAGGACCTGATCAGAAATGACTACATCCCGCGACCTGTCGCGCCGCGAGTTCCTGGCCGCGTCGGCAATTGGTGTTGTCGGACTTTCCGCCGAAAAGGCTGAAGACGACCTGATCTACGTCGGAACGTACACCGAAGAAAAACGAACTGAGGGCGTTTATCTCGTGCGCATGGATCGTCGCTCGGGGAAACTGCGACAAGTCGCCTCGGTAAACGCGGGTCCGAATCCATCCTTTCTCGCCATCCACCCGAACGGTCGCGTTCTCTACGCCGCGAATGAGCTCGAGAAATACAACGGGAAAGCAAGCGGCGCCGTTAGCGCTTTTGCAATCGCGAGCGATGGGTCCCTGACGCGACGAAACGAGCAAGCATCGGAAGGGGGCGCACCGTGTTACGTGAGCCTGGATAGAAGTGGCAAAGTGGTGCTCGTCGCGAATTATGTCGGGGGCAATGTCGCGTTGCTTCCGATCAAAGTGGACGGATCACTCGAGCCAGTCGCACAGCTTGACCAACACAATGGCAAAGGACCGAATGCCGAACGTCAGGAAGCAGCGCACGCGCACTGCATTGTAGCTGATCCTTCCAATCATTTCGCGCTTGCCGCGGACTTGGGCATCGATCGCGTATTTATCTACCGTCTCGACATCGACGGAAAATCGCTGCATCACCAGCCGAGTGGCGACGCGGTGATGAAACCCGGTGCCGGTCCGCGCCACATTGCATTCCATCCAAAGCTTCCGATTGTGCTCGTGTCGAACGAGCTCGACTCAACGGTGGCGGCGCTTCACTTCGATGCTCAACGTGGCGCGTTGTCTCTACTCGGCACGCATTCCACGGTGCCGCCCGGTTGGAAGGGTGAGAATTATCCCGCGGATATTCACGTCGCGCCGTCCGGCCGCACGGTGTATGTCTCGAACCGCGGTCACAACAGCATCGCGGTGTTTTCCATCACGGGCGCGAGTGGCGCGCTCGCACTCGAGCAAACGATTTCCACTGAAGGAGATTGGCCGCGCAACTTCAGCTTGCATCCGAGCGGCCCATGGGTGCTCGTCGCAAATCAACGATCGAATTCCATTGTCGTTCTGGCGCGTGATGAGAAGACTGGTCGACTGACATCGACGCGCGAGCGGATCGAGCTGCCGAGTCCGGTTTGCGTGCGGTTCCGAGCTCATGTAGGTGTGACGACGTGACCAGACGCAAGGCGACTGTCATAGGTGAGCGAGTTTCCGCAACCTGACAGTCGCGTCATTCGAAACATCCTGTCGTAACCACCCAAGATGACCGGCACCATAGATCACGAGAATCCGATCACTCGGAGATTCGATCAGCGCGACGATGTTGCGATAGATGCGGATATTTCGCTGATACCACGCCGCAACAAGATCCGATCCCGCATACTCGTAAGGCTCTCCAAACGGGACGAACTCCAGGTACGCAGCGACGTCGGCTGCCACATTCGAATCGGAATTCATCCATTGCAGTGTCTCGAGGATCGTGTGCGATCCGAGGAAATCGCCCTGCTGCTTTACCCTCGCACCCGTTTTTGCCTCCATCGCGTCGAACTTCTCCTTGAGCCCATTCGCCTTCGCATAGTTGAGCACCCGCATGTACGGAAAATCGCCGTCGACATCGACCGGATACACCTTCTTGTGGCCGAGCTCCTTCGCGAGCCGGTATCCGATTTGATCGATCTCGTTTCGCGACAGCGTGTACTTTCCCGCCAGATAGTCTGAATACTGTTGCGCCGCGCGCTGACCCGACACGTCGGCTTCGATCGCAACCTTTGTTGGATGAAACTTCTTCAGGACTTCGATCAGCTGGGTGATTTCCTGCTGCCGTTTCGGCGAGAGAACATCGTCTGCTTGCATGTTGTGGATGTCGTGGCCCGGGTTCGCCATGTGAAATGTCCCAAGCACAAGAATCTCCGGCCTCGAGTCCGACTGAGCCTGTGAACTCATCGGCATCACTACGAGTCCAAGAAACAGAACGACCTTTCTCACGTATCCTCCAGTGACCGCGTTGCTGTTGTAGACTGCGCAAAGCGACCTTTGGTTTGAGACGAACTGTGCTAACATCACCGTAATGGCAGACGATCCAGCTACTTCGACTTCAGCGCAGTTCATCGCACACGAAATCGAGTCGTTGCACAACGACATTCGGAATCTTCGCGTTGCGCCTTCAGTCTCCAGCGAAGAAATCCGCGAGCGACTGGAACCGTACACTTTCGAGCACGAAGTCCCGCTGGCAGAGTCGCTGCGCGATGTCGCCGACATGCTGCGACACTGGACGCTGCACGCAACACATCCCCGCTATTTCGGTTTGTTTGTACCAAACACTCTCGAGGCCGGCATCTGGGCCGACGCGCTTGCCGGACTCTACAATCCTCAAGTCGGCGCGTGGTGGCATTCGCCGGCTGCGAATGAAATCGAAATCCACACGCTGAAATTTCTCGCCGAGGTGATTGGGTTCGAAGCGGAGTCCGCGCAGTTCACGAGCGGGGGAAGCGAAGCAAATCTCACTGCCCTTCTCGCTGCAATTGCGACCGCGTACCCGGATGCTCTGGAAGGCGGGGTTGGAGAAGCAGCCGCACACGGCGCAGTATATGTCTCGTCGCAGGCCCACCACTCGATTCAAAAAGCCGCCCGCATCGCCGGCTTGGGCAACCGTGTTCTCAGAATCATCTCCTGCGACGATCATCATCAGATGGATGTCGCCGCGCTGCGGAACACAATCGAGATGGATATCGCCGACGGTCGAAAGCCCATCATGATCGTCGGCACGCTCGGAACAACGACTGCCGGTGCGATCGACGAACTCGACGCCATTGGGAAAATCGCTCGTGACACGAACACCTGGTATCACGTCGACGCGGCCTGGGGCGGGACAGCAGGATTTTCATCGAAGCTTCAACCTCTTCTTCACGGAATCAGCGAAGCAGACTCGGTTTGCTGGGATGCGCACAAGTGGCTTTCGGTTCCGATGGGCGCCGGAATGTTTTTTTGTCGGCGGGCTGAAGTGCTGCGCAAAATTTTCGGCGTGGACGCCGCTTACGTGCCGAAGAAACTGGACGAAGGGGACGATCTCTACCTGATGTCCCTGCAATGGTCGCGTCGATTCATCGGACTCAAAGTGTTTCTCACGCTCGCCACAGTCGGACGTGATGGCGTTGCTGCGAAAATAGAGCGGCAGCTCAGCGTAGCAGATTATTTCCGAAAGCGGCTCACGAGCGCCGGCTGGATCGTTATGAACAACTCTCCACTTCCAATCCTGTGCTTCATGCATCCGTCTCTCGAGAGCACTGAATCGCTCGCCGATGTCGCTCAACAAGTCGTGTCGAGCGGCCGAGCGTGGATTTCGACCGCCAGTTTGCCTGAGGGACCGGTTCTGCGGGCGTGTATCACGCATGATGATACATCACCCACGGATATTGACGTGCTGTGCGAGGAGCTCGAGCGCGCCCTGAAGAAAGTTTAGGCGGCCCGAACGAGTCCTGGCTCGCTCAATCGACGTGCTGGCTCGTACGCAGCGCCAATTACGGTTCCGATGAGGATCATCTCCAGGAACTGCTGCGCGCCGGCGAACACGGCCATGCGCAGTCCAATGTTGAACTGTGCGTGCGAGCTGACCGCTAACCCGACACTGAAGAACGCCATCAAGCTCCCAAACCTGAACCCCTCGAGAGCTCCATTCCCGCCGGTATATCCCTTTGCGAATAATATTGCGAGTACAAAGACCCCGATAAACCAGCCGACGAGCATCAGCGGCACATTATCCTTGAAGAGCGGCATTGGCCGGAACACCGTCGGGTAATTCACGAACTGATCACCAAAGGGTGTCATCCATATCATTATCCCGAACATCAGCCTGACACCCAGCGCCAGGAATGCCGCAAGTGTAAGTCGTCGATAATCCATGTTTCCTCCAGTTGAGGAGTGTGTGCAACCGCCAATGAATTAGACGGTCAACATCTCACGTCGGAAACATTATCGCGCGGCGAAAGTCCTATCGCAGATAACTCTTCGCGATCATCATGTGGACACCCACATTTCCATCGACGAGCTCGGTGATGTGAAGATCTGCGGCCATTGATGCAGCCTGATACGCCTGCGTTTCGGTGAGCCCTTTCTTTTCCTGGAGCAGCTTCACCATTTCGCGAATCGCGGTTTTTGTTGCGACGACGAGCGACGTATCAGTCCCCATCGCGATCCAGTGCGTCGGAGTTTCCCCCCTCGGCCACTCGAGCTTCATGTCCTTGCGGACTATCAGCTGAAGACGTCCACGCAAATTTGTTTCGATCGCGGTCTGATCGACTTCACCGTCGCCCTGCGCTGCATGTCCATCGCCCACCTCGAGCAGCGCACCCTTTACGAAAACCGGGATGTAGAGGGTTGTGCCTTCGACAAGTTCTCTGTTGTCGAGGTTCCCCGCATGTCGCGACGGAGGATTGCTGCTTACGCGGCCAAGTGCGGGCGCGGGAGCTACACCGATCGATCCGAAGAATGGTCGCAGCGGAACGACGACTCCCGGCATCACTTCGGCCGTCATTTTCTTCCGATCGAGATGAACCAGCGTGCTGACTCGAGTTTGCGGCGGCCCACAAAGCTCCGGCACAAATCCTCGGCAGCCATTGTACGCGTAGTCGCTCGCGAGCGTGATTTTCTGGAAGCGCACTTCGAGTACGTCTCCCGAGTCGGCCCCTTCTATATATATGGGACCTGTCAGGATGTGCCCGCCGGGCCCGCGGAGCGAGCCGGTATCCTGAGCGACGATATCGCGTAGTCCCTGCGGAATATCTCCGGGCTTTACTCCGAGCCGCTCGAGTCCAGTCGGCGTGTTCGTGAGCATCGTTTCGACCTCGACGATGTCGCCCGATTTCACACGAAGCGCCGGCTTCGCCTCCGACCAGTAGTAACCATAGGCAACGGTGGACGGCGTCGCCCGCAATTGATAGACGGTCTGCGCCTGCGATGCAGAAGCAAGCGTAAGACCCGAGGCAAAAAAGAAAATGATAGTATGTCGCATGTTTGGATTGAAACTAAAAAATTAGTTATTGCGTAACGACACGCTGGGAGCCAACCGGAGAACTTTGTGAAGGCTGTGACGAACGAAAAAGAAACGACATCGATACTGACATATGCAAGGATTGCAGGACTTCTCTTCCTGCTAACGATGATCGGCGGCGGCTTCGGTGAGTTCTATGTTCCAACGAGGATTCTCGTCGCAACCGATGCCGCGGCGACAGCAAACAACATCGTTGCTTTCAATTCCCTGTTCCGGTGGGGATTTGCGGGTTACTTACTTGAAGCGGTGTGTGACATCTCGCTCGCGTGGATCATGTACGTCTTGCTCCGGCCGGTCCACAGAGATATCGCACTTCTCGCAGCATTCTTCGGACTCGTATCCACCGCCGTTTTTGCCGTGGCCGAGCTCTTTTTCTTTGGCTCGACGTTCATACTGGGAGGCGCTGATTATCTCAAGACGTTTTCGCCGGCTCAGGTGAATACTCTGGGGCTGCTCTCGATCAAGTTCTATTCTTATGGGGGCGTGATATTCATGGCATTCTACGGTATCGCGACCGCTATCCGTGGATATCTGATCTATCGATCGGGCTACCTTCCCAGGTTTCTCGGCGTTCTTTTAATACTCGCCGGGGTCGGTTTTATCGCAAAGAATTTCGCAGCGGTTCTGGCTCCGAAATTCCCATCTGATCTGTTCATGGTGGTTATGCCATTCGCGGTGATCGCGGTGACGCTCTGGTTCCTGGTCAAAGGTGTCGACGTCAAGAAATACGAAGCGAAAGCGGCGACCGCCTGACTCACGAGCACGTTCCGAATATCTTAATGAAGCTGCAGGCCAACCAATTCATTTTGAAATGAGGAGAGGAACGTGAATAGCCGTGCTGAAGCGTTGGCATCCCGCATTGAAAAGGGTGCTGAAGAGCTGGCAACATTTGCCGAAGGACTTTCGGATAAAGAATGGCGAACACCGGTCCGTGACGGCCGACCTGTGGGCGTTTGCGTCCATCACGTTGCGAGCGTGTATCCAATCGAGGTCCAGCTTGCGCAGGGAGTCGCCAGCGGCAAGGGCGTTATGGACGTACCATGGGAAGCCGTTCATGAAATGAACGCTAAACACGCGGCCGATAACGCCAACGTATCAAAAGCGGATGCGGTTAGCTTGCTTCGCAAAAATAGTAAGGAGGCGGCGAACGCCGTTCGGTCCTTCACCGATGAACAGCTCGACACAGCTTCACCTTTTTCACTCAGCTTTGGCGCGCCGGTCACAGGCCAGTTCGTGCTGGAAGATCACGCAGTGAGACACAGCTGGCACCACCTCGCCCGCATCAAGTCGGCGCTCGGCAAGTAAGTCCGCAAGAGAGGTGAGTGGCGACGATTTCGACGACGAGTTTCCGTCCGGCGATGGTACTGCTGAGACATCGGCGGAAGTAACCTGTCCGTACTGCGGTGAGATCGTCGCCATCAGCGTCGACCCTGGTGGCGGGAGCGATCAACAATACGTCGAGGATTGCGGGGTCTGTTGCAACCCGTGGCAGGTAAGCGTGCGCTTCATTGAAGGCGCTGCCATTGTTGATGTGGTGTCACTCGACTGACGTTCGCGACACGCGGTGCGCATGAATTCCGTTAGGATCAGCCCCGACGATCCGCGATATCTCGCGGTAATCTATAAGCGATTCAATAAACGATTCATCGCGACCCCGGATTACGTCCGGCTCGCAAAGTCGACCGATGATGTCGTATCGGCCGTTGAAGAGGCGGTGAGCGAGGGTCGACGCCCTGTCGTGACGAGCGGCGGCGTTCCGGTGCCGGGCGACAGGTACGATGGAACATTCATAAATCATCCTGACAACGATCTCGCAGATCCGTCATTCAATACTTCAGGCGTCCCATGGTCCACGTTGTATTACAACGAGAACTATCCGCGGTTGCAGCGAATCAAAGCGAAGTGGGATCCGCGAAACGTCTTTCGTCACCGACTATCGATTCAATGATGATCATTCGGAGAAGCACCGATGCTGACTTCGCAGCGATGCTCTCAATTATCAATGAAGCTGCGCTCGCCTATCGCGACGTGATTCCGCCTGACCGCTGGCACGAACCGTACATGCCTGCAGATGAGTTGACCAAAGAGATCGGTGACGGTGTGATATTCTGGGTCGCGGAGCGGGTAGGGCACGTGCAAGCAGTGATGGGAGTGCAGGATAAGGGAGAGGTCGCGCTCGTCCGCCACGCTTACGTCGCGACGACGGCGCAAAGGTCCGGCGTTGGCACAAAGCTCCTTCGACATCTGGAGGCCCTCACCGACAAACCCATATTGATTGGAACGTGGGCAGACGCATCGTGGGCGATCGAGTTCTATGAGAGGAACGGATTCACAATGGTGTCCGACACCGACAAAGATCGCCTTCTCCGAAGATACTGGTCGATACCTGCGAGACAAATCGAAACGTCGGTTGTTCTCGCCGACAAACGATGGCCGGAAGTACAACAAATCATTTCAACCAATAGATGATCAACCTGCGTTCGCTTCTTTGCGTCTTAGCGTTGCTCCCGATAACAGCCATCGCGCAATCGTCGAGGACGCAGATCGTGATGCTCGGCACCGGCACGCCGATTCCTGATCCAGATCGGAGCGGACCGGCGACTGCGATCATCGTCGACTCGGTTGCCTACCTGTTCGATGCGGGAACGGGGGTTGTGCGCCGAGCTGCGGCGGCCGGGCGCAATGGCGTTCTCGCATTTGCTCCTCGAGTCCCGAACGGACAACCATCGCCTCGATTCGACCGGGTTTTTCTTACCCATCTTCATTCCGATCACACGATGGGATTAGCCGATGTGATCTTCACGCCGTGGATTCAAGGCAGGCGCGCACCGCTGGACATCTACGGTCCACCAGGCACGAATCATTTGGTGAGCGGAATTCTCGACGCATATTCCGAGGACATCGCTGAGCGCATCGCCTCATCCGGAGGTCCGTCGGCCGACGGATGGAAATCAGTCGTTCACGAAATAAAGGAAGGTGTTGTGTTTCAGGATTCGCGAATCACAGTGCGCGCGTTTCCAGTTCCGCATGGAGGCTGGAAGTACGCGTTTGGATATCGCATCGAAACGCCGGATCGCACCATCGTGTTGAGCGGCGACGAGCGAGCGAATCCCAAAATCGCGGATGAGTGTCGCGGATGCGACGTGTTGATTCACGAAGTGTATTCAGATTCCGGATTCGCGACTCTTCCAGCGGTGCGACAAGCCTACCACTCGAACGCACACACTTCAGCAACACAGCTTGGAGAGATTGCGACACGCGCGAATCCCAAATTATTGATTCTTTATCACCAGCTTTTTTTTGGCTCGTCCGAGGAGAAACTGCTCAGCGAAGTTCGCTCGCAGTTTAGCGGGCGAGTCGTTTCGGCCCACGATCTCGAGGTTTATTGAATGACATTTCGCTCGATTTCTTCGCCCCGCTCCCCAATCTTTCTGATATGAGCGAGCGTCGATTCAACGAAGAGGAAGTCGCCGCAATTTTCAGGCAGGCGAGCGAGGCGCAGAGCAAGACGAGCGATGGCGGGCTGCCTTCGGGCGAAGGACTCACTGTTACCGAGCTCGCCGAAATTGGACGCCAGGTCGGCATTTCATCAGACCTCATAACTCAAGCAGCGCAGGGGATCGAGCGAAGTGGCAATGCGACATCGCGCCAATTCCTGGGATTTCCCATCGGCGTCGGGCAGACCGTAGATCTCGGAAGAAAGCTCTCTGATGAAGAATGGGAGCGACTCGTTGTCGATCTTCGCGAGACTTTTCACGCGCGCGGCGCTCTGCGAAAAGACGGCTCCCTACGCCAATGGACCAACGGCAACCTTCAGGCTTTAGTCGAGCCGGCTGAGACAGGCGATCGAGTTCGCCTTCGCACGACGAAGGGTGACGCACGGAACGCGATGGCGCTCGGGATCGGTATGTTCGGAGTGTCAACTGTCGGGCTCATCGCCCTCACATTGCAGATCGGGAACGCGGGCGCGGGAACTATTACATATCTGTCTTTGCTGATGGGGATGGGCATAGGCCTGTTTGGATTTGGAGCGCTTCGCCTCCCGAGCTGGGCACGCGAGCGCCGTCGGCAGATGAGCGAAATCGCGGCGCGCCTCACCGCCGCATCAAAACCGAAAATCTCAGCCGGGCCCGATCTTCCGCGAATCGGGGACTAGCCGGCCATTACGCGATCAACGCGAATCGGAAGATCTCTCATTCGCTTGCCAGTCGCGTGATAAATAGCGTTCGCGATTGACGCGGCAACACCTGTAATTCCAATCTCTCCGACACCCTTTGCACCGATCGGATTGATGTGCGGATCGTCCTCATCCACAAAATTCACGTCGATTGTTCCAACATCCGCGTTCACCGGAAGGTGATACTCTGCGAGATCGGCATTTACGTAGCGGCCCGTCCGAGGATCGATCAACGTTTCCTCCGTGAGCGCCAAGCCGATTCCCCACACGACGCCACCAATAATCTGACTGCGCGCAGTTTTCTCGTTGAGAATTTTGCCGACGCCGTGGGCTGTAACGATGCGCGGAAGTCGAACGATGCCGAGTGATTCGTCAACGTGCGCTTCCGTGAACACCGCACCGAATGAGTGCATCGAGTACTGCTGCGCTTCGGGACCAGACCTCGAGTTGATCGTCACTTCGACTGGCTGACCACCCGCGCGACGAATTGTATCCGTGAAGCTCTCGCCAGACTGCATCATTCCCTCGAGCTTCTGTCGCAACGCAACCGCGGCGTCGTGAACCGCTGGGCCTGTGGATGATGCGGTTACAGAACCGGTAGACGCCGGAGTCTCCGGCATGTCAGTATCGCCGAGCTCCATGGTCACGTGATCGACGGGAATTCCTAATGCGTCGGCCGCGATTTGCGACATCACTGTATACGTACCGCAACCGATTTCCTGCGTGCCGGCGCGGATAGTCACGCGACCGTCCTGTGCCATCCGCGCAGTCGTTGACGCGGCAGCGCGACGAGCAGGATATGTCGCGGTTCCGATACCATAGCCAATCAGCCAATTACCGTCACGCATCGAGCGCGGCGTTGGCTTGCGTTTTTTCCATCCGAATTTTTCGGCGCCGAGCGCATAACATTCGCGCAGTGACTTGCTCGAGAATGGCTTGCCGCTTTCCGGATCGCGCTCCGCGTAGTTTTTCAATCGAAGATCGATCGGATCCATTTTGAGCGCGTAGGCCAGCTCATCCATCGCGCTTTCCAACGCGAACGTGCCGGTCGATTCACCCGGAGCGCGCATAAACGTTGGAGATCCTACGTTCACGCGCACGAGATCGTATTGCGTTCTCACGTTCGGACACGCGTAGAGCATTGGAGTCATGACCGTCGAAGGCTCGAGCCAATCTTCGATGGTCGACGTACTCGCTATGCTGTCGTGTTCAATTGCCGTGAGCGTCCCGTCATGTGCTGCGCCGAGTGCGACGCGTTGACTCGTGTGCGCGCGACCTCCGACGGGACCGAACATCTGTCGACGCGTTAGCGAAAGCTTGACCGGTCGACGGGCTGCGCGTGCGCCCATCGCCGCGAGAATCTCGTGCGACCATGCGCCACCTTTGCTTCCAAAACCGCCGCCGGTGAAGTAGCTCACGAGGCGTACGTTCGCCGGCTGCAGTCCAAATGCGCGCGCGACTGTGTTGCGAACGCTGAAGATTCCCTGCGTCGAGCTGTACAGAGTAAGATGATCGCCCTCCCACACCGCGACGGTGTTGTGAACCTCCATCGGGTTGTGATTCTCGAGCGGCGTCGTATATGTCTGATCGACGCGCACCGCCGCTTCACTCATGCCGCGATCGACATCTCCGCGTGAGTGGGTTCGTTCGCCACTAAATGGATGAACGGTCTCCGGTGGATTCTTTGGTGCAGTCGCAATATCGAGAACGGGTTGCTCCGTCGCATAAGTCACTTTCACCGTATGCGCCGCTTCGAGCGCGTGCTCGAAAGTGTCGGCGACGACGAGACCTATTGGCTGTCCGTTGTAATGGACTTCGGTAGACTGTAGCACGGTCGGAACGCGCATCGCACGCGGCGCTTGTCCCTGTGCGCCGGGCGAGGGAGCTGGAGCGGACTCAGTAGTCGGCCGGGCAACGCTCACTTTCTCGGCATTGAACGGCGTGATGATCGTGAGTACACCGGGCACTCGCATCGCCGCCGATGTATCCATCGCGCTCACTTTGCCCTTCGCGATGGTGCTCGTCACGATCACCGCATGCGCAGCATTCGGAATCGGAAACTCGGCGGAGTACTTCGCACCGCCCGTGACTTTCAGCCGACCATCGACACGATCGAGCGGAGCTCCAAGCGATGGCGGCGTCATGACGTCACCTCGGTGAGTGCGCGTTCGAGCGTACGCTTCGCGAGAATTACTTTGAACGCGTTGTCTTTTTGTGGTTTTGCTGCGGCGAGCGCAGCATCGGCCGCCGCACGGAATGTTGCAGCGTTCGCTTTGCGTCCGACGAGTGCATGTTCAGCTTCGGTTGAACGCCAAGGTTTTGTTCCGACACCGCCAAGCGCGACGCGTGCCGCGCGAATTACACCACCTTGCAAATCGACAGCGACAGCAGCAGAGGCGAGGGCGAAAGCGAAGCTCGCGCGATCGCGCACCTTGAGGTAGAGAGATCGTTTCGCGAATGACAGAGCCGGTAAATCAATCGATGTAATGATCTCGCCCGGCTTCAGTGTGTGCTCACGCTCAGGATGCTGCTCGGGAAGCAAATGAAAATCCCGAATCGGAATGACGCGCTCGCCGGCACTCCCACGAGCGATGACATTCGCATCGAGCGCCACCAGCGCGACCGCAAGATCGGACGGATGAGTCGCAATGCATTTGTCGCTCGTGCCGAGTACCGCATGAATGCGACTGATCCCTGTGAGCGCGGAGCAGCCTGACCCGGGCTCGCGTTTGTTGCAAGGCATTGCAGTGTCGCGAAAATACCAGCAGCGAGTGCGCTGCATGATGTTGCCGCCCATCGTCGCCATGTTGCGCAGCTGACCCGATGCGGCAAGCAGCAGCGACTGACTGACCACCGGATATCCGTCGCGCACGCGAGCGTCCCATGCAACGTCGCTCATATGCGCAAGCGCGCCAAGTCTCAAGCCGCCGTTTGGCAGCTGGCTGACACTGGACAGTGTGGAATCTTTACCGAGCGAGTTGATGTCGACGAGATGCTCGGGTCGCTCGACGTCGAGCTTCATGAGATCGACGAGAGTCGTGCCGCCCGCGATGATTTTCGCCGAGGCATTTGCGCCCGATTGAATTGCATCGTCAAGCGAAGTCGCGCGATGGTAATCGAAATCGATCATCGGCGACGGACCGATTGCACGGCGGCGACGATCCCCGGGTATGCGCCGCAGCGGCAGATATTCCCGCTCATCGCTTCGCGAACGTCGCTGTCAGTCGAGCCCCATGGCTCCTTGAGCACAGCAGCTGCCGACATGATCTGACCGGACGTGCAGTATCCGCACTGAAATCCGTCGTGCGTAATGAACGCCTGCTGTACCGGATGGAGCGCCTCGCCGTTCGCGAGACCTTCGATGGTCGTGATGTCGTGTCCCTGTTGCATCACCGCGAATGTCATGCACGACAGCACTCGTCGTCCGTCAATGTGAACTGTGCAGGCACCGCATTGTCCGTGGTCGCAGCCTTTTTTCGTCCCGGTGAGACCGGCGTAGTTTCGCAGCGCGTCGAGCAATGTGACCCGCGGCTCGAGCTGGAGAGGCAGATCTCGCCCGTTCACACGTAATGTCACAGTTTCAGGTGCGGTCATTGAAGGAGGTTCAGCAGCCGATGCATTTGGAGCCGCATGCGCTGCGCGACCAAATGCAATCGCGGCCGCAAAGGTAATCGCCGCCTGAATGAATTCTCGACGCGACCACTTGCTCGCAGTTGGCAACGCATCGATGTCCGACGCATATCGCCATCGAATGATGAGCTTCGCTACTTCGTCGCGTGTGGGATCCCAGTGGGACGAGCCCGCTATAAGAACAATCGGAGATCCACGATGATTGGGCATTTCGCCTTCCCAACCTGCAAGAGATATGCAGTAGACGCCCAACACTCACTACTGCGCGTCAAACTCCCGGCAACCTGCCGATGTCAGCAGTGCGATTCAAATGAACGAATGCCTCCGCGACGGACGCGCCAACTTCGCGGCCGCGCCAATGCGCCATGATCTCGTGATGCTCCCGCCAGATACCCTGGCCGTCCTGACTGACATGCGCGAATAGGGCGGTCTTCTTCTGCTCGAGCACTGACCCGATGTCGACGTAAGTGTTGGGCAGAAAACCTTCGGTCTGACTGCCGCTATTCACTTCGAAGAAGTAGAGTGAAGATTCGCGCCGAGCCATCCAAGCACGGATCGTGAGGATGCTTGCCACCTGATGATCCATGTGAGTGTCCACCGGCCAGTGAGCAAAAATCACATCCGGTTTCTCCGCCGCGAGAAGTTGCGTCATCGCATTCACGTGGTCGCGGGTCACTTCGGTCGCGCCATCTATCTGACCAAAGAAAACAGGCTTCGCACCGATGATCCTGCACGCGGCTTCGGATTCAGCCGTGCGAATCTTCGCAGCTTCATCCAGCGATTTGCCGGAGATGCCGCGCTCTCCGCGCGTGAGATACAGGATCGTCACCGAGTGACCCAACGAGGCGTAACGCGCCAGCGCTCCACCGCATCCCGATTCTGGATCGTCTGGATGCGCGCCGACACAAACGACTTTCAGTGTCGCAGCTTCGGATTCGGCCCGTACAAATGACAATGCGTTCGCACTCGCGACCGCTGGACCCGCGGTGACAACGGATTGTTTTAAAAAGTTACGACGAGTGATGTCCGAATCGTTCATAGTCGCCCAGCATCAATGCTGATAGGCTAACGGCAGAATTCTCTTCCACGTGACGAGAATTACGTGATTGTCAGCGAGCGCTTTCTTGAACTCGGCGCTCGTGACGACATCGTAGTCGCGCTGGCGCCACGCGGATCCATATGGCTCGTGGTTCACGGTCACCGCCTGTAGCTCGGCATCGTCGTGACCAAGGTGTACGATCATCTCGCTGAGTCCTGGTTTGAGATTGGCGATCGCGTTGAGATAGAACTCCTTCCACTTGTCGCGCGGAACCTGCGGGCCCGCTATGATCACCGTCTCCAGCGGAATTTCGTTCGGAAGGAGCGCGGTCTGAGGAGCGCCTGGTGGATTGCCCTTCACCGCAAGAAATGGAAGATGATAATTACGCGCGACTCTCGCATAGACGCTGGCGAGCGCTGGCGTGGTGAACAGCGCTCCCATGTGGCTGTCGATGTGGCTCGGATGAATGCCGAGCGCCACAGCGCGATCGATCTGCGCGCGTATCTCTCGTTCGACTTCCTCCGGTTTTGCCTTCGTCGCCACCGGTCCGTCTTCGGCGGGCAGTGTACCTACAGAATCAAGCAGGCTTGAAACCCTGTCCTTCGATTCAACGCTGCCCCAGCGATAGGTGTCCCATTCACTCGTGAGCGTGAGATGGATTCCGAGATCCATATCGGGATGCGCGCGCGCCCAAGCAGCAACTTCGGTGATCCACGGAGTCGGAACCATGATGCTTGCCGATGAGACGACGCCTTTCTCGAGAGCATCGAAGCTCGCCATATCGACCGAGTGCGCGACGCCAAGATCATCTGCATGCAGAATCAACAGCTTGGCGTCGGGCGGAAACCCGAGGCGTTCCGCCACAGTCTTTGCTTGCGCGGAAAGCGCGATGGGAATAAACCACAACAACAGCGACGCCGTCGAGTGAATGAAACGCCTCGTCTGGCGATGTGAAGGATGAAGATGCATCGTTGACCTGACCTGAGGTTCGGGGTGTACGTGTTGAAGTTGGTTCGCATATGTCCGCGTTCGCAATCAGTCGTCTTCGTGGTACTTCCGCGGTCCGCCGTCCGGAGTACCAATCCAACCGTCGATTCACACTAAGTCAAACGATATGCATCGTCGCGAATTCGTAACCACACTTGGCTCGGCAGTTGCTCTCTCGCAGCTCGGTTGCGCAAAAGTTATGACTACGAATGCGACCGGCACGCGACAGCTTCGGCGCGTTGGCATTCAGCTCTACACGCTGCGTGACGATGCACGACGCGATCTCGAGGGGACACTCGCCAACATTGCCCAGATGGGCTACAAGGACGTCGAGCTGCTCAGCTCGATGAACAACTTCGGCATGCCGCCCGCTACGCTGCGCAAGGTTCTGGATCGCAACGGATTGCGCGCACCTTCCACGCATATCGGTGTCGATGGGCTCGCCAATATCACGCGACAGCTCGACGACGCGGAGACGCTCGGGCACAAGTACATCATCCTCGCCAGCCTCCCGGAAAAGTCCACTCTCGACGATTATCGGCGCACGGCTGACAGCTTGAATGAGGCCGGACGTATCACACGCGAGCGCAATATCTGGATAGCGTTCCATGATGAGGCCCAGGATTTCGCGGCGCAAAACGGTCAGGTTCCTTACGAGGTCCTCGTCAACCGAACCGACCCAAACCTCGTCCGATTGCAGCTCGACACCGGAAACCTCGCGGTTGGCGGGCGCGATCCGATGGATTACATGAAGAAGTACTCCGACCGCTACTGGCTCTTTCACATCAAAGACGCTCCGCAAATCGGCGCGAAAACCGACACTGAGCTTGGCAAGGGAGTGATCGATTTCCGTCGACTGCTCGCCAGCATCGATCACATTGACGACAAGTTCCTGTATGTCGAGCAGGAGACATATCCAGGCGCACCACTCGACAGCGCGCGCCGCGACTTCGCCTATCTCTCGCACCTTCAGTTCTAGGCCGTTGACCTAGCGGTCGGAGGGCACCGCCAGGCAACTTCATTCCGTGAGCACTCTCCAGGAACGCCTCGAGTCCGGGCTTGCGGGACGATACGCCGTCGAGCGACAGCTCGGCGAAGGCGGAATGGCCGTCGTCTATCTCGCTCGGGATCTGCGTCACGAGCGCGCAGTCGCAGTAAAAGTTCTTCGCCCGGAAATCTCGGCGGAAATCGGCGCCGAGCGATTCCTGCGCGAGATCAAAATGGCCGCGGGGCTAACCCACAATCATATCCTTCCTGTTTTCGATTCAGGCGAAGCCGGAGGACTCCTCTACTATGTAATGCCGAACATGGAAGGACAGTCACTTCGGCATAAGCTCGACGACGAACGCCAGCTGAGTCTCGAAGACTCACTTCGCATCGCGCGCGAAGTTGCATCTGCACTCGACTACGCTCACCGACGACAGGTGATGCATCGAGACGTCAAACCCGAGAACATCCTCCTTCATGAAGGCGCCGCACTCGTTGCGGATTTCGGAATCGGAAAAGCGTTGAGCGGGGGTAAATCGATCACGCAAACGGGGCTTTCCGTCGGAACGCCCGCGTACATGAGTCCCGAGCAGGCAAGCGGCGACACTTCCGTCGACGGTCGAAGCGATCTGTACAGTCTTGGTTGCGTGTTGTACGAGATGTTGACCGGAGAGCCGCCGTTCACGGGTCCGTCAGCTCAGGCGATCATCGCGAAACGATTCGTCTCGCCTGTGCCGAAAGTGCGTACCACGCGCGACGTCCCCGAAGCAGTAGATGGAGCGCTCATGCGCGCGCTCGCCCGCACGCCCGCAGATCGCTATCGCACTGGGGCCGAGTTTGCCGAAGCACTTCGCATTCTTCTGCGCGATGGAAATGGAAGCGGTGCACACGGCGCAACGGATATCAAAGCGAGTGCGGCGCCGAAAGCGGTAGCGGTGCTTCCGCTCGCAAACATGAGCGCTGATCCGGAAAACGAATATTTCACTGATGGAATGACAGAAGAGATCATCAACGCTCTTTCAAAGGTCCCCGGTATTCACGTCGCGTCCCGCTCGTCTTCATTTGCATTCAAGGGGAAGAAAGACGTCGACGTACGCCAGGTAGGGGAAAAACTCGGCGTGACGTCAGTTCTCGAGGGGAGCGTTCGCAAGATTGGGAATCGCATTCGCATCTCGGCGCAGCTCGTAAACGTCGAGAACGGATATCAACTCTGGTCGGAGACGTACGATCGTCAGCTCGAAGACGTTTTCGCAGTGCAGGATGAGATCTCACGCTCGATTGTCGAAGCATTGAAGCTTCAGCTCGGTGGCGAGAGCGCGCACCTCGTCGCGCCGACGAAAAACCTCGACGCCTATACGACGTATCTGAAAGGCCGCTTCCACTTCAACAAATTCAGCGAGCCTGCGCTGAGGAAAGCGCTCGAGCTATTCCAGAATGCGCTGCTACAGGATCCGTCGTTCGCGCGTGCTTACGCCGGGATTGCCGACGTGTGGTGTGATCTGGCAGACGACTGGGTTGCGCCTGACGATGCATACCCAAGAGCGAAAGCCGCAGCCGAGCGCGCGCTTCAACGGGATCCGGATCTTGCGGATGCGATGATCTCGATTGGAAAGGTTCTTTGCTGGCACGAATGGAGTTTTGCCGAAGGCGCCCGAAGCCTGGAGCGAGCGGCTACGCTCGCGCCGAATAACTCCGAAGCGCACTGGGTTCTCGGCACCGCGCTGCCGTTGGTTGGGCGCCTCCCTGAAGGCGTAGAGTCTGTGCGGCGCGCCGGTGTGCTCGATCCGTTACGCGTAGAGTTTGCGGGTTGGTTGACCCGCTTCCTTTTGTACTCCAAGGATTATGAGGCAGCGCTTGCGACCGGCAAAGATCTGCTCGAGATCGACGAACATTACGAGCGCGGTTTTGTCTGGATGGGATCGGCACATCTCGCGATGGGAAACGCAGACCTCGCGCTCGATTCTTTTCAACGCGGTCAGGCAATGGACCGCGCTGTCAGATCATATGATGCGATGATCGTTCGCGCACTCGCTGCGCTCGAACGACGCGAAGAGGCTCAGGAAATTCTCGGGCGACTCGAGGCGGAGTCAAGACAGCATTACGTGCGCTCGGAATATCTCGCAATGGGACATGCAGCACTCGGCGATTTCGATAAAGCATTCGAATCGCTGGAGCGAGCATATCAGGCGCGATCAGCCGGATTGATCTATCTGCATCTAGATCCCGGTTACGAGCCGCTGCGCGTAGATCCTCGATACACCGAGCTGGTCAACCGGATTGGTTTGCGTTAGCAGATTTCTGCGGGCCGTGAAATGAGGCCGCTACCCTACGTGTGGCCGTATGCGCTCGTCTTCTGGACCATTTTCGTCTGGGCGTTCCTGCCTGAGTTCAAAATCATCCGGGCCTCGCGTGCGGGAACCTCCACCGATGCGAAGTCGCTTCAAGTCATCATGGTCGGGATGAACGCGGCTTTCCTCGGGTCTTTTTTTCTGGCCTGGATTCCCGCGTTGCGTATGACCTCGTACGTCATGCCCGCGTTCTGGCTCGGCATCGTGCTGCTTATTTCCGGCAGTTTGCTTAGACGACACTGCTTCCGCATGCTGGGCGAATCGTTCACTGGTGACGTGCGCGCCAGCTCGGACCAGCACGTCGTAACACGAGGCGCGTATTCGATTTTGCGTCACCCTTCCTATACCGGCGGCCTTCTCATGAATGCCGGTGTCGGAATTGGATTGGGCAGCTGGGCATCCGCGTTGTTGATGACTGTCGGGACACTCGCAGTGTACAGCTATCGCATTGCAGTCGAAGAGCGCGCATTATCGGCGACAATTGGTGAGCCGTATCGTGAGTTCATGAGCACGCGAAAGCGGATCATCCCGTTCATTTACTGAACCTTATCCTTCGGAGAATCCCATGCGATTGCCCTTGTTGATACTTGTGTTCGGTGCCGCATCAGTCGCATCCGCACAGCCGCCTGGAAAATTTCCGCCGGATTCGCTGGTCAACACAAAGGTCTTTCCTCACTCGACTCCGGTAATTGAAGTGATCGGGACCATGCGCAACTTTACGAGCGCACTTGGTGTCCGCTGTCAATTCTGCCACGTCGGTCGCGAGGGTCAGTCGCTGGCCGAGTTCGATTTCGCCAGCGATCAGAAGCGCAACAAACTGGTTGCACGTCAGATGATGCGCATGCTGGCCGAGATCAACACGCGCCTCGATACCATTCCCGAGCGCGGGAAACCGCCCGTCACTGCTACGTGCAACACATGTCATCGCGGCGTGAATCGCCCCGTTCCACTCTCCGCCCTGATCCAGGACGCGGCGGTCACAGTCAACGCCGACTCGGCAATTCGCGCATACAAAGCGCTGCGCGCAAAATACTTCGGACGGGACGCCTACGATTTCAGTGAGCCATCGCTCAGCGTTGCTGCATTCCGCACAGCTGGAGCCGGTAAGCCTGACGAAGCGTTGACGCTGCTACGCTACAACGAAGAGCTCTTTCCCAATTCTTCGGCGATGTCGGTGTTCAAGGGAAACATCGAGTTGATAAAGGGCGACACTGCTGCAGCAGAAGCCGCGTTCCGGGAAGCGCTTCGCCGTGATTCCACTAACGCGGAAGCGCGCGGCAGACTTCGGGCGATCGGACGAAAGCCCTGACAGGCCAACGATCCTTGACGTATCGCACTCTATTGTGAAGCTCGCTGTCAATCCGCCCGTTCTCCCGATGCTCGCAAAAAGAGTCGGCGAGCTTCCACCAGGCGAAGGATGGATCTTCGAGCCGAAGTGGGACGGATTCCGCACGCTCATCTTCCGTGATGGCGACGAAATTTTCATCCAGAGCCGCGACGAAAAACCACTCAACCGATATTTCCCCGAGCTCGCCGATCCACTGAAAGCGCAGCTGCCGAAACGATGCGTGCTCGACGGGGAAATCGTGATAGCGGGTGATGAAGGTCTCGAATTCGACTCACTCCAGCTCCGGCTTCATCCCGCCGAATCGCGAGTGAAGAAATTGTCAGGCGAGATTCCAGCGTCAATCGTTTTTTTCGATCTTCTCTGCGAAGGTGATCGAAGTCTTTGCGAAACTCCGTTCGGTGAACGGCGCGCGAGACTCCAGGCGGTGTTGAAAAAAGTGAAGCCGCCTCTTCATATCACTCCGGCAACCCGGGACAGGAGCCTCGCCGCTGACTGGTTTCGCCGATTCGAGGGAGCTGGACTCGACGGTGTGATCGCGAAACTGGAGAGTGGAACCTATCAGCCGAACAAACGAGTGATGTTCAAGGTCAAGCATGAGCGTGACTGCGACTGCGTCGTCGCCGGATTTCGCTGGCACAAGCGCGGAGATAAAGACGCTGTGGGGTCGCTCTTGCTGGGCTTGTACAGCGATAGCGGAAATCTCGAGCATGTCGGTGTCTGCGCGAGCTTCACCGACGTGAAGCGTCGTGAGCTCGTGGAGTTTCTCGAGCCGTATCGAAAGAACGCGCTCAAGAATCATCCGTGGCGCGAATGGGCAGAGGCTGGCAGCGAAATGCACCGCCGTCCCGGAATGCAGAGTCGCTGGAGCGCCGGAAAGGATTTGTCGTGGGAGCCTCTCCGCCCCGAGCTGGTAGTGGAAGTTGCCTATGATCACATGCAGGGAGATCGCTTTCGACACACCGCACAGTTTCGCCGTTGGCGGGATGACAAGCGCCCGCGCGACTGTACCTACGAACAGCTGGAGGTTGTCCCACCACACGAGCTGGCGGCTATCTTCGCAACTTCTCGGTAACTCCGACAATTCCGGTGCGTAGGGATTCACATGAATGAGGACATAATCCCGACGCGCGGCTCGAAGCTTCTGCGAATCAGCGCGGTGGCGTGGGTCATCATCAATGGGCTCGGCGCGCCATTGGCCATCGCGATGGGTGAGCCGATGCATGCTGCCACTCACATCTTTCTGCTCTTCGGAGGGTACGTGGCGTGGCAGTTCGTCCCGCGCGGCCGTAAAGAAGCGCCGGTGGAATTGGGGGAACCTGATCCCAAGCTCGAGTACCTCCAACAATCAGTCGATGCGATTGCGGTCGAGGTCGAGCGCATCGGCGAGGCGCAACGGTTCACGGAAAAACTACGGGCCGAACAGCGGGAACCTCCTTCGCAAAAATAATTGACGCTTTAGCTTCGTTTCCTGTGCGCTTCACGCCATGCGCGCGTAGGATCGTCGTCGGGATCGGGCTTCTCCTGCGTTGGTCTGTTTTTTTCGGGAACGTTACGCAGGTTGACGCGAATGCGAGTCCATGTCGATGAACGACCTCGCATCGAGTCGATCAAAACATCATCTACGGCTAGATGAGAAGCTGCAGCGCGATGCTTTTTCTTCCATCTCTCGAATCCGGCTAGTGCTTTGTCTTTATCAGGCGAGTTGGCGATGACGATCAAAGGCATCTTCGATCGCGGCTTAGGTTCCGCTTTCTTGGTCGCAGTTTTTTTGCCCTTTGCGCGTGACGGAGCAACGCGAGACGCCTCGCCTTCCATTTTTCGAAAATGCGGCGGCCAGGGTGCGTCGCCCAGTCCGGCGGCTTCATCGCGTGCGGCGAGCTCCAGTAATTGATCGAGTGAGCCGGCTGCGTCATCCATCCAGGCGTTCGGATCTCCAATTGCAGCGAGCCGGGCCGGCATCGTCAGCACCGTGAAATCAGCTGGATCGCAATCCGGGATTTCCTCCCAACGCAAAGGGGCTGAGACTCTCGCATCGGGAAGCGGGCGGATCGAATACGCCGAGCATGTTGTGCGATCTTTCGCATTCTGGTTGTAATCGAGAAAAACGCCGCGGCGTTCTTCCTTCCACCACTTCGAAGTTGCGAGCGTCGGGGCGCGTCTCTCGATCTCGCGCGAGAACGCCAGCGCAGCTCGTCGCACTTCGGTGAATGTCCATCTCTGCTGTATGCGAGCATTGATGTGCATGCCGCGAGATCCGCTCGTTTTTGGCCAACCGCGAAGACCCATTTCTTCGAGCAGATTCTTCGCCTCCATCGAAACGCGACGAACGGCGTCCC
Source organism: Gemmatimonadaceae bacterium (assembly GCA_046262875.1). GTDB lineage: Bacteria > Gemmatimonadota > Gemmatimonadetes > Gemmatimonadales > Gemmatimonadaceae > UBA4720. Next base: position 93,009 of record JBHELX010000002.1, on the reverse strand, counting down.
ATTTCACACCGGTCACCGGATCGAGATCGATGCGCAGCTCGTCCGGATGATCGAGATCGTTCGTGCGCACCGCATGTGGATGAAGCTCGATGCAGCCGAGGTTGACGATCCATGCGAGTCCTGCGGCGTCGTCCACGACAACTTCTTCGGCTGTGCGTCCCGACGGAAATGAGAGCGTCACTGTTCTCAACCAATCGGGACGATTCTCCGGCGCGCGCTTCTGGTAGAACGGCTGCCCCTCCGCGCCATCGACGAACCGCTTGAGCATGCTCGGCCGGTCGCGAATTCCCGCGACAGCTCCGCTCGCGACCGACATGTAGTACCTGACGACGTCGAGCTTCGTGAGCTTCACCCCGCGCGAGAAGTAAAGCTTGTCCGGATTGCTGATGCGAACGTCGTGTCCATCGATCGAGAGAATTTCTGCGGTCTCTTTCTTTGGCATCGTTTGAAATTAAGGCCCACTAGACGTATATGTGACTGAGTGAGCAGCCTCATGGCGTGGCCGCAACCACTCGCTCCACTCTACTCCCTCGCGTTCTCGGCGCTTGTTGCCGCCATCCCGCTGGTGGTGCTCGTGGTGCTGATGGGAGTTTTCCGAAAAGGCGGGCTGCTCGCGTCGGCGTGTGGGCTGGCCATGACAGCGGTGCTCGCGACAATCGTGTGGCGTATGCCGGTTTCACTCGCCGGCTGGAGTCTCGCGTTTGGATTCGCCACGGCTGCGTGGTCGATTCTATGGCTCGTCTTTAACGCGTTGTGGCTTTACAACCTCTCGATCAGCACTGGCTCATTCGAGCGTTTGCGCTTGTGGATCCAGCATCACGCATCGGATGATGTGTGTATTCAGGCAATTCTGGTTGCGTTCTGTTTCGGCGCGCTGCTGGAAGGAAGTGCGGGCTTCGGCGCTCCTGTCGCGATAACGGCTTTTCTCCTCGTAGGTCTTGGGTACCGGCCGCAGCGCGCAGTTGTTGTTTCGCTGATTGCAAACACAGCGCCGGTTGCGTTTGGTGCCGTTGGAGTCCCGATCACTGCGCTACAGACGGTTACGGGACTCGATTTGATGAAGCTCTCCGCCGCCGTTGGAAGGCAGCTGCCTTTTCTTTCTGCGGTGTTGCCGGCTTATCTCGCAGTAGTCGTCGGTGGGTGGCAGGGTCTTCGGCGAACGTGGACCGTCGCGTTGGTGGCAGGAATCAGCTTCGCACTCGTGCAATTCATTGTGTCCAACACGTGGGGACCCGCAGCGACCGACGTACTCAGCGCGCTCGCGTCAATTCTCGCAACCGTGACATTTCTCCGAGTGCGGTCTCATCGTAAGTTTGTTCACGCGAGCGATACCGCGAGTGAGCGACCGTCGTTTCGCGATGCTATTGCCGGATGGTTCCCGTGGGTAACGCTGGCTCTAGTGATCATCATATGGTCGTATCTGAAGCTCGGCGCCAAAGGTCAGATTGTGCTACCGATTCCAAGCCTGAACCACGGCGTCATCGTTTCTTATAGTAAAAAACCTTATGAGGCCGTGTTCAAGTTTGCGCCATTAGCAACCGGTACCGCTGTTCTCGCGACAACACTCATTGCTTCGCTTTGGTTCCGTGTGCGACCCGGAGTTTTTGCCGAGTGCGCGGTACAGACTCTTCGCCAGCTCAAGCTGCCGGGTCTTACCGTACTGTTTATCGTTGGGCTCGCGTACATCTACAACTATTCAGGGATGGTCTACACGTTGGCGGCGGCACTCGCCGGCGTTGGCGTCATGTTTCCATTAGTCAGCAGTTATCTCGGCTGGGTCGCGTGTTTCCTCACGGGGAGCGACACGGCGAGCAATCTTCTGTTCGGCAATCTTCAAGTTGCTGCCGCACAGCAGCTACACCTGAATCCGGTTTTGATGGCGGCGACAAATTCTTCGGGCGCCGTCGCCGGAAAAATGATCTCGCCCCAGAACATTTCTGTTGGAGTCTCGACAGTTGGACTGATCGGTCACGAGGGCGAAGTGCTACGCTCCACGTTCTGGCATAGTGTCGCGTTCGCGACTTTCATTGGACTTCTTGCGTGCGCGCAAGCGTATCTCGTTCCGGGGATGATCCCGTGATGCGCCGGACTGTTAGTGCGGCTATCGTCGCTTTTTGCCAGTCTTCAAAAGATCACGCATTCGCTCGAGCTCTTTGTCGGAGAGCTTGCGTCGCTCCATGAGATGAGCGAGCAGCTTTATCGGGGAGCCTCCATAGATCTTATCGAGCACGCGGCCGAGCGCTGATTCGCCGGCGGCCTCGGGCTCGATCACCGGGAAGTAGACGTGCGTCTTCCCTTCTCCCCGACGATGCGACACGTACCCTTTCATCTCGAGCGTTCGAATCATGCTGGAGATGCTCGTGTACGCCAGATTCGGATCGACGCGATCTCGCACCTGAGTCACTGTTGCTTCGCCGAGCTCCCAGAGCACGCCCATGATGTCGAGCTCGCGCTGAGTGAGATGAAGTTTTGTCATCGTGCTGATGTCATTGTCATGCTCGTGTGCGACCCTGGTCCGAGTACCGGGTGCGGCATCCACAATACTACTAACAGCAGCGCAAATGCAGCGGCGGGGAGCAGCAATCGCTGAACGTGTTTGAGTGGCGTCGGTGCAAGCAGCATGGTGAGACGACGCTCGAGCATACCGACTCCCAACAACGCAGGTTGCAGACGCGGACCGCGACTCGCGGCTTGCCCAATCCTGAACAGGAGCTCTCCATACGCTCTCGGGTTGCCGAGCGCGCCGACAACGCGGTTGTCGCAGTCCATCTCGACCGCCAGGCGAAGACGGCGCAGCAGCCACCACAGCGAAAGATTCCACGGCATCAGGAGCAACGTGAGCGACATCACGAAAAGAAGTCGCTGGTCGCTCGCTCTCCTATGCTCGTCCTCATGGCGTAGCACGTACCTCCGCTGCACACTCGGCAACGCGAGCACCCATCGCGGGACGAGAACTCGAGGGCGAACCAATCCGAAAGTTGCCGGACCGACTGAGTCGGTGACGACAACAGGAATGCCGTCGATTGCTGTTGGGTTGCTGGGACCGGTTTGTCTGCGAGACTGATATATGACGAACGAGACGCGCAGGACGTTGACCAATCCAAGAACTACCAAAGCCGCGGAGGTGATCAGCCAGAATCGATTGATGATTACATCGCACGAGTCGAGAAATGAGATCCAGCTGGAATGCGACTCGGCCGGCGCTTCCAACATCGGAGTAACGGACCAGGCGTGGCGGGTTCGGTAAATGCCCGGGATGATTATGGAAAGCGGAATAATCGCGCACCACACCCAGCGACGAGGCCAGCCCGCCGGCAACACGCGCTCGATGAGCACGCCGATTGTCCCAAGCAATGTCCCGACGACGATTACGTAAAGAATGCAGAGCATTTCTGGCGGTGCCCCTCTCATAGAAGCGAATAACTAAGTACTTAGGCCTACGCCGGTTGGGTTCCACGGGTTTCTCGATTAAAAATCGCGTGAAACTAAAAACTTAGTTATCCCGTATGCCCAGTTATGCGGATCACGCTCCTCACCATCCACATCATTGCCGGGACGATTGGAATCATTACCGGGTTCATCGCCCTCTTTGCGGTCAAGGGCGCGACGCTCCATCGCAAGGTTGGAATTGTGTTCGTGGTTGCGATGCTCACGATGGCGATTTTCGGCGCGACGATCGCGGCTGCATTCAACGCGGCGCCCGAGATCAATGTTCCCGTCGGTTTGCTGACAGCCTACCTCGTGGTCACGTCCCTTGTGACGGTTCGGCCTCCTGCTTCCGGATCGAGCCGGCTGAGTGTGGGTCTAATGCTCCTGGCGATGGCACTCAGCCTGACCCTGATATTCACCGGGGTCAACATGCTCGCCGGTCCTCTGGCAAAATTCGCCGGCGTGTTTTTCATCTTCGCGTTGATCGCACTGTTGGCGACTGCCGGCGACATCCGAATGCTGCGCTCCGGCCCGCTCCACGGAAGGTTCCGCCTCGCGCGACATCTATGGCGCATGTCTACCGCCCTGCTCATCGCGGCGTTTTCGTTCTTCATCGGCCAGGCGAAGGTGATCCCCAAACCGATTCGAATCATTCCTCTCCTTCTCGTTCCGCCACTCGTGGTGCTGGTCACGATGTTGTACTGGCTGTGGCGCGTACGATTCAAAAAGTCCCGGAGAGGAAGTCGCGCTACGCGTTCTCTGAAGCGAGGTAGCGCAATGCATACGCGACATGCAGGGCAGAGCCGATCGGCAACGCATCTTCGTCCATCATGAACTTCGGGTGATGAACACTGTACGTCGCGCCAATCGTCTCGTTCCGAATGCCGAGCGCAACGAAGCACGCGCGCGCATGAGGCCCGTAGAACGCGAAGTCCTCTCCGCCCATCACTGGCGAAAGCTCCATCACGGACTCTGCGCCGAGCAAGGAAGCTCCAAGTGATTTCGCCTCCTTCCAGCACTCGGCGTCATTGACCGTCGGCGGATAGTCGTTGCCGGGGAAACTGACTTCTGCCTCACATCGATTCGCAGCTGCGATATGCGTCGCAACTTCGCGAACACGTTGCTGCAGATAATGCAGTCCGTCCGTCGTGAGGGATCTCACTGTTCCAACCATATGGACTTCGGGTGGGATGACATTGAATGCGTCACCGCCGTGAATCGCAGCGACAGTAAGCACTGCGGGAACGAGCGGATCGATTTCGCGCGAAATGATTGTCTGAAGCTCGATGATCAGCTTCGCCGCGGTCGCGACAGGATCATTCGTGAGGTGCGGAAAAGCGGCGTGTCCTCCCTTGCCAATGATCTTGATCTCGACAATTCCGGCCGCCGCCATGAAAGTCCCGGCGCAACCTCCGACTGTTCCCGTCGGAATGAAGGGCCATACGTGAATTCCGAAGATTCGATCGACCTTTGGATTCTGCAACGCTCCTTCGCCGCACATCAGCTTACCACCTGCGCCACCTTCCTCAGCCGGTTGAAAGATGAGCTTCACGGTCCCCTTGAGCTGCGACTCCCGATCCTTGAGTAGTCGCGCTGCACCGAGAAGCATCGACGTGTGGCAATCGTGGCCACACGCGTGCATGCGATCCGGAATGCGGCTCTTGAATTCGACTTCCGTCTCTTCATTCATCGGGAGCGCGTCCATGTCCGCGCGCAACGCAACACATGGCTCGGCACCGGTGCCGATCGTCGCCACGATTCCGGTTCGAGCAATCGGAAAACGATACGGGATGTTGAGCTCATCGAGTACCTCTCGCACCACTTCGCCCGTGCGGACTTCCTCGTACATGACTTCGGGATGCATGTGCAGCTTGCGGCGGATTGCGGTGATCCAGTCCTGAATGGATCTCGCGTCGGCGAGTAAGTCCGCCCGTGGCTCGGCGACTGTGGTCATCTTATCGTCCTCATTCCGTTAACTCGTGGCTGGTTCCGCGTCTAGAACCGTGCGCGGACGTGTCGTGAGCAGTGATACCACGGCGAGCACTGTCACGTTCACGACGAGCGCGACTACGCCGACATTCAAATCCTTGATAACCTGCGGGGCCGATGGAATGAGCTGCGGCAGAGTTGCGCCGCTGATCGTCATGTATGCGACGACGAGCTCTCCCGCGAGAATTCCCGCGAATGCTGCACCGGCACTTATCAGCGGTCGCTCGCCGAGGCTCAAGACAAGCGACGGCATTAACTGCGTGACCATGCTGTAGCCCATTAACAACAGCGGCACGAGCGCAGACCCGCCGCGCAACGTGAGCACGACAGCAAGCAGAGCGACTGCGGGCACTGCAGATCGAGCTACGATGGAGACTCGTCGATCATCCACGTTTGGTGACGCGATAGGACGATAAATGTTCTGTGCGAGGATAGTGGTGGATGTCACGAGCAGCATCGATCCGGGCACCAGTGCGGTCAATACGCCCGCAGCTCCCATCATTCCAACCAGCCACGGACTGAATGTCACCTTGGAGATTCGCAAGAGCGACAGGTCAGCATCCGCGCCTTGCAATCCCGGCACTTTCAAAACAGCGGCGAACCCGGCGAGAAACACGAATACGAGAATGAGCTGATAGATCGGCATCAGCACCGCGTTTCTTCGGAAGACTTGTTCACCCCGTGCCGTATATATCGTTGCGAACGCATGTGGCCACATGAAAAACCCGAGACCCGATAACACAACCGTCGAGATGAACCAGCTCGGACTCATTCCGCTCGAGGGAAGCACGAAGAATTGCGGCTTCACCTTCTCGATCTCAGTGAACATTGCGCCGAGGCTGCCGTAATAGTGCAACGGTAGATAGATGCCGGCGAATACCGCGGCAGCGAGGATCATGATGTCTTTCAAAACGGCGGTCCACGCCGAGCCGCGCACGCCGGAAGCAACAACGAAGGCAACGAGTGCAACGCCACCGGTCCAGATCGCAGCGGTCGGCGCGATAGAGCCGTACGATGCTTCACTGACGATGATGCCGAGGCCCTTCAGCTGAAGTACGAGGTATGGAACGCACGCCGCCACGCTCACAATGGCGACGAGTATTCCGAGAGCACTGCTGTCGTACTTGCGGATAAAGAAATCTGCCTGCGACACGAGCTGGTGTTTTTTCGCGTAGCGCCAGATAGCCGGCAGCAGGAAGTACGACATCGAGTACGCAATCAGCATGTACCCGAGGATGTAGAACGCGGGCGCGCCCTTTCCGTAGGCCCAGCCACTTCCGCCGAGAAAAGTGAAAGTGGTGTAGATCTCGCCGGCCATGAGAAGGAAAACGAAGATGGTCCCAAATCCGCGGCCCCCGAGACTCCATTGCTCGAGGCTCATGGCGCGACCCCGTCTCGCGTACAAGCCGAGCATGACTGCGACGACGAAGAAGAACGCAATGATGACGAGCGCGACGTTCATTTATCGCGTCGGCGGTCGAGCGTGAGAATCACGCCCATGATGATCGGAGTGATCAGTATCCACGCGATCATCCAGGCCATGAGTGGCGGAAGTCCCCACACGTGAGGGCTCGTGCGATTCACGAATGGAATGCCTGCGAGCATTCCTAACGGAGGAATCAGTGCGAGCCAGTAGTAAATGCGCGCCTTCACGGCCGTTAAGATACAAGCGAGTCTCGCGTTGCGCCGTACAGTGAATCATTCTATGCCATGCAATTCCTCAATAGATTCGCGATTGCCGCCGCATTCCTCGTCTCAGCGCCAGCGATCTCGGGCGCCCAACAAAAAGTCGATGTTCTGATTCGCAGCGGCACCGTCATCGACGGAACCGGCGCCCCCGCGCGAAAAGCTGATGTCGGAATTAGCGGCGATCGAATCACTTTTGTGGGCAACGCCGCGTCGAGTCGAGTGACTGGAGCGAAAATCATCAACGCGACAGGACTCATCGTCGCGCCGGGATTCATCGATCCTCACACGCACACCGGCGGCGACCTCTCGAGCCCACAACGAAAGTCGAATCTCCCATACCTGATGCAAGGCGTCACTACCGTCATGGCAAACAACGACGGGGGCGGCCCCGTCGATATCGGCAAACAGCTCGACACGTGGACGAAAAACGGAATCGGCACAAACGCCGCCGTCTACATCGGACAGGGATCTGTACGCGGCGCCGTAATGGGAATGTCCGATGCGAAGCCGACGCCCGCGCAACTGGATTCGATGAAGAAACTCGTCGCGCGCGGAATGGACGAAGGTGCAATCGGGATGTCGACAGGTCTCTATTACGCGCCCGGCAGCTACTCATCCACAGAGGAAGTGATCGAGCTCGCAAAAGTCGCGGCTGCCAAGGGCGGGAACTACGACTCGCATCTTCGTGACGAAAGCTCCTATACCATAGGATTGGTCGGCGCAGTGAACGAAATCATCCGCATCGGCCGCGAAGCACACATGCCGGTGCACATCTCACACATCAAAGCACTTGGCGTAGATGTGTGGGGTCAGAGCGACACCGTGATCGCTCTCATGAAAAAAGCGCGTGCCGAAGGAATCGATATCACTGCGAGTCAGTATCCGTATACTGCGTCAGGCACGAGTGTCGAACAGTCGCTGCTCCCGCGGTGGGCAGAGGTCGGCGGGAAAGACTCGGTAGCGTGGCGCATCAAGGATACAGCGACGCATCGGCGGCTCGAGTCGGAGATGACCGAGAACATGCGCCGCCGGGGAGGAGCAAATTCATTGCTCATCACCGGTGGACGCGACAGTACTATCCGTGGAAAGCGCCTCGATGAAGTTGCGCGAATGTGGAGCACCACGCCGATCGAAGCGGCGATGAAAATAATTCTCAACGGCGATGCATCAGTCGCGTCGTTCAACATGAACGAGAAAGACATCGTCAATTTCATGAAGCAGGATTTTATCTCGACCGACTCGGACGGCAGCGACGGTCATCCCCGCAAGTACGGTACGTTCCCGAAATTCATTCACGAGTACGTCGAGCAAAAACACGTGATGTCTCTCGCGAAAGGCATCGAGCGCAGTAGCTCGCGTTCCGCGAAGATTCTCGGATTCAAACAGCGCGGCGTGGTGACCCCAGGTTACTTTGCCGACGTGATCGTGTTCGATGAAAAATCACTTGCGGATCGCTCGACGTACGAGCAACCGACGCTTCTTGCAACGGGAATGAAATACGTGATAGTCAACGGAGTGATCACGATCGACGACGCGAAATACACTGGAGCCACCGCCGGACGGGTGTTGAAGCACTAGCTCACTGCGCGCCCTGAGCATTTTTCAAAAACCTCTCGAAATCTGCGTGGGCAGTCGCCGCTAGTGGATTCATGTTTCTTCTGTAGCATTCGTCTCGCGCGCGCAGAAGAACTTCTTCCCATGGTATGTTCGGCTCGAGGGGCGCGAGCCCTTGCACGCAGAATCGCTCGAATCCAGGTCTGAATGCGATCGCCGAGCGAACTTCGAGTCGCGTGATATCGAGAGCGCGCACGGCAAAAGGCTCTTGCAACATCTCATACACTCTGACCGACGCCGCACTATCCAGTTTTCCCCCAACGTCGTCGAAAGCTCGCTCGATTAAAGATCTGTTCGCCCACGGGTGCACGCGGTACATGCGAAGCGCTTCGATCAGATGGTCTGCTGCCGCGCCGGGATTGTTGGAGCGATTGGAGTAAACCGCCATGAGGGCCTCGGCCTCTACCGGTTCCAGCGTGCGAAGCTTCTCGATATATCCAGGGGCCAGTGGATCGTGCATAGCTGCATAGCTCTCGGCAACCATGCGAACATCTCCGAGAGCTGACGGTTCTTCGGTTTGCAACGACCAGTATCGACGCGTGTTTGCAAGGTCTCCGCGTGCATATAAGATGCGAGCTGCCTCACGCGCGCCGACCGCCGGATCGGCAACGCGTCGCTGCGAAACTGTTCCCGCCTCCGCAATTGCGCGTGTATCCCGCCGCTCATCCACTGCGGTCCAGTCTAGCGATCCATTCACAACTGGCGGTTTACGCTGACCACGATTGCCCGATAGCTGGCGCATGGTGATCAAAGCGTCGCCGACAGTGTCGCCGAGGCTGCGCGCGAACGCGAATTCCAGATAGGTCCGGTCGTCGGTGTTTACTGGCGATGCACCGGTTCGACGAAAGCTCGCTGCAAAATCGGCGTTGCCGAGCGCACCGGAATAAAGTCCCTCGGCGCCGCTAACACCCCAAACCAGCGCGAGTGCACTCCGGTACGGCTCGGTCTCGACGCGCATCCGCGTTCGCGCAACATCGTGCACCAGCACACGCCTGCTTGCGACGAAAGCGAGGTCTTTCCCGAGCGTCAGCTCCCATGTTTCCACCGAAGGAAAAACTGTTCCCATTGTCGCGAGGATCGAACGCAATGCATCAGCTTTTACTTCGTACGCCTGCACCCATTGCACGAACACGCCCGATGCTCCGAGGCGCGACGCGGCCGCGTCGTAGAATTCTTTCGTGAACAAGCTCGCGATCCCGGCGCGGTAAGGATTCGACGGCTCGGACGCGATGACGTCGTATGTTGCTTTACTCGTCAGAAGCAGCTCACGCGCATCGCCTATGACGATGTGCACTTTGGGATTGTGCATTACGTCGTGATTCGTCGGCGCGCATGCCTCTGCAACGCGCAACATCGCCGGCTCCAGCTCGTAGACATCCACTCTTTCGATCGACGGAACCTGCGCCAACCATCCCGCAGTTTCCCCCGTGCCTAATCCGATCACGAGCGCAAGTTTCGGGTTTGGGTGAAGAGCGGCACCGAGCAGACCCAGCATCACCTGAGTGGGCGCATCACCAATCGCGCTGCCGTCAGATTTACCATTCACGTCGAACGCAAAACCATTCCTGCGATCGAGACCAACGGAGCTCTCGACGCCGTCAGCGCTCCAGAACATTTCGAGCCGTCGAGCGTTGAGCGCGCGCTGCACCGCGTTCGGATCTGAAAGCGTCAGCTGCATTCGCCCTGCACCGATCGGCGAATGACGCCAGAAAGCTGTCGGCCCCTGCGCCTGACAAAAGCCGATCGCCAACACAGCCGCCGCGATTGCCGCAATGCCGCGACGCCAACTGTCACCTCTCTGCACCGTGACGACCACCGTCGCCGCAGCAAGGAGCACGAGCAGATAGACTGACGCCTGCCAAACCCTCGGAGCGGTCATGAGCGGGATCAATCCAAATCCGGCCGCCAATGATCCGACAATTGCACCGAATGTGTTCACTGCATACGCGTGACCTACGTCTGCGGCCACACGCTCGTCACCGCGGCCGAGTAAACCCACGAGCAGCGGGAACTGATACCCTGCAACGACTGCCGCCGGAAAAACGACAACAGTCGTAACCTTGAGCCAACCCCACACCAAATTCCAGAAACCGGTCACATCCTGTCGCTGGGCGAGAGCGAACAGCGCCAGGCGGTCTCCGAGCGCGTAGGGCAGCGCGATGAACATCGCTTCGAGCGCGCAAGTGAAAGCCAAAACGAAAAGCGTCGGACGATTTCGAGCCACGCCGTAAAGCAGACCGCCGGCGCCGATGCCCAGAAGCGCGACGGCCAGAATAAGACCGAACGTGTACGATGAGCCGCCGAGAATCGGAGTCAGCATCCGATACCACACGAGCTCCATCACGAGAAAAACGAAACCAACAATTCCAGCAGCAGCGAGACCAATCCACGTGGGTGGCGACGCGTCGACGGAAACAGTGAGTCGCGATTTTTCTCGCGACGATTTTAGTTCCTGTGATTCAGTTCCTTCCATGTCCGAGGCACTGCGCGAGAGAACGATTGCCGCGAGCGCTACAATCAAGTTCAGCACTGCGGCGGTCCAGATTGTCGCACGCACGCCAAGCAGCTCGAGAGCGATGAACGTTGCCCAAAGTGTACCAAGCACAGCACCGAGCGTGTTCATCCCATACAGAGCTCCGAGCCATCGGCGATGCACGTCACTCTTCGACTCAGCGGCACGCACGACTGCCGGCAGCGTTCCACCCATGAGAAATGTCGGCACACCGAGAACGAGCGCCGATAAAAGAAGACGCAATGCTGTTCCGCCGATGAAGCCGAGTGCAGCCGTTCCGCCAAGGCGGATGTAGAACATTCCGATGAGCATGATGAGCAAGGGACTCAACACTGCGCTGGCCGCGACACCCAGCTCGAGATACGCGTACATGCGTATCGGATTCGTCGCGCGGTCGGCACGCCTGCCGAGTACGAGCGCGCCCAATCCGAGCCCGCCGAGAAATACGGCCATCACCGCCGCCGACGCTGCGGTGGATGTGCCGAATACCAGCCGCAGCAACCGTAGCCACGCGACCTGGTATATGAGTGCGGTGCAGCCGGAAAAGAGCACGAGCAGCGTTAGCAACCGCCGCCTCGTCGGATTGGAAGAATTCACGCGCGGAAATCAACTTGAAACATCCCGCGCGCACCATACTGGTTGCGGTCTTGCCATACGCGCTCAAGTTTTGCCGCGTTGATCTATCTCCTGAGGTCACATGTGAAACGTTGCGCCATTTACAGCGCGTCGGTCGCGGTTGTGTGTCTGACGTTCGTTAGCGAAGTGGTTTGCGCACAAACTCCGGTTGGGATTTTCGACGCGCAGGCGGACGTCGGTCACGTGAGACATGCGGGATCGACGTCATATGATCAGCGGCATCAAGCGTACATGGTCGCCGGGTCTGGTCAGAACATGTGGGGCGACCATGACGATTTTCATTTCGTGTGGAAGCGGATGACAGGCAACTTCATTCTTTCCACACGTGCTCGATTCAGCGGCGAGAGCGGCGAGCCACATCGGAAGCTCGGCTGGATTGTTCGTCCGTCGCTCGAGAGCAACAGCCCGCACGTGAGTGCGGCGTTACATGGCAATGGACTAGCGTCGCTTCAGTTTCGCCGAACGACGGGCGCGACAATGGAAGAGCTGAAGTCACGCGATAGCTTGCCGCCCAACTCCGACGCAGTGATCCAGCTGGAGCGGCGCGACGGAGTTTACATCATGTCGGTTGCGCGATTTGGCGACACACTGGTGACACAACAGATCGAGAATGTGTCGCTACCGGATACTGTTTATGTTGGGATTTTCGTGTGTGCCCACAACGACAGCGTTCTCGAGAAAGCGACATTCAGCAACGTACGCGTCACGAAGCCTGTAAGGCGTGACTTCGTTCCGTATCGCGAATACATCGGAAGCAGCATCGAGATTCTCGATGTCGCAACGGGAAACGCTACCGTCGTGCATCAGTATCGCGGATCATTTCAGGCGCCGAACTGGACTCGCGACGGAAAGGCACTGATCTATGCGCAGGAAGGTCACCTTTATCGCTTCGATCTCTCGTCGCGCGCTGCAGAAGTAATCAATACGGGATTCGCGACGAGAAACAATAACGATCATGTGCTTTCGTTTGACGGCCGCATGATGGGCATCAGTCATCACGCGGTGGAGGACAGCAGCGTGTCGATCGTCTACACGCTTCCCGCAACAGGCGGAACACCGAAACGCGCGACCGCGAAAGGGCCTTCGTATCTGCATGGCTGGTCGCCCGACAACCGATGGCTGGTGTACACCGGCCAGCGTGACGGTGAGTTCGACATATACAAGGTAGGCGTAGGTGGTGGAGACGAGATCCGTCTCACTTCCGCGCCCGGACTCGACGATGGACCCGAGTACACGCCCGACGGCAAATACATCTACTTCAACTCGGTGCGCAGCGGACGCATGCAGATCTGGCGAATGCGGCCCGATGGCAGTGAACAGCAGCAGATCACGAACGATAGCTTCAACAATTGGTTCCCACACATCTCGCCCGACGGCAAATGGATCGTCTTCATCTCCTTTTCGCCGGACGTCGCCGCGAATGATCATCCGTTCTACAAGCACGTATTGCTTCGATTGATGCCAATTGGCGGTGGACCGTCTCGAGTGATCGCCTACGTTTATGGCGGCCAAGGGACAATAAATGTCCCGTCATGGTCGCCGGACGGAGCCCGATTGGCATTTGTAAGCAACTCGGTGATGCCATAGAGAACTGGCGGGAGTCTTGCGTTTCGCGTGCGTAGCGCTACATGCTCAATGAACGGCGCCGGACAATCCGCCCGACGCTCTCATGAGCGATTCGACAGGCAACTCCAATGAAAACCTCCTTATCACGCGCCGCACTTTCCGTGTTTGTGCTCTCCGGACTCGCGACCGGCTGTGCGTCAAGCAACAGGCATGGAGCTTTACTCGACAATTCGACCGTGACGGCGGATGACATCGACCGACAGGCAGGCACCCAACCGATCGAACAGCTTCTCCAAGCGAAGGTGCCTGGGGTACTGATCACGCGCACCGCCGACGGCGGCATCGCGGTTCAGATTCGGGGCAGCTCGACATTCTATGGCGCAACCGCCCCGTTGTACGTCGTCAACGATGTGCCGTTCGAAGCAGGGCCCAGTGGCTCACTGAAAGGTATCAACCCTTACGACATCGAATCGATTCGAGTGTTGAAGAACCCTGAAGACACCGGGATGTACGGAATGCGCGGCTCCAACGGAGTGATCGTCATCACGATGAAGAAGCCCGGCGCCAAGAACTAGCAATCAGCGCGGGCCACGCCGGCCCGCGGTTGCACATGCGATAAATTTCATCGCATGAGAGACATCACTAGAAGAGAATTCATCGCTGGGGTCGGAGCGGCGGCAATGTTGGGTAGCCTGCCGCGGCACGCGATGAGGTTGACCGGGTCGTCATTTCATGGATCACGGGCGGGCGATGCGCTTCTGGTCGAAGACATCGAGATGCGCTGGTGTCCCGACGGCTACTTTCGCATGGGTAGTCCGCCCACCGAGCCCGACCGTCGCCCCGACGAAACACAAGTCGACGTGAAAATCAACCATGGCTTCTGGATCACGAAGTACGAGGTGACGCAGGGCCAATGGAAGCGCGTGATGAAAACGTTTCCCGGGCCGTTGACCGCGGGGACGGGTGATGACTTCCCCGTGTACAACGTCAACTACGCCGAGGCGGAAGCGTTTTGCAAAGTGCTCACGAGACAGTGGCAGAGCTCGGGCGACATTCCAGCGACCTGGGAGTTCCGTCTTCCGAGTGAAGCGCAGTGGGAATACGCGTGTCGAGCCGGCACGAAGACCGCAACTTCGTTCGGCGACAAGCTGAGCAGCGTACAAGCGAATTTCAAAGGCGATTTTCCGTACAACGGCGCTGAGAAAGGACCGACGATCGGCCACACGCAGAAAGTCGGTAGTTATCCCGCAAACGCGTGGGGAATACACGACATGCACGGAAACGTTTTCGAGTGGTGTCGCGACTGGTATCACGCGACTCTGGCCGGCGGTAGTGATCCCGATCGATCGTCATCGAAAGTAACGGCCGATCGCAATGCTGATGGAACTGTGTCGCGCGTGCGCCGCGGTGGATGTTGGGACGATGAAGGTTGGGCTTGTCGCTCCGCCTTCCGTCTCAGGTATGAGCCGGAGCGACGAGCTGATCACATCGGATTTAGACCGGTCGTCATGCTTAATGCGAGGTAGTGGAGAGCTTCAGTTTGAGTTCACGTGCTTGGCAGCTCCCGTGCAAGCGGAAGGAATTGTCGGGGGGCGCTCGTTTTATTTCCGCGCCCGCGGAGATACATGGGAATTCACCGTCGCCGAGCGTCTGGGCGACGATCCCGCTGAGCTCAGTCGCGATCCCGACCCGGAGGGAAGAGCGTGGCATCGCGAAGGAACGTTGCCTGGAAGGTTTGCGGCGAGCTGGATGCCAATCGATCGCGCGAAAGAACTGATCAATGAATGCGCGCGCGAGTACCTGCTCGGGAAAAAACAAAACGAGTAATCAATGCGTGTCGGCAGCGTGCGCTAGAACGCCGGTGCGGGCAAAGCCCCCTGCACCAGAAACTGCGGCCGCGGAAATGCAAACTCGCTGCGCTTGAAGTAGTCGTTGTGCGTTAGCTCCACGAGCTCGCGTGATGCCGCGCAATGCCACGTCTCGAATGATTTCGGTTTTGCATTTCCGAAAACCGTCGCAACGAACGCCGCGACATTTATTCCGCCCTCTGCGTCACGTGCTGAGGGATATCGAAACGCTTCAACACCCGCGCTTCTCATCGCGGTGCCGAGTGCCTGCGAGGATGTGTAGCTCGTCGGCGACGCGATCGCGCGACGATATGCGTCAAAAGGCGGCGCGACGAGATCGATTCCCCGCGTAGTGCGAACACGCGCGGTGAATGCAGTGAGCGGCGTTGTCACTGTGCCGAGTGACGCGTGACTTCCCTCGAGAAATAGAAATCGGTAGTACGCAATTTCAGCGAATGCAGTACGACGGTCGAGCGAGCCATACCAGATCCCGCGCTCGCGTCGCGTGCCAAATCTCGAGCCGTGTGGAAGGGGAGGATATCGAAAGGGCGTGAAAAGCAGATAGTGCAGACGGCCACCGGTGAGATCCGGTGGCTTGGCGCGATCTATCATTTCCTCGAGCAGTGCCTGCTCTTCGGCGGAGTCGACGAGTTTCCGCGTGGAAACCTGATGCTGTGCTTCAACGACTCTCCACGGCGAGGCGTGGAGCAGGCGAATCTCAGAGTCGCCCGCGCATCGCGTCCAGATATTGGACGACATCGACGAGTCCCTCCACACTCCGGATGCGTTCTGCTGGAATTCCGCCGACATGATCGTTCGCTGCATGCATCCAGCCTCGCGCCTTCACGTCGTCGCCTCCGACGAGAGCGTCGAGCGAGCGATAGAGTCGAAGGAATAGAAGGGCGAGCTCGCCTTCTTTCGTTTTGGGATCGAGGCCTCGCCCGCTTCGCAGCCGAGAGACCGATGCTTCGCTCGTCCCGATGATCTCGGCGAGTTGTTTGCTGCGGAGGCCGAGGCGGAACGCAGCGTTGATTGCTGCCTTGGCCAAAACGGGGGCGGGCTCTGCCTTGGGAGCGCGATGGGGCGCGAGAGGGCGTGACATGCACCTGCAAGATATTATTGATTTCTTGCAATTGCAATATTCGGCGCCAGCGATGGCTGATAACGCCGCAACTGGTCCTCCCAGCAAATCGTGTGATATGTTGAGCTGTCGATCTCCGCGGAGAAGAGTTGCCCTTTGATCCCAGCAATACTGTCGTCGCGCTATGCGCGGCGGGAATGGCAATCGAAGGAGAGCCCGACGAAGCGAAAAAACTCTTCGAGCAGGCGTGGGAGAAACGAAGCGATGATTTCGACGCCGCGATCGCCGCTCATTATCTCGCTCGCCATCAATCAAGCGCGTCGGACAAACTCCGTTGGGATGCGCTGGCCGTCGAACACGCGGAGCGCGTTCCTGATGATGGCGCAAAGGAGATGTTTCCTTCGCTGTACTTGAATCTCGCCAACTCGTTGATAGCTGCAGGCAGAATGGCTGACGCTCGAAGCGCCGCGCATACAGCATCGGAGCATATAGACTCATTGCCAGCCGACGGATATCGCGAGTTTCTCAGAATGGGCATCGACCGGATTCAATCGAAGCTCGACGCAATGGATCCTGCGCAATGAAGCGTATCTCCCTTTTGTTTCTGACCGTAACCTCGACGATCGCGGTCGCCGTGTCACTCGCATGCTCGAGCACATCGTCGCCGCAGGTGCCAACCGACCCTCGGACGGTCACGTGGAAACAAGTCTGGAGCGATGAGTTCGATGGTCCCGCCGGGGCAGCTCCGGATCAAACGAAATGGAGCTACGACCTCGGAGACGGGTGCTCCTCGGGAATCTGCGGCTGGGGCAACAACGAAAAAGAGCTTTACACGAACGCGAAAGAGAACATCTCGCTCAACGGAAACGGACAGCTAATGATCGTAGCGCGACTCGCGCCATCGAGCATGACGTGCTACTACGGTCCGTGCCGCTACACCTCGGCCAAGATTACAACTCGCGGAAAGATGGATGCATCACCAGGGCGCGTAGAAGCGCGCATCAAGCTTCCGTCGGGGCAAGGACTGTGGCCCGCATTCTGGATGCTCGGCAGCTCCTTCCCTGCGACACCGTGGCCGGCATGCGGCGAGTTCGACATCATGGAGAATCACGGCAGCGCGTCTTCCGGAGTGAGCTCCGCAGTACACGGACCAGGTTACTCCGGGAACACGCCCTTTGCGCGCGGATATGTTCTCGGTCAGGGCACTTTCGCCGACGACTTTCATATTTTCGCCGTCGAGTGGGACGCCATCGAGGTGCGCTTCTTCGTCGACAACGTCTCGTATCACGCGGTTGCACGCGGTGACATGGAGCACTATGGCAAGACGGTTCTCGACCAATCCTTCTTTGTCATCCTCAACCTCGCTGTCGGCGGAAACTTCGACAGCGATCCGCGATCGGACGAAATTTTCCCGGCGACAATGCTCGTTGATTATGTGCGCGTCTACGTACCTCAGGTAACGGACTAACCCACGCGGGTCAGACTGCCAAACTCAAAAGCAGGGTAAAAGTCAACCCTGCGACGCCGATGATCGTTTCGGCGACTGTCCATGTCTTCAGCGTCTGCGGCACTGTCATGTTGAAGAATTCCTTGATGAGCCAGAAACCAGCGTCGTTCACGTGCGATAGAACAAGTGCCCCGGCACCCGTTGCGAGCACGAGCAGCGCGGCGTTGGTCCCCGGCGTCGCAACCGCGATCGGTGCGACGATTCCCGCCGCAGTCGTCATCGCGACAGTCGCCGATCCTGTCGCCACCCGTATCATCGCTGCGACAATCCATGCGAGCAGCAACGGCGATGTGTGAGAGCCGATCGCGATTGCAGCGATCGCACGACCGACGCCGCTCGCAACAAGCACAGCGTTGAACCCACCGCCCGCCCCGATGACGAGCAGAATCGTTGCCGTCGGTGCGAGACAGTCGTTGCAGAATTTCAAAACTTCTTCTTTTGTGAAATGTCGCGCTCGCGTTAGCGACCAGAACGAAAACAGGAGCGCAAGCAGCAGTGCGACGATCGGATTCCCGACGAAATGCAGCACCGGGCGGAGTGTGCTCGAGTCGGCGAGAAAGAAATCAGCGGCAGTCGCAAGAAGAATCAGAATGACCGGAACGAGAACAGTAAAAATCGAGATGCCGAAGCTCGGCACCTCATGTGTTGTTTCGCCTACGAGCTGATCTGCGATCGGATTGTCAGGCGGCAGTGTGATTCGCGGTGCGATCCAGGAGGCGTAGATCGGCCCCGCGAGCGCAGCCGTCGGAAGTCCAACGATCAGGCCATATAGAATCGTTGTGCCTACGTCCGCCTTGTACGCGGTGACCGCGAGCATCGCCGCCGGATGCGGCGGCAACATTCCGTGCACCACCGACAACCCGGCGACGAGTGAGATTCCGATTTTCACCAGCGATGTTCCGGTGCGACGCGCGATGGTGAACACGAGGGGAACGAGTAGAACGAACCCCACCTGAAAGAACACCGGAATTCCGACGATGAACGCGACGATCATGATCGCCCAGTGCACGCGCCGCTCACCGAACAGATCGATGAGCGTCGTCGCAATCCTCGTAGCGGCGCCAGACTCTGCCATCAATTTGCCGAGCATCGTTCCGAGTCCAACGACGACTGCGATGAATCCGAGCACGTTCCCGACGCCGTCCTGAAAAGCTTTGATCGCGGCAGCTGCCGGCATTCCCGCTGCGACTCCCATCGCAAGAGAGACCACGATCAACGCGATGAATGGATGAAGCCTGAATCGCGCGATGAGAACGACGAGCGAGACTACGGCAACGAGTGCGTATAGCAGCAGTCGAGTGTCTGCGGTCATACCGATGCGCGCGCCACGATGTCGACGACGATGTCCTCCGCGGGCCATTCGATCTCGTAAAGCCACGCGCGCTCGTCAGGCGTGGGCTCTTCGAGCGTCGTGAGCTGACTCTCGATTAGAGACGGCGGCATGAAGTGATCCTGCCGCGTCGCAATTCTCTTTGCGATCAAAGATCGGGATCCTTTGAGAAAAATGAACTGCACGTGAGGCGCTGCCGAGCGCAGCACATCGCGATACGATCTCCTGAGCGCCGAGCACGCCAACACCACCCCCGCGCCGGCGTCCTTCGCAACACGAATTCGATTTGCAAGAGCGCACAACCAGTCCGAGCGATCGTCATCCGTCAGCGGAATTCCGGATGCCATTCGCGCCACATTTTCGCGTGAGTGATAGTCGTCACCTTCGATGAAATCGACGCCGAGCTTGCGCGCCAGCATCTCGCCGACGGTGCTCTTGCCGCACCCGGTGATGCCCATCACGACGTACAGATTGTGGTCCATCACGCCATCAATGTAGGAAAAAACGGAAGAACAGGTCTCAGGTCAGAGAAGCCGAGGCTACCCGGTATGAGGCGAGGTTCC
Organism: Gemmatimonadaceae bacterium; assembly: GCA_046262875.1. Lineage (GTDB taxonomy): Bacteria > Gemmatimonadota > Gemmatimonadetes > Gemmatimonadales > Gemmatimonadaceae > UBA4720. The sequence goes on along the minus strand of JBHELX010000002.1, from coordinate 73,246 downwards.
AGCGTTGCGATGAAAAATGCTCGCGCCTCACCTCGTGCCTGGAATCCTCGGCTCCTCAGACCTCGAACCTTGTTGTTATGCAGTTTTGGCGGTCCTATCGCGCCTGTCTATGCATCGCCAACGTTAGTGGTGCAAAAATTATTTCTCGTCGCACTCTTTGCACTCGCCGCCTGCGCCGGCCGCACGAGAAATCCTGTTTGGCACGACGAGTTCGATGGGCCCGCGGGCACATCGTTCGATCGCACGAAATGGGTTGCTGATACAGGCGGAGCTGGATTCGGTAACCAGGAGCGCGAGTTCTACACGACTCGCACCGAAAACGCCGCGCTGGACGGCAACGGCCACCTCGTCATCACCATTCGCGCCGAGCCTTCTTCAACGGCGTACCAATGCTGGTACGGGAAATGTCTTTACACGTCAACGCGGCTAAAGACTCGAGGACTGTACGCGCAGAAATACGGTCGCTTCGAAGCCCGCATAAGAATTCCACGCGGACAAGGAATGTGGCCGGCGTTCTGGATGCTCGGCGACGACATCGGTACCGTTGGTTGGCCGAAAAGCGGCGAGATCGACATCATGGAGAACATCGGACGCGAGCCACCGGTTGTGCACGGCACGCTCCACGGTCCCGGGTACTCCGGCGCCGGTGGAATAGGTCGTAGCGATACGCTTTCGCATGGAGCTTATGCTGACGACTTCCACATCTTCAGCATTGAATGGCAGCCGAATGAGATTCGCTGGTATGTTGACGGACGACAGTATCATCGCATGACGCCGGCGGATTTGCCGGCCGGAACGAAGTGGGTGTTCGATCATCCATTCTTTTTGATCATCAACGCTGCAGCCGGCGGAGGCTGGCCCGGCGATCCCGATAGATCCACAATTTTCCCACAGCAAATGGTAGTGGACTATGTGCGCGCGTATCGCAAACCGTAGGACGTTGCTGTTGGTTGTTCTCTCGCTACTCTGCGCGCCACGTGCCGATGCGCAACGCAGCGAGACAGGATTTCTAGATCGCTCAGTCGTAATAGGCAACCAGAGCTACCCGTATCAGGTCTACGTTCCGTCGGATTACCCGAGCCGGACCGATTGGCCCGTGATTCTCTTTTTACATGGCTCGGGAGAGCGCGGCAAGGATGGTCTTCTACAGACGACAGTCGGTATCGCCGCCGCGATTCGTCAAGATGCGAAGCGTTTTCCGGCAATCGTGATAATTCCGCAGCTCTCGCCGGATTCACAGTGGGTCGGTGCGCCGGCCGAAGCAGCGTTTGCTGCGCTCACTAAAACACTAGGCGAATTCAAAGTCGATCCGCAGCGGGTTTATCTCACCGGACTCTCGATGGGCGGGCATGGAACATGGTACCTCGCCTATCGGCATCCCGAAATCTTTGCAGCGATTGCTCCGATTTGTGGCTGGGTCACTGAACGCCCGGATTCGCGCGGATCCGTGATGGTCATTCCGCCCGAGGACGGCCCGGCATTTCCCGCTCTCACACGGAAACTCGGCAAACTTCCGATCTGGATATTCCACGGAGAAATGGATACTTCCGTGCCCGTGAGTTATTCGCGCGAACCCGCGGCGGCATTGAAGGCCGCATCGGCCGACGTGCGTTACACGGAATACCTCGGCATGGGACACAACGTATGGGATGCGACTTACGCATCCGATGAATTCTTGCATTGGCTGTTTGCGCAACGTCGTACGAAACCCTGACCTCCATCACGAATTCGATGACACGATTCCCCATCCTCTTTTTGTGCAGCGCGGTACTCACGGCGTGCACGACAACGCCTCCTGCTACTGCCCCGAGTCCAGTGCGAGCCGCGGTTGTACCGCGCCTTGTTCCATTGCCGACATCGCTCGCCACCAACAGCGGCGGGCCATTCGTTCTTACAGGCGCAACGAGCATCGTCATCGACCCGGGAAACGCGGAAGTGGCGCGCACCGCCGAGCTGCTCGCGCTCGTTCTGAGGCCTTCGACGGGATTCGCTGTTCCGATTTCCAGCGGAGCTTCAGCCGCCGGCGCGATCGTTCTTCGCCTTTCGCCAAACGCGGCGCTTGGCGCTGAGGGATATCAGCTCACCTCATCGCGCGATTCGGTGCGCATCACTGCAAACGCGCCGGCTGGATTATTCCACGGCGTTCAAACTCTTCGCCAGCTCCTGCCGTCGCAGATCGAATCGCAGCTCATTCTGTCGCCGATGTCGTGGACGGTTCCCGCACTCACGATCTCCGACAGTCCGCGTTACGCCTGGCGCGGCGCGATGCTCGACGTCGCGCGACACTTCTTCACACCGCGAGAGCTCAAGCAATACATCGATCTGCTCGCGCTCTACAAGTTCAACATGTTCCACATTCATCTCGCCGACGATCAGGGTTGGCGTATCGAGATCAAGTCGCGCCCGAAGCTCACCTCGATGGGAAGTGTGACGCAAGTTGGAGGAGGCGCCGGCGGTTTTTACACGCAGGACGAATACTCTGACATCGTGCGCTATGCGCAGGAGCGATACGTTACGATCGTTCCGGAGATCGACACGCCGGGACACATCAATGCCGCGCTCATCGGATATCCCGAGCTGAGCTGCAGCCGTCGCTCACCGGCACCGTACACCGGAACCGACGTGGGCTTCAGCACACTGTGCGCCGACAAGGAAGAGGTTTACGCTTTCGTCGACGATGTCGTGCGTGAGATCGCAGCGATTACCCCGGGACCCTACTACCACATCGGCGGCGACGAAAATCCCATTCTGAGCCGAGCGGACTACACCCACTTTGTCGAGCGCGAGCAGGACATCGTTGCGAAACACGGAAAGCAGATGGTGGGCTGGGAAGAAATCGCGCGCGCTCACCTGCAGCCGACAACTATCGCGCAAGCCTGGGCTACTGACACAGTTGCTGCACTTGCCGTGCAATACGGCGCGAAGGTGCTCATGTCACCGGCGAAGCGGACTTACTTCGACATGAAGTACGACGACAACACCGAGCTTGGACTCAAGTGGGCAGCTCTTATCAGCGTGCGCGACGCGTACGATTGGGATCCAGCGACGTTCATGAAGGGCGTGACCGAAGCGAACATCGCCGGCGTCGAGGCGCCGATCTGGGCCGAGACAGTCCGGAACATCACCGCGGTGGAGTATCTCGCTGTGCCGCGACTTCCCGCGCTAGCGGAAGTCGCCTGGTCGCCGCAAAGCTCGCGCCATTGGGAGGACTTCAGCGCGCGCCTCGCGACCCACGCGCAACGCTGGAATTTTCTCGGAGTGAATTTCTACCGTTCACCTCAAATCCCGTGGTGACTGGCGACGGAGTCGAAACGCAGTCATATGTATGCTTCTTGACAACTCCAAGCACAGACCGTAATAGAGTGGGGTCTCGCGGGCTCTGAACGCGCGGCGCCGTTCGTCGCGCGCATACATAAATAGATCACAGCACGGTAACGACCTCTTGCCACCGGGGGTAGTACGCGGCTGCTCCACTGCTTTGTACCATTGCTGTATGGATCAATGTTGTCCGCCTCACCGACGCACGCCGTTGGTCAGACTGAACCGTCGAGGCACCCTGCTAACGCCGAGACGAAATACCTGATCATCCGCACCGATGATGCGGGGATGAGTCACGCCGTGAACATGGCCATCGACAAGCTCATCGCCACCGGTCTCCCCGTTTCAGTGTCGGTGATGTTCCCGACTCCGTGGTACCAGGAAACCGTCGAGATTCTCAAGAAACATCCCGAGATCTCCGTCGGAATTCACCTTACTCTGAATTCGGAGTGGAAGAATTATCGTTGGGGTCCAATCTCCGGTCGCGGCGCCGTCCCGTCTCTCGTAGACAAGGACGGCTATTTTTTTCCCTCGTCTCAATTGCTTTACGACAACCACCCCGATCTGGGCGAAGTCGAAAAGGAATTACGTGCGCAGATCGATCGCGCTGTCCACTCGGGTTTGAAGATCGACTACGTGGACTACCACATGGGGACCGTAAGCGAAAAGCCTGAATTCCGGGAAATTGCGGAGAAGCTCGCTAAAGAATTTGGTCTGGGCATGTCGCAATACTTCGGTGAAACGAGGAATGATTCGCAGTACTCGGCGGCGCCCGCAAAAAAAATCGACAGTCTGGTGGCGATAATCGATCGCGTACACGCGCAATTCAACCTTGTTGTTACTCACGTCGGCGTTGACGACGCCGAGCTTGGCGCATTGCTCGATATGAACACGTCGAATCCTTTGCCCGAAATGAGCAAGAATCGGCAGGGCGAGCTCAGTGCGCTTACGTCAAAACGTTTCAGCGATGCAATCAAGGCTCACAACATCAAGCTGATCACGTATCGCCAGCTGATCGAGATGCAGGGATTGAACACCATGCGCCGACCGGGAGGGTTTTAACGCATGAGCGCACCAAGGAGGACTACCATGGAGGAGAAGATGTCAGCTACAAATTCGTTCCGGGGCATCCTGTCGCACGTAGCCCGCGCGATAGCATTGACCCTCCTGTTCGCGCTCATGGTGAGCGGAACGGCACAGAGTCAGAATGTCGCGGTCACTGGAACCGTGACGTCCACGGCAGGAAGTCCGCTGCCTGGAGTAACCGTGCGCGTGCAAGGCACGGATGCCCGTGCGACCACGGGCCCGACGGGAAAATATGCAATCACCGCCCCGTCCGACGCAGTTCTGGTTTTCTCCCGCGTAGGTCAGAAACCGGTCCAGACAACGGTCGCCGGTCGCAGCACAGTAGATGTCACGATGGCCCAGATCTCCTACCTCGAGGAAGTGGTAGTCACGGGGTATCAGGAGCAGAGACGAGGTGACATCACTGGTGCCGTCGCAAACGTCAACGTCGAGGCAGCGCAGCGACAGACAGGCGCAAGCGTTCTGAATCGGCTCGACGCCGTCACGCCGGGTGTGACCGTCGTCTCGAGCGGATCGCCGGGCGCACGTGCGACAGTCAGAGTGCGCGGAATCAGCTCCTTCCAGAACAACGATCCTCTTTATGTAGTCGACGGCACAGCGGTCTCCGACTCATACATGAACTTCCTTAATCCGGACGACATCGTATCGATCCAGGTTCTAAAGGATGCGTCTGCAGCGTCGATCTACGGAACGCGAGCCAGCAACGGCGTCGTTGTCATCGAGACCACGAGGAAAGGGCCAGCCGGTCCACCGCGCGCAACACTGCGAGTGAGAACGGGCGTCGCAACTCCAGTTCGTGGTTATGATGATTTCCTGATTCAGAATCCTCTGGATTACTTCGCAGTCGTGAAGCAGAGCTATCTCAACGCCGGGCAGCCGGTCCCGACAAAGATTTTCGGAGACCCGAACAACCCGACAATCCCTGCATACATCTACGCGAGCGGTGCTGCAACGCTCACCACCGACCAGTGGGGCCGTCCAACGACGGTGGATATGACGAAGTATTCGTATCCCAACAGCTTGATCATGCCCGGCAGTGCCGGAACGGATTGGTGGAAGGAAGTTTTCGGACCTGCCTACGTCGGCAATTACAACCTCGATGTCAAAGGCGGCAGCTCCGACAACTCCTATAGCGTCTCGTTCAATTATTTCGATCAGAACGGCACGGCGAAATACAACGAGTTCAAGAGAGGCACAGTTCGAGTCAATACAGCCTTCCAGCGAAACAAGTTCAACTTCGGTGAGAACATCGCGCTCGCACTCGACAGGCACCACGGCGGCGTGACCGACGATCCGGGTGGATACGCCGAAGATGGTATCCTCGGCAAAAATATTCTGATGCAGACCGTCATCCCCGTCTTCGACGTCAACGGGAATTATGCCGGCGGCAAAACCACGGGCCTTGGCAACGGGTTGAATCCGCTCAAGGAAGCGTTCGCCTGGAGATTCAACGAGAACAAGAACAATCAGGTCTTTGGAAATGTGTTTGGTGGTCTTGACCTGATGGCGAACACCACATTCAAGAGCAGCCTCGGCTTCAACGTAGCTCAGAACTCATTCTCGGGATTCCAGCCGATCTTCCCCGAAAACGCCGAAGCGACATTCGTCAATTCGATCAACGAGAACACGAACCAGTTCACAGAGTGGGGCTGGAGCAACACGCTGAGATACCTCAAGGCATTCTCGCAGCATCGCTTCGATCTCCTGATCGGCCAGGAAGCCGGTGCAAACAACAGCCGGTATATCCAGGCATCGATGTCCAGTCTTCTCAACGACTCGCCGGATTCCAGATACATCCAGGACGCACTCGGCGACGCCAGCACGAAGAACGTCACCAGCACCGGTGGCAAGAGCGCGATTTTGTCACTCTTTACAAAAGCCGACTGGAACTACGCCGACAAGTACGTCGCGAGCGTGACGGTCCGAAGAGACGGTTCCTCCCGTCTGGCTCCGGGACATCAGTGGGGAACATTCCCGGCATTTGGACTCGGCTGGCGCATCACGAACGAAGGATTCCTCTCTCACAACAGAGTCTTCTCTGATGTCATGCTCCGATATGGGTGGGGCATCACGGGCAACCAGTCAGTACCGGCAGGACGTGTTATTTCCGCTTTTGGCGGCGACCGCGGAGAGACCTACTACGACATCAAGGGACAAAACACCGGGGCGATACCGTCGGGATTCCGGCAGACCGCTCTTGGTAACCCGGATCTGAAGTGGGAGGAAAACAAATCGTCGAACATCGGCGCCGACATGTCGCTATTCGACGGCGCACTCAACGTGGTGGTCGACGTATATCGCCGCGCCTCGAGCAACCTGCTGTTCGACCCGAAGACTCCTGCCACCGCCGGTATCGCGGCGCCTCCGATCGTCAATATCGGAAAGATGAGAAACACCGGCGTCGACTTCTCGATCGGCCATCAGGGCAGAGACTGGAACATCAGCTTCAATGGAAGTCATTACCACAACGAAATCGTTTCGATCAACGGAGACCAGACGTTCTTCTATGGTCCCATTACGACTCGTTACGGCAACCAGGTCATCAACGAAGTTGGCCATCCGATCGGCTCGTTCTACGGATACATAGCCGACGGCTTCTTCAAGGATGACGCAGACGTGAAGGCACATGCGACCCAGGATGGAGCTGCGCCCGGCCGCATCAAGTTCCGCGATGTGAACGGCGACGGAAAGATCGACCTCGATGACCGAACCATTATCGGCAGTCCGCATCCGAACTTCACGGGCGGAGTTGATTTTGGAATGCGTCGAGGGAATTTCGACCTGAGCGCAACTGTGTTCGGATCGTACGGAAACAAGATCTTCGAAAACCAGATGGAGTTCTACGTTTTCCGCGAGTTCGACGCGAACGTGGTGTCTGATCTTCTCGCCAATTCGTGGAGACCGGACAACTTGAACGCGAAGTATCCGAAGCTCGACGTTAACGATCTCTACAGCCACGCGCTGAGCAGCTTCTATGTCAAGGACGGATCGTACACGCGGCTGCGCAATCTGCAGATCGGCTATGACGTTCCTGCATCGATGTCGCGAACGATTCCGCTCTCGAGAATTTACGTGCAGGCGGAGAACCTGTTCACAATTACAAGTTACGAGGGGCTCGACCCGTCACTGCCTGCGGCGAACATCACCGGCGCCGCCGGCGACATTCGCGATCAGTATCGCGGAGTTGACCGCGGAGCATATCCGAGCAACAGAATGTTCAGTGTCGGCATCGTCGCGTCTTTCTAACCATCGCCCTTTATCAAGGAAACTGAGACGATGAAAATCGTATCGAAACACCCGGTTCTTACCGGAACGGCGCTGGTCATTCTGATGACGGGCGCGCTCTATGGCTGCAAGAATTTTCTAACCGACGCCGCCACTCCACAGGGGACGTTGAACGAAGGAACGCTCGCGAATGCCGCGGGCGTCGAAGGCACCCTTATCGGCGCCTATCGGACTTTGGACTGCACAAACGGAACGGGCGCTGACGCCGGCAACTGGGGATGCGCTGCCAGCAACTGGGTATGGTCGACGGTTGCTGCGGACGAATCCTATAAAGGATCTGATGGGACCGATCAGCCACCCATCAACGCGATCGAAGGTTACCACTGGGGAAGCCCCGACGCGGAAAGCTACCTGAACATGAAGTGGACGATCGTCTATGAGGGAGTGGTTCGCGCGAACTCGACATTGCGATTGCTCAAGTCGGTGCTCGCATCAAATCCTGGTGCATTCTCATCTGCGGATGCGAAGGGAATCCAGGGCGAGGCGTTGTTCCTCAGAGCGTACTATCACTTCGAGGCGTATCGCATGTGGGGGAATATTCCCTACTACACAGAGGATGATACGGATTTCCGTAAACCGAACGGAACCCCCGAAGAGGCAATTACGGCAATCCTGAAAGACCTCGATGCCGCCATTGCCTTGCTGCCCCCGACTCCGCGAAACGGAAACGTCGGACGAGCGACTCAGTGGACGGCGAAAGCGTATAAAGGCCGCGTACAGATGTACGCTAACCAATATGCGGCAGCTTTGACGACGTTGAAGGATGTCGTGCAAAATGGACCGTACGCGCTCGAAACCAGTTACGACAAGGTGTGGACCGGTTTCCCTGCACTGGAAAACGGGAAAGAGACGATATTCGCCTACGAAGCATCGGTGAATGACGGCCAGCCCAATGGAAATGATTCCAACTATGGTGAGCGGCTGAATTTCCCGTACTCCGGCAGTCATTTTGGTTGCTGCGGCTTCAACCAGCCGTCACAGAATCTTGTGAACTTCTTCCGCGTCGGCGCCGACGGGCTTCCGTTGATCTTGTCGGATCCGAACAACTGGAACTCAAACAACGCCGATTTCAGCAATACCGTGCTTTTGCCGGTGGATCCGCGTATTGACTGGACCGTAGGCCGCGACGGCGTGCCGTACAAGGATTGGGGACTCTACAGTGGAAAGGATGGCTGGGTCAGAGATCCTGCAAATGGCGGATTCTATGGTCCAAAGAAAAATGCCCACGAACAAGCCAGTGGCGCCGAGAGCAGTGTTGGTTGGCAGAACACTCAGCTGAATTCCGTCAACATTCACCTCTTCCGTTATGCCGACCTCCTCCTGCTTCTCGCCGAGGCAGAGGTCGAGACGGGAGATCTGAACGGCGCGAGAACGATCGTCAATCAGATCAGAACGCGAGCAAGCCAGACCGCCGAGGGATGCGCACTGCCGGCAGATGCAAATGCAGCAAAGGCCCTGGTCGCGCTGTATCCAACGTGTGCAGGTGATACTCGCCTTGCGGTGCCAATCAACGATCCATCGATCAAGTGGGCGAACTACAAGGTCGGATTGTACCCGTCGTTCCCCGATGCAGCGTACGCGCGCAACGCAGTGCGTTACGAGCGTCGGCTCGAGCTGGCGATGGAGGGCCAGCGGTTATTCGATCTGCGACGCTGGGGAATTGCTGATGTAACGCTCAACTCATACATCAACGGCGTCGGAGGCGGAGCCGAGAAGAGTGCAGCAAGGAGACTTTATAAAGCCGGTGCAGAAACCTTCACAGCGAAGCATCGCTGGTATCCTTTGCCGGCCATTCAGATCGAGCTGAGTCGCGTGGGTGGCGAAAGTAGACTAAAGCAGAACACCGGGTGGTAAGTCACACACGGGCTAACGTTTTCGAATGTTGAACGCTTGAAGTGAATCGCCGGTATTGGCGACAATGATCGCCATACCGGCCGGAGTGTTGATCGAAGCAAGACCAGCAACATTCTTTGGAGTCAGGAGGCCGCTCTCACTCGGAGGCACCGGAGTGAAGCGGCCTCTTCCGTTCCCTCTGAGCCACAGCCCATTCCCCGCATCCGCCCTCGGCGTGTTTGGCTCCGCGTCGTAAAGATTTCCCGCAACGATCAAATCGAGATTTCCATCGCCATCCACGTCGTTTACGATGATTCCTCTGATTGGTGCGATCTGCGCGAGATTCGGCAACGGTGATTCGCTGAATTTTCCTCCTCCATCGTTGTGCAGATAAAGACTCGCAAACGTATCCGCCTCGTAATGAATTGCGTTTTGTTTCTGAGATGGAGTGAGCAGTTGATCGATGCCCGCTTGTGAAAAGGATCCATACGTCGGATATCGCACGCCGATCGTGTAGATCGCTGCACCCACCTGCGCTAATCCATTGTATGGGTATTCCTTCCCGTCGATTGTCTGCGTGAGAACGATGTCTGTGGTGCGATTGCCCGTTAGATCAGCGCCGTAGATGCCGAAGGTGCTGTCCTTCGACGTCGTGTAGCTGTAATTCAAACCGAGATTGCCGGCGATAAGATCCGGACGTCCGTCGTGGTCAAAGTCTCCCGAAGCCAGACTGTACCACCAGCCATGGAGGGGCCGCAGACTCGTCGATTGCGTCACGTTCAGCAATCGCTTTCCATCGTTGTGATAAAACTGAATCGGCATCCACTCGCCGACGGTGACGAGATCGAGGCGACCATCTCCGTCGAAATCGATCCAGACCGCGTCGGTGATCATGCCACCCGGACGAACGAGCTCGGGGGCTACTTCTTCGGTGACGTCCGTGAAATGGCCACCATCATTCCGGAGGATGTAGCTCCTCGCAGGGGCGGGGTAATTTCGAGGAGAGAGTCGGCCGCCGACGAATAGATCAGACCGGCCATCGCCGTTGAAATCCCCAGCGCGGACAGTCGCAGTACTCGTCAGCATCGGCGGGAGCGCATGATCGGCCTTCTCGAACTTTCCGCCACCCTTGTTGATGTAGAGTCGATCCTGCAGCAGCGCAGATGTCGGCGCGAGCTGATATCCGCCACTCGCGACGTATAGATCCGGCAATCCATCTCCGTTCGCATCGAAGAACAGCGCTCCCCAATCCTCGTAGGCCTTGTCCGCGTCCCATGGTTGGCCAGCGGTTGATTCGACGAAGTTCCCGTCCTTCCGCTGCATGAAGAGCTTGCCTGACACCCCGGCGGCTCCTCCAATGAAGACGTCACCCAACCCATCACCGTTGACGTCGCCGGCAGCCACAACAGGTCCGTGACTGGAGATGACGTACGGTAAAAGTGGCTGCACGCTGTAGTCCATGGGCCCGACTGCGGGGTCCACATACTTGATCTCTCGTCGCGAATCCACAGGCTGGAAAATCTTCTCTGCCGGGTCAGACGCAGGAAGCTCCCTTCTTTTCTCTTTCGCGTCGCTTTGTTTCACGACCATCAGTCGGTCGACGGCGAGTGCGGTCAGCAGCTGATATCGGCGGTCCGGCCAGATCACTTCGAGACTGTCGACGCGCTTCAACCGGCCAAGCCCGAACTGCTCGCGCTCGTCCATGGTCGACATGAATCCTCTGTAGGGCGAATGGTAGAGGTACTGCTTCGTTCCGCCGGCTGTGAGAATCAGTGTCGATCCGATACCATGCCGGTTCAGGGAGTCGCCCTCGAGCTTGATCTGCAGGAAATGGTGAGCGTCATCCATCTGCTCAACATTGTGATAGATGAAAGCCGGACCGTCGATGTTGTTCACCACCAGGTCGAGTTTGCCATCGTTGTCGAGATCGGCATACGCGGCGCCATATGAAAAGCTCTCGCCCTTCACGCCCCACTGCTTCGACATGTCAGCAAACGTCAGGTCGCCGGAATTCCGGAACACGTAATTTGATTCCGCGTAGTCCGGCAGACTCTTGAGAAGATCGAGTCGGGCTCGACGCGAGGCAGCGGTGTTCCGCCGCGTTATCGCGAACGCAGCCGTCTGATAATCCAGATCGTTGACGGCTTTCGGATATCCGTTGCTGATGAAGATGTCCTTGTTACCGTCGTTGTCGAAGTCGGCAAAGAGAGCACTCCAGCTCCAATCCGTATGCGACACGCCGGCAAGGTGGCCAATCTCGCTGAAGACTACGTCGCCGTCTTTTGTCACTCCATTGTTGAGCTGCAACGAGTTCGCGGTGAAATCGTCGCGAAATCCCCGGCGGCGCGCGTCCAGCATGCTTCCGTACGACTTGAATCCGCCCATTCGCTTGCGACGCGCCAGATCATTCGGCAGCATGTCAACCTGCAGAACATCGGGACGTCCATCGTTGTTGAAGTCGGCGATGTCCACACCCATTCCCGCGACGCTCGAATGCTTTAGCGACTGAGCTGCTCTATTGGTGAACGTTCCGTCTCCGTTGTTGATGTACAGAACATCATTTGGAACGCCGTCGTTGGAGACGTAAATGTCCGGCCGGCCATCGCCATTGAGGTCAGTGACCACGACCCCGAGTCCATAGCCGGCATCGCGCAGGATTCCCGCTTTCGCTGATACGTTTTCGAACTTCGGGTGTTTTGGATCCTTGCAGTCATTGTGGTAAAGCTCGTTGTAGCTGCCCGGAGTTTCGCCGGGCAGCCCAGATGGATTGCTCACGACGCCTCGTGTGAAATCCTTCGGCGAGTTGTTCAACAGAAAGAGGTCGAGGCATCCGTCTCCATCGTAGTCAAGAAAAACCGCCTGAGTGGTGAAGCCGGTGTCAGCAATTCCGTATTGTGTTGCGGATTCCGTGAATGTCCGATTGCCATTGTTGATGAACAGCAGGTTCGCGCGATCAGCTTCGTTCGACCATTGGGGACCGGAAACGGAAACGTAGATGTCGAGGTATCCATCATTGTTGATGTCGACCATCGCGACTCCGGTAGCCCAACGCCTGGTCGTCACGTGAGCGCTCTCGGTGATGTCGTCGAACTTCATGTGTCCTTTGTTCAGATACAGGCGGCTGGAGACCATGTTGCCCGCAAAGAAAATGTCGGGCAATCCGTCGTTATCGATGTCGCCGACTCCTACGCCCGCGCCGTTGTAGACGTAGACGTCGCTCTGAACGTTCAGTGAGTCGTCGGTCCTTATGGTATTGGCGAAAGTGACACCCGTTTCATCCGCGCTCAGCAGTTGGAATAACGGATGATCCTTCCTTCCACAGCCCGAGAGGAACAGAAGGAAAATCGAAAGTGCGAAGAGTTTCGTGTTACGCATGCGGCGCAGAAGATAGCAGCAGCACAACCCGAGAGGTATGTTTTCAAAACTGAACGACAGGTCTGAGGGGCCGAGGTTTCCAGGCGACAGGTGAGGTTCCAGCAACAACACAATTCCTGAAGCCTCACCTCGTCCCTGAAGACCTCGCGCTCTCAGACCTCGGACCTGTCTTTCAAAATCCGTTTCACTCTCTGGGCTCAGGCATGAACAAACAGCGATACATCTCCAACGTCATAAACCTGATTCCAACCGAATCCCAACGCCTTTGGTCAATCGACGAATCCGAGGCTCGGCGTCGCCTTCTTGGAGGCGACGTCGATGCCGTTCGAAACATCGACGGATCATTTGCGTTGATCGCGCAAGATGGCGAGCGCGTTTTGTTAGCGCGAAGTCTCGATCGTCCTATGCGATATTTTCTCGCGAAGTCCACCGATGGTCCTGTGCTCATCGTCGCGGACCGCATCGACGAGATTGCCGCCGAGCTAGCTCGTCACGGATGGAGCGATCAATTCCACCCGAGCTACACGCGCATGGTCCCCGCGCATCACGTAACGACGTTGCGTCTCGTTGGATGTCCCGATCCAAATCCAGTCCATCAGAGATTCTTCGCTCCGTCTCGCGCTACGTTGCCGCCGGATCTCGATCTCATCGGCCAACATTACATCGAAGCGGTCTACTATGAGCTGCATCGATGGCTCGCCGCGCAGGACCGAGCGGCTCCGATCGGCATTCCGTTTTCCGGCGGAATCGACAGCGGCGCGATTCTACTCTGCATGTACAAGCTGCTGTTGAATGAAGGGCAATCGCCCGCGAAGCTCAAAGCCTTTACGCTTTCGCTGGACGGCGAAGGCGACGATGCACAACAGACGCAGGAGTTTCTCACTCGGATGAACCTCGAAATACTCGGCGAGATCGTCGACGTTCCTTCCAGTGAGCTCGATCCGTTGCGTGCGGTGAGTGTGATCGAGGATTACAAACCCCTCGACGTCGAATGTGCCGCTGTGAACCTCGCGCTGCTCGCCGGTATTCGTGAGCGGTATCCGGATTGGCGCCTGCTGGTAGATGGCGACGGCGGAGACGAGAATCTCAAGGACTATCCCATCGAAGAGAACAGCGAACTCACGATTCGCAGCGTCGTGAACAACAGCATGCTTTATCAGGAAGGCTGGGGCGTCGAGTCGATCAAGCATTCGCTTACATATTCCGGCGGTTACAGTCGCGGCTGCGTGCGGAGCTATGCGTGCGCGCGCGAATACGGCTTCGATGGATTCAGTCCGTACACGCGTCCCGCTGTCATCGCCGTCGCCGAAGCAATTCCATTCGCAGAGCTTACAGACGGATCACACGTTCGGCTGTACGCATTGAAGGGAGAGATTGTCTCGCGCGGCATTCGTTCGGTGTTGGGACTCGACATGCCCGTGTTTCCCAAGCGCCGATTCCAGCACGGCTCCGTCTCGGCAACAGAAGTCTCGCGGTTATTCCCGCAAGACGAAACGCGCTACCGCCGACATTTCGAGACGCTGCACGCTCACGTCGTGTGAGCAGCCCGGCTATCGATCGGCGGATCAGGAGTCTGCGTCCGCCGAAGGTGAAACTGGATCCGTACACTGCGCAAAAGACTTTGCTCGAGGATGAGCGGCGACCCAGCGGGAAACGCGAGCAGACACTCACGGTTTTTCTCAGTGGCGCCGAGTGTCCGTTCACGTGTTCGTTTTGCGACTTGTGGCAATTTACGATTGACGGCCCGACACCTCCCGGCGCTCTCACAGCTCAATTGGCGAACATTCTTGGAGCGGATAAGCCGTTCGCTGATCGCCTCAAGCTCTACAACGCGAGCAATTTTTTTGACACGAGGGCTGTTCCGCAAATAGATGTCGTAGGAATTGCAACGCTCAGCAGATCTTTCGCTGCCCTCACCGTCGAATCACACGCAAATACTATCGGCCCGGCGACTCTCGAATTCGCGAAGAAAATCTCTCCTGCGCGCCTCGAGGTTGCGGTGGGACTCGAGACGATTCACCCGGTTGCGGCTTCGCAGCTGAACAAGCGACTCGATCTCGCGCGATTTGACTCATCGGCAAAGTTTCTCCTGGACAACGGCATCGACCTGCGCGTGTTCGTTCTCCTTGGCGCGCCTTATGTTGGCGCGGACGAGTCAATCGAATGGACAGTTCGTACCGCGACGCACGCAGTCGAACGCGGCGCGAGCATCGTGTCGATCATCCCGGTGCGCGGCGGTAATGGAGAGCTGGAGCGACTACAAGCGCTCGGTCACTTTACTCCCCCCACGTTGTCGCAGCTCGAGGAATCGCTCGTGCAATGTTTGGATTTAACGAATGCAGTCGTCACGGCTGATTTGTGGGACGCCGAGAGCTTCGCAGCGTGCGAGGATTGCAGATCACCACGGATCGAGCGTTTGCGGCGCATGAACTCGAGCGGGAACACTGAAACGCGGATTGCGTGTTCCACCTGCGGAGGCGCGTGAAGCAATCGTGCGAAGTGGCGATCGTCGGCAGTGGCTTTGCCGGATCACTGCTTGCCCGCGTTCTCGCTGTGCTCGGCTACGACGTCGTTCTCCTCGAGCGCGGCACCCATCCGCGGTTTGCGATCGGTGAATCGTCAACACCACTCGCGAATCTTTCGCTGGAACGAATTGGCTTGCGTTACGGCCTGGACGATTGTTATCAGCTCGCAACGCATGGCCGCTGGCTCGAGCATTTTCCTGGTCTTCGACGGGGGCTGAAGCGTGGCTTCACGTTTTATCGGCATCACCGGAACGAGCCGTTTGCCAGTGGCGGCTGTGATTCCGAAAGATTGCTAGTCGCGGCGAGTCCGCATGATTCACTTTCGGACACGCACTGGTTGCGCGCGGACGTCGATCATCATTTTGTCCGAAAGGCAATCGAGGCGGGCGTGACATATCTCGATCGCGTGAATCTCGCGAGCGCAAATTTCGCTTCAGATGCTGTCTATCTGAGCGGCGGTCGAGATGGCGAGGGATTCGAGTTGCGCGCGAACTTCCTTATCGACGCCTCGGGTCCCGGTGGTTTTCTCGCGCGACAGCTCTCGATTCCTTCAGGAATCGAGCAAACCGAAACGCGTTCAGCACTCGTCTTCGGTCATTTCGATGACGTTCGGTTGATGAACGACCTCTTGCCTGGAATGCCCGAGGGTCCGTACCCCGATGATTGGGCGGCAGTACATCATGTGATCGATGAGGGATGGATGTACTCGCTCCGGTTCGACGATGGTGTGACGAGCGCGGGTTTTCTGCTGACACCAATGGGTCTCGCGTCGCTCGAGCTCGAGGATGCGAGCGATGCTGCTTCTATATGGAATGCGATGCTCGAGCGGTATCCCACAATCGCGACCGCGTTCGGCGATGCAACGCGGCTAATGCCCATCGCGTTTCATTCCGGCATTCAACATCGCCTTACGCAGTCGACAGCAGAGCGATGGGCGATGATGCCTCATGCGTACGCGTTTGTGGATCCGCTTTTTTCCACGGGAATCGCCTGGAGTCTGCGCGCGGTCGAGCGCCTTGGCCTCGCTTTCGAATCAGCAGCGTCAACTCACCGCGTGCCAGACAGGGAAGTTCTCGTCCGCTACAGCGCGGCGCTAAGCGCTGAAGCCGATCAGATCGATTATGTAGTTGCAGGTGCGTACGAAGCGATGACCCATTTCGATTTGTTCGCTGCGCAAGCGATGCTCTACTTCGCGTCTGTGTCATTCGCGGAGGTGAGTCAAAGACTCAAGCCCGACCAATCCGCCGCCTGGAACGGATTCCTCGGCGTTGGTGATCCCGTGCTGGAGCCGTTACCGCGAGAGAGCCTTCGGCGATTGAGGGAGATCACGCACTCGCGTGGTGAAACCGGCACACCAGATGACCGCCGAGTATTTGCCGAATGGATCGCGAATGCGATCGCGCCGCGGAACATCGCCGGGCTCGCGAATCCCGATCGAGAAAATCTTTACCCGGTGGATTTCGATGCACTCGTGGCTAAACACGAGCTCCTGGGAATGAGTAAGGCTGAGCTTGTAGATGCACTTCCGGCTTTGCGAGGAGATGCCACGTACGGAACTGCAGGTCCGAGGTCACAGGAATTGAGGGCGCAGGCATGAGGTGAGGTACCAGGATTGTCACCGCAACCACTGAAACCTCACCTCGCACCTGGTAACCTTGGCTCCTCGAACCTCGGACCTGTTTTCCGTAGTTTGACTTCAACGCCGTTGACCGTGCCGCCATTATTGCGCAATGAGAAATGGATTCCTACATTGGCGCACATGTCGGAATCGACCGCTCGGATTGATGGCATCATTGGATCGCCATCCATAAGCTTTTACGACAGCCTCAACACGCGCTGGCACAAAGCCGCGCTTCAGGTTTTCCTCGTCATCGTGTTGTTCCACTGGGCAGAGCACATCGTGCAGGCATATCAAGCCTTTGTTTTGCACTGGCCGCGCCCGATGGCGATGGGAATCCTCGGCATGTACTACCCGTGGCTCATGAAAACGGAAGTGCTCCATTACGGATTCGCGCTCGTGATGTTGATTGGTCTCTGGGTTTTACGGAAAGGATTTACCGGGAGATCACACACCTGGTGGATGATCTCCTTCTGGATTCAGTTCTATCACCACTTCGAGCACTTCATTCTTTTTTATCAGGCACAGACACATCATTTCTGGTTCGGCGGGAAAGTGCCGACGAGTATCGGCCAGATCTGGATTCCGCGAATCGAGCTCCATCTCATTTACAACACGCTCGTATTCATTCCGATGGTCGTCGCGATGTACTATCACGTGTATCCGCCAGCGAGCGACGCGGAAAAAGCAACGTGCACGTGCGCTCACCATCGTGAGTCAATGGCGTCAGCGGCGTGATCACAGATCCACACGCAAATCTTCGTGACCAGGTTCTAACGAGCGTTCTTGCAGGTCCCGGTGAAAGCGATCCTGCAATTCGGAATGCGGTCACCGACGGGAAGAACGTTCCGGCGGAGCTACAAGGTCTAGTCGACAAGATTCACCGTCACGCGTACAAGGTTACCGACGAGGACATGGACCGGCTGCAAGCGAAATACGGTGACGATTGGATGTTCGAGATCGTTGTGAGTGCAGCGCTCGGAGCATCGCGGAATCGATTGCTCGCCGGAATGAAGGCGTTGGACGAAGCATGAGACTTCAGAAAGTTCACTCGGGCCATCGCTTCCCCGACAAGGCGCTTCTCGGCTTCATGCGCGTGATCATGGGACATGCGCCCGGCGTTGTCCGTACGCTGCGCTACCGAAAGGAATATTTCGGGCGACCGTTCTCCGAGCTCACGCAACAAGTGATGCGCGGTCCATCCCCGTGGACCGTTGGCGAGCGCGAGACTTTCGCAACTTTCGTATCGCAGCTCAACAAGTGCGTCTTTTGAACTAACGCTCACTCCGCGGTCGCGGAGGCAGCGCTGGGTCCCGGGACCATGCAGCCCGTCCTCGATAATTACCGGACAGCTCCAATCGATGAGAGGCTCCGCGCAATGCTCGGTCTTCTCGAGACCTTCACGCTCGATCCAGAGCAAATGAATGCGGGTCGCGTTCGCGAAGTACTCGATGCTGGAGTAACGCGCGAGCAGATTCGCGACGCGTTTTACGTCGCATTTCTGTTCAACACTTACGATCGATTAGCTGACACTCTCGGTTGGCAGCTCCCCGATCCGCGCTACTATGTAAAGGCGGGTCAGTTCCTTCTTAAGAAAGGCTACAAATAGGATAGTCGCGCGTCACCGACGCGGAGCCGCCGTCCCCTCGAGCCGCGCTAGCTTCGTTGGGCCAAACGAAACGTTGTACTCTCCATCGAGGATTAGTCGCTCGCCCTCGAAGCGAAACGTGAGTATCGAGTAGTAAGGCGTCTGTGGCGCAATGAGCTTGAGCGTGAACAGGCTATCCGATGTCCACGCGCCGCTCGCTGCGACTTCCGGATTCGCTGGAACGCTCAGCAATCGGTCTATCCCATTCGTGAATCCGGTGCGGCTCGTAACCCACGAGCCCATTCCTATTGGAGTTCGCGTCTCTCCCGCGGCCGTGCGTACGAGGACCGCCGGTGAGGACGAGAAGTCGATTGCAATCGCGCGGATGCCGCGATCGTTCTCTGGTAAGTCGTACCATCTTCGTGAAACGCGCCCGGCGAACGCGACTGTGGGTCGACCCGCCGGTAATCGCACCGCAAGTGTCGCGAGCTTGGCACGCAGCGCGCGTTGCGCACTCGCATCCTCCGGAAGGGATCCCGATGACATCGCCGGCAGAAGCTTGTTCCACACAATCTCCATGACCGATTGCATGTCGCGGACACCACTCGTTATTGCCACAACCGCGTCTTGCTCCGGAAGCACAATCATGTACTGACCGAACGCGCCGTCGCCTCGATAGCCATGACGCGATTGCCAGAACTGATATCCGTATCCCTGGTCCCAATCACTATTCGGTGAAGAGCCGTTCGACGTCTGAAGCTTCGTCGCCTCAGCGACCCACGCTGCGGGAATCAGCTGTCGCCCATTCCACATTCCCTTCTGTAAATACAATTGACCGAGACGTGCGATTTCCTCTGTTCGTACGCTCAGACCAACCGCACCGAATGTGACGCCGTCCAGACTCGCCATCCACGTTGGATTCTCGAAGCCAAGCGGATCAAACAGGCGCGGTCGCAGATAATCCAGCACGGTTGCCCCAGTCGCCTTCTGAACGATCGCTGAAAGCATGTATGTAGCGGGCGAGTTGTAGAGAAAGTGCGAGCCCGGTTTGAATGGGACTGGATGCGCGAGAAACATCTTCGTCAATCGCTCGTCACTCGGCACCTGCATCGCGGCGCTTTGCCACCATTCGCCTTCAGTCTGGTGTCCCGCGGACATGCGTAGCAGATCGCGCACTCTCATCGCCCGCAGATTCTCTGACGGCTCCGGTGGCGCGTCTTCAGGAAAGAATTTCAATACCTGATCGTCGAGGCTGAGCTTCCCTTCTGCAATCGCAAGCCCGACCGCGGTGGATGTGAAGCTTTTGCTCAACGAAAACAAACTGTGCGGCGTGTTTGCGTCGTAGGGTTTCCACCAACACTCCGCCACGACGTGTCCGTGCCGGACCAGCATGAAGCTGTTCATAGTGTCCACGGTGCTATCTGCTGCCTGGACAAATGACAGTATTCCCGATGATGAGATTCCCTGCTGTTCGGGAGTGCTTCGCGGAAGCGGCGGCCCGTTCTGCGCGGACAGATGAGCCGCACTCGTGAATGCCAGTAGGAGAAGGGTGCGCGTTTTCATCATGGATGTGCTGCAGTAGGGCGGCCCAAGCGTCGAAGATCCAGGAATTTTGCGGCTGGGCCAACAGTGGCTAATGCAAAAAATGCCGGAGCAACATTGAATGCAGTCGGCAGCGGCCAACCTTTGTCCGATACGAAACGGATAAACGTTTCCATCACAGCGATCAAAACCGCGACGACCATCTGCCGCCTTTTTCCCTTCACTACTGTGCGCGGATCAGTAATCATGAAGAAAACGAACAGCTGATACATCGGTCCGGTAATCGGAGCGATCTCCGGCAGCACCGCCTGTCCGAGAGCCAACGCGCGCAAGCTGTTCAACAACAGAAAGCTCGCGACGTACGTGAGAGTGATGTGTAGAACTCCCACTCGTGCGGCGATGATCAATCCGAATGTCCAGATAACGAGATTAGTCGCGACATCGTTGCCGAATTGATGACTGAGCACGGACACCCGATCTGGCGCAGTAAGTAGCAGAGCCGCAATCGCGAAATTCGTCGGATTCCACAGATGATTGTCGCGATAGCGAAGTACGTACTTCGAAGAAATCGCGAGAAATCCGCCGAGTGCGAATGGCCAGAGCGCGCCACCCTGTGGTTTGATGAGAAGCGTGAGGCTTAAGCCGCTGATGTACGCGCTCTGCAGGTTGACGATCTTGCCTCGATCGAACGAGGAAAAGAGCGCCTCGGTTGCCATGCACACGCCGAGCGCCACCGCAAGCCGCTCGTAGCCGCCGAACACGTGGTAACGCACCTGCGCGGCGACGAGCACGAGCGTAATGAGAAACGCGATCAGATATCGCGGATCTATTTTCTTTCCGATCTCCCATGAGCGGGCGAACGGATTCCTTTCCGCGATGGTCACGTGAGTTGCTTCGCTCATCGCGTCATCGCTCCGGCTCGGTGACCGTCACGAATCGATCTATCGGCGGACGCGACAGAATCTGTTGCGTGCCCGACGGCCAGTTGATCGTCACGCGATCAACCCATTCGCGAGAGCCGAGTCCGAAATGCAATCGGCGATCGTTCTGACTCGCGAATCCAGACCCTCCGTCTACAACACGCCGCTGCTTGAGATCTCCAGACTCGATCATTACTTCGGCGCCGATCGCGCTTCGATTGCTTCGCGTACCGACGAGCTTGAACGCAATCCAGTGATTCGCGCTGTCGGGATAATCTCGATACAACACAGCTGGCTGATTTTGATTCGCGACGATCACGTCTTGTTCCCCGCGATTCGAAAGATCTGCGAGCGCAACCGCTCGGCCATCGTACAAATCAGTCGCGCCGACACTCTTCGCGACGTCGATCCACCCGGCGACGCCTCGATTCAGATATACGCGTGACGGCTCGTAGCCGGAGAGACTCGAGTTTCCGAACGGCGGCCAGGTTGCAGCGTCTTCGAAGAGTCGACCGTTCGCGCCGGCGATCTTGGACATCGCATACCAGTAACTCTTCTGACGATCCGCCGAAATAAATCCGTTTGCGACAAACAGCTCGTTCGCGCCATCATTGTTGAGATCGCCGAATTGCGCACCCCACGCCCATCCTGCATCGGCGATTTCGCCTTCGGCGACATTTCGAAACCGGTGCGCCTCGGTCATCTGATTGAGACGCAGGTTGTTGTTTTGAAATAAATATCCGCGCTCGGATATGTTCGTGACGAAAGCATCGAGCCGCCCACGATTGAATGCGTCGCCGAGTGTCACGGACATTCCACTTTTGGATTCGCTCTCCAGGCCGGCTGTCGTCAGCGCGAAACGGCGTCCGTGATCATTCAGGTACAGCTCTTCCGGGCCGTAATCATTCGCGAGATAAATGTCGGGCCATCCGTCGCCGTTGAAATCGGCCGATGCGGCCGCGAGCGTCCAGCGGGTGCTGCCGACGCCCATCTTGTCCGTCACATCCTCGAATTTTCCGCCGCCTAGATTGTGGAAGAGAAGATTTTTCCCGCCGTTGCTCGCGTACTCGAAGCTGTTGTGCATGATCTTCGTCGTGGAGAGATGCCACAGATCGAAGTCACGGAAGTAGGCCGTTATGTAAAGATCGAGCAGGCCATCACGATCGTAGTCGATCCAGATCGCGCCGTTGCTGTTGATCCACCGATGCAACCCTGCCTGTTCGGTGACGTCTTCGAAATGTTTGCCATCGACATTTTTAAAAAGGGCTGGATACCCATAACGATAGACAAGTACGTCCTCGTGCCCGTCGTTGTCGAAGTCGCCCCACACCGCGCCCATCGATACTCCGTCACCTTCACGATTGAGATCAGCGAGCCCGACTCTCTCACCAACTTCCTCGAACGTTCCATCACCGTTGTTGCGATAGAGCGCATTGTGCTCACCGAAGTGGCTGTTCGTGAAGTAGAGATCAGGCCGTCCATCGCCGTCGAAGTCCGTAACGGACACCGATGCGCCGAGTGCCGCGACGTGTGGCTCCACGTTCGCGATTTTCGGGTCGAATGAGGGCCGGTGATGAACGAAATGAATTCCGGCAGCGGCTGTCTCGTCGCGCAACGCAAACCCCGGATGAGCCGCGTCTGCCGCCATTCGACTCGGCCCACGATCGAGTCGCATCGCAAGCAACAGGGCCGCAACAAAAGGCACAGCCATGATTGCGCGGCGAACACGTGGAGGAGGACGCTGAAGCACGGCTCACATTATAGCTTCGACGCATCACCGCGGCGATACGTTTCGCTCGGCTGCGAATTCCCTTTTGGCAGCCGAGTCTCATACTGCCGCAAATAGTTCTGGTGCTGCGCGTCGGTAGGATACGCGTCCCCCGCGGCGTACGGGTACGAGCGAATTCGATGAAACGGCAGCGGGCCTACGGTCGTGCCAAATGCCGTGTTGAGATCGGAGTCTTTGATCCAACCATCGGTGTAAAGCAGGAAGTCACGTTTCCATCCAGACGGTAGCGCGCTCGCGGAGGTCGCATCGAACTGAATGGTCGCCTCGTCGCCAGCAGCCATGACCATGTACATGTCATCAGATTTTCCGAGGAGCGACAACACGTCGCCGAAACGCGTGAACGCGCCGTCGATCGGTCGCCACGGCGATTCCGTCTCGACGTCGTTATAGGCGAACCAATACGGTCCGTATCGACCACCTTTGCGATACATGCGGGAGAATCCGCGATAGTGGAGATCGGCCGAGAGCGGCGCGAGCTTCGTGATTTTCGCCGCACCGTTGGCGAGATCCCGAGCGACAAACGCCTCGTCCCAATAAATCTGCATGTTCGTGCGAATGCGCACGTGATGATCCGCCGTCGGAAACTTTCCCGAAAGAGCGATGATCATCGTCTTGTCCTTCCCCGAAGGAAAACCAATGTTGGCGATTGCAGTTTTCCATCGCCCACTGGCGTCGCGCACTTCTAATGAAGGCGAAGCGATCTTGATTGAAGATTGCTGGCCGAGCGCAACGTTGATGCTCGCATCTGTCGGATAGATCCAGCCGCGCAAAAAGAGCAACGCGCCATCCCGACCGGCAGCGTCGCCAAGATCCATGACAACCTCGTGGGGCTCGACGATTCCCTGATACCTCGTAGGTGTAAAATTCGAAACGTAGATGTCGTCAGTCTTTCGCAACGCAGGCAGAACATCATTGCCGCGCTCATCAATTGCAGAGAGTGGGTAATCGCGCTTCGCGATCTGGAATACTCGAAGCTTCACGGGTCCGGGCGGAACGAATCGCTCATCCACGAAAACGTCCACAGAATCAGGATGATCGATCGTAAGAAGCTTCACTTCGTCAGCGTACGCGGTTTCCCATAACTCTTCAGTGAGCTGAAGCAGGTACCGTCCGTCACGCGGCTTGAGGGCATCACCCGGAATGCGGAGATATTCCTGCGAAGCGCCCGCGGGAGCGAATGCGCTCGTTCCACCCATCAGGCCGAGGGGCATTCCCAACGCGCTCCGCCACATCGCATCCGTCACGAATCGAAAGCGTTTCCCATCCCACGTGTATGCGAGCGCGCACGAGCCCTTGAGCAATTCACGCTCAACGACGTCCTGATCTGAACCCGGGAAATACACGGTTTGCGGAACTCCGTTTGGCCACTCGACGCGAAGAACGTCGGCTTTGAGATGCGGTCCGAGTCCAAAGTGCGTAACACGCGCGGTTGCTACGCGCGTCTGGTAGATGTCGCCCGCTCGAAGCTCGATCCTCGAGCCAATGCCGAGCGCATTGTTCTTCCCGCTTCCATCGCGGAGCGCTTTGAGCTCCACGTTCATTGCGAGATTGCTGTTTCCCAAATCGTTGCGCAAAAGATGAGGAGCACCGGCATGGTCCATCACCAGCAGATCTTCATCGCCGTCATTGTCTACATCGGCGAGCGCAAGCGATTTCGCGCCTGCAGCGCGAACATCAGACGGGATCAGCGTCGACTTGTCCAGGAATTTTCCCGATCCGTCGTTTCGAAATAGAAAGAGGCTCTTGCCTCCAACAACGAGATCGAGCCAGCCATCATTGTCGTAGTCAACGAATGCCGCTGTTGTTGCGGCAGTTGAGCGCATCGCTTGCATCGCAGCAGCTGAACGTGAATCCCGTGCGAACGTGCCGTTGCCTTTATTCAACCAAAGCGATCCCCCACCATTCGCGCTTGCGACGAATAGGTCGAGAAATCCATCGTTGTTGTAATCGCCAACCGCGGCGGCGCTCGATGCACTTTCTGTAATCCCGATTGGTTTCGGCGAGTCGCCGAATCCGGGCCCCGACAACAGGTCGTCATATCCCGGATCTCGTGCCAAGAAAAGGTCGATGTGTCCGTCGCCAGTGAAATCACCGAACACTGCGTCACGCACGTCGCTTACGCCCGCGATATCTGATGCCGTGAACGTGCCGTCGAGATTATTGCGGTAAACCGTGAGCTTCTTTCCCACGAGCAGAAGATCGAGATCGCCGTCATGATCGAAGTCGACGAACAAGGCTTTCGCAGCCCCTTTTACGTCCGTGACTCCCGCCTTCGCCGTCGTCTCGGTAAACGATCCCTTACCGTCATTGTGAAAGAGGTGACCACGTCCATCGCGACCGATGACGAAAAGATCCAGCCAGCCATCATTGTCATAATCGGCGAACGTCGCATACGCTGGATCGAGCTGAGCAGAAATGCCGGTGGGCTTTGTGATCGCCTGGAAGAACCCACCCTGAACATGGTAGAGGTGTGTACCGATTAAGACTTCATCGTTTCCATCTCCGTCTATGTCGCCCACCGCGAGCGAGCTCAGTCCGGAATTTCTATCCGGAAGGGACTCGCTCGTTGCATCGACGAATTTCGCGAGATCAGTGACCGCCTTTTCGCGCGGCCCGTGAAGCGAGATGAAATCCTTCGGCTCAAACGTGAGAACGGGACGGCCGGCAATTGCACTCTCTGGTGATTTCACCTGATCGAGAGAGGCCTGATAAGGTGCTGTTGCTTCCATCAAGTTCAAGAAATGACGAACTACCGATTGCGCTTCGGAGTTTTTGTGCGCGAGCAACAATTGAATCGCGCTATCGAGATAAATTCGCGCTTCCTTCGGAGGCTCAGGTGGCAACCGTCGCACTTCCTCGAGCTGCGCAACCGCACTGTCAGACTGCAGGAGCCGAGTGAACCACTCGATTAGCTTGAAACGAACTGCAAGATTCGCCGGAGCTACCTTCAGCGCTTCGTTCAATAGACTCTGATACCGCTGCGCCTTCACGGGATCGCTGCTCCGCATTTCCAGCTCCGCGAGCGCGTACAAAACACGGGGACTGCTCGTTGTATCGCGTCGCATTTTTTCCAGCACCGATCGCGCATCCGCAATACGACCGGTGAGCGAATACACCTTCGCGAGTGCGAGACCAACTTCCGCACTCGAAGGATCGATCTCACGCGCGCGCAGTAATTCCTTCTCCGCCTCAGCGTAGCGGCCCGCTTGCAAGTAGGTGAGCCCAAGGCTCGCATAACCGAACGGATCGTCTGGCGCACTCTCAGTGAGCTTCTTGAATTCTGCTTCCGCCTCGGGCAACTGATTCCGCTGCAGATAGCCGAGACCAAGCATGCGAGTCGTATAAAGCTCTTCCACTGATGCCTTCTCCGAACGGCAGGCACCCATCGCGCAGATTAATCCCACGCCAATCAACATTTTTTGCCGGTTCATCGGGCAAACGATAGTGACTGAAGGTCCGAGGGACTAGGAACGAAAGGCCTGCGGTCTGAGGTGAGGCGCGAGCTGAAACCTCGCCTCAGGCCGGGCAAACTCGCCCGCTCAGGCCTGGGACCTGTCTTTCCGCTGTTGCTTTTCGAATTCCTATCTGCGTTCTATGTGGTATTTTTTTCCGGACCAGAAAGGCGAAGAACGCCGAGGGCACATGCAGAAGCCTGAGTACGACGCAATCGTAGTTGGATCTGGAATCTCCGGCGGATGGGCAGCCAAGGAGCTGACCGAGAAGGGACTCCGCGTAGTGATGCTCGAGCGCGGCCGCAACATCGAGCACATCAAGGATTATCCCAACGCGACCAAAGCACCGTGGGAGTACCCCCATCGTGGCGGTCGCACCAGGGCGATGGAAGAGAGACACCCGGTCCTCAAACGCGATTACCCGCTGAATGAAAAGAACGAAGACTTCTGGGTAAACGAGCAGGAGTCACCTTACACCGAAGCCAAGCGCTTCGACTGGTATCGCGGTTACCACGTGGGTGGACGCTCACTGATGTGGGGCCGGCAAAGCTATCGCCACAGTGATTTCGACTTCGAAGCAAATCTGAAAGACGGGATCGCCGTCGACTGGCCAATTCGCTACGCGGACATCGCCCCCTGGTACGATCACGTCGAGCGACACGCGGGAATTTCCGGATCGCTCGAAAAACTTCCGCAACTGCCCGACGGACAATTTCTGCCGCCGATGCCACTCAACTGTGGCGAAGAGATGATCGCCGGCCGCTTGAAAAACTTCTTTAACGGACGCCGCCACATGATCCCCGGCCGCGTCGCCAACCTCAGTCAGGCCCACCTCGGCCGCACTCACTGTCAATACAGAGATGCCTGCTGGCTCGGGTGTCCCTATGGAGCCTACTTCAGCACCCAATCATCGACGCTTCCCGCTGCAATGAAGACAGGCCGGCTTACTCTCAAGCCGTTTTCGATCGTCAGCGAAGTTCTCTACGACAAGGATAAGAAGCGCGCGACGGGAGTTCGTGTGACCGATGCTACGACTAATCAGACCACTGATTACACAGCGCCGATCATTTTCCTCTGCGCCTCCACCCTCAACTCGACGTGGCTGCTGATGCGCTCAGCGACTGCCGTCTGGCCGGGTGGACTTGGAAGCGCCTCAGGCGAGCTTGGTCATAATCTGATGGATCACCATTTCCGCGTGGGCGCATCGGGGAAGCTCGAGGGGCTCGATGACAAATATTATTTCGGTCGCCGGCCAAATGGCTTCTACATTCCGCGCTACAGAAATCTGTTCGGCGACAAACGCGAATATCTGCGCGGGTTTGGCTATCAGGGCGGCGCCGGACGAGATGGATGGTCCCGGGCCGTAGCGGAGCTCGGAGTCGGCGGTCAATTCAAAGACTCGCTCACGGTACCGGGAGACTGGAGCATCGGCGCGACCGGATTCGGGGAGATGCTTCCGAATCACGCCAACATGGTCTCGCTCGATCAGACGAAGAAAGACAAATGGGGCATGCCGGTTCTAAAGATCGACTGCGCGATCGGCGAGAACGAGAAGGCCATGAGGAAGGACATGATGAACGACATGGCCGAGCTGCTCGATCAATGCGGCGCGAAGGAAGTTCACACGAACAACAACGAATATTTCCCGGGTATGGGAATTCATGAGATGGGCACGGCGCGAATGGGACGCGATCCAAAAACGTCCGTGCTCAATTCACACAATCAGGTGTGGGATGCGCCGAACGTTTTCGTCACCGACGGATCGTGCATGGTGTCAGCCGCCTGTGTGAACCCATCCCTTACCTACATGGCGCTGACCGCACGTGCGGCGGATTACGCCGTGGGTGAGCTCAACCGTCGCAATCTCTAATCGGAGAACTCAAGATGTCTTCGAATGATGAAATGACCGAGCGCGAGATGATCACTCGCCGAGAGGCTGTTCTTCGCGTTACAGCGATGCTTGGAGGAGTTGCGCTTGTTGGAGGAAGCGCGCTCATCACAGGATGTCGCGAGAACGAGGAAAAAAAGCCGGCTACTACTGCGACTGCTTCGCAGTCAATGTTCAACGCCGACGAAGTCGCGTTCCTCGACGAAGTTGCGGACACGATTCTTCCAACGACGAGCACCCCCGGAGCAAAAGCTGCAAAGACCGGCGCTTTCATGGCAGTGATGGTGCAGGACACCTATGAGCCGCGCGATCAACAGGTTTTTCGCGCGGGCATGAAATCGATTGACGACGCGACTCAGAAGGCGTATTCGACTTCCTTCATGAAAGCGACGCCCGAACAACGAACTGCAGTACTGACTCAGCTCGACAAGGATCAGAAGTCGTACATGGACGCGCAGCGTGAAGCCGCAAAGAAAGCGGCGGAAAAGCATTTGCCTGATCAGCGGAAGGAAGAAGCGCCCGGCACCGACGCCGGCGCCGCAACAGCGATCACAGAAAAGCCGCCCGCACATTATTTCCGGATGATGAAAGAGCTGGCCCTTCTCGGATATTTCACGTCTGAAATCGGCATGACCCAGGCAATGCGCTATGTGGAAGCGCCGGGTCGCTACGATCCGTGCGTTCCATACAAGCCGGGCGAAAAATCCTGGGCGCCGCACGCGTAGTCGGAGACGAGATTGACCCGAACGCTGTTCTTACTGGGGATCGTGGGAACGCTCAGCTGTTCCTCGGGTCAATCCTTTTCCACTAGCTCATCGATTCCATTTCCATCCGCGAGAAACAGCGACGAACGAGAAAAACATTTCGTCGATTCTGTTCTCGCGAAGATGACTCTCGAGGAAAAAGCCGGTCAGCTCAACCAGCTGTCGGGACTCGGCCGCGGTGGAATCGAAGATATCCGGCGCGGCGAAGTCGGCTCGTATCTCAACATCGTTGGAAGCGATACAATCGCAAAGCTGCAGCGAATCGCGGTCGAACAATCGCGAACGCACATTCCGCTTCTCTTCGCGCTGGACGTTATTCACGGATTCCGCACGATTTTCCCGGTGCCTCTCGCCGAAGCGAGCAGCTGGGACCCATCAGCGGCTACTCGCTCTGCACGAGTTGCTGCAAACGAGGCAGCTGCTGAAGGAATCGCGTGGACGTTCGCACCGATGGTAGACATCGCGCGCGACCCTCGATGGGGCCGCATCGTCGAAGGATCCGGAGAAGACCCCTACCTCGGCGCCGCATTCGCGGCCGCGAGAGTGCGCGGCTTTCAGGGAAACACTCTTCGCGACCCCACAACGATTGCCGCGACAATAAAACATTTCGCCGCATACGGAGCTGCTGAAGGCGGGCGCGATTACAATATCGCCGACGTACCCGAGCGCACTTTGCGCGACGTCTATCTGCCGCCCTTTCAGGCGGGCGTGTGCGCGGGCGCTCAGACATTGATGGCGTCGTTCAATGAGATCAACGGCGTTCCCGCGCATGCGAACCGGCACCTGCTCACCGACATTCTGCGCAATGAGTGGCGGTTCGATGGCTTGGTAGTGAGCGATTGGACCGGCATCGGGGAGCTTCTCCAACACGGAATCGGTGGCGATAGCGCGAGCGTTGGGACGCTCGCATTGCAGGCGGGAGTCGACGTGGACATGATGAGTCAGATCTATCGCACGCAGCTGCCGTCGCTGGTCCGTTCGGGAAAAATCCCGCAACGCGTTCTCGATGATGCGGTGCGCAGCGTGCTGCGATTGAAATATCGACTCGGTCTGTTCGATAAGCCGTATCGAGTTGGCAACGCCGCTCCGGTGCAGGCAGTCACGCTGTCGCCCGCAAATCGAGCAACAGCGCGCGAAGTGGCGCGTGAATCGATCGTGCTGCTGAAGAACGATGGTAATACGCTTCCTCTCTCGAAGAATATCCGCACACTCGCGGTGATCGGAGCTTTGGCGGCTGACAGCGATGCTGCCATTGGCAATTGGGGAGCGATGGGTCGCGGACAGGATGCGGTGTCGGTGCTCACGGGTATCAAACGGGCCGTCTCACGGAACACTCGAGTCGTATACTCGCGCGGTGCATCTCCGATGAACGACGACACCACGGGCATCGCCGAAGCCGCACGTGTCGCGCGCGATGCCGATGCAGTCGTGCTTGTGATCGGAGAATCTCCAACACAGAGCGCAGAAGCAGAGAGCCGCGCAATTCTCGAGCTGACCCCGGCACAAAGACATTTGGCTCAAGCGATTGTCGCTACTGGCAAGCCGGTGACAGTCGTCCTCATGAACGGTCGCCCGCTCGCACTTCAGTGGTTAAACGACAATGTGCGCGCGATTGTCGAGACCTGGTTCCTCGGTGTCGAGCATGGGAATGCGACGGCTGATGTACTCTTCGGCGATTACAATCCCGCCGGAAAACTCACCGCGACATTTCCGCGAGTGACCGGCCAGGTACCGATCTACTACAATCATCGCAACACTGGTCGCCCGCCCGATGCGAACAACAAGTACACTTCGAAGTACAATGACGTCCCATGGACCCCGCTGTATCCGTTCGGTCATGGATTGAGCTACACGACTTTTCGCTATGGCGCACCGCACATCAGCGCCGCATCGATGCGACCGGGCAGCATTATCAATGTCGACGTCGATATTACCAATACCGGCAAACTTGCCGGCGACGAGATTGCGCAGTTGTACATTCGCGACGAGGTTGGCAGCGTGACACGTCCGGTGATGGAGCTGCACGGATTCCGTCGCGTGCGATTGAATCCCGGTGAGACGCGCAAAGTCTCATTCCCTATCAGCGTCAACGATGTCGCGTTCTACAACTCGTCTCTAGCCCGTGTCGCAGAGCCTGGATCATTCACAGTGTTTGTCGGAGGCAGCTCGACCAATACTCAACAGGTCAAGTTCCGGCTCGAGACAGCAGATGGCCGTCCGGCACGCGTGCCCAGTACATGCGACGCTGTGGATTAGCTGCGGCGATCGCCTCTCAGTAGCGCGGCAGCAGCGCGCTTACCACTTACGAGCGCACCTTCGACGGTTCCACTGCTCCCGCTGTCGGTTGCTTCACCGGCAAGGAAGATCGTGCCTCCGAAATTTCGCGCGAGCGTGCGCGCCGCAAATGCTCCGCCAACGCGCGCGTAGCTGTACGCGCCGCGAATATTTGGATCGTGCGTCCAATCGTAGGTGTGAATCGAATCGACTAGCGACTCGACACGCTTGACATGAATTCGAAAGACACTCGATAATTCCCTGATCGCTGCATCTTCGATATTCCCGACCTCGGCAAATTCCATTGCCGGCGGTCCGCCCGACCAACCAGTTATCAACGGAGCTATCAGCGGACTGTGAGTCCACCATACGTTGAATGGTCGCGTAGGTGTTTGCAGGAAAGAAAGATCCTGTACCTTCTTCTCCCAGAATCTTTCCTTCATGACCAGGTTCACTCGCATCACGTGCCCCATCACGAGATCATGCGCTGCGCGGCGCAGAATGGCGGTCTCCGGCTCCATTACAAACGTCGGGTCCTCTAGAATCGGAAGAGGCACCGCGAGAATCACCGCGCGAGCGCGATACTCTCTCCCGACCTGATCGTAGACGCGTACTCCTCTTTCATTCCAGCTGATCCGCTCGACAAGAGCATTGAATCGGATATTGCGGTCAACATCACGCTTCAGATAATCAATCAACGCGGCGTATCCATTCACGATTCGCCTCGATTCCGCGGCGCCCTCCGTGGGATTACCCTGCACAGCGATCCATTTCTCGCTCACCAATTTCGGATCAGCGGCAAAAAAACCTTGAACGAAGCCGCGAGCGAGCTCGCGGTCTGCTGTCAGTCCGCGCCCTCCAGGTTTTTCATCGAGAAATTCCTGGAATGAGCGATCGTGTTTTCTCTTTGGGTTCATGTACCTGAAGACGCGATTCATTCTTTGCCACGCCGGCACGAGGGGCGAGAGTTGCCCCCGATCCGATCGATATTGTTCACCGAGCACCGGAACCATTACCAGGTGCGCTTCGTCGCACAGTCGCGTGGTCTCAACTGCGTCGCCATGAACAAACTCTGCGCCGAGCTCGACGGGTACGCCTGCGTTGGTGTCGTAGAGTGTGATCACACGACCGCCGACACGGTTGCTCGCCTCGAGAATTAGCACGCGCTTACCTGCGTGCTTGAGCTCGCGCGCGGCCATCAAGCCCGCAGCGCCCGCTCCGACGACTACCGCGTCAACTGAGGCTTCGCTATCACTCACTGTAGCGTCCATTACCAGAGACGAAATGAAGACACGAGTCTATGATGATAAGGATTGGGCGGCTTGGCTGCGCATGAGCCAGGCGCTCTTCCCGGAATACATTGCTGAAGTTCTAGTGCCTGGAATGCGCGAATTTCGCGCCCGCTCAGACGCGGAAGTTTTCGTCGTGGAGGATTCAGACGGCGCTGTCGTTGGATTTGTAGAGGTCGGATCGCGTCCGTACGCCGATGGCTGTGACTCGAGTCCTGTCGGTTACGTCGAAGCGTGGTATGTGGATCCTCACGCGAGGCGCGAAGGATATGGTCGCGCTCTCCTTGTCGCTGCTGAAGATTGGGCGCGGGAGCGTGGCTACCGCGAGATGGCGTCCGACGCGCTATTAGCGAACGACCTCAGTCACGCAGCTCATCTCCGATCAGGCTACGAAGAAGTCGACCGCGTAGTGCAGTATCGCAAATCCATCAGCGGCTCATGACCGGCGCGAGAACATCCTGCGACTCGTTGCATTGAACGGCTCTTCCGGCGTTCTGCTCGCAATCGCGATTACCGCGAATAAGAGGACGCCTGGCAAGATGGCGCCGAAGCTATGCAGAACAAAGATGTCGGTTATTATTGCGCCGACCATCGTGCCCGCCAGCAGTACCGCGCCAATGGGACAAGTCCACGGGAGGAAATACAAAAGTCCTCCGCCAATTTCCACCCAGCCTGTGAAATAGCGGAACCACTGTCCGAAGCCGATGCGCTGGAAGATCTCGACCCACTGATTGTGCAGGGTCGGAAACTTGTCCTTGCCGAACATGCAGAAGAAAACCGCTATGCCCCCACGCAGCACCCAACCGCCGAGGTCCGACGTGCTCGGCATAAAGCGCCGATAGCTGAAGTTCCGAATCACGCCAGTAAGATCGCAGTGTTCGGTTGAGTCAGAATGATGCCTGGATTAATTCCCGATTAATCTGGACAATGAAGCAACTCGAGGAGGCCGTTTCCGAATCCAGGGATTGACAGATTGACGGACGGACAGATATCCGGCACGATTCTATCTCGTGGAGGTCATTCGATGCCTGAACAGGTAACAATTGATTTGTTGAAGGGATTTCTTGAAGCGTTCAACAGGCACGATCTGGATTCCATCATGAGCTATTTCGCGGACGATTGCGCGTTCTACATGCCGCGAGGCGCGAAGCCTCGCGGCGATAAATACCTCGGTAAGAATGAAGTTCGCGCCGGGCTGGCAAAACGATTTGAGGGGATTCCGGACGTCCATTACGGTGAAGATCAGCACTGGACCTGCGGTGATGATTTCGGAGTATCTGAATGGACACTCACCGGCACATCACTGGCGGGAAAGCAAATCGAAGTCCGAGGCTGTGACCTGCTCGAGTTTACCGACGGGAAGATCACGCGCAAAGACTC
Source organism: Gemmatimonadaceae bacterium (assembly GCA_046262875.1). Classification (GTDB taxonomy): domain Bacteria; phylum Gemmatimonadota; class Gemmatimonadetes; order Gemmatimonadales; family Gemmatimonadaceae; genus UBA4720. The sequence goes on along the minus strand of JBHELX010000002.1, from coordinate 39,320 downwards.
TTTCTGGAAAATACTCGAGTGACGTCGCGTTACCGCGTAAAAGAGATTTGCATCCTTCTTTGTGCGTCATTCGCAGCATGTCGCGCCGCGCCCTCGCCCGCGCCGACGCGAATTCCAGTTGCCGGAGCAACGCAGCTTGTGATCGTCACCACACAGGGCTGGGACTCGACTACAGGCACGCTCACGCGTTTTTCTCGCAGTGACGCCCATTCGTCATGGCACCGCGTTGGCGCTCCAGTGCCGATCGTCGTTGGACGTACTGGTCTCGCGTGGGGAATTGGCTTCGATCAGCTCGTAAAGTCCGGTACGCCGACTGCCGGTCCACGAAAGTTCGAAGGAGACGGTCGATCGCCTGCGGGTGTATTCCCTCTCGACACTGCGTTCGGATTTTCTCGGGCAGACTCGATGCGGTCCGTGCATCTCCCGTACGTTCAGCTCGCGCCGACGACTGAGTGCGTCGACGACACTGCATCGGTGCACTACAACACCGTCGTTGATCGCAACACGGTCCCCCGTGTCGATTGGAACAGCTCCGAGCACATGCGTCGCGTCCCGCAATACAAGCTCGGCGTCATTGTTGGTTACAATGCGTCGCCGCCGGTGAAGTCGCGTGGCTCGTGCATCTTCTTTCACATCTGGGCTGGCCCGCGCTCGACGACGGTGGGATGCACAGCGCTCGATGAGATAGAATTACAGCGGCTTGTTGCATGGCTCGATCGGCGAGCAGGGCCGGTTGTCGTGCAACTTCCAGCCGCAGTCTATCCTCTCGTGCAAAAAGAGTGGGACCTTCCCAATCTGTAACGACCGGGCTCCGTTCGCTGCTTACCGGCGGCGATCGGCGAAGCATTGCGAATTCAAATCGCGCACGCGCGCTAATCGAAAATGATCCATCGCTCGTGGCAGAGTTGGCACCGCTGACAACCGATGACGATTGGCTTGTAACTCAGCGCGCGCTCGACCTTATGGAAAAACTCGCACCTGTCGTGCGTCGGTACCTCGAGAATTTCGAGCGATCAAAAAGCAAGGCGCTACAAGCAAGAGCGCGAAATATTCGCGCTCGCCTCAAGCAGTGGCCGGTAGCCCGTAGCCGGTTTACCTGACTACATCCCCGAAACTGGTAACAGGATCGATATCGACAGGGACGCTGCGCGCCTTATCCAACGCAGCCTTAAGTGTCGCCGGCATCTTGTCGTATTTCGCAAACCAATCCTCCGCACGCTTCCTGTCGCCCGTCGCTTCGATCTGGAGCAGCTCCTTCGACAAGCTTGCAATCGCGCCCGGCATTTTGTCGAAATCGATCACGTAGCGGCCAGTCGAAGGATCACGAATAATAGCGCCGCGCTCGGTGAGATAATTGAACTCCATCATCTCGCCGCGACCGTGCGCTTCCGCGACTGGCCGTTCGTCACGCAGGCGGTCCGCGGCCGCTTCGGTCACGTCGACGTGCGGATGCGCGGCCTCGGCATCGCCGAGCTGCCGGTCGCCGAGGTCGACGCCCGACTCTACGGTGTACACC
>JBHELX010000002.1:0-37794 GCA_046262875.1 Gemmatimonadaceae bacterium | reverse complement strand
CCGTTGAACAGCCCGTAGTCGGGGTTCAGCAGCGCGTGCTTCCACAGCAGCGCGGCGGCGATCGGCACGATCAGGAACGGCGCGATCATCATCGTCCGCACGAGCCCGCGCCCTCGGAAGCGCTCCGTGATTCATCAGCCAGTCGAGGGCATATAAGCCAACAATGTCCGCCTTTGATTCCTCGAGCGCAGAATACGTCGGACCAATCGCTTCAGTGATCGGCTTTCTGCCCGCAGCGGTTCGCGCGAATGCGGGGCCGAGTCCATGCGACATCTCGTGCAGCACGACAGCGGTGAGGTATCCGTCCATCGACGCGAGCCGCGCCTGATCCTCGCGCATGAGCATCCGCGCAATCGGAAGCACGACGTAATTCACTCGACCATCCATGAAATTCTTGAAGAAGATCTTTTTTGTCCCCTTCTCTTCGTGAATGCGCGGATCATTCGGAAGATTGTCGGCAACGGCCTGATACCCGTGGCGTAGATCGCCAGCGCGGAACGGCGTGTCCATCACTTCCATCGGAGTTCTGTGGCCCGCAGCCGACGGTTTGTCTGCCGCATCGAGGGGAAGCGCGTTCTGAATGTCCGGGACGTATTTCTCGTACTTCAGGAGCTTTGCGCTTTCACTCTCGTTCCGAATCAACACCGCGGCCCCATACGAAGTTTTGACGCCGAGCAAATCGTCGAGGTAGGTCTCGTAGGGTGCGAAGATCACATCGAATTTCGGATTATCGAGATCGACCCACGCAACGTCGCTCTTGTAGTAGTCGTCCGTGAGCAATGCATCGGCGCGAAGCCGCAGAAAATTTGCGAATGCTTTGTCGTCGCTAAGTGCGGCGGCGTCGCGCAACGCACGCGCCGCGGGCTCGAGCCATTGTCTGTATTCGACATGGTACGGCACGCCAACCAGATCCCGGCCCTGCCGCTTCACCACCGTCCACGGATTGTAGATCTCGTTCTTCTTTGCCGGATGTGCGGCGACGTAATCCTCGATTTGCTTCCGAGTGATGTCGCGAGGATAGGAGCCGCGCCCTGGCAGGTACGCGCCATCGATGAACGATTTGTTTTCCGAGAGCAGATCGTAGTGGCTCCCATTGATCAGAATAAAGTGGCGCAGCTGCTTGTCGGCGACGCTCGTGCACCCAGCGAGTCCCGTGTAAAGCGCGAGCCCTTCCGGATCGCTTTGTCTCCAATAGATGCTCTCCAGGTCTCGGCTCGCTTCAACGAGTTTGTTGACCATTTGCTTTTCGCGCGCCGACAGACCGGCGGCGGAAAACGGCATGTTGATCTGGCGGAATTTCGCGAGCTGGGCGCCGATGTCTTCGGTGGGCCGGCCGTGCGAAATGCAGGCGGCGGCATAAGCGAGGTTGATAAGAAGGGTGATGGTCATGAGTCGAATTTAGCGAGCGGACGACACTGAACTACAGGTCCGAGGTCTCAGCGGCTGAGGGACCAGGCGTGAGATGAGGTTTCAGGTAGCCCGGAGCGATGCTGGCGCATCACCTCAAACCCGTTAGCTCGCCCCTTGAGACCTCGGACCTGCAGTTCAGCCTCCGAATCAAGTCTTGACTTTTCGGATCCGATAAATGGGCCTAACCCAAGGCGCAGTAAGTATTTACATTGGCCTCAAAAAGTGTTAAACTTATGTGTCGGACGTAGTCTAGAAAGTGCCCGGCGGAGAGCTTTTCTTAGTCATCTCCGACGAAAACCTATTCTATCGATCAAACTCCCGCCGGTGCGGGTAGGAGATAAATGCTTCAGCGGAAATTTCTTCAGAACGCACTCATTGGTAGTGTTGCCGTCGCGTTCGGGGGCGCTCAGATAATTCCTGGCGCCAACGAAAACGGCCCGGTCGTCAAGTCTGCAATCTCGATCATGACCGGCGACACGCTTCCGACGAAACCCGAAAGGGCGACCGTTCCGACAATCGGCTTTTCGAAAATCGCCACGGCGCTCAGCGCGTTTCAGAACGTCGTGCGGCCGCTGAGCGATTCGCACGCACTCAGCGATGCGTTCAATAGTTATTTCGCGTACAAGACGGCGCATCCTGATCAAGTCAGGAAGCCCTATCTCTACTTCGTCGATTACGGTTTGCCGAGCACCACAGCTCGCGGATACGTGTTCGACATGGACTCGCTGAAAGTCGTCGATGGTCCCTTTATGGTCGCGCACGGTCGCGGCTCATCCGCGAACCAGTACGGAATTCCCACTCGCTTCTCGAACGCGTCCGGAAGCAATGCAACATCGCTCGGTTTGTACGTTGCGCAGCAGCTCTACGCATTTCACGGGAAGACTGGCGGTAAATCCTACGGATCCGTCGGTCTCAAGCTCGAGGGCGTATCGACAGGCTACAACGACAACGCGCTCGCGCGGAAAGTCGTCGCGCACGGCGCGCCGTACGTGACGCCGACGAAAGCGGGGCGTAGCGAAGGTTGTCCCGCAATGGAGCCATCGCGCGCGCAAAAGCTCCTTCCGATTCTCTCGAACGGAGCAATGGTTTTCCTCTTTGCGCCGAACGAGCAATGGATGCAAAGCGATCCCTGGGTAACGGCGAGCGTTGATTAGTTCGTGAGACGTTACGTTGCTGTCGCACCACTGGCATTGATTCTTGCCGCTTGCTCCGAACGGCCTGCGCCGAGTCCGCTGAAGGGCGCGTGGGAAGCCGAGGTGCAATTCACGAGCGGAGCATTTTCGCCACTCAAGGATTTGCGATTCGCGTACGTGTTCAACGCAGGCGGAACGATGACCGAATCCTCGAACTATGACGGAGCTCCGCCGGTACCGCCTGCATACGGAATCTGGCGTTCGACGGGTCCTAACACCTTTCAGTTGAAATACATGTTCTACATGACCAAGCCGCCCTCAAAGTTCGAGGACCTCGTTGGCGGCAATGGCTGGCTTCCAACCGGACACGGCATGATAACCGAGGCGATCACGCTCTCGGCGGACAGCAATTCATTCGAGTCGAAGATTCACTGGGACGCGTTCGACATGACCGGCAAGCCGGTAATGGGCGGAGGCGACGGAACCACTCACGGTACGCGCATCAGCTTTTAACGAAGTCGCTTCGTCATGCGCATCATGTGCGCTTCGCGACGAAGCTTTGACATGTCAGGAAATGGCGCGGTGTCCACGGACACGAATCCCATCGCAACGTAAAATGCCGGCAGCTCCTCGCGGAGATTGACGACCTCGATCTCGAGGTCATCGCATCCTTCCGCGCGGCAATACTCCTCGACGGCATCCATTAGCACCCGCGAGAATCCGCGTCCCTGAAACTCTGGATCGACCGCGAGCATCGCGAAATGGCCGCGCTGCTCGTGAACATCCACCTGAACTCCCGCAGCAAGGCCGCCAGAATCCGGTGCGTCAACGACGAGGAATCGAACAGCCGGATCGCTCATTCGCTTTGCGATGTCCACCCTGTTCGTTCTGTCTCCATTCACGAAGAAATCTTCGACACGAAACGCTGCGTTGATGATTCGAACAAGCTCAGGAATGTCTTCGCTCCTCGCTTCGCGCACTCTCATCATTACGTGTCCAGCTCCGCGCTCAGCTTCGGTTCCCGCGGCGCATTTTTGCCGAGGATGCGAGCGACAATTCGGTCACCGTGATACCGGCCGTTTTCGATGAAGACTTTGTTTGCGTCATAACCGGCGATGACGACGCCGGCAATGAAAATTCCAGGCACTGATGTCTCGAGCGTCGCAGGATCGTGTTTCGGAATTCCAGTTTGCGGATCGATTGGAACATTCAATTCGCGGAGCAAATCGAGCTGCGGAGCGAACCCGGTCATCACATAGACGAAATTTGCGGGCAACTGCTCTTCCCCATTCAATCCGGCTATTACCACGGAGTCACGCCCGATACGCTTCACGCGACTGTTCCATCGAACGGAAATGCTTCCCTCTTTCAAACGATTCATGAAATCCGGCAGCACCCACGGCTTGATGTGCTTGTCGAATGTCGGACCGAAATGAACGAGCGTCACGCGCGCCCCTGAGCGCCACAAGTCGAGCGTCGCCTCGGCGGCAGAATTTCCTCCGCCTACGACAACAACGTCCTGGTCGAAAGCTTCGTGCCCTTCACGATAGACATGCGAGACATGCGGAAGCTCTTCCCCGGGGACTGCGAGATAGTTTGGCGAGCCGAAATAGCCGGTTGCGATGACGACCGCTTTCGCGCGCGATTCGCGCTCGCTTCCATTTCGCAGCGTTGAGCGAACTACGAAGCTGTCGCCGTTTCGCTCGATGGACGTTACGCGCTCGTACTGACGCAGCGGGACATTGAAATGCCGAACGACTGCTCGGTAGTACGCAAGCGCATCACGTCGCGAAGGCTTCTCAGTGGCAACGACAAACGGAACGTTACCGAGTGAAAGTTTTTCCGCTGTAGAGAAAAAACGCACGTAGGTCGGATAATGTGCGATCGTGCTCACCACTGTTTGCGCTTCGATCACGAGCACGCGCAACCCCGCACGCTGTGCCGAGATTGCAGCGGCAAGTCCACATGGTCCACCGCCAACGATCAATAGGTCGGCCTGATTATTCTCGTCGGTCATCTGGGAATGATTCTCGCGGGCCAGTTCCACAAACAAACCAGAGAAAGCTTATGCGTCTACCCATGAAAGGCTGCGTCCTCGCGCTGCTCGCCACAACCTCTGCAGATGTAGCCCGAGCACAGCAATCACCGATTCAAAAAGGTTCGATCCAGGTTGCCGGCACCGCCTCATTAACGCACGAGAGAGACATCGGCAATGACGTTGGGTGGACATCGTTCGAGTTGTCCCCGCGCGTCGGTTATTTCGTGGTCCGCGGCCTCGCCGTGAACTGGAATCTCCACTTTAGAAGAGTCTGGTTTGAGGATGAGGAAACAATCACCAACCAACGAGCACTCGAGTGGGGAATCGGACCCGGCTTAACCTACTACGTCTCCACGCGTTCGCGTCACTTCTACCCCTTTCTGTCGGCGCGAACACTCTTCACCCGGAGCGCTCTGCATGCCACAGTGACGAATGCTGGTCAAGAGGAACGCACGAATGGGAGTTCGACCAACAATGTTTGGTTAGTCTCCGGCGGTGCGCTGTACATGGTTGGAACACACGTCGGCGTTACGAGCGAGCTGTTTTATGAGCATGAATATTTCACATCCCGGTATGGGATCTCGCCAGGAAACGGAAATTCTTCGGAGATGTATGGTCTCCAGTGGGGGATCGCCGCCTTCATTTTTTAGGATCGTCGTTTGCCGCGTCGCGCAGCTCGTTGAACATTCGCGCGAGATCAGCGAGCTGATGATTCGCGTTCAATCCGCTCGGGTTCGGAAGCACCCAAAGTCCTGCTGATCCGATTCGCTCCGGCTGCGGCCCGACGACCGCGCGCGGACGATCAAATGCCATTCTGTACGCACCGATGCCGAGCACTGCGACCCATCTCGGCGAGTATCGACGAACTTTTCGCTCGAGTCGACGGCGTCCGGCGACAAATTCTTCCGCGCTCAACTCCGCAGCAGTCGCAGTCGCTCGCTCGACGAATACAGTCAGTCCATATCCAGCATCGAGCAAAAGATTTTCCTCCCAAGGCGAGAGCACGCGTTCCGTGAACCCACCCGCATGAAGCGCCGGCCAGAAACGATTTCCCGGTCGCGCGAAATGAAGCCCCGTCGCACCGGAGTAAAGTCCGGGATTTATCCCGCAAAAGAGCACGGACAAACCCGGACCGATCAAATCCGGAATCTTTTTGCCCGCTGCCTGTTTCAGCTCTTCCACAGTCGGCCGCTTAGGCGGCAAAAAATCTCGCTTCGTCACGCGGATTAATTTTCATTGATGCCACAACGTACCGGTAGCGCCACTCTTCCGCTGCACGGGGGGAAAGCGCCGCGCTGGCTCTTCGATCGAATGAAGCAGCTCGCGCCCGAAATCGCCGAAGTGATGATCATCGAACATGGTCGCTCGACTTTTCTCGAGCGACTCTCGGATCCGTATTGGTTCCAGGCGTTCGGCTGCGTCCTTGGATTCGACTGGCACTCGAGCGGTGTGACGACAACGGTCTGCGGAGCGCTCAAGGAAGGACTCGCGCCCCGCGCCAACGAGCTCGGAATCTTCGTCGCTGGCGGAAAAGGGAAAGTTTCCCGGCGCACGCCGTCCGAGCTCCTTACCTTCGGCGCGCGCCTCGGCCTGGACGGTGAACGACTCGGCTACAACAGTCGCATGGCGGCGAAAGTCGATTCCGCCGCAGTACAGGATGGATTCGGGATTTACCACCACAGTTTTTTTCTGACGAGCGAAGGCGAGTGGGCTGTGGTGCAACAAGGCATGCGCGACAACGATGGAACTGCGCGCAGGTACCACTGGCTTGGATCGCAGTTGAAGGATTTCGTCAACGAGCCGCACACCGCGATCGCGAGCGACGCACAAAATCAAACTGTGTTGAACATGGTTGCGGCTGAATCGTCGGAAGCGCGTGCGGCATCGACTGAATTCGCTCGTCAGGAGCCGCGGGCGGTTGGTCGCGAGATAGCACGTGTTATCACGATGGCGCTGCCAACGCGACATTGGGTCGATATCGAGAAGGACGTGAATCCTGCTCACCTGCAGAAAATCCTCGTTTCGACGTATGAAGCGAGTCCAACGAATTACGAGCAGCTTCTTGCTGTTCCAGGCGTCGGGCCAAAGGCGGTGCGTGCGCTCGCCCTGGTTGCTGATGTTGTTTATGGATCACCGGCGAGCATGCGCGATCCCGCGCGATTCAGTTTCGCGCATGGCGGAAAAGACGGGCACCCCTATCCGGTGAATCGCGAGGTGTACGATCACTCTGTGGATTGGTTGCGCGAGGCAGTAAACAAGGCGCGAATCGGTCACACCGATCGATTGAAGGCATTGAAACGACTCGCCAACTGGCAATAGAGATCACATGAGCCTGGATCTCCAGGAAGCGATAGACGTTTTGCGCAGAACGCCCGCGACGCTGCACGCGCTACTCGATGACATCGCCGAGCGTCTGGCACGCAGCAACGAAGGCGCAGCGACGTTCAGTCCCTTCGACGTGGTGGGTCATCTCATCGACGGCGAGGAAACCGATTGGATGCCGCGCGCGCGCATCATCCTCTCAAACAAGTCCGACAAACAATTCACGCCTTACAATCGCCTCCGCCATCGCGAGCGAAACGCAAATCGCACTCTCGCATCGCTTCTGGAGGAATTCGCGCGTCTGCGAGCCGACAATTTGAAAGAGCTGAGCTCCTGGGAGCTCACCGATGCGCAACTGAACCTGAAAGGAATTCATCCCACTTTCGGATCCGTGACGTTGCGCGAGCTGCTCGCCTCGTGGGGCGTTCACGATCTTTGTCATATCGCCCAAATCGCACGAGTGATGGCCAAGCAGTATCGCGATGATGTCGGACCGTGGACGCCATTTCTGCCCGTGTTGACCGACCACGAAGCGATCGAGCGGTAGAGCGATCGAGCGACGCGATGATGGAGCCTGGGGCGATAACCGATATTCGCTAACCGCTCAATCGCTCTATCCTCTACCGCTCTACCGCTCTATCGCTCTATCGCTCTATCGCTTACGAATAGATCGATCTGCGGGGGCTTGAGCGGCAAATCGAGAGTTCGCATCACGGTGGGAATCCAACCCTCGCGATCGAGCGGATCGAGGGGAATCACGTCGACGCCGAAGGCGGAGATCAACGAATCGATCGTCTCATCGATCTCGATCTGGAACGAACGACTCACGGCTCGCGTTCCGTCGAACGACGGCGCCTCCAAAACGGGAACCTTGAAGAGCGCGTTGTAAGTCCTGATCCAGTTTCCGACGAGCGGGTCGAGCTCAGCGCGTTGGCCCACGCGCGCGACAAGGTACGCGTAGTTATCGAGCACCGACCGATCACACACGACTACTTCGTACGTCGCCGCCGCGGCCATTTCTTCCGCAATCTGCGTATGAAGAATCCACGCCTGCGCATCGAGCGTCGTTTCCTCGTTGATCGGCAATGGACAGCGGCGCGCAACTTCCTTGACGAGATCCACGCCGAGGTCGAGTCGCTTCAGCTGCGACGCAAGATCAAAGCACAACGTGGTCTTTCCCACTCCGTGCGATCCGACGAACGCCAGCTTGAGGTGGCGTCGATCGGGACGATTGGTCGGAAAAAGCTCGCGCACGTTGGTCATTCTCTGGAACCTAAAATACTGCGCGGGGCGTTGATGCGTTTCAGGACTTGATTCGAGTAAGCTGGCGCGGAGTCAAGAGCCAGTTCAGAATTCCTGACCCACTCTCGATACCGGAGTCGAACTCGAGAAGACACATTCCGCCTTTCTTGAGATCGAAAATCGCGTCGTCTTTCCCCGTGAGAAGCCAGCTGACGAGAGCAGTAAGATGCGGCTCGTGCCCAACGACTGCCATTCGTTTGACGTCGGAATCGGCAGCCCACTTCTCGAATTCCTTCGGCTCGGAATCAGGCGATAGCGCGTCGGTCGTTTCACTCACGGCGATATCGTAAGCCGCGCCGACGATCTCTGCGGTCTGCACCGCTCGAACAAGTGGGCTTGTCACCAATAAATCGATCCTCTTCACCAATTCCCGTAAGCCTCGGGCGATTTCCTTCATCTCCTCCATCCCTGCAGAGGTCAGAGGGCGCAAATCATCGGACTTGCCCGTCCTGGCAAACTCCTCCTTGTCCATCGCTGCACCGTGTCGAATTACAAGAAGCTCCATGGGATTCTATACTCCGGCTATCCGTCGTTTGTACTCCGCAAGCGCCGCATCCAGCCTTTCGCGCGCCGTTGTGTCACCCGGAATGTTATGTGACGGGTGGATGAATAACTTCACGCCTCGCTCGGTCAAAATTTGAGCCACAGCAGTAATCGTCATCCACACAACTGTCACAAACGCCATCGTGGACACGGGCCCCACCTTGTCGAAATGACTCTTCACTGACACCGAAGAATCGCCTGCAGGCACGCACGTATCGATAACCACATCCGCGATCTCGAACAATGTTTTCCCGGACGCATGGCGCGATTTCCCTGCTTCGGCCGCTGACCCCGTCGCGACGACGCGCATCCCAGACTCCTTTGCTCGCAATGCAACGTCGATATTCACCGTATTGATACCGGTGTGCGAGAAAATCCACATCGTGTCGCGCTTGTCGAACGTGTAGCTCTTCATGATCGCTTCGCCGTAACCTTCCGCTCGCTCGAGAAAAAGGAATTGGTGGATTCCCATTTCGCCGGTGATGTGTGTGAAGAACGTAAGCGGCAGCTCGACCATCGGATGGAACCCGACGAAACCGCCAATCCGCGGATACATCTCCTCGACCGGAATCGTCGCATGCCCGCAACCGAACGTATGAACCCAACGCTCGGCGCCGATCGAATCGGCCATCAACTCGGCCGCGCGCTGAATCGGCGGCAACTGTGAGCTCTCGATAGCGTCGAGTATTCGCCGGGTTTCGGAAAGCCAGTCGTTACTGGGCACGATGAAGTTTGCGAGAGAGAGCGCCGAGCAGCAAACCGAGTGCTATGAGCGCCACCGGGACGATCACGAACGATCCGCGCATTCCATATTTCCCGCCGACTACACCAGCGCTATAGGGAAGGAGCATTCCGCCAATGAGCGCCATGGTGATCACGAGGCTGAATGCTGTTCCGGAAAGAGCAGCGTATCGATCCCCAATGAAGCCAAGGACGGTCGGAAACATCGCTGCGAATCCTGCTCCGAGGAGGAAGACTCCGATCGCCGCGACAGCGACGTTGTGTGTCGTAAGAAGAAGTGCTGACCCGATGAGAGCGATAGCGAGACAGAAATAGAGCACAGCAAAATGCGACGTGCGCTTGAGAATCGATCCGAGTGCGATGCGCGCGAGCATCATCCCGAGCCAGTACAAAGAGAGAATCATGAGTGCTTTTTCCGCGACGACTGCCAGCTCCTCATTGACGAATGTCGATGTCCACCCGCCGACAGTGATCTCGAGTCCGCTCTCGAGGAAGAGCATTATCCCCATCAATAGCAGTAATGGATCCGATAGCAGTCCGCCCGCGGCAGCGAGTGGGAACCCCTGCGGATGCTTCGGCGCCGGAAACTGCGAAATCATGACGACAAAGAGCGGCACCGCGACAAGAGCGCCGACACCCGCGATGATTGCCGTCTGAGAAAATCGCGCACCAAGAGTAGCGAGCACAAATGGAACGCCGACGGCCCCGACGCCAAAAAAGACGCCCAGCAGATTGAGATTCGCTCCGCGCTCGCCGCTGCTGATGTCGGCGACGAGCGCATTCGTTCCACCGTTGATGATGCCGCCTCCGAATCCGATGATCACGATGGCAAAGCGTAGCAATGCGAGCGAAGGAGCGAACGCGATGCCCTCGAGACCGACAATGATCAAAGCAGCCGCAACAAAGAGAATTCCCTTGTAGCCGTAACGATCCACCATCGGGCCGAATACCATTGAGCCGCCAAGAATTCCAAGCGTCATCAGAAGAAAGAGCGCTCCCGCTTGCGTCTTGTCGATTCCGAATCGCTCGATGATTGACGGAAGAACGGACCCGAGCGTCGTGAGCACGATTCCGAATGCCAGCATGCCGAGGCACGCACACGCGAAGAGTCCACGCCAGGAGGTGCTCATGTCTCGTGCTCAGCGAGCATCGCGAGTCGTCCGGCCCCGAAGAGTCCCGCGTCACTTCCGAGCTCGCTTGCGACGAACCGCACCTGCTCGATCGCAATCGGTTGCGCCCATCGCTTTGCTTCGGAGTAAATACGATCGAGGAATTTCACCGCCGGGCCAAACACTCCGCCGCCAAAAACAATTACTTCCGGATTGAACAAACTCACGAGATTGGCCGCAGCCATGCCCCATAGCTCGATCGCATTATCGATAACTTTCACTCCGATTTCGTCATCGCGATCATACGCCGCGAAAACGTCTCCGGCGTTCGTGTAACTCGTATCCAGGAAATCCCGAGCGATTCTCACGAGTCCCGGACCGGAAGCCGCGTCTTCGAAACAACCGTGATCCTTGTACCTCGGCTTGAATGCCCTGTCGAGCGCAAGCCATCCGATGGCACCCGCCACGTCTCCATGACCGCGAATGATTTTTCCGCCCGAGAGAATCCCTGCCCCGATGCCCGTTCCCACTGCGAGAAAAATCGCGTCACGCTTGCCGCGAGCAACACCTCGCCACGTCTCGCCAAGAATGTATGCTGCCCGATCACTGTCGATCGTTACGGGATGCCCTGCACCGAACGCATCGATCAGCTCATCGCGTAGAGGGTAATCGTCCCAACCCGGAATGTTTGGAGCCCAAACGGTTCCCCGCGCGGACCGATAAAGTCCCGGTACGCAGACGCCGGCTGCGTGGCAGTGAAATTCTTCACTCAGAATTTTCAGGCGCTCGGCGATCAGCGATCCGACGGCGTCGCCCTCCCGCCCCGCGAGAGGAACACTCTCGCGATGCAATATTTCGCCGTCGTCGCTGAACGCGGCCGCGGCGAGCTTGGTTCCTCCGAGATCGATGCCGGCGACTGGCATGGCCGGCGAAGGTGCGACGCCCGAACTTTCGGCGCAAGACGCGTCAGCCGATTCTTCGGCGACTCATAGACAGCTGCGGTGAATTGTTCAGTGTTTGAAATACAACGCAGTAACGCTCGGTGAGACGAAGCAGATTGTCGATCTGCTCGTCGCTCGCATCGCTGTCGAGTGAAAACTCGAGGCGTATCTCACGAAATCCAACGGACGCCTCTCGTGAAACGCCGAGTGTGCCCCGAAAATCCAGATCGCCTTCGGCCCTCACGCTTCCATCGCGAACGTCAATCCCGATTGCCGTTGCCACGGCGCGCAATGTTACACCCGCGCAGGCCACGAGCGCCTCGAGGAGCATGTCACCCGAACAAGCTTCGAGTCCGCTCCCGCCTGTCGCCGGATGAAGTCCCGCATCAACGAAGGCACGTCCCGTTTCAACGCGACACGTGATGCCATCACCAAGTTTTCCTTCGGCTCGCAGAGTAATTACAGCGGTCGACGGCTCGGCGCGATAGCGCTCCTTGAGAGGCGCCTGCATCGCGCGCAATTCATCAGCATTCATTTCGATTCACCAAGCAGGAACTTTTCGACCACCTCGTATTTTGCCGGTCCTGCGCCGAGCGAGCTTCGCACGAGCACAACCTCTGACACTGGCATGGTAACATCGAGCGCAGGTTGCGCGGTCAGCAGATCGGCCACCGCGCGCGGAGGCTCGACTCTCGACAACGTGAGGTGGGGCTTGAATGGACGCTTTTCCGCCGGAAAATCGGAACGCCTTACCGCGGACTCGACGGCTTCCGCCAACGATAGCAGCTCCCGCGCTCCATCAGTCACGCCAAGCCAGATGATACGCGCTCGCCTGGCGCGCGGGAATGCCCCGAGTCCATCAAATCGAATCGAGAAGCGTCGACCGAGGCGTACACGACGGACAGTCGCTGCGAGCTGATCGCGACGCTCTCGTTCCGTATCGCCGAGAAACCTCAACGTGAAATGCCAGTTCTGCGGCGGCACGCGCCGCCCTGGCAATGGTGGCAACGCGGCTGCGATCTTTTCGCGCGCCTGCTCTGTCAGCGGTACCGCAATGAATAATCTCTCGACGGTGTCCGAACCGCCCATCCCGCGAATCTCCGTTCCATCATTGGGTCGACCGGGCGCGTGGTGGCGGATATCCGGCCGGATCTAGGCCGCGCACCTCGTGACGAGAATCCGGTCGGCTACGGCGGAGCCGTGGCGCTGCACGACGTGCGCCACGGTCCACGCTTTACCGGGATTCTCCCGTGAGGGAATGCCGAACCTGAAGCTCAAACCACAGTGTGAGGCGAGCGTCACGTAAAGACCGTCCTCGCCTTCGAAAAGGCGAACGCCCCCTCTCGACGTGAGACGCGAAAGAGTTGTGCCGACACGCAATCCGTCACGCGTTTCGAAACGAGGACTTCGCACTGATATCCGCCAAACAAGGCCATCGAGCACGGTTACGCGAATTGGATCGTCTCCGATCATCACTGTGAGAATCCTTTCCCTCCCGGCCTCATTCATCTCGTCCTCGTCGCGAATCACTCGACAGGTTTCCTTCACAACGGCGATCGTCCGGCCGATCTCAAGGTTCCCGGCCCCAAGACTTGTGAGCACTGGTGCTTTGCTCATACCGCACCGGTAATCCGGGCGTTGTTTGCTCGCAGTCGATGCGACTGTGCTCGCCGTATCCCGAGAAGCGGGTTTGGGGGACGTGAGATTCGATGAGGCATTTGCCGCAGATGCGCGCTGCTTTGCGATCGCAGTGCTCTCGCCGGACGGACTGAGCTCCGTTACGACTTCAGAAGAATCCGAGGCAGAGCTCGGTCGTGTTTCATCGCCGCGCTCCGTGCACGCAAAGAGGAACAAAACGACCGGCACGAGAACTCTGAAACGCATGCGCACCCTTATAATTGAGCCAGAGTAAGATGAAGGTGGGTGGGGGGAAACCGCAAACGCGACCAGCTTGACCGAATGCCGCGAAGACTTAGAGATGCGAAGAGGGCCGGACATATGCAACGTCCAGCCCTCTTCGCGTCTCTAAGTTTTCGCGGCATTCAGTCAAGCTGTTTTTTCCTCTCCTATCCCACTTGAACGACGAGCGGTTGTGTCAGCTTTACGGTGATGCGTCCACCCGATGGCACGCATCCATCCACTTTCGCGTTCGCCGCTCCGATTGCTGCACCCGCCGCAGCTCCTCCAGCCGCACCGATGATTGTCGACTTCGTGCGATGTCCGAGAATCTGGCCGAGCACTGCGCCGATTGCCGCTCCCTTAATGGCATCGCTTCCTGTGTTCGACTCACCACGCACTCGCTCGATCTGTGCGTAACTCACTTCGGACGTGACCGGGTAGGTCTTCCCGTTGAACATTATCGACTCGACTCTCAAGCCGATCTCGATGTTGTCGTTAGCACGCTGACTGCGCTTTAGAGATGTGATCTCCACCACTGCGCTCGAGCCCGCGGGAATTACCGATCCGTTCGATCCCTGCACCGGCTCCGCTATCTGCGCGGTAAATCGATCGCCAACCTGATTGGTGTTAGTGCACACTCGCTGGCCCGCATAGAACGACATCTCTGATCCAACTGAAACCGTTCCAAGAGCTTTCTCCGAGCCTTTCACTTCGGCGGTGACGGTGTTTCCGCTCGACGTAGTTGCACTCGTTCCAATCGCCGGCTCAGCGGGCGGTGTGCGCACAGGACGCGAAGGCGTGCGAACGATAGTGCGCGGTGGTGTCGTGACGCGCGGACGAGCGCGCGTTACGGGAGCGGCTGCCGCTGGTGCCGGTGCTGGCGTCGAATCGACGGGGACGTCTCGCAGCTGCGGCTGCAATGCGGTGTCGCGGTTGGCAAGCGCGAGATCCTTGGTAAGCGTTGTGTCCTGAGCGAGCGCGTCGTCGTTCTTCTTGTCGCTGCAGGAGGCAAAGGTCAATGCCATCACCGTGACGAGAGATATGCGGGCTATGGATGTCGAATTTTTCATTTTAGTAGTGTCTTGAAATGCGAAAGCGCCGCGTGGAGTTCTTTTCCACGCGGCGCTCGAGCGTTGCTTTATCGACGGCCGTGTCCGCCCCACACCCTTCCGCCACCCGGGAATGTTGGGACGCCGAAGCCTCCGGGAATTCGCCTGTTGACCGATCCAGGATCTCGCCCGCGGCCCTCAGTTCGAGGATCGCATGCATCGCCATCGCCAATCACGATTCCGCCTCGCAATATCACGCCGGCGATTCCGCCGAGGACAGATCCAATGCTCGACCCGCCACCACGTCCAACCTGAACGCCCGACCCGGACGGTGTCTCAATCGGATGCGGTCGGGGGGACTGACTGGGCTCTGGCTCTGCCGGTGTCTGCGCAACTGCGACCGGCTGAGTCTCGACTTCAGGGCTTACGTCCGCTCTCTGCGCTTCGACCGGAGCTGGCAGCGCCCTCGGAGCGGGCTTGTGCTTCACGACACGCTGCGACTGCGCAATCTGTCGTGGCGCGGGCGGAGTTGTCCGCTCGATCGCCGATACGACCTGACTGCCTTTCGCCGCCGACGGCGCGAGCGCGAGCCCATCCGACGTGGCCGCAAGGTCCAGATCCTTCTTGAGGTCGTCGCTCATCGTTTTCTTCTGCCCGCTGCACGCCGCGACAATAAGTCCGGCGGCGCTTATCAAAACAAACTTGCTATTTGTGCGCACACGTCCTCCTTCCCACTCCATGATCGTAATGCCGGCCGCACAGACGTGCGGTCCGGCTATCGATGCTAAGGCTCACAAATGCAACCAGTGAGCCATGCTGTTTCCCTCTGCAAAACGCCTTTCAGCTGGCTTTTTGTCCCCGCCCAGTGACAGCGCTTTCCCACTATAGAGACAGGCTACCGGCTCCCGGCTACCTGCCTGGTCCGCATTCCGCAGTTATTCCGTGGTCCGCGGTAATTCCGCTGTTCGCAGTCCGCGGTTGGGAACCGTACTTTCCTCATTTATGAAACACATCATCCAATCGATCGTCTTGAGCGCCGTGATTCTCACCACCGCCTGCAACCAATCATCATCTGATACACTGACTACTGGCGAACGTGCCGCGATCGCCGATTCGTTGAAGCACCTGGTAATAAACACCTATGATCTCTCGAAACCCGACGTTGTCAAGCGACTGATGAGTCTGTACCCCACAGAAGGTCCGGTCATCTCGGCGAATACCGGGAGCGCAACTACAACCCGCGACTCACTTCAGCAGCAGATCGAAACCTTCTGGAAATACGTCGGCAGCAACATGCGAAATCCAAAATGGGAATGGACGTCGATGCACATCGACGTCCTCTCCCGTAATGCTGCGGTGATGACTGCCACTTACAAAATTCCGCATCTCACACCGACCAATATGCGTCACGTCATCGGCGGAGCATGGACTGCGGTTTTCGTAAATCGAGGCGGCAAGTGGGTGATCATCCAGGAACACCTCTCCGACGCGCCTCCCGAGCCGATGACGATGCCTATGTCCTAGGCAATACCTTCACTCACCAGGCTCGGTCATCGTTGCATCGACCGACTTGCTGAGATCTGATCGTAGATTCGCATCGCCACTGGCAATCGCGGCCCACGTGACCTCGTTCCCCTTCCTGAAGCCCTTCTTCGTAATCTTCACGCCTTCCGGCGAGATCGTCGCAATGTGCGGCTCACCGTTGATCTGAATCTCGCGCTTGAGCGTCTTTTCGAGCTTTGTCGGCATCAGTTGTTTCTCCGCTGGGGGGTTCGATTCATGCATCAAGATCGCATATCTTGCAGCCAATGCCACCTTTGTAACAGTAGAATCAATGGACAGGAACGCAACAGAGACCACAGATCAGGAAAAGGCAACGGCGTATCTTGTCTACGAATTCGAGCGCCGGGCCTACCCACTGAGTGATGCCGGTTTCACGATTGGCCGCGACGCAAACAGTACAATCGTTCTTCGCGAACCGTCAGTGTCGCGATTCCATGCCGAAGTGAGAGCAGAGGGTGGCGAGTATGTTTTACATACGTCCGGAGCAACCGGAACGCTGCTGAATGGCGAGCCGATCAGTACTCCGCGCCAGCTCAGAGAGGGCGATCAAATCGAAATAGGCACAGCAGAGTTGACGTTTCGGCGCTCTCGCTTGCCACTCGGAGTTTCCGTTGTCGACCGGGCCCAGGTCCATCCATTCGAGGACGTACTCAGCAAGCGCCAGACGATTGCCAACCCAATCCTCGGCTCACATGAACCCGGCGAAAAACGTAGCTCTATGCCGCTATTTGTGCTCTTTCTGGTTCTGGCTGGAGTCGCGGGATACTACCTGGTCACCCGGTAAAGCGCGCAAGCACTCGCGCCTCGAGCGCCTCCCTGAGCGGCTTGAGCGACAATCTCTCGAGAACATCCGCGGCAAACGCATAGGTGAGAAGTTTCCGCGCGACAGATTTGCCCAGTCCACGACTCTGTAAGTAAAACAACGCCGTCTCATCGAGCCGACCGACCGTTGCACCGTGCGTGCACTTTACGTCGTCGGCAAAGATCTCGAGCTGCGGCTTTGTGTCGACGCGTGCATGATCGGAGAGGAGAAGATTGTTGTTGCTCTGCTTGCCATCAGTCTTCTGCGCTTCGGGGTGGACGTAGACCCTGCCATTGAAAACGCCGTGCGATCGGCCGTCGAGAATTCCCTTGTACAGCTCGTGACTTGGACAGTTCGGCGCGATGTGCTCGACGTAAGTCTGGTGATCCATGTGCTGCGTTCCGTCAGCCAGATACAATCCGTTTAGAACGCACTCGGCCCCGTCACCTTCGAGAACCGTATAGACGTTCGTACGCGAGAGATCTCCGCCCGTCGCGAAGGAAAACGATTCGTAGTAACTGCTCCGCAGCTGCCGCGCTTGGGTCGTTCCAACGTGGAACGCGCTCATGCCTTCACTCTGAAGCTTGTAGTGATTGATGCGTGCGCCTTCGCCGAGCAACACTTCAGTTACCACATTCGAGAAGTACGCCGCATCTCCTGTTGAGACGTAAGTCTCCACGATCGTCGCTCGGCAATTACGACCAGCGACAATGAGGTTTCTCAAATGTGACACCGAATCGGAGTTTTCTGTCGTTACAAAAACGAGATCGATCGTTCCGTCGAGGCTTGCGCCGTCCCCCAGGCGAATCAGTGCGCCGTCGCTGAAGAATGCGGAGTTGAGCGCAGTGAATGCGCTGCTCGTGTTCGTGGCGGCTGAGCCGATCTCATGTTGCAACATGGTGTTCCCATCGCGCCGAATTGCAGTCGCGAGACTCTCGATACTCAGACCAGAGCTCACGCGCTCGCTCTCAGGAAGTGACAGCTCGGGAGAGAAAACACCGTTAACGAACACGAGCCTCAATCCCTGAAGGTCGGTGAGACCAAGCTTGTCGAGTGTCGCTTGTGAAATCGTTTCCGGTTTCCCCCGATGGAAAACACGATCCGCGATTGGCGCGACGCTCGTAAAGTGCCAATCCTCGTCTTTCATCGTAGGAAAGCCGAGTGTCTCGAAGCACTGAATTCCCTCAGCGCGAAATCGCTTCAGCCACTCCGGTTCAGCTGAAAAACTTTGCTCTGCTAATCGATCAAAGTCGGCTCGGTATGCGCGAATCGTTGCATCGTGCGAGCGACGTGCAGCCACGGCTGTGTCGGTCAAGCTGAGGCTCCTGCGTTCTCTCTCGCCTCAGCGCCTGCGAATTGCTCGTAACCTTTCTCCTCGAGAGCGAGCGCCAGCTCCTTTCCACCTGAGCGAACAATTCGCCCCGCGGCGAGCACGTGCACCTGATCCGGGATGATGTGATTCAACAATCGCTGGTAATGCGTGACGACGATTGTCGCGTTATCCGGCCGCCGAAGTTTATTGACGCCCTCTGCGACAATGCGCAGCGCATCGATGTCGAGGCCGGAATCGGTTTCGTCGAGTATCGCCAGTCGGGGTGACAGCACGGCCATTTGAAGAATTTCGTTTCGCTTCTTCTCACCACCAGAGAATCCCGTGTTCACGGAGCGATTGAGCATCGCGGGATCCATGTCGACGAGCTTGACCTTCTCTTCCATGAGATCGAGAAACTCGAGCGGGTCGAGCTCTTCGAGTCCCTTTGCTTTTCTGATCTCGTTGTACGCAGATCGCAGGAAGTACGCGTTGGTTACGCCCGGAATTTCGACCGGATATTGAAAGGCGAGGAAGATTCCCTGCTGTGCGCGAACTTCCGGATCGAGCGCGAGAAGGTCTTGTCCGTCGTAGGTGACCGAACCTAAAGTGACTTCATACGCCGGATGTCCCGCGAGAACCTGGGCGAGCGTGCTCTTCCCTGATCCGTTGGGCCCCATTACCGCGTGGACCTCACCTTCGTTAACGGCAAGGTCGATCCCGCGAAGGATTTCTTTCCCTGCTATGGACGCATGGAGATTCTTGATTTCAAGCACTGTTTCCCTTGTTGTGTTTCTGTGGCGGTTTTATCCAACACTTCCCTCGAGCGTTATGCCAAGCAGCTGTTGGGCTTCGACCGCAAACTCCATCGGCAGATTCTGAAATACTTCTCGACAGAATCCGCTCACGATCATCGACACCGCGTGCTCGGCGCTCAATCCCCTCGACTTGCAATAGAAGATCTGATCTTCTCCGATCTTCGACGTCGACGCCTCATGTTCCAGCGTCGCTGAATTGTTCTGCACCTCGATGTACGGGAACGTGTGCGCGCCGCAGCGGTTGCCGATGAGCATCGAATCACACTGCGTGTAGTTGCGCGCTCCCGTCGCCCTCGGCAGAACCTTCACCTGTCCGCGATAGCTGTTGTTTCCCTCGCCGGCCGAGATTCCCTTCGAGACGATCGTCGACTTAGTGTTTTTCCCGATGTGAATCATCTTCGTCCCGGTATCGGCCTGCTGGCGGTTGTTCACCACCGCCACCGAGTAGAACTCACCAGTCGAATTGTCTCCCTGCAGAATCACGCTCGGATATTTCCACGTTATTGCCGAACCGGTCTCCACCTGTGTCCAGGAGATCTTTGAATTCGCTCCGACACACTTGCCACGCTTCGTGACGAAATTGAAAATGCCGCCCTTCCCTTCTGAATCTCCGGCGTACCAGTTCTGCACCGTCGAATATTTCACCGACGCATTATCGAGCGCGATCAGCTCGACGACGGCTGCATGCAACTGATTGGTGTCTCGCTTCGGCGCGGTGCATCCCTCGAGATAACTCACTGACGCGCCTTCGTCGGCGATTATCAACGTGCGCTCGAACTGTCCGGTGTTCGCGCTGTTGATTCTGAAATACGTCGACAGCTCCATCGGACACTTCACGCCTTTCGGCACATAGCAGAAGGAGCCGTCGCTGAAAACCGCGGCGTTCAATGCAGCAAAGAAATTGTCGCTATGCGGAACGACGGTGCCGAGGTATTTCTCGACGAGATGCGGATGAGTTTGTACGGCTTCGCCGAATGAGCAGAAAACAATTCCGTGCTTTCCGAGCTCCTCCTTCATCGTCGTGCCGACTGAGACGCTGTCGAAGATCGCGTCGACTGCAACACCGGCGAGCATTTTCTGCTCGTTCAGGGATATGCCCAGCTTGTTGTAAGTCTTGAGAAGCTCCGGATCGACGTCGTCGAGACTTTGTAGCGGCTTGACGCTCTTTGGCGCCGAGTAATAGCTGATGTCCTGATAGTCGATGGGATCGTAGTGGAGGTTCGCCCAATGCGGCTCTTTCATCGTAAGCCAGCGACGATACGCTTTCAGCCGCCATTGCAGCATGAAGTCGGGCTCGTTCTTTTTCTGCGATATGAGGCGTATCACATCTTCATTGAGACCGCGCCCGATTGTGTCCGACTCGACCTCTGTCACGAAGCCGTACGGATACTCTCGATTGACGAGGGTCTCGATTGCCGATCCCATCCTAACTCCTTGGCGTTACAGCACTTCGTCGCATAGATTCAATCCTAAGTAAATCTGTCGGGAATAGCAACGACGACTGCGGACCGCGGACCGCGGAATGAACCGCGGACGGCGGAACACGGAATCAACCGCGGACAGCGGAATTTCATGAACGACTCATTGTTCGAAGCGGTGGCAAAGGTCGACGACGTACCCGATGAGGGAACCTTCGGGGTGGTGACGTCCACTGGCGAGCCGGTATGTCTTATTCGACATGGGGGTCGTATGACGGCAGTCTCCGACACATGCACTCACCAGGAATTCGCAATGTCGCTTGGCGACGTCCTGCCTGACGGGACGATTCAATGCGCGTGGCACGGGGCGAGGTTCGATTGTGCGTCGGGCGCCGTGCGGCAGGGTCCCGCGACTGAGCCATTGCCCGTCTATTCAGTGAAAATCGAGAACGGGATGGTTCTCGTCGGGCCATCCTGCTCGCGCAGCGGGGACGGCCACGCCTTATCGGAGGCGTGGATACCTGTCGAGGAGATCGAGACATGAGTGCACGAAGTCGCCGGGACGATTTCCCATTGCTCGCAGCAAATCCTGATCTTCACTATCTCGACTCGGCTGCTACTTCCCAGAAGCCTCGAGTAGTGCTCGATGCAATCCTCGATTTTTACGAGACGAGCAACGCCAATCCGCATCGCGGCGCTTACGCGCTTTCGGTTCTCGCAACCGAGCGATATCAGGCTGCCAGAGAAACGCTGGCCAAATTTCTTGGTATCGCGGATGCCGATTGTTTCATCTTTACGCGGGGAACAACGGAATCGATCAACCTCGTAGCATCCTCGTGGGGACGAGAAAACGTTCAGCAGGGCGATGAGATCGTCGTCACCGCGCTCGAGCATCATGCGAATTTCGTCCCGTGGCAGCAGCTCGCCATCGAGCGTGGCGCGAAATTCAGAATTTGCGAGCTGACAAAAAAAGGGAGAATCGATCTCGATCAGCTTCGATCGATGATCTCCTCAAAAACCCGAATCGTCGCGTTCAGCCACGTCTCCAACGCCCTCGGCACCGTCAATCCAGTGCGCGAAATCGTTTCGATCGTCAACGAACGAAGTCGCGCACTCACCGTTTGCGATGGAGCACAGAGCGCCCCCCATCTCCGCGTGAACTTCGACGAGCTGGGAATCGATTTCTATGCGTTCAGCGGACACAAGATGCTCGGGCCGATGGGCATCGGGGGACTCCTTGGCAAGCGCGCGATTCTCGAGGGCATGCGACCGTATCAAACCGGCGGCGACATGATCGAGTTCGTCTACGACGAGACGACGACGTGGAATGAGCTGCCTCACAAACTCGAGGCAGGCACTCCAAACGCCGCGAACGCGGTCGGATTGGCGGCGGCTGCCGACTATCTGGATAGTATCGGAATGGATGAGGTGCTTCGACATGAGCGCGAGCTGATGCAGAGCGCACAGTTCCTGTTATCGAGACTGGACGGAATCCGGATCTATGGCCCGCCTGCTCCTGAGAGAAGCGGAGTGCTCAGCTTCACCCTCGACGACGTTCATCCCCACGACCTGGCGACGATTCTCGATGGAGAAGGAGTTTGCATTCGCGCCGGCCATCATTGCGCGCAGCCGCTGATGCGACGACTCGATCTTCCAGCAACCGCTCGTGCGTCTTTCTACGTCTACAACGACGAGTCAGACATAGACGCGCTGGTCGCGGGTGTGCTCAAGGCAAAGGAAGTCTTCGGCCATGCGGCCGTTTGAACCCGCGGGTATCTTGCCCTCATGACACGGTCCGATCGCTCGGCGGAAATTGCTGCGCTCTATCAGGAGCTGATTCTCGACCATTACAGGCGGCCGAGGAACAAGGGCGAGCTCGAGGGCGCGACGACGTCGGTGACGATGAAGAACCCATTGTGTGGAGACGAGGTTGCGTTGCACGTCTTACTGGATGGTGACAAAGTCTCCGATCTCAAGTTTTCGGGCAGAGGCTGCTCGATCTCTCAGGCGTCTGCGTCGATGATGACGCAGCTCGTCAAAGGAAAATCCGCAGCCGAGGTCAAGCAGTTGGGTGAGACATTCCGCGATATGGTGATGGGAGCGACTGACGCAAACGATCAATCGGTCGAAAAATCTCTTGGATCTCTGCGCGCACTCGGTGGTGTCTCCCGATTTCCCGCGCGCGTCAAATGTGCGCTTCTTGCATGGAACGCTCTGGAGACTGCGCTGGCAGGTAACTCCGGCTGATCGGATGGTGGGATGAGGTGCGCTCGCTGGGAGGTTCTTGGATTCTTGAGCTTGTTCGCTGCGGCGACGCCGGCTCATCCGCAAACAATGACTTCGCAACGCGCCGATTCGATCGACGCGAGAAAACGCGCTGCACGAATGCAGTCGTGGTTCGAGGCAGTGCGACACGCGAATCTTCCCGTGCGATTCAGCGGCGGAGCGTCACCCTGTGACGCTCACATCGGTCGGTTCTGTCAGTGGAACGACGACGACACAACGACATCGAAAGAGCCGAAGCCAATCAAAGAAGGGAGAGACAAGCTGCTTCGCACGCTCGACAGCGCTGCGAATCGCTCGCCAAAGGACGACTGGATAATTGGACAACGGGTCCGATATCTCGTAGAAGCCCGCCGCGACAGCGATGCAGTGAGAGTCGCCCGGTCGTGCGAAGCAACAGTCTGGTGGTGCGATGCGCTCACCGGCCTCGCCCTGCATGAGCTTGGAGACTACGCTGCTGCGGACACGGCATTCCGTGAAGCGCTGAAGACTATGCCGGATGGTGAGCGTTGTCGCTGGACCGACGTGTCGCCCCTTCTCGATGACTCGCAGCGAAAACGATTTGGAAAAGTCGGCTGCGGAAAAAACGAAGCCCTGGCCGAACGACTGTGGTGGCTCGCCGATCCTTTTCTCGCGATTCCCGGTAACGAGAGGCAAACGGAGCATTATGCGCGGCACGTTATGAATCGAATTCTCGACGGCACGCGCGCGGGGTATTCGGTTCAATGGGGCGACGATCTGCGGCAGCTCGTTGTTCGTTACGGCTGGTCGCGTTATTGGTCGCGCTCGCCGGGAACGACACTCGATCCGTACGACGGACCGGTATCGGGACATGAAGCGACTCCCAACTATCATTTTTTCCCGGCATCTCTCAAGATCGATTCGATAAGTGAAATCGGTGAGGCGACGTGGGATTACAGCGAGCGGCAGTCAGTCGAGCGTTATTCCCCGAGCGTCGCAACTACCTTCGGTGATTTCGATGCGCAGCTTGCTCTTTTCCGTCGCGGTGATTCGGTCCAGGTAGTCGCTGCGTACGATCTCACATCCGATACAGCACTCGTTGGCCCCGGAGAGCACACAGCTCTGGTTCTACAACGTGATGAGCGGGAAGCGCCGCTCGTTTCGCAGTCAACGGAAAAGCGCGGGTGGTTTTCGTTTACGATGGACTCGACGCCACGCCTGCTTAGTCTCGAGACGTGGAATCCCGAAAAGAAGCGAGGTGGACGGCTGCGCCGGGGTGTGTGGCTCTCACGGCGCGCACGGGGAAGCGTGAGCGTCTCCGACGTACTTCTCTTCGACGCGACGTCCAACCCTGGCACCGACTTGACGTCGATACTTCCCGCTGCACTTGGCAGTTTGACCGTGAGCGGCACGCACAAGCTTGGACTCTACTGGGAGACGTACGGTCTCGCGCGCCAGGACAGTGCGCTTCCAGTAAGCCTCACTCTCTCGCGTGTCAGCAGCGGACTGAGGAAGCTCGTTGAGTCGATTGGTCTTGGTAAGCAAAGCACGCCGATGAGCATCGCGTGGCGGGAGACCCCGGCATTCGGTGGAATTGCAACACGCTCGGTGGTTCTCGATTTATCTCTCATTCCGCGCGGGCGATACAAACTAAAACTCGAAATTGCGCCACGAGTTGGACCACCGGTCACAAGCAGTCGAGTTATTGAAATTCGGTAACAACAACCGCGGACCGCGGACTGCGGTAGTACCGCGGAACGCGGAACGCGGAACGCGGAACGCGGAACGCGGAACGCGGAACGCGGAACACTGCGGACTTGTACTTCTTCCGTTTTCCGCGGGAATGCCGCATTCCGCCGTCCGCGGTATTACCGCGGTCCGCGGTCCGCGGTTTGTAGATAGTAGAGTCCCGTCCCGACAACCAAAGCAATCGCATATCCGTACGGCAGTGCCGCAGCGAGCACTCCAACAACGAGTACCAAAAAGAAATTCGATGAGCTATCAGCTTCATGCCGGATGAATCGCATCAGCGCCAAAGCTTCGAACAACAGCAACACTCCCAACACCGGCAGTGGAAATACCTCTACGACTTGCTGAAATCCCGCCGCAAGAAAAAGTCCGAGCACGAGGTAAATCGATCCGTAGATGATGAGAGATCCGCCAGTGCGCGCACCAAACGTGTAGTGACCAACGAGTCCACCCGAGCCGTGACAGGTCGGCACGCCGCCAAAAAATGGATTCACGAGATTCATCGCGGCGTAAGTGAGACTCAGTTTCCGCACGGTGACGCGACGGTCGGGAAATAAATCTTCGGCGATCTGGCGAGTCGCGAGAACTGAATTGCCGAGTGAAAGCGGAATCTGAGGAATCGCCAAAAGGACGAAGCCGCTGACCACTTCGCTCGAGGTCAAACGCTGAACGTGAGGCAGAGTGAAGCCGATGCTCGATGCGATTACCGACGCATCGAGCTTGAGAATCACCGCGTAGATAATTCCTAAAGCAATCGCGAAAAGCGCCGGCGGAAAACGACGATTGCCAAGAAGTGTGATGATGATGACAAAGGCAACCGCGGCCAGAACGTAACCGCGAGCTCCGTCACGCTGCACATAATTGCCGAGCGCGAGTGTGGCGAGCTGGAGTCCCAATCCCAACTGAAGACCACGAACAACCGGGCGTGGAACTGTGCGCGCCAGCCAGTCGATCCCGCCGGTAATCGTGAGAAGCAGCATCACGATTCCTATCGCGAGCCCGCCTCCGTAAAGAATTCCCGGTGCAATGTGTTGAGTGATCACAATCACGGCCACCGCTTTCAGCGGCTGCACCGC
Source organism: Gemmatimonadaceae bacterium (assembly GCA_046262875.1). Classification (GTDB taxonomy): domain Bacteria; phylum Gemmatimonadota; class Gemmatimonadetes; order Gemmatimonadales; family Gemmatimonadaceae; genus UBA4720. Next base: position 12,328 of record JBHELX010000002.1, on the reverse strand, counting down.
CATCGGAATGCGATAAACGAAGGCGGTGACGATCTGCATCAGGCCGAACATCACCAGAACGCTCGCACTGTGGAGACCGGCGGCGAGAATCATTCCGAATACGAGCGGGAGATCGGTGCCGATGTCGCCGAACGCACCCGCAAGCTCATTGCGGTCGAAACGAAGTTGCGGCTGCACGTCTATATTCTACGATGCAGCAAATGCTGAGACTACATGACTGACAATACTGTCGAAATCGAAAACGTCACCAAGCGATATGCCGAGCACGTTGCTGTCAATGATCTGACGCTGCGCGTTCCGCGGGGCTCGGTTTACGGATTGCTCGGCCCCAACGGCGCAGGAAAGACGACGACAATCCGGATGATTCTCAACATCATGGCGCCGGATCAGGGAACCATCCGGATACTTGGCGTCCCGTCCAGTGACTCGCGTATCACCGATCGGATCGGCTATCTCCCCGAGGAGCGCGGACTGTATCGCAAGATGCAGGTGCGACGCGTGCTTCGTTTTCTTGCTGAGCTTAAGGGCGTCAAACGCGACGTTGCCGATGTGCGAATTTCCGAGTGGATGGAGCAGCTCGATCTCAAAACAGCCGAAAAAGATTGGGGACTCGCGAAGATCGATGAGCTTTCGCGCGGAATGCAGCAGAAAGTTCAATTCATCGGCACGTTGCTTCACGACCCCGATCTCGTAATCCTCGACGAGCCGTTCAGCGGACTCGATCCGATCAACGCCCAGGCATTGAAGGACACGATCATCGATCTCAAGCGGCGAGGAAAGACGGTGATATTCAGCACGCACGTCATGGATAACGCCGAGCGTATCTGCGATTCGGTGTGCATCATCGCTCGCGGAGAAAAGGTGCTGGACGGATCGATTGCGGCGATCAAGGACTCACATGGTAAGCGGAACATCGCCCTCGCGCTCGAAGGCGGATCGTCCAACGGAGTCGGAGAAATTTTTGCCGACCGCAAGTTGGTTCAGCGTGTCGACGACTCGAATCGCTACTTCGAGGTGGAGCTTGTCGAGGGAGCTAACGCGCAGGAGCTGCTGCATCGCATTGTCGCAACTGGAGCCGTCGTTCAGCGATTCGAGCTCGTGCAACCGTCGCTCCATCAGATTTTCCTCGAGAGAGTTGGTGCACGATCACGCGCTCCGGGCGAAGAGCACTGGGCGGGCGGAGTCGAAATGGGAATGTCAGGCCATGGCTAAGCTCTGGACGATCATCAAGCGGGAGTACCTCGAGCGGGTGCGCACGCGCTGGTTTTTCATGGCCACGATTTTCGGGCCGGTGTTCTTCGGCGCACTCATTCTCGGGCCGGCATACATGGCGAGAAAGTCGAAAGCCTCCACCGATTTCGTCAACACGATTATCATCGACGCAACTTCGAGTGGTACCGGTCAGAAGGTTGCCGATGCAATCAATCTCCGCCAACCAGTGGGGTCCGTTGCTCCGGTCGTTCGAGTAGTCGCGCCAAGCGAGTTGACGAGTGCGGAAAGCACAGCCACACATCAGGTAATGGCTAAGCAGGCGAGTGGCTACGTGGTCATCGACGAGCAGACGTTGAGCGGGCAGCAGGTGAGATACGCGGGGCGCAGCGCAACCCAGATGGAAGACATGGAGAAGCTTCGCTCGACTGTACGCGAAACGCTTCTAGCCGAGCGACTCGAAGGCGCTGGTGTGAAATCGGACAAAATCAAGTCGCTGCTGACATTCATGCCTCTGCGGCTGAAGGCCGATCGCATTACCGATGAAGGCCGCGGTGGCTCCGGCTCGGTGAGCATTATTTTCGCCGCCGCTATCGCGTTTCTGCTTTACATGTCGATCGTGTTGTACGGTCAGAACGTTCTACGCGGCGTGCTCGAGGAAAAGACCACGCGTGTTGCGGAGGTCGTAGTTTCGAGTGTTCCCGCTGAGACTCTGCTCGCGGGAAAAGTGCTCGGAGTGGGTGCCGTCGGATTGACACAGCAGATAATCTGGGTGACCGCTTCTGTGACGATGTTCAAGCTCCGTGCGCCGCTCATGGCAAGGCTTGGCGTTCCTACAACGCCATTTCAGATGCCCGAGATTTCAGTCGGCTTTGCAATCCTTCTTCTTCTATTCTTTCTTCTCGGATTCATTTTTTATGCTTCGCTTTACGCGGCCGTAGGAGCCTCAGTGAACACGGAGCAGGAAGCCCAGCAGGCGATGCTGCCGCTTCTCACGATGCTCGTAGCAACCGCGGTTTTCATCAATCCGATCCTGATGAATCCGACTGGACGCACGGCAATCATCATGTCCATTGTGCCGTTTTCTGCGCCGATAATCATGCCGTTGCGGCTTGCGATCGGAAGCGTGTCCTGGATCGAGATGGCGGCCGCGCTGATTGCGCTTGCACTCTCGTGTATCGTTGCGGTCTGGCTCGCGGCGCGGATTTATCGAGTTGGACTACTGATGTACGGCAAGCGACCCACAATGAAGGAAATGGCGCGCTGGGTCAGCTACTCACACTAAGTGCGGATCCAGAACGAACAACAATCGACGATTGACGACTTAGTCCGGACTGAGAACTACTGCGTCGCTGAAGCCGTTATTGGCGTTTCGCAGTACTTGTCGAATGCCGCGACGAGATCATCCGCAATCTCGTTGGCCGTGCGACCCTCGATGTTGTGTCGCTCGAGCATGAATACCAGGCGACCGTCCTTCAGCAAGGCGATCTGCGGAGACGATGGTGCGTACCCGAGAAAATAATTTCTCGTGCGCTGAGTGGCGGCGGTGTCCTGTCCTGCAAAAACCGTTGTGAGCTTCGATGGCCTTACCGGATGTTGAAGCGCCATCGTAACCGCTGGCCGCGCGTTTCGCGCCGCGCATCCGCAGACCGAGTTTACGACAACGAGGGTCGTCCCCTTGGAGTCCTTGAGCTTGGCGTCGACTTCCTCCGGCGTTCTCATCTCTTCAACGCCGAGCCGCGTGAGCTCCTGCCGCATCGGCGTGACAATTCTTTCGTCGTACATGCGAGTACTGCTCCGTTGTTATTGAGTCTGTCTCAATATAAAGCGATGGAGCGGTTGAGCGATGGAGCTATAGGGCGGTAGAGCGACAGGATGGTAGAGCGATGGAGCGATTGCCGATAATCGCGGGTCGCTCAATGGCCCATCGCTCAATCACCTATCGCTCAACCGCTCTATCGCTCGCGTCGGCGCTCGGGAAATGGGACCGATGGTGTAGCCCGTTGAGCCTGTCGTCTCTCGAGAATTCCCTCTCCGGGAATGCCCGCGCGCACCGTGCCTGCGCTCCAGGCTGCGTGTTCGTGCTTGAGCAGCTGGTAACGAACGAACTTCACCGTGATCGCAAGCAGCAATGAGAATAGAGAGATCACGATCACATGCCACAAGAAAATATCTCCGGCAATACTGGGCCAATCGGCGAGAACAGCCGCTCCTGTGCCGAGCGGCTCTCGGTGAGCAAGAATCAACGCGAGACTGACGATTCCCTCGAAACCCGACTCGAGCGCGCCGAATAATGGCGCACGCCACGTCCACTGCCGCAGCGGAAAGCGGCTGAGGTGAATGGCCGCCATGAGAAGGACAAACGATACGCCGAGCAAAAACAGCGCGCCCACACGAAGACCACTGAAGCTTGTCGAATTGGTGAGTACTACTGCGCGGTACAGCCTGACGATGACACCCGTAACGAGAGCCATCTCGACGATGGACCTTGCAAGCTTGCTGAACGCGGCCGGCTCATGGAGCGCGAAGCCTGATGAGAGCCGCTGTCTCAGTCGCTCGCTGTTCTGGCGCGCGATGAAGTCGGGCATTGCGAGGCACAATGTAATACGAGTTTCAGGAGAGAGAACAAGGAGTTTGCGGAGTAACGGAGAACTAATGCCGCGAAGGCGCGAAGACGCGGAGCAAGCGCTTAAGGGGAACAACACTCGAATTACAGCCGAAGTTCCGCGGTTAAAAAAGAAAAAGGTGCCGTTGTGGTTTAGCCGCTTGCTCCGCGTCTTCGCGCCTTCGCGGCATCAGTTTTCCGTTACTCCGTTTCCTCCAGAGTCGTCGTCTAATACAATGCATCATAGACTTCGTTTGGCCGCGGTGCTCGCAGCATCGCCGCTGCTGGCCCTCGGTCTCGTTGCATCACCGTCGCACAACGAGCCGGGCTGTGCTCCCGCGATTATCGGTAGCCGCTACAATCATCGGCTTTTTGTCTCTCTGATGCGCCGGAAAGACAAAATCGCCGAGCGATTCCTCGCGGTCTACAATGTTCCGCGCGTCTCGACTCTTCAGGTGCGGCCTGTGAGCAATCCCGCGATTTGCCGGCGAGCGGCGCTCGCCTACGGCAAGGTTGTTAACGAAGGAGCAACAAATCGCAGAGTGCACATCCTGCGAGTTGGTCCCCGTTACATCGTGATGGATCCGGATTATTTAGTGAACAATCACCATCGCGCCGTCACTTTCGATTCAACTTTCACGAAAGCGGTTGCCTTGGTCGCCGAGTAATCGGACTTTGTTTTCCGAGGTGCACATTCCGTAGTGTTTCCGAAGTCCGGAGTCCGCAGTGTTTAATGTATCCAGTGTCCGATTCTGCCCCACCGAATATCGGTGATGAACGGTAGCGGCCGATCGCTGTCATCGGCGTTGTACGAGTAATAAACGAACATCGGCTTGCCCCTGATATTCTCCCTCGGCACGAAGCTCCAATAGCGACTGTCCTTCGAGTTGTATCTGCTGTCGCCCATCATGAAATATTTTCCGGGGGGAACAACGAACGGGCCCCAGTTGTCGTGCGAGGGCTGCGACGGCGCCGCGCCGAATCGTGACGACTTAAGACCAAGTGGTTTCTGCCAATCGAACAATGGATTGACCTCGTCCACCGCTCCATCAGGCGGTTGTTGCGTCGGAAATCCTTGTCGCTGCGCGATCCCGTTCACATATAGAAGTCCCTTTCGCATGAACAGCGTGTCGCCGGGAACTCCCACCAGTCGCTTGACGAGAGTCGGATTCGGATCGTACGGCTGATCTATTTGGGTCGGTGACTTGAACACGACGACGTCACCGCGTTTTGGATCGGCGAGCCCCGGAAGATTGGAATTCGTGAAGGGGATGTGCGGACCGTAAACCAGCTTGTTCACGAACAGCCAGTCACCGACGAGGAGAGTCGGGATCATGCTTCCCGAGGGGATTCTGTACGCCTCGAGGAAGAACGCTCGCAGGAAAATAAAGAATATGAGCGCACTGGCGAGCGCCTTGAAATTCTCCCAGAAGCGCCGCGCGGGGCTGCGCTGTGAAAAAGGGCGCGCCTTTTGAGCGCGCCCCTTCGTAGACGCGACTGCCAAGTTCTACTTGAGGTGCTTGTTGACGAGTCGTGTCATCTCGAACATGGAGACCTGTTTCTGTCCGCCGAACACGGGACGGAGATTGTCATCGGCGTTGATCATGCGACGGTTCTTTGAATCCTGCAGTCCCTTACGGCGAATGTACGCCCACAGTTTCTTGGTGACTTCTGTACGGGGGAGAGGAGAGCTTCCGACCACTGGAGCGAGCTGCGCGCTTGGCGTCATCGGCTTCATGAACGCTGCGCTCGGCACGCGCTTCGTTCCCGATTTCTTCCTTCCAGCTTTTCTTGCCGACTTCTTTGCAGTGCGCTTCTTTCCTGCCGACTTCTTTCTACCGGAGCTCTTCTTCTTTGTTGCCATCGCTTCTCCTGGTGATTTGAACTGGGCGGCGAACGGGGTGACGCCGATGCGCGTCTGGCCCGCAAGATAGAGCAGCAATAGCCGTGCGCAAGAGGGAAAAAACCGCTTTTTACGAGAGAAGAAGCTTCATCATACGCACATCGTACGGGTCGGGAGAGTCGTCGTCATCTGCGATGTCGTAGTTCTTTTGCGGCGTCTCGAGTATCAACGGAACGCCGTTCGTGCGACTGTCGCTCATCAACCAGTGAAACGGTTCTTCACCGATGTGACCATCGCCAATCAGTACATGCCTGTCTTTATTGGATCCTAGCTCATTCGCGCTGTCGTTCAGATGGAAGAATGACGGAGCTTCCCCTGTTTTCTTTTCAAAGTCGTCGATCACTGCCGTCAATTCTTTTTTCGATTTCGCGATGTCGTAGCCCGAGGAATAGAGGTGACATGTGTCCAACCCATACCCGGTGCGTGATCGAAGTGACCTCGGCACGTCAGCCAACATTTCTGCAACTTCGTCGGCGGTTCGACCCATTGTTTGCCCTGCACCGGCAGTGTTCTCGATGAGAAGACGCGTCGACGAATCGATCGTCTCGAGAGCGACGACGATTGCTTTTGCAATTCGCTTCGCAGAGGCAGAGCGCTCGCTCGTCCCCGCGGATCCGGGATGAAAACACACGCAGCCCGCGCCGATTGCGCTCGAGCGCTCGAGCTCTTTCGTGAGTCCTCCGCTTGCTCTCGCCCACTTCTCGTCGTCGGGAGTTGCGACACTCAGCACATAGGGCGCATGCACGACGACAGCATGCGGCTTTATTTTCGATTCCGCGAGCGCGGCTTTGAATCGCTTGACGCGATCGGGATTGATGTTGGATTTATCCCCGTAGAATTTCGGTATGACAGTAAAGAGCTGCATCGCCGTCATGTCGGCGTTGGCTGCGCGCTTGACGGCCATGTGAATGCCGCCGTTGTTGATCGTGTGCGCGCCGAGGAGCTTGCTCATGTAGAAAACAGATTGAACGGATACGGGCGGATTAGAAACAGGAGAAATCTCCGATTCGTTCCTGATCCTTTGTTATCCGTTCAATCCGCTTTTAACGGAAACGAATGCCGACGGAAATCGGAACGAACATCGTGTTCGAGCTTCCGGAGTTACTATCGAATACGATGTGGAACCTCGCTTCAACGAAAGTCGAGAACCCGGACAGAGGGATCGTAATTCCGCCGCCGCCGTTGAGTCCGGCCTTTGTTTGCGAGGGGCATTCGTCGCAACGCACGTCGTAGATCCCCGCGCCACCAATGAGGTAAGGTCTCACGGTGTACGGCTCTGTCATCGGGAAATTCCAAACGAGGTTGAGCAAGCCCGCGACGATGCTCGGATAATTCTCATCCTTCTCACCGAATTTGTGGTACACGCCCTCGACCCTGACTCCGATCGGAGAAGTCGGCGTGTTCCACTCGACGAGGCCGCCCGCATGCCAACCCGTCGAAGCGAAATCGGCGAAGTCGCCGACCGGAATCGAAGCGCCGCCAGCGATTCCGAAAGTGAAGGGCGAACTATACGCCTGCGCGGCCGCGGCAGACGACAGCGTAACCGTCGAGGCCGCGACAGCGAGCAACCATCGACTCCAACGAGTATTTCGTTTCATTTCGCTTCCTCTGGTCATGAGGGAACAGCTACTTGCAACAAACTAACGCAGACCTTGTCCTGTTGCTTTTCATTTCCATATACCTTCGCGGTACGCAATCCGTGTAGCGCTTATGCGCGGATCGTCGGAGTAGTCACTCCACCACGCACGTATTCTGTCGCCACTGAGTTCTACGCTCGGCTGCTTGGCGCGCTCGCTCGCACTCGAGATCGGGTTCCCAGGTTTGAAGATGTGTCCCATCGTGTTCGACAGGGCTATTCCAATCGCGGGTTGCACACTGTTCGGATCGTCGTATGCGACGGCGACGCGATCACCCTCCGATGCAACTGCTACGAACGCAGGATGGTCGCCGAATACAATCGGCACCGGCGAGTGAAACGTTCGCCCGCTGTCCATCGAATGCGCGAAGAAGATTCCATGTCCGCGAAGGGGCTCGGAGAAATAAGCAACATGGACGTACCCGCTCGCGGAATCGACGGCGATCGCGGGTGCGGGTCGTTGGCATCCGCGAACACCGTGATCAGTGGAGTCTGCAATCACCGGCTTGGTCCAGATTTGTCCGCCGTCGTCCGACCGCGCGACGAACAACACCCCGCTGCTGTCCCTCCGGATCGCCCACCATGTCGCGACGATAGCCGTTCCGGCATGCGTCCAGCGCACTGATACCGGGCACGCGTCAGCCGACGGCGAGAAAGCTCCAAGGGAAATGTTCGACGGCCTCGGCGGCGCAGAGTAGTTGACCTCGCTCCACTGCACTTTCTGCTCGGAGCACGCAGTGAGTAGAAGTAAAACCGCGATTATTGCACGCATTCTGGTAGCTGGTAGCCGGTAGCCCGTAGCCGATTCGTTGTATCTTTGAACTCTAAGAGGGAACACCCACAAGGATCACTAGAATGGCCGTATCTTCGGTTCGCCCTGCCCACGTACCGGTCGCAAAACCGACTGAATCTCCTGAATCAGCAGCCTTCGCTCCAGCGACAGCGCCGCAAATGTCGGCGGTTGTCGGGTTCGCTGGAAACCGGCGAGTGCCGAATCCGCAGAATGAGCCAGTAAAAAGTTACGCACCGGGGAGTCCGGAGCGCGCTTCATTGAAAGAACGACTGCGCACGATGGCAGATGAGCGGATTGAAATTCCGCTGATCCTCGGCGGAAATGAAATTCGCACCGGCGATCTCGCACAGACCGTGATGCCGCACAACCACCGTCACGTTCTTGCGGACTGGCACCGCGCGGGCCCAGCCGAAATTGACAAAGCGATCGAAGCATCACGCGCAGCTTCCCGTGATTGGGCGAATTGGGCATGGGAAGATCGTGCCGCGGTTTTTCTGAAAGCTGCGGAGCTACTCACAACTACGTGGCGAGCGACGCTCAACGCATCGACGATGCTCGGCCAATCGAAGACCGCCTTTCAGGCGGAGATCGATGCCGCGTGTGAGCTGATCGATTTCTGGCGATTCAATCCTCACTACGCGCAGCAACTCTACGATCAGCAGCCGATCAGCGATCACTCGATGTGGAATCAGCTCGATTATCGAGCGCTCGAGGGATTCGTGTACTCTGTGACGCCGTTCAACTTCACATCGATCGCCGGAAATCTTCCGACAGCGCCGGCGTTGATGGGAAACACCGTGATCTGGAAGCCGGCATCGAGTGCGATGCTGAGTGCGTACTACATCATGAAATTGCTCGAGGAAGCCGGCCTTCCTCCAGGAGTGATCAACTTTCTTCCTGGCGATGCTGCGACGATCTCTGACAAGCTGCTCGGTCATCGCGATCTGGCAGGCGTGCATTTCACCGGAAGCACGAGCGTCTTCAACAACATGTGGCGGACGATCGGATCGAGCATGTCGAAGTATCGCTCGTATCCACGCATTGTCGGCGAGACGGGCGGGAAAGATTTCATCGTCGCACATGCGTCGGCCGATCCAGCTGCTCTCTCGGTCGCTATCGCAAGAGGTGGATTCGAGTATCAGGGGCAGAAGTGTTCAGCCGCGAGCCGAGTCTACATTCCCGAATCCATTTGGCCGGAAGTTCGTGATCGCACTGTCGCAATCATGAAGGAAATCCGGATGGGCGATCCAACAGATTTCCGGAACTTCATGGGCGCGGTAATCGACAAGCGCGCATTCGAAAAGATTAGTGAATACGTTGCGCATGGCCGCGACAACGCGAAGATCATCGCGGGCGGAGGCGTTAAAGGAGACGAAGGGTATTTCGTCGAGCCCACTCTCGTCGAGACGCATGATCCGTCGTACAAGCTTTTGTGCGAGGAGATTTTTGGACCCGTCGTCACAGCCCACGTTTATGCGGACGCGAAATGGGAAGAGACTCTCGCCATCGTCGATCAGACTTCGCCGTACGCGCTGACCGGAGCAATCTTCGCGCGCGACCGCTCAGCAGTGAGAACTGCGTCGATCGCTCTCAGGAATGCGGCAGGAAATTTCTACATCAACGACAAACCGACGGGAGCAGTTGTTGGTCAACAGCCATTCGGCGGCGCGCGCGGCTCAGGTACAAACGATAAAGCGGGATCGATTTTGAATCTCGTGCGCTGGGTGAGTGCGCGCGCAATCAAGGAAACGTTCTCGCCGCCCGTGGATTATAAATACCCGTTCATGGCAGAGGAATAGCACGCGAGTGGCGACAGTGGCCGCCCAGACGACCACAAAGGAGACGCAGAGCTTCGACCCGGAGGAGCTTCGCGTCACACGCATTCGCGCATTGCGCGGACCGAATTATTGGCGGCTCGCTCCCGTAATCGCCGGCGATGTCCATCAGGGATTGCTCGAGAGAGTAAAGACAACGGACTTGGCGGGTTTCACCGAGCGACTCACGAGCGCGATTCCTTCACTCGAGTCGCACAAGTGTAATCGCGGTCATTTCGGTGGATTCATAGAGCGACTTGTCGAGGGAACTCACTTCCCTCACGTACTCGAGCACGTTGCGCTCGAGCTGCAAACGCTCATCGGCAACGACGTTTCATTCGGGCGAGTAGTTCCATCCGGCGACGAAGGTGTGTGGTGGCTGATCGTCGCGTACGAGGAAGAGCAAGTCGGATTACAGGCGATGCGCGACGCGGTGACGATCGTTCGCGCATGCATCGCCGGTGAAGAAATCGACGTTCGTACGATTACCGATGAGCTGCTCTCTCTGCACGAATCGTCGCGACTCGGTCCGTCTACCGGCGCAATTGTAGAGGAAGCGCGACGCCGGGGAATTCCCGTTCGCCGGCTGAACAACTATTCACTCGTCCAACTGGGCCTCGGAAAAAATCTTCATCGCATTCAGGCAACGCTCACCGATTCGACGAGCGCGATCGGTGTCGAGATCGCGCAGGACAAAGACGACACCAAGCGCGTTCTCGAGAACATCGGACTTCCGGTTCCGAAAGGCGACGTCGCACGAACTGTCGAACGCGCTTTGGAAATCGCGGCGGAGATCGGATATCCCGTGATTCTCAAGCCACTCGCCGCAAATCATGGTCGAGGAATTTCCGGCCGACTCAATGACGAGGCGGGACTACGCGAGGCATGGAAGCATTCTTCCGCATATGGCTCGCGCATCGTCATCGAGCAATTCGCCGAGGGACGCGACCATCGCGTGCTCGTAGTCAACAAGAAAGTTGTCGCTGCTGCCGAGCGTGTTCCGGCGAACGTGGTAGGCGATGGGAAGCGAACAATCGCCGAGCTGATTGAAGAAGCAAATAAGGATTCAAGGCGCGGCGTCGGGCACACAAAGATTCTGACGAAGATTCCGACCGACGAGCGCGCAATCGAACATCTCGCGCGAACCGGACGCACGATGAACACGGTTCTGGCGGAAGCCGAAATGGTGACGCTCGCTGCGACGGCGAATCTTTCGACTGGCGGAACTTCGATCGATCGCACCGACGAGATGCATCCCGACAACATTACCGCGTGCGAAATGGCAGCGGGCGTGATCGGTCTCGATATCGCTGGAATCGACGTTGTCACGCCGGATATTTCTGTTCCGTTCCGCGAGAACAAGAGCGTCATCATCGAAGTGAACGCCGGACCGGGCATCAGGATGCATACTCACCCCGCCGAGGGACGCGCGCGCAACGTCGCGGCGCCGATCATCGACATGCTCTATCCGCCTGGCGTCGACGCGACGATTCCGGTCATCGCGGTAACAGGCACAAACGGCAAGACAACCACAGTTCGTTTGATTGCCCATCTTTTCAGGGTAAGCGAGAATGTCGTCGGATTCACCACAACCGACGGCACCTACCTCGGCAACCGCCTCGTTATCGAAGGCGACATGACCGGTCCGTTCTCGGCGAACATCATTCTGTCGAATCCAACCGTCGACATCGCTGTCCTCGAAACCGCACGCGGCGGAATTCTCCGCGCGGGGCTCGGCTACGACGAATGCGACGTCGGCGTTGTGCTCAACGTTACCGCCGACCATCTGGGTCTTCGCGGAATTCAAACTGTCGAGCAGCTCGCCGATGTGAAGAGCGTCGTTGCGGCGGTCGTGAAACGCGAAGGGCACGCGGTGCTCAATGCAGATGATCCACTCGTCTATGCGATGCGCGATCGCAGCATGGGTGACATCGTTCTTTTCTCGACAAAGCCGGAGGGTGAGAGCGCTCAATTCGATTTGCACCTCTCACGAAATGGAATCGGCGCGCGAATCGAAAAGGATACTTTCGTCATTCGTCGTGGAAGATTGCGCATTCCAATCGCATCTGTGCGCGAGGTCCCACTGACCCTCGGAGGCGCAGCGCGGTTCCAGTACGAGAACATACTCGCAGCAATTGCAACCGCGTACGTCCAGGGAATGCGCTACGACGATATCCGTGCAGGCCTTCTCTCTTTCTTCCCTTCTCCGTCCCTCACACCCGGGCGCCTGAACCTGATGCGCGTTGGCAAGGGTCGAGTGCTCGTGGATTACGCGCACAATCCAGCAGCTATCGCGGGGCTGATGGAATTCGTTTACAACCTGGACGCTGCGCGTCGGATTGGGATTATCACCGCGCCGGGCGACAGA
>JBHELX010000001.1:255876-256168 GCA_046262875.1 Gemmatimonadaceae bacterium | reverse complement strand
GCTTCTCCTCCTGCGCAAGTCGCGTCTTCTTCTGATCGAGCCACGACGTGTAATTCCCCTCCCACGGAATTCCATATCCGCGGTCGAGCTCGAGAATCCACTTCGCAACGTTGTCGAGGAAATACCGGTCGTGTGTCACCGCCACGACGGTTCCCGGAAATTCCGCGAGATACCGCTCGAGCCACGCAACACTTTCCGCATCGAGATGATTCGTCGGCTCGTCGAGCAGGAGCATGTCCGGCTCCTCGAGCAGCGTGCGACACAACGCAACACGCCGCTTCTCTCCACCCGA
>JBHELX010000001.1:0-255866 GCA_046262875.1 Gemmatimonadaceae bacterium | reverse complement strand
ATCTATAGAAGCATCAGCCGGCGGAAGGCGCAGCGCATCCATCGCAATCTCTATCTTGCGATCGAGCTCCCACAGATTGTGCGCATCAATCTGCTCCTGCACTCTGCCCTGCTTTTCGAGAAGCTTCTCCATCTCGTCATCGCTCATTGGCTCCGCGAATTTCATCGAGATCTCTTCGAACTGCCTGAGAAGCGCGCGCTGAGTAGCCACAGCCTCTTCGACATTTCCGAGTACGTCCTTCGTCGCATCGAGCTCGGGAACCTGCGGGAGGTATCCAATCCGCGTTCCCTCGTGCGGCCACGCCTCGCCCTGAAAATCGTGATCGACGCCGGCCATGATCCTGAGCACAGTCGACTTCCCCGCTCCATTTGCGCCGAGTACGCCGATCTTTGCGCCGGGATAAAAAGAGAGCCAGATGCCGCGCAAAATCTCCCGCGAGGGCGGGACGACTTTGCGCAGGTCCTTCATTACATAGATGAATTGCGGGGCCAAGTTCTAAGCCTCTGATTATTGCAGTATGAGATGCGTCCGAAAATGCAGCAATGAAAGTTAGCGAATTGAGATAGCGAGTTAACATTGACGAAATTCTCACGGTGCGTGACAACCGCGTACATCGCCGTTCTGATTCCCTGCGTCACCGGGTCACAGGAAGCGCCGGTACCCGATAGCATCATTCGTGGAAGCTTGGTCTACAAAGCCGAAGGCGGCGTCGGCTATAGCGGTCGCGGCAAGCTCGGTTCTCCCGGTATCATGGGAGACGTCGATGTGACGGTCACCATCAAGAATATTGGATCGGCACCTGTCCACACTGTCGTTAAGGGATGCGGTACAGTGCGTCTGCGTGCTTATGCGACACCCTCGCGTACGGGGGTCGCTGCGGATTCACAATCGTGGAACGAATCGTACTGCAATGTGCAACCTGTAACAGCATTTTCGCTGGACCCTGGCCACTCAAGAGTGTTCAACAATTCGCTACAAGGTTGGGTCGTGGCCGGCGGCAGGAAATCACTCGGCCCCTGGTACATCGTCGCCGAGCTTCATTTACCCGATATGGTTCTGGATCTGCGCGCGGGTGAGGCGACTTTCGATCCTGGTCTTCGCACTCTCACGTACAAGGTTCGAACGAACGTCGAAGGAACCGCGCCCACGTCGTTGGTGACGCACATCACAGCCTATAACAATGGAGCTGACACGGTACATCTCGAATACGGTGCGTGTGCGATTGACCTCCAGGCGTATCGGAATCCGAAAAAAACTGGAAAGCCGGTTTGGGTCTCATCTCGACGAGGCCCGCCGGCGCAAGTGGTACGCAACTTCAACATGTATCCACGTTATATTTGCCCGGATTACCTCGCCATTGGCAGCATTGCACCGCATGATTCGGCCAGCCCGCGCGAATTCACCGAGTCGGTGCGGACTTATGAAATCCTCGCGGATTCACTTCCAGCGGGGCGCTACTATTTCACCGCTGCATTCTCTTTAAACTGGCGAATCGTCGATCTCGACGCGGGTTATGCTGATCTCTCAAAGGGGCTCGATCCAATTCATGCGTCACGAACGATTCATGGAATCAAGTACTCAGCGAACGTTCGCCGGATTCACAACTCGAGCGGCGACTCGCTTGAGGTGAAGCTTACCGTACAGAACCTCGGCAATGTGCGGCGAGAGCGGAAACCGTCCAATTCAAGTGATCCCATATCTCTGAGCGGATACTCGAGTCACAGCGATCGTGATACGCATTATCTCGGTGCTCGATCTCAGTGGAGCATGCGCGCACTCGAGCTGCCTGACTTCGTCCTCGAGCCACACGAGAGTCGCACGTTCACAAACGTCATCGCCGCGCCTTCAGCTAGACTGTATTACCTCGGGGCTTTCCGGATCAAGGATGATGGAGCACGAGATGCCTCTACGCCGTTTGTCGATTTGGGCATCGACGAGCGATGACCGCATGCGTGAGTCAACGTTATATTTGGGCGGCAACGAATCCCGAGACACTCGTTGAGCTCAGAGCTCCAAGAACAACTCCAGGACGTAGTCGGCGCTACCTATAGAATAGATCGCGAGCTTGGCGGCGCAGGGATGTCGCGCGTCTTTGTCGCCACAGACACCGAGCTCGACCGACAGGTTGTTATCAAAGTTCTTCCGCCCGACCTGGCAGCAGGAATCAATACTGACCGTTTTCGAAGAGAGATACAGCTAGCCGCACGACTTCAACATCCACACATCGTTCCGCTCCTCTTTGCCGGAGCGCGCGGCTCGCTGCTCTACTACACGATGCCGTTCATCGCCGGGGAAAGCCTTCGCACACGACTCAGCAAAACGCGTGAGCTGCCCGTTCAGGATGCAACGAAGATTCTCCGCGAAGTTGCCGATGCATTGAGCTACGCGCACGCGCAGGGCGTCGTACACCGTGACATCAAGCCGGAAAACATTCTCATTTCCGGTAATCACGCTCTCGTCACCGATTTTGGCGTAGCAAAAGCATTGAGTAATGCAACAGCCGAAACTCCCACCGGCGGACCAGAGCTTACCTCACTCGGCGTGGCACTCGGCACCCCGACATACATGGCTCCGGAGCAGGCGGTTGCCGATCCGCTTATCGATTCACGTGCTGACATATACGCGCTTGGTGTCGTCGGTTACGAATTGCTCACGGGAAAACCGCCGTTCGCGGGAATGAATGCGCAGCAAACCCTCTCCGCGCACGTTACGTCCAGACCTGCGAGCATAAGTGAACATCGTCCGCAGATTCCTGCCGGTCTGGAAGCGATCATCATGCGATGCATGGAAAAACATCCAGCGGATCGGTGGCGGAGTGCTGAGGAATTACACGATGCACTCGAGCCGTACGCGACCACCAGCGGATCGAGCGCAGCTCATGTTCCAATCGAACGCACACCGTTCAAATGGACGCCACAGAGAATTGCGATTGCCGCCGCGGTTGTTGGCTTCGTCACCGTCGCGCTGATCGGGAGCACGATCGCCTTCCGTCGAGGAGCACAGACACTTGTCGTGGCGAATACGCGGCAGGTGACGAATGCGCCGGGTCTGGAGATACATCCAGCTATTTCGCCTGACGCACGCATGATCGCCTACGTCGCCGGGGCATGGCCGAATCAGCGCCTGTACGTGAAAGAATTATCAGGAGGAAGATCGATCGCTCTGACGGACAGCACAGCAAATCCAAGCTGGCCGAGGTGGAGTCCTGATGGGTCAGAGATTCTTTACTGGTCCAATGACCACAACTACGTCATTCCCGCACTTGGCGGCGTGCCTGCACTGCATCCGCCCGAAAATGTCTTCGGCTGTTCATGGTCCAACGCGGGTGATCGTATCGCGTGCGTACGCCGACAAACCGACGAGCTGGTGATAGCTGGATCACACGGCGAGAATCCCCGCGTGTTGCACGAGACTGCAACCAACGACGGAATGTCAGGGCCTGCATGGTCACCGGACGATAAGCTTATCGCCGTCGCACGCGGGAACCTCGCGTTCGCCGTAGGCGAAAACATCGGCAACATCGCGTCGTCGTCGATATGGGTGGTTCGTCCCGATGGAGGAAAACTCGTTCGAGTAACAGACAACGCTCATCTCAACACGAGTCCCGCCTGGACACCAGATGGTTCGCTGCTGTTTGTATCTTCGCTTGGCGGGGGGCGCGACATTTACTTGCAGCGGATCTCCAGCAATCTCGCACCATATGGCGATCCAGAACGGCTAACGACTGGACTCAACGCTCACACTATCTCGCTCGATCGGTCCGGCAAAACGCTCACGTACAGCGTGTTCAATACTGTCGCGAACGTTTGGTCTACGCCGCTTTCTCCGGCAGCCGTCGCGCAACCATCGCTGCACGAAGTCACCATCGGTAACCAGACAATCGAATACTGGTCCATATCGCCTGACGGTCAGTGGCTCGTGTATGATTCGAACCTCAACGGCAACTCAGACATCTACAGGCTCCCCGTCGCCGGGGGAGAAGCTCAGCAGCTCACGCATAATGGCGTGGATAATTTCTCCCCATCGTGGTCGCCGGATGGGAATGAAATAGCGTTCCACAGTTTCCAGAATGGGAACCGCGACATTTACGTGATGGACGCATCGGGCGCGAACGTTACCGCTGTGGTTGTGAGCCCACGGGAAGAACGGCTTCCGATATGGACGCCTGACGGAAACGGCCTCCTATTCCTCGTTGCCCCGGACTCCATGTTCGAGGTGCGACGCGATGCGCGCTCTCACAAGTGGGGTGATCCGCGGTTCCGCCTACTTGCGAGTTTTATTGCGTTCTCACCTGACGGAAAACATCTCGCGACCACTGGCGCCGGCGGGATGGTTTGCCCTCGATGCAAGTGGCGTATCACGGTTATGAATTCCGACGGAACCGGAGAGCAGGAGATTCCTTCACCAAAATTGGAACAAGCCTTCCAAAACGCCGGCGGTCTTGGCTGGAGCACAGACTCGCGTCACTTGTTCATTTCAGTTCGCGAAAAGGACGGCACGTCCGCAATCTGGCAGCTACCAATCAACGGTGACCCGGAGACAAGACTCCTTCATCTTACAGACCCCGCTCGTCAGTTCTACCGAACATGGCTCGCTGCCTACTCGAACAACCTTTACTTCACGCTCGGAGATAGGCAAAGCGACATTTGGACGATGGAGCTGAAAAAGAAATAACCCTTATCGCCAGGAGGTTAATCAAAACTAATTGCAGAGTCCGCACTCTTTTGTGTGGGCTCGAGCATTGCGAATCCCATGCTCCGCGCCAATCGTTGCCTGAGTTTCGGCCGAAGAGCGTACATGAGCATCATCCGGAACGATCGCGCTCTACGCGGAACGGGAAACGGTCGACCGATTCGTTTTCCCTCGATCATCAGATAACGGATTGTATGCACCCTCCACCCACGCTGCCGGAAAAATTCAAACCAGTCGCCGGGCCTGAACAGGAACGGTGCTTCGCGCATGCGATCACTGACGCCGCGCTGCTCACGCCAACGATGCACGACCTCCGAGAAATAATCCGCAATCCAGTAGCGCACGTTCTTCATCGAATGAAGATCGGCTGCAAGCGCGCTAACCTGATCGTTCGACAGATATGGAATTACACCTTCGGTAAGAACCAATATTTTTTCACTGCGTGATTCGAGCTCGGCGAGAAATTGCCGGCGCGCTTCGTCGTCGCCGAGGTCGACGGCGATATGCTCGAGCCGGCAGCGCGGAGTCTCGCCCGCGAGCAGCGAAACTTTGTAGTCGATCATCTCCGGAAAATCGACTTCGATCCACGTGAGTTGAGGCGGTAGCGCGAGTCTGTACGGACGAGCATCGAGCCCGGCGCCAAGGTTCACAATGGTGTCAACTCCAAGCTCGAGCGCACCGTTGATGAGAGCGTCGATCACCACGGTGCGCACCGCCAGGATCCATCCTGTGATTGGTCCGACAGGACTTGCAGCAGCAAGGGCTTTTCCTTTGTCGCCCGCGAGCATTCCTGCGAGCGGATCGGAAAAGAGTGCATCGGGCCGAGTTGATTCATTCGCCCTATATTGCGCGACAAGGAAAGCAGTGTCGGTAACGTGGCGAATCTCGCCACTGGCCTCGTCGGTCATACTCAAAGTTAGAGAATAACTGCGGAGCTAGGACCGACTGCTATTCCGCAATTAGTATCGAATAGCTACTTATTCGCCCCAAAAGACGAAACCGGCTGTGCTCCACCACACAACCGGCCTCGCTTCCTACAAGTGCTACCCATCACCGCTACCATTATTACGAATTGCCACCGCAAAACGTTGGCGCGCGATTGAGAGAACACTTATGTCTTACAAAACCCCTACAGAAAACCGGTCGCACGTTACCGATAGCAGAGAGCCGGTGACCGACAGCCGGTAGCCGGTAGCTGGAAGCCGGTAGCTGGAAGCCGGTAGACAGCACTTCACTCAGTCCGTTCGACGACGAGCGTGTAATCGGACGCCAGCGCTGCAACTCCCGCAACAGCCGCCCATACGGGTAGCAGAAGCACTCCAACTACCCCAACCGTCAACGGAATCTCGAGCACCGACTTCCCCTCGGAGTTCTTGATCGTGATCCGCCGCACGTTCCCCTCGTGAATGATCTGCTTCACGCGGTCTAGTAGATTCTTCCCCGAAACTTTGTGCTCTTCAGTTGGCATCTTGTTCTCCCGAGTCAATTACTTCCGAGGTACGCATCGTGTCTCCACGAAGTTTCTGTCTGACAATTCTCGCCTCGGCCGCATTAGGCTGCGCCTCCGCCGAGTCTCGTACAAACGATAACTCTATTTCAGCCGGTGATTGGCCGACATACGGTCGCGACCCCGGAGGCGCTCGTTATTCGCCGCTCAACGAAATCAACAAGTCGAACGTCAGCAATCTCCACGTAGTGTGGACTTACCGAACCGGCGACATCTCCGACGGCAGCAAGTATCCGCGCAAAAGCACCTTCGAGGCAACGCCGATTCTATTCGGGAAAACGTTGTACTTCAGCACGCCATTCAATCGCGTGATCGCACTCGACGCTGAAAGTGGCGCCGAGCGTTGGACATACGATCCGAAGATCGATCGCATGGTGAATTACAACGAAGCATTTGCTTCACGCGGCGTGTCGGCATGGATTGATCCGACCGCGAAGCCCGATGCTCCCTGTACTCGCCGGATTTTTCTTCCGACAATCGATGCACGACTAATCGCCATCGATGCCGAGAATGGAAAGCCGTGCAGGGATTTCGGAAATGCAGGCACGATCGATCTCACTCTCGATGTCGGACCTGTTCAGAAAGGACAATACGATGTGACGTCGCCGCCGGCGGTGGTCAATGGCGTCGTGGTCGTTGGCTCGTCGATGGGCGACAACCGCGGAGTCGATCTCGAGCGCGGAACTGTTCGCGCATTCGACGCTCGCACGGGCGCGAAGAAATGGGATTGGGATCCAATCCCTCGAAAGCGCGGCGATGCCGGTTACGAAAGCTGGGATTCTACAGCGGCGGCACGCACTCGCTCTGCTAATGCGTGGTCAGTGATTGCATCTGATCCAGCGCGCGATCTCGTTTTCATTCCCACCGGCAGCGCATCTCCTGATTATTACGGAGGGCTCCGTCCCGGTAAAAATCTCTACGCAAATTCGGTCGTTGCCTTACGCGCATCGACCGGTGAATTCGTCTGGGGATTTCAGGTCGTCCACCATGACCTCTGGGATTACGACGTTGCTGCAGAGCCGGCGCTGTTCACGTTTCATCATGATGGAAGAGACATTCCAGCTGTCGCCGTAACGACGAAGCAGGGGCACGTCTTCGTTCTCGATCGCCTTACCGGAAAGCCACTGCTTCCCGTCGAAGAGCGCCCCGTTTCCCCGAGCTCGATCGCGGGAGAATCCGCTTCTCCGACTCAACCATTCCCTGTCGCGACTGGCAATCTGGGTGGCAGCTCCGCGATGAGTGTTGACAGTGTGTTTGGCCTCACCCCTGAGGAGAAAGCTGCGTGCCGGGAAATGTTGGCCGGCGTACGCATTACCGGAATGTTCACGCCGCCGAGCTATGAGGGCTCACTCGTTTATCCGAGCGCAGTTGGCGGAACGAATTGGGGTGGGGCGACTGTCGACATTAATCGCAATTTGCTGGTCACCAGCATCAACAGAATCTTCCAGGTGGTACGCGTCGTTCCACGCGACAGCGTGCAAGCGGCCGTCGATGCCGGTCGAGGTTTCGGGATTGAGGTCGGGAGCATGCGTGGGACTCCTTACGCAATGACACGTCGCTTCCTTCTCAGTCCCAAAGGCGTTCCCTGCAACCCACCTCCCTGGGGACAACTCGTAGCGGTCGACCTGACGACCGGCGCAATTCGGTGGGAAGTTCCGCTTGGTATGGTAGGACCTCTCGCATCGATTCCAGGAAGCGTCAAGTGGGGATCTCCATCACTCGGCGGCCCGATTACTACTGCCGGCGATGTCGTTTTCGTCGCGGGTACAATGGATGATTATCTGCGTGCATTCGATACTCAAACCGGAGCGGAACTTTGGAAGGGCGCGCTCCCTGCGGGCGGACAAGCGACGCCGATGACTTATCGCTCGCCAGTCACTGGGCGACAGACTGTTGTCATCGCGGCCGGCGGCCACGGGAGTTTGGGAACAACGCTCGGCGATTACGTTGTCGCTTTCGCATTGAAATAATCGATTGGCTATCTTCTTGAGCTCACGCTGAGGTCGCGATGAAACCAGGTGATGTGATCGAGACCGTCAAGCGGAAGGTGAGACCTCCGCGAAAGAAAGACACGAAGACTATTCTCGCGGTGACAGCTGGCGTCACCTCAGCGATCTGGTTCGCGTTGCGCCTACGCAAGGATTTGTATGGACCCGGTGGAACGAAGCTCTCACGCTACAACAGGTCCATCGACAAACCCTGGCCGCGCGACAAAGACTGAGCATTCGCGCGCGCAGGCAAACGCTTCATTCAATTCGCGCGTCTAATGAGAAACGCGCCGAAGTCAATGAAGCGCTGACGTTATAGATGAAGTGATGCCGGAGGGCCGGCGCGTGGTTACAAGTATCGCGCGCTGGCCATCGCGGCAACGGTAAGCAGCAATAGAATCGCGACAATTCGGAATGCGCTCTGCATTTTGATCTGGAGCGATTCCATTTCCGCCTTTTGCGCATCTGTCGGCGGACCACCTGACGCCTGAATTTTTCCGCCGAGCTCCAGCATCCTTTTGCCGAGCGTTCCGGTGTATCCGGTGCCGATTCCGGCGGCGATGATTGCTGCCACGGCTCCGACTCCGAGAACCTTTGCATCATTCGTCTGCGCCCACCCGCCCCCCGCCATCGCATATCGGATGTACATCGTGAGCCCGGAAAGAATGGTCAGCACTGCGGCCCCAATCATATAGGATCGGAATTTCTGACCCATCATCAGCTGGCGCACGAACAACATGCCCGGCTGGCCGATCGCTCGTTGCGCGGGCAGAATGAAAAACGCGACACTCACTACGCCGCCGACCCAAAAGGCTCCCAGGATGATGTGTATCAGGCGCAGAGCAATCATCGTCAAGTTTGCGTTCACGTACTTGGCTCCTGTTTGAATTGATTCAACGCCAGTCGGCGATGAAGAGGTTTGTTTCTGTCGGCTTATTTGCGTGACGATTCGATGCCCACACTAATTTCTTCCCGTCGGGACTGAATTCAGGAAATCCATCGAACGTTTCGTCGAATGTTAGCTGCTCGAGTCCCGTTCCGTCTGTGTTGACGAGAAAAAGATCGAAGTTTCCGCTGCGCGGGCTCAAGTAATTGGACGCGAAAATTATTTTTTTTCCATCCGGAGTCCATGACGGGCCGAAATTCGCGCCGCCCAGGTGCGTAATCTGGTGTTGATTCGATCCGTCGGCATTCATCAGGAAGAGCTCGACCTTCGCTGGTCGTACAAGGCGTTGCGCAAGAAGATCGCGATACGCACGCAGCTCGGCACTGTCGGTCGGATGATTCGCGCGATACACGATTTGCTTTCCGTCAGGTGACCACCACGCGCCGCCGTCATAGCCCGGTGTGTTCGTCAGACGGCGAACGTCAGTTCCATCGGCATTCATTGTGTAGATGTCGAGGTCGCCGTCCTTGAGGGATGTGAAAACGATTTTCTTTCCATCCGGAGATAGAACGCCTTCCGCAGTGTAGACATCGTAGTGAGTGAGTCGCTTGAGATTTGATCCGTCTCGATTGACGGTATAGATGTCGTATCGATCGAGTGGCCACACATATCCCTTCGATGGATCGGGTTTGGGCGGACACGTCGAATCATGCGCGCTCGATGAAGCGAAAAAAAGACGCTTATCGCCCGGAAAGAACCAGCCGCATGTTGTCTTGCCGCGACCGTCGGAGATTCGATGAAGTCCGGTTCCGTCTATGCGCATCACGTACTGCTGGTCGCAAGCGTGGCCGGCGCGAGTCGTTTGAAAAGTCAGCCATTTTCCATCGTGGCTGAAATAGGCTTCGGCATTTTCGCCACCGAAGGTGAGTTGCCGGATTGATGTGAGCCGATGCTCGCCCGGGGCCGGAGCGACCAATCGCGGCGCTTGTGCCGCCGCGGATGCGGTCGCAGCAAATGCGAGTAGCGAAATGAGTCTGCGAATCATGCGGTAAAGATACGCTTCGCCTGCGGAGGGCGAACCAACTGCTATTCCGAACTGCTGACTAACTACGGATTGGGAAACCTACTACGAGCTGCGGAGACACTCCGAATTCCGCGGTAACCCCGCTGTCCGCGGTCCGCGGTGCAGTTCAGTGCTCCATCATTTCGTCGCCGCGCATATGCGTGTCTCCCCAGATGACCTTGGGATCGTTGCCGGCGAATACGTTCGCGTGGACCATCCACCCGAAGACTTCTTTCACAAATCGACCGCCCGCGGCATCACACTCTTCGCGCGTCGAAACGCCGAGTGGTCCAAAAACCGGCCGCCCGTTTTTCATCTCGGTCCAGCGGTTGTTAGCTCGCCAGGGCGGGAGGCACCAATTGACGTGCTTGTGCCACTGGGCAACGCTGGTTGGAATCCGCTTATCGAGATCGCTCACTGTGTAGCGCTTTGGAGCGGTGTACATCGCCCCCATCAGGACAAAATTTCCCTGAGCATCCTTTCTATATAGTAGTGAGGTCGGACGAGCCGCATTGAACGTGAACTGATTCTCGAGAGCCGAGATATTCCTGGTGAAATGGTAGACGACCTGATTCCTGATCTGCGGCGCGAACATCTTGAATCCGTCGGCCTCGGCAACTTTGACATCACGATACTTGGCAATTGCTGCTCGCAGATCGTTGACGATGTCATTAGCCCGAAGGGAATCGGCGGTGGTGGCTTTGCGAGTGGGTGTGGTCTCCATGTGCGCTGCCATCGCGGACATGTCAACGGCGCTCATGACGGGCGTGATATCGGAGTGCGAATGCTGTGCGCTTACTTTGGTAGTCGCGGCTACAAGGAGCAGTCCGACGACGGAGGTCGATCGTAACAACGGCTTCATCTTATACGACTGCCTTCAATTTTGGACGCCCTTAATGATGCATGACGTACCAGAAAGCTGGTAGCTGGTAGCCGGTAGCTAGTAGCCGGTAGCTGGTAGCCGCTAGCCGTTAGCCGCTAGCCGCTAGCCGGGGTTTGCTCGCACCAGCCTCTCGACAGCGTTTCCTACCGTCTCTACGGAAAGATCTTTGATCTCGTTTCCGTCCCAGAAGATGTTCTCTCCGGGAATGTTGTACGGCGCGTACGGATGATGTTCGCGCTTGAGCAATACGACTGCAGGCTTCCTGAACGCTGAAGCCGCGTGCGAGATGCTCGTATCCGGGGTGAACACCATGTCTGACGTGCCCACCAAAGCGAGCGCATCACGCAGCTTCGGCGTCTGAACCGGCAATGCCCTCACACTCTCGGCAGAACCCTTCACACGATCCCATTCGCTGGGCAACCCGATCGTTATAATCGGCATTCGAGGTGCGATTCCACGAATTCCTGTCAGAACTTCAACGAACTTCTCATCGGGCCAGCGTCGTTTCTTTTCTGACGCCGAAAGATTTACGAGCAATCGACGCGTGAACTCGCCACCATCTTCTCGACTCGTTTCCTTGACCAGCTCCGAAGCTTTCATCCAATGCGACTCAGCTCTTCGATATTCCTCGCTGGAGAGAAAAATTTCCGGCTGCCAATCGACTGCACTCGGGTCTACGCCAAACGGCATCGATAACGCCTTCGACCCCTCGATATATGGAACCGATCGATCGTACTGCTGCACGCGCACGTTATAGATGAGATCATTGTTACCGCCGCCAACTCCGATGCGATACGGCGCCCGCGCCGCGAGCATCAGCATCGGCGTGGAGGTAAAAATCGGTGGATTGTTGATTCGTCCATCAACGATCACGTCATATCGCTCGCGGCGAAGCCGACGCATCAATCTCACGTAACTCGTCCGCGATCCACGATCGAGCGTGTAGACTTTTCCGACATACGGATTTCCTTCGAGCACCGGCGCAGTCGTTGGATTAGCTACGACGTCGATTTTTCCGCGAGCCGATGCTTGTGCCAATACCCGGATCAGTCCAGTCGCCATGATCATGTCACCAATCCGCTCGTATCTGACAAACAGAGTGCGGAGAGGAGCAGCGTCGAATTTTGTCGCGTCTACGACACGAGGTCCGGGGAGTGCCCGCCCGATTGCGCGCATCCACATTGCGCGCCACGCGCGCTCAAGGCTTCTCGGGTCCACCTGTGAGTTGTAGCTCGAGGAGAACGCGCGGAGGTTGCGGGTCGAGCGCCTGGACTACCTGCACGCGATCGATCACCGCGGGAACGCTTACTTTCAGCGCCAGTAACTCGCGCACTGCATCGGCACTAAGGGTAGCATACAAAGTCAGTGTACAGTGAGGACTGAAGGTGAATCGCGCTCGACCAAATGAAAGGCCGCTGCTGGCGAGGCGATCGTGAAAAACTCTCAGTGGTCCATGGGGATCGAGCGGGAGAACAACGATCTCGGTCTGCATGAATCTCATCGGCGGCGCGAAGGTAAGAGTCATCGGTGCCGTCGACGAAGTGATCGGCGCCAGCTTCTCCCACAATTCAACAGTCGTGACTGATGACGATATCGGTCCAACGCCTGACGATCCGGTGATCGTTACATGCGGCGCTTTATATCGAGCGAGCCGAGGGTCGAAGCGCTCGTTTATTTCCTTGATCTGCTCGCCAGCGTCACCTTCCAGCGTAGCAATGATGAAAATCCCGTTGAGTTGCACCTCTCAGTATGAGACGGTCGACACAATCGGTACCCAGCCGACTCCGTTTACCACACTGACTCCCATTTTCAGAAATTTTCTATCGAGCCAGTTTTTCGGATGCGTGTGCTCATAACGCACCATCTTCGCTCCGGTAATTGTGCCGAGTGCTGCCCCTGCCATCACGTCGCTTGCCCAATGGGCTTCGTTGTAGATGCGTGACATTCCAGTCAATGTCGCGCCACTGTACAGGATTGGACCAATTATCCACCGCGTGCTCGGCCACCAGCGTTGCGTTTCACCGGACACTGCGGCGGCGAATGCGAACGCGCTCGTTGTGTGTCCCGATGGAAAGGAACGATACTTGTCGTCCTTGAGCCCGCGAAGAAAACCAAAATTGCGGGCGTTGTCCAAGCTCGCATAGGGACGGGCTCTTCCGGCAATCATCTTGATTGCGCCCGCCTCGCCTCCGGAGAGAGCAATCGCGGCCATTGTGTGAAGCCCGAGCTCCTGTGTTTTTTGCTGTCCATCAGCTCGGCCGATCAAATAAATGCCCGTGGCGGTAATCAATCCGCCAGGTTCCCCAAGCAATCTGAAAACGGTCGCACTCGTTTTTAGAATTCTGTTCGACTGTCGGGCAGGTTTTTGAAGCTGAATCGTAACATGCCTATCGAGCGGAGCCAATGCGACAGTACCAGCCGCGAACGCTGCCGCCACTGCAAGATCTTTGACTACGAACAGTGGTTTAGGCTTTTCTTTGGTTGTTGTATCCGCAGTTTGAGCCTGTACTGCGCTACCCGCCAGCAGTGACAGAGAAAGAACAATGTTAATCACCCTTGCCACTTCGACTCCGTTGGTAATTTCGAAAAACGAACGCCTCTTCCTGCGAAAATGCAAACATCACACCCCTTGCCGCTCTTCAGGGATTAGAACATATCCCCCCGATGCTGAATATTGACCTGAGGGGACGCCGAGCGCTCGTAGCCGGCGTCGCTGACGATGGAGGTTATGGCTTTGCGGCCGCCAAAGCACTCGCCGAGGCGGGTGCCAGCGTTTGTGTGGGAACGTGGCCGCCTGCGCTCAACATCTTCATGAATCTCATCGAGCGTGGAAAGATGGACGAATCGCGCCGCCTTTCATCCGGCGAGACGCTCCAGTTCGAGAAGATCTATCCGCTCGACGCAGCTTATGATTCGATGGCCGACGTTCCCGATGACATTCGATCGAATAAGCGCTATCGGGACACTGGAGATTTCACGATCGAAGGATTAGTGAATCGGATTCGCGCTGATTTCGGAGAACAATCGCTCGATATCGTCATTCATTCACTTGCCAACGCTCCAGAAGTAAAAAAGCCGTTACTCGAAACGAGTCGCGCAGGGTATTTGGCGGCGCTGAGTGTAAGCGCTTACTCGATGATCGCGTTGGTGAGTCGGCTGGGCCCGATGATGCGCTCTGGCGGATCCCTTCTATCACTCACTTACATGGCGAGCGAGCGTGTCATTCCTGGCTATGGCGGGGGAATGTCTTCAGCGAAGGCTGCGCTTGAAAGCGACACGCGCGTACTAGCGTTCGAGGCTGGACGAAAATACGGGCTGCGAGTCAACACAATCTCCGCCGGCCCTTATGCATCACGCGCTGCGAGCGCGATTGGGATCATCGATCGAATGGTGACTTATTGCTCGGTCAATTCTCCCATGACTGATCCGCTCACCGCGGAAGAGGTCGGAGTCACTGCAGCTTTTCTCTCGAGTCCACTGGGCAGTGGCATTACCGGCACTACCATTTACGTGGATAAAGGGTATCACACGATGGGGATGGCAGTCGGGTCGCTTCCCGACACATCGAGCCCGTTGTAACAAATAACCAACCGACTCATAGTGCTCCGCTACTACATGGCTGTGTGCGCTCTCGCATTGAGCGCGCAGGGCTGTTTCATCTTCCCTCGACAGGGTCCTCCTGCTCCGGTCGCGAAGAGCGAAGCGGCGAAGAAAGCAGACGCCGCCGATTCGGCCAATCGCGCGCTCGGACTCAAGCCCTACACGAAGCTCATCCCTGCATCGGCCCGCTCATCAAACGGACTTTTCCGAACGCATCGCGTCGGTGACACTCTATACTATGAAATTCCGCGCGGTGAGCTCAACAAAGACATGCTACTCGTGGGACGTTTCGCGCGCGCGAGTGGTGGAAACTCTTTCGGTGGCGACGAATTCACCGAGCGCGTTCTTCGCTGGGAGAAGGAAGGCAATCGAATTCTTCTCCGGAGTGTGACGTTCGAGATCACGGCTGATTCGACTCTTCCCGTTTATCGGGCCGTGCGGCAGGCGACGTATCCTCCCATCGTTGCTGTATTCCCAATCGAGAGTTATGGCGCAGACAGCGCAGCCGTAATCGACGTGACGAAACTTTACACTACCAACATTCCCGAATTCGTCGGTGCACGCGGTTCGCTCGACGAAAAGCGCTCGTTCATCGAGCGTGTAATTGCGTTCCCTGACAACGTCGAAGTAGAAGCAACACAAACGTCGACGCCCGACACTCCACCGGAATCACAGCGAACACTCGGTCCAGTGCCCGCCGCAAGCATACTCGCTCACTGGAGCATGGTGCGTCTGCCCGAGCGACCAATGTTGCCGAGGTTATCCGACAAACGTGTGGGCTATTTCTCAGTCACGCAGACTGACTACGGCACGTCTCAGCCGCGTGCAGTAGCGCGATCGTACATCACACGTTGGAGACTCGAAAAGAAATTTCCTGACTCGCTGGTCTCCGATCCGGTTAAACCTCTCGTGTATTACATCGATCCGGCCACACCTACTCAGTGGATTCCGTGGATCAAGAAAGGAATCGAGGATTGGCAGCCGGCATTCGAAGCCGCGGGATTTCGCCGGGCAATCGTTGCACGCGATGCACCTTCAGCGGCGGAGGATCCCGATTGGTCGCCGGATGACGTGCGCAATACCGTCATACGCTGGTTGCCCTCCACGACTGAGAACGCAATCGGACCGACCGTTTATGATCCGCGCACTGGCGAGATCGTCAACGGTTCAGTGCGCATTTTCCACAACGTGCTGAACCTCGCTCGCGATTGGTACTTCACGCAGGTCTCGCCCCTTGATCCGAAAGCCCGGCAACTTCCCTTCCCTGATTCCCTCATGGGAAGACTGCTCGAGTACATCGTAGCGCATGAAGTCGGTCACACGCTCGGGTTGCAGCACAACATGAAAGCGAGTTCCATGTATCCGGCGGACAGTGTGCGCAGTGCAACGTGGGTTCATCGCATGGGACATACTCCGTCGCTGATGGACTACGCGCGATTGAATTACGTCGCACAGCCCGAGGATAAAATCGATCCTGCTGATCTGGTTCCACGCGTTGGACCGTATGACATCTTCGCTGTGATGTGGGGCTACAAGCCAGTTATCGGTGCGCATACGAGTGATGCCGAGCGGCCAATGCTCAACAGCTGGGCAGAAATGCAGGATAGTGTTCCGTGGTATCGCTTCTCGACGTCGGGCGATGGTGAGGTAGATCCCGGCGATGAGATCGAAGCAGTCGGTGATGCCGATGCAGTGAAATCAACTGGCTACGGACTACAAAACATCAAGCGTGTAGTTCCTCTACTGATGTCCGCAACAGTACGGCCAGGAGAAGACAACACTCAGCTCGTCGAGATGTACGAACGGCTCGTCGATCAATGGACACGAGAGATGGAGCATGTGATCAACGTCGTTGGTGGGTCGGAGACGCAGGAGAAATACGGAGGACAGCTCGGTCCTCGTTTTTCTCCCTTGACACGTGCGCGACAGAAAGCGGCTGTGAAATTTCTCAACGAGAATGCTTTTACAACGCCTGATTATCTTCTCGACGTTCAGATTCTTCGGCGCATGGAAGCAGAGGGAACGCTTAAGAGAATCGGAAGCGCCGAGTCGAGGCTTTTGACGGAGCTGCTCGACACTGATCGCCTTACCCGGCTATCGGAGTACGAGGCGCTTGCCGGAAAGGGCAAGGCGCGCGACAACGTGTATTCTGTCCCCGAGCTACTCGTGGATGTGCGACACGGAGTGTGGAGCGAGCTCTCGGCGTCGAGTGTGACGATCGATCCATTTCGCCGGGTTCTTCAGCGCGCATATCTCGCGCAGGCGGATTCGAAGATCAATCCAACGCCGGCAATCGTGATTACGAGCTCGCGGAGTGGAGCTTCGAGGCCACGTGTCGGGACTGGTCCCAATAACGACTTCCGTGCGTTGATGCGCGGAGAGTTGATGGATCTCGATCAGGAGCTGAAATCTTCAGTTGGCCGCGCCACAAATCGCGAGACGCGATTGCATCTGCTAGATGCCCGCGCTGAGATAACGCGAATACTCGATCCGGAGAAGTAGCGCCTATCGGCGCATCTTGATGATTCGAGGTTTGATCGCCTCGAGCTCTCGAATA
Source organism: Gemmatimonadaceae bacterium (assembly GCA_046262875.1). Taxonomy (GTDB): domain Bacteria; phylum Gemmatimonadota; class Gemmatimonadetes; order Gemmatimonadales; family Gemmatimonadaceae; genus UBA4720. The sequence goes on along the minus strand of JBHELX010000001.1, from coordinate 238,690 downwards.
GTGAGAGGTCCACTCAAAGTGTAGTGGTGATTGCCGTCGATCCACGAGATAGTGTTGATCGGTGCCTTCGCGGTAGTCACCGCCATCGGCGCTGTTATCGGTGCCGGTGCCGCCATCGCCTTGTCTCGAAGCTTCAAATCTTTCTCAGCAGCGACGTTGGTGAGCGAATCGGCGAGTGTGACCTGAATGCCTGGCGAGACTTCGTAGACAACATGTCGCGCTGCCGGCGTGCTGTCGGCCTTCAGCACGCGAAGTGAAGTCGTAGATCCACTAGCTACTCCGGTGACGAGACTTTCCAGCCTGACTCTCATCGGCGTTAATGAAATATTTGTTGCTACGACGGATTGCTCTTTCGCAATGATCGGAATGGTCTGCGACGCATACCCAATTCGTCGAACGACAATACTCTGTCGACCTGCAGGCACGCTGTCGATCGAGAAGTTTCCATTCTGATCGGTGCTCGCAATCCGGTTGGTTCCAGCTACGAATACTGTAGCGGAGGCAACCACTTTTCCTGCGGTGTCGGCGACGTGTCCTTCCACGCGCCCCAAGCCAGCAACATCGAAGCGAGCTCCGCCCACAACACCTGCTAATGCGCTTGGCTCATTGGCTGCTGCTTTTCGTTGCGCGATCCCCGCATTCATTCGCATCAATGGCGGCGCGGCCGCAGCTGACTGCCCAGCTGTCGGTGCTTCTACAGATTTCGATGCGGCTACTTCATCCATTGGATGCACCAATCCAAACATCTTTGACGTCGATGGCGCAACCTTCTGCGACACGGCCGGTGGTGTCGCTGCAATTCGTCGCGATTCGCGCCTCGGTTCAGATTTCGGCGCTTCTGCAATTGTCGGTGAGCCGCTGTCGAGAACAACCGGCGCGGCGAGCGAAGAGTTTTCCGTCTTTGCCATTGTCTGTAACGACGAGCTTCTGGTTCGCCCTGCTCGCAGTGCGACGAGTGATGCAGCCGCAACAAACAACACTGCCGCGGCAGCGCGAAGATCAGTTCGATCATACCAGCGTCGGCTGCGAACAGGCGCAATCGGTATCGTCGCGCTTGGCACTACTCCCGACGGCACATTATCCAACGCGGTGAGAATTCGCGTCGACGCTGCAATCAACCCCCGCGCCTCCGCAACTCTCTGAGCACACTCCGCACATTCGCGAGTGTGAGCTTCTATCTGTTCCGCCTCAACCGGTGGCAGCTCGCCATCCAGCCAGGCGTGAATCATCCCTTCATCAAGATGCGGCATTCTTTTCCCTCATCTCGCGCTCCTTTTGCAGCGCTTCGTAACTCTCGACCAATCGCCGGCGTGCACGTGACAACGTTGTCCCCACCGACCCCGGCGATAGCTCGAGCGCTTCGGCAATTTCGGAGTAGTCCAATCCTTCCTCACGCATCAAGAGCGCTAATCGATCCCGCTCTGCGAGAGTATCTACCGCTTTCCGAGCGAGCGCTGCTTCCTGCGCGCGCTCGAGCGTTGTTTCCTGCGACTCGACGGTCGTTTCCTTCTCCTCCTCGGCGAGCAAAGCAAGCTGCCTTCTCTGCCGCGATGCTTTCCTCGCTTCGTCGCGAACAAGATTCGTCGCTACCGCAAACAGCCACGCTCTTTCGTTCGTCAATGATTCCTGCCTCAATGCTCGCAGAAAAGTTTCCTGAGCTACTTCTTCCGCCCAGTCGCGATCTCCGAGCCTCCGCATCAGGTATCTCACCAACGCGGCATTGTAAGTTCGGAAAAGGCGATCGACGTCGCTCAAGTGCTCACCATTTCGATTGCAGATCAGCGATCTCGCGATCAGTCAATGAGTCCACACCGGTTGACGTTATCTCAATTGCAATTGAGCGACCCGCCACGATGACCCTGTCTCCGAGAGCAAAAGACTGCCGCAGCTCAGGTAGTACATCGAGAATTTTGAAATACGCGGCGGAGTAGGCGCGGACTTTTATTCGCGACATCGAATCCTTGAGACCTGTGTCAGTCCAGACGCTATCGCGCAACACGAATAGCCTGTTGCCCTCGCGGCGAATCGATTTGTCGTCCTTCGACAAAGCGATAGCTTCGTCGACCGCGGACACCGACATCGCTGCACGTTGAGCTGATGACGCCCGAGCTGCTTCAAAAGGCGTCGCCTTGGCTGCTGCCGGCGCAGATGCGACTCCTGATACGATCCCATTCAGCATTCTTAGATCGCCTCGAGGCTGCATCCCTGGTTCTACCACGAGATAAGAAGAGAACTCGGTCGGAATTCCATACTGTTCTCCAAGCTGCTTGATCTCGTCATCGACCTCGCTCGATCGCCCATTCTTCCGCTTCTCGGCACTCAAATACCCGATGCGCTGAGTTGCCCAGAGCCGCGCAATAAATGAATTCTCACGGTTGCTCTCGGGAAACACTGCACGCGAAGTCCACTGAATGGGGCCGTTCGCTGTTCTACCCTCGAAGCGCAAACGTGTAGCACCACTGCCGTCATAGCGAGTCAGCATCACGAAATCCTGACCCCCGAAAATGTCAGAGGGTTGTGATGGTTGCGTTTTGAGCAGCCGCACACCATCCGCATAAACCCGAAGATCTGTCACTACAGGGTTCGTCAACCTGCTCGCAACAATCGAAACAGCGCGCTCCACCGATTCATTTGGCCGGACGAATTGAGCCGTGCCGCGTCCTTCCAGCGCGAGTCGCTCGACGAGAGCAACATTCAGATCTGCGCCAACGCCGAATGAAAATATTCGTCGCGATCCTCTGAGTGTAGAAACCCGGGCTGCGATGGTTTCGGGATCGCGCTCTCCGACAGTCGGCTGTCCGTCGGTGACGAACAACACCAAACCCAGGCGTCCCGTTGCAACTGGAGGTCGCAGTGCTTCCTCGAGGGCGCCAGAGATATTCGTCGAGCCTGACGCATCGAGTGATTCGAGATATCGAGATGCTGCTCTCACATTCTCCGAGGTCGCATAGACGAACTCGTCGCGAAATGTCCGGACATCTGTCGAGAAATCGATCAAACGAAATCTGTCAGACGCTCCGAGGGTGGATAAAAGCTGCAATCCAGCATCTCGAGCTTGCTTGATCTTCTCACCACTCATGGAGCCCGACACATCGAGCACAAAAGTCACGTCGCGGTCGGTTACTCGCGGACTTATTGCGGGGGGCGAGAGTGTTACAAGTGCGAACCCGTTTTCATGCGCCGGCGCGTACGTCAGCACTGATATCGCCGGCTCAGTCGAGCGTCGCACTGGAAGGAGAAGCGTGATCTCCCGGCCATCACCCTTCACCGCGATTTCGCGCATCGATCTGGATCGCGTAGTCGTCAACGAGTGCGTGGGTGAGTAGGCGTTTCCATAGCGCGGATCATCCGGATATTCGAGCGTGAAGGAAGTTCTTCCTTCTGGCTCGCTCCGCATCTCCGGTCCGGGTCGCGATCCCCTGAAGTAATCCATCCTCAACGCATCACCTTCCCGCTCGGCCACAGATTGAAATCGTACGACTACTTTCTTCTCCTCTCCTGGACCGATTGGAAATATTCGCGTTCTCAGCAGTCCATATCCCATCCATTCAACCAGTGCGGGATCACGGCGCTGCCTCACTATCTGCTCGTAAATTTGCCGAGCCTGGGCAGCGTTCATTGTTTCGCCGGATACGAGCTCGCCGTTGATCGAGAGCTTAAGATCCTGGAACGCGGCGCCCTTGGGCAAAGGGAAGAGATAATCCGCTTCGCCGATCCCTGAGCCTTGATTCACGAACGTCTCGGTGACTTCATATCGCAAAACGCCATTCGCGAGCTCCGCGTGTACGTCACTCGATCGCCGCACCACCGAGGGACCTCGAGGGTCACATGGAAAGCAACGGCCGTCCGCCGGACACGGACGCATCATGCATGGTCGCGGAACGATCCAACCCTGTGCAGACAGAATGGTCGGCACGAACAGGAACAGAGTGTAGACGAGCTTGCGCATAAATCCTCGGGAAAAGCGGCTTTCCCGTAGGACGCTGCGCAGCGCGAGCCTTGCACATCGCTGGTTTTAGCCGGTAGCCGGTAGCCGGCAGCCGGCAGCCGATGGTCGTTACGGTGGGGTTCGCCGAGTGAATCTGTCGGGCCGCTGCTCCACACGCACGTCGATCAGCACCTTATCGGCGCGATTGACAGTTTCCTCGAGCGTTTCAGTCCCTTTGCGCGCCGCCCAGCCGAGGGTGAAAGAAACGGGAGCGGTGTCGTGTCCGACTTCTTGTAGTCGCCTCGCTACACGCTCAGTGGTTTCGAGCGTCGAGTCCCATAGTACGATGAGGAATTCGTCACCACCCATTCTTATAACCGGCTCTTCCGCACGCACGTAACGCATCAGAAAGCGACTCATCTTCAGAAGAACGGTGTCACCCGAGGCATGCCCATACATGTCGTTGTAATTCTTGAAATGGTCGATGTCGGCGTAAACGCAGCCCCATAACTGATCCGTCGACCGCGGCTGAGCGCAAAGGTCATTGAGCTCTCGACGGTTGTAACAGCCGGTGAGAGGATCACGAACGCTCTGTTCGCGAAGTCGCGTCTCCAGATCCTTGCGACCCGTGATGTCTACGAGAATTCCATGATAGAGAGTCTCAGTGCAGCCCGGTTCTTTGACTGAATACCAGCTGTCGAGGACCGTGCGAACATTCCCGTCGAGTCGCGTGATCTCGAGCTCGCGATTCCTCAATGACCCCGACCGCTCCATAAGAGCCATTTCCCGCTTGCGAACGTTCTCATCAACGAAGTCATTGACGCGGTACCGACGCATCTCATCCATGCTCGACATCCCGAATATCTCGAGGAATGCAGGATTAGCGTCCAGAATCTCACCACCCTCATTGGTGATGTAGATCCCTTCCTGGAGATTCCGCGCGAAATTCGCGAGCGTCGTCGGGTCGCTAAGGCTGGTGGAGGGATTACCCTTCGGCGGCATATCCATTGCCCAGTCGCCCCCATGCGGTGGAGTGCTCTAATGTATGCCTCACCGTTAATTCAAGGAACACATGACTAATCGGGCCCCTCGGTCCAGATGACTGAGTTCACGACAACCGGCATTCATCACGTTACCGCAATCGCGAGCGACCCTCAGCGCAATCTCGACTTTTATGCCGGCGTGCTCGGCCTTCGGCTTGTGAAGCGCACGGTCAACTTCGACGATCCCACCACCTACCATTTCTATTTCGGCGATGCCGATGGGACGCCCGGAAGCATCATGACATTCTTTCCCTGGCCCGATGCACGGCGTGGACGACAGGGATCTGGTCAGATCGCGGTTACATCGTTCGCGATTTTGCCGAGCTCCGTGGGATTCTGGATCGAGCGATTCATCAGATACCAGGTCGAGTTCAGTCAGCCTATCTCACGCTTCGAAGACGAGCGCGTCATCGCCTTCAAGGATCGTGATGGATTCATGGGCGAGCTCGTCGCGCATTCGAGCGCGGAATCTCGTCCAAAGTGGGCAGGCCAATCAGTGCCTGCTGAGCATTCCATTCGCGGGATCTATTCGGTGACTCTCTGGCAGGATAGCTGCGATCTGACGGGTAAGCTCCTCACAGAAACACTCGGGTTTCGCGCGGTGCGCGAGCAGGCGAGCATTTTTCGCTTTGCCGCTGCTCCGGGTGAGATTGCATCGATCGTTGATCTTCGCTGCGTTCCGGGACTGTGGCCTGGAGTGATGGGAGCGGGAACTGTTCATCATGTGGCGTTCCGAGCATCAGACGACATCGCACAGGCAAAGATTCGCGCTGAGCTCGTCTCTCTAGGCTTCAACGTCACTCCGGTAATCGATCGGGATTATTTCCATTCGGTTTATTTCCGGGAGCCCGGCGGTGTGTTATTCGAGATCGCGACCGATCCGCCGGGGTTTGCTGTCGACGAGCCGGCGCAATCACTTGGTCAAGCGCTCAAGCTTCCCCAGTGGCTTGAATCTCGCCGCTTCGAGATCGAAGCGTTGCTTCCGAACATCCGGCTGCCGATGCGGATTCCCGGCCCCAATGCCTGACTTCATATGAGACCCTAACTTCACGTTCATGCCTTCAGAAAACTCTCTCGACGATCTTTGTATCAACGCAATCCGCGTCCTCGCCATGGATGCCGTTCAGAAAGCAGACTCCGGCCATCCCGGAACACCGATGGCGCTTGCGCCTCTCGCGTACGTTTTGTGGGGACGTCATCTCCGCTACAACCCGCGTGACCCTAACTGGCTCAACCGCGATCGGTTCGTTCTCTCCGCTGGGCACGCGTCGATGCTTCTCTACAGCGTTTTCTATCTCACTGGCTATGACCTGACACTCGACGACATCAAGCAGTTCCGTCAGTGGGAGAGCAAAACGCCGGGTCATCCGGAGTACGGCTGCACGCCTGGAATCGAAACGACGACGGGCCCACTTGGACAGGGCTTCGGAAATTCAATCGGTATGGCAGTTGGCGAAGCGTTGTTCAGCTCGCTTTTCAATCGGCCGAATTATCCGATCATCGACCATCACACGTATTTCATCGCGAGCGATGGCGACATGATGGAAGGTGTGTCGCATGAATCGGCTTCATTTGCGGGGCACGCGAAGCTTGGCAAGATCATCGGGTTTTACGACGACAACCACATTACCATCGAAGGAAATACCGCCCTCACGTTCAGTGACGATACGCAGCGTCGTTTCGAGGCGTACCACTGGCATGTGCAGCGAGTCGAAGATGCAAACGATCTGAATGCGCTCGACGCAGCGATCAACGCGGCGAAAGCAGAAACCGTTCGGCCGTCTCTCATAATCGTTCGCTCACACATCGGATACGGAAGTCCTCACAAGCACGATACGGCGGAAGCTCATGGGTCCCCGCTTGGAGTGGAGGAAGTCAAGCTCACCAAGCAAGCGCTCGGCTATCCAACGCTGGAACCGTTTTACGTTGCGCCCGAAGCGCTCGCGCGCTGGCGAAGTTTTGGAGCACGCGGACCAGACGTGCAGGCCGAGTGGCAAAAACTCTACGACTCCTACAAGACGACACACGGTGACGTTGCGGCTGAGCTCGAGCGACGCCTCCGTGGTGATCTGCAGGAAGGATGGGAAGATCTCATTCCCACATTCACCGCAGAGAACGGCAACGTTGCGAGTCGCGCCGCATCTGGAGCCGTGATCAATGCAATCGCGCAGAAAATTCCGGAGCTCATGGGTGGATCCGCAGATCTCGCGTCGTCTACCGACACCATCGTAAAAGGCGCGCCAAGCTTTGGACCCGACGATCATTCCGGCCGCAATTTCCATTTCGGGATCCGCGAGCATGGAATGGGCGCGATCATGAACGGCATGTTCCTTCACGGAGGAATAATTCCGTACGGCGCGACGTTTCTGATTTTCTCTGATTACATGAGGCCGCCCATTCGGCTCGCGGCACTCATGAAGATTCGCGTCATCTACGTTTACACTCATGATTCAATCGGACTCGGGGAAGACGGCCCGACGCATCAGCCAGTCGAGCAGCTGAGCGGGTTGCGCGCAGTTCCAAACATCACGATCATCCGGCCTGCCGATGCATCGGAGACCGCTGAGGCGTGGCGCGTGGCTCTCAAGCATCGCGGCGGTCCGGTCGGTCTTGTGCTTACCCGCCAGAAGCTTGGCTTCATCGATCGGGCGAAGTACGCGTCAGCGAGTGGAGTCGCACGCGGTGCGTACGTTCTTGCTGATTCTCCGGGTGGTGCGCCTCAAGTGGTTTTCATGTCGTCAGGCTCGGAAGTGGGACTTATTCTGGAAGCTCAGCAACGACTGGAAAGCCAGGGCATCCGCACACGGACAGTGAGCATGCCGAGTCATGAGTTGTTCGCGCGAGAAAGCGCAGAGTATCGTGGCAGTGTTCTCCCCAAGGGAGTGAAGCGAATCGCGATCGAAGCGGCACATCCTATGTCGTGGCAACGCTGGGTTGGTGATGACGGAGTCATAATCGGAATCGATAGATTCGGAGCGTCGGCCCCATATAAGGAGATTTACGAGCACCTCGGTCTAACTGTCGACAAGCTGGTGGAGACCGCGACGAAGCTCGTGAAACCGTGAGGCTTCGCGACATCAGCATCACGCTCGCAGGCGGTACGCCGGAGTGGCCGGGCGATACGCCATATGCATGCGGATGGACTGCAACTCTTTCGCAGGGTTCGAGCGTGAATGTATCGAGCTATACGACGAGTCCGCATGTCGGCACGCACGCTGATGCGCCACTCCATGTGCGCGACGGATGGCAGGGCTCACATGAGTTGCCGCTCGAAGCTTTCTTTGGGCGTGCGACAGTCGTCGATGTCAGCAGCGCAGAGCACGAGATAGAAATCGGTACGATTGACGCCGCGGTTGGCGATAGCACAGTCGAGCGCATCCTGCTCAAGACTGGATCCACAATCGCATCGGGGACATTTCCCGAATCGTGGCCGACGTTATCGGAAGCCTGCGCGCGCGAATTACTCGGGCGCGGACTTCGCCTCATAGGAGTCGACGCGCCCTCGGTGGATGACCGTCACAGCAAATCGCTTCCCGTCCACAAAATGATCTTCGCCGGAAACGCGTGCATTCTAGAGAATCTCGACTTGCGAAGAATTCCGCCCGGACGCTACGAGCTGATTGCATTCCCGTTGAAGATCATGTCGCTCGATGCCGCGCCGGTTCGGGCGATTCTTCGCGATCTCGCATAAACAGCTACCAGCGTGAGGAGCGCCGGCTCCTCGATCCAAGTAGTGCTCCCATGATTCCACGCGTGACTACTCCGGCGACAGTTCGTGTAACCGGCGATTTCAGAATCTGATCGAATGTGCTGGGTGGCCGCTTCGCTCCGCCTTTGGGCGCTGGTGCCGGTGCGGGTTGCCACTGCGGTTGCTGACCGGCGTCACTTGTGGGAGCTGCTGCCTGAGGAGCTACACGCGCAGCAAGTCTCTCACGCGCACTTTCCCTGTCTATCGCGGTCGCGTACTTACGAACCTGAGCTGAGCTATCGATTCGCTGCTTTAGATCGCTGTCAGCAAGTGGCCCCATGGTCGACGCCGGCGGTATCAACCGCGTAGCAAACGGCGGAGTCGGAACTCCCCTCGGCGAAAGTACAGTGATAAACGCCTCGCCAATTCCAAGTGTCGTCAGTGTTTCTTCGACATCGTAAAACGGAGTCTTCGGAAAAGTTCGCGCCGCGGCCTTGAGCGCTTTGTCATCGTCAGGCGTAAATGCACGCAGCGCATGCTGAACGCGGTGACCGAGCTGAGCGAGGACGTCTTCGTTGACGTCTTTCGGACTCTGAGTGATGAAAAAAACACCAACGCCCTTCGATCTGATCAATCGAACCACTTGCTGGATCTGATCGAGCAATGCCTTGCTCGCGCCGTCGAAGATGAGGTGCGCCTCATCGAAGAAGAAGGCAAGCTTCGGCTTATCGATGTCGCCTACTTCCGGTAGCTCATGGTAGAGAGTCGCAAGCATCCACAACATGAATGTGCTGAAGAGAGCCGGTTTGTCCTGAATGTCTTCGAGCTCGAGAATGCTTATCAATCCTTTCCCGTCGCGCTGCTGCATCAAATCATGAATGTCGAACTCAGGCTCGCCAAAAAATGCCTGAGCTCCTTGCTGCTCGAGCTCGACCATGTCGCGAAGCAGCACACCAACGGTTGCGCTCGACATTCCGCCATATGACTTGAGCTCGTCCGCCCCATCGCCGGTGAGATACTGCAGAACCGCCCGAAGATCCGGGAAATCGAGAAGCAAAAGTCCTTTGTCATCGCAGAACTTGAAGACAAGCGACAACACACTCGATTGCGTTTCATTCAATCCAAGAACTTTCGAAAGCAGCAGCGGCCCGAATGACGAGACTGTGGCACGAAGCTGAGCTCCTTTGGTTCCTGAAAGACTCAGGAATTCCACTGGAAATGCCGATGGCTTCCAATCGAATCCGGTCTCCTTCGCGCGTTGAGTGATTCGATCGTTCGATGCACCTGGCGCACCAAGCCCTGATACATCTCCCTTGATGTCGGATACGAAACAAGGCACACCAGCCTGAGAGAGCTGCTCCGCGATCAGTTGCAGCGTTCGCGTCTTTCCCGTTCCGGTCGCGCCGGCAATCAGCCCGTGACGATTCATCATTGCGATCGGAATCGAGACAATCGGCTCCGGATCGTTCTCACCGTTGTATATGATCGATCCGAGTGTCACTGTGTTGGCCGCTTTAGGAAATGCGGTGTGTGCTGCATCCAGAACTTTCTTGTCCATCTCTCGCTAAGATGAAGGGTTATCCTGTCGTTCTGACCTCGTCACAAAAGCTAGTATCACGTGGCATAGGCCATGCCCCATAAGCCGGCCACGATGAGAAGCGATTCCGGTTACACGACGTCGGTTTGGATGGCCACCGACGTGCCTGATGTTCCAAAACTGAATCACAATATTCGGACCAGCGTATGTGTTGTCGGTGCCGGCATCGCCGGCATGACGACCGCATACCTTCTGGCCCGCGCTGGTCGCGCGGTTGTGGTAATCGACGACGGCGAGATTGGTGGCGGCGAGACTGGAAGGACGACCGCGCATATCACTGACGCGCTCGACGATCGCTACTTCGAGATAGAGAAGCTACATGGCGAAGAAGGCGCGCGTATCGCCGCCGAAAGTCACCACGCAGCTATAGATAAGATCGAATCGATTTCGGCCCTCGAGGACATTGACTGCGATTTCGAGCGAGTCGACGGCTACCTCTTCCTCGGCGAAGGCAAGGGTAAGAGTGTGCTCGAGCGTGAGCTGGCCGCTGCCCACCGCGCCGGATTGACGGACGTAGAGCTTCTCGATCGTGCCCCCATTACGTCATTCGAGACAGGCCCGGCGCTGCGCTTCCCCCGCCAGGGTCAGTTCCATTCGCTGAAATATCTCAATGGTCTCGCGCGCGCGATTGTGCGCGATGGTGGACAGCTCTATTCCGCAACTCACGCCAAAACCATCGAAGACGGTGAGCCCGCAAAAATCATAACCAGCGAAGGCCATGTTATCACCGCTGACAACATCGTCGTCGCGACGAACTCGCCGGTGAACGATTGGGTGATCCTACACACGAAGCAGGCAGCGTATCGCACTTACGTTATCGCTGCGAGAATTCCGCGAGGATCTATTCCGCGCGCCCTCTATTGGGACACATGCGACCCGTATCACTACATCCGTCTACACGAGGTCGATCGTTTGATCGATCCGAGTCATCGTGAAGAGTTGCTCATTGTCGGGGGTGAGGATCACAAGACCGGTCAGGACCACGACCCGGAAGAACGATTTCGTTCTCTCGAGGAATGGACTCGCAAGCGTTTTCCAATGATTGGCAAAGTGGATTTCCGCTGGTCGGGTCAGATCATGGAGCCTGTTGATTACATGGCATTCATTGGAAAAAACCCCGGCACGGATCAACACATCTTCATCGTCACCGGTGATTCCGGAAACGGAATCACACACGGGACAGTCGCCGGGATTCTTCTGTCAGATCTGATTCTAGGTCGCAAGAATCCCTGGAAAAAGCTCTACGATCCGGCGCGTGTAACCCTTCGCGCGACGCCCGACTTTCTTAAAGAGAATCTCAACGTCGCCGGACAATACACCGATTGGGCTACTGCCGGCGACGTCGGCTCATACGATGACATCAAGCCGGGAAGTGGTGCAGTGATTCGACGCGGAGTCAGGAAGATCGCAGTCTATCGTGACGATGAAGGCGGCATCCACGAACGCTCCGCTGTCTGCACTCACCTTTATTGCATCGTGAACTGGAACTCAGTCGAGCGAACGTGGGATTGCCCCTGTCACGGCTCACGCTTCGACGCTTATGGGCAGGTCGTCAACGGTCCCGCGATCACGCCTCTGGCCGAGGTGGACTCGGATGTCCCAGCGTCACGATAACATCGTGACGCTCGTTGTCGTCCTTTAGCACCAACGGTCCGTCCACTCGAGCTCCATCTACTTCAGTCACAACAACACCGCGCTGCACCCCGTTCGGATTTTTTACGGTCACGGTGTAAGTGCTCGAGCCATGTCGATAGTCGAGCCTGAACTCCGGCCAGTGCGATGGAATGCAGGGATCCATCTCGAGCGTATCACCTCGTTTCTTGAAGCCAAGAATTCCCTCGAGACCTACGCGATACATCCAGGCCGCTGAGCCTGTGTACCATGTCCATCCACCACGGCCGAGATGCCCTTCGGCAGTGTACACATCGGCTGCAACCACATACGGCTCGACTTTGTATTTCCGAACGGCCTCGGGAGAATCTGAATGCGTCATCGGGTTTATCATCTGATAGAGCTGGAATGCGCGATCGCCGTCTCCCTGCAAAGCCGTCGCAAGCACTACCCACAAAGCTGCATGCGTATACTGCGCTCCATTTTCGCGAACGCCTGGTAAGTATCCCTGGATGTAGCCCGGATCGTGTTTGCTATTAGTGAAAGGCGGCGTGAGCAGCATGATCAATCGCGCGTCGTCACGCACTAGCATCTCGTTCACCGCCTTCATTGCAAGACTGGCGTGCTCGGGCTGTCCCGCGTGTGAGATGACACTCCAGGTTTGAGCGATCGAGTCGATCTTGCAATCGTCGCTCTGTGCTGAGCCAAGTGGCTCACCGTCGTCAAAGTATGCGCGTCGATACCACGCGCCGTCCCATCCCGCTCGCTCGGCAGCTTCCTTGTAGTTGCTGGCTTTCTGCAGCAGATCGTCATGCACAGCCTGATCTCCACGCGCCGTCGCATGCTCGGCGAATTTCGTCAGCGTTGCAATCAGAAACCACGCGAGCCATACACTTTCACCTTTTCCGTCGACACCGACTCGATTCATTCCATCGTTCCAGTCACCGGTTCCCATCAACGGAAGTCCGTGTTCGCCAACCGTGCAGGCACGCTTAAACGCGCGTATGCAATGATCGTATAGCGACTCCGACAATTCGGAGATCCCGGGCTCCTCGAACAGCTCCTGTTCGCCCGGGTTGAGCTCGCGCATGTGCAGGTACGGCACTTTCTCGTCGAGTATTTGAGCGTCGTTCGTCACACTCAGATAGTGATTCACGACGTATGGCAGCCACACGAGATCATCGGAGAAACGTGTGCGAATTCCGCGTCCACTCTGAGGATGCCACCAATGCTGAACGTCGCCTTCCTCGAATTGCCGTGATGCGCTCAGCAGTATGTGATCATGCGCCATGGCAGGCTCGGAGTACACGAACGCCATCACATCCTGAAGCTGATCGCGGAACCCGTATGCGCCACTCCATTGGTACAAGGCAGCTCTTGTCCACATGCGGCACGACATAGCCTGATACAAAGTCCACCCGTTGAGCATTCTGTCGAACGTTCCTTCGGGCGTCTTCACGGAGATCAGACTCAATCGATCGTGCCAGACGCGCGCGGCGCTATCCAGCGCAGCGACAGCATCATCCGGGTTACGGTACTTCTGGATCAAACGCATTGCCTCGTCTTCACCATGACATGCACCGAGGACGATCGCGATGGTGTGCGTTTCACCCGGCGCGAGCTCGAGTCGCACTTGCATCGCGGCGCATGGGTCGATTGTATCGCCTGTGTCCTTCGTCATACCGCTGCGCGCTAATGCTGCCGGAGCCGATGGAGTTCCGTTTCGGCCGATGAATTCACGTCGAGCCGCCGTGTACGTGAACAGTGGATCACTCACGGCCGTGAATGCGATCAGCGACGAGAATTGAGGATCGAAACAACTTCGCGCAAACATTGCGCTCGCATTTTCGTCGATCTTCGTTCTGATGTGTTGCTGCGTTTTCTCGCGATCTGTTCCGAGCACCCACTCGACGTAATTCGTTACGCGCAGTCTGCGAAGTGTTTTTCCCGAGTTCGTTATTGTAAGCAGCTTGATCTTCAGCGGATCGTCCTTCGGCATTCCCAGTCGGAGAGAAGTGATGATTCCTTCGTGATCATGCTCGAAGATCGAATAGCCCCTTCCGTGACGCACCGTGTACGGCGTTCGCTCGCGAATCGGCTCCGGCGTCGCCGTCCACAAATCACCAGCGTCGTCGTCGCGAATGTAGAGGCATTCGCCTGGCGGATCTTCTATCGGATCGTTCTGCCAGGGCGTCAGCCTGTAGGAGCTGTTCGATGCCCACGTTGCGCCTGATCCCACTTCACTGACGAGACAGCCGCCGACTGGATTACCAATCACATTGATCCACGGCGCGGGCGGGAGACTGTCACCTGTGAGACGAATCTCGTATTCACCATCCCGATTGAAGCCGCCGGTTCCATTGAAATGATCGAGACCATCACCCGACACCGGCTCGTCTTGCGGCAGCGGTTTTTTCTCCAGTGATGGAGTTATCTCGACGTTGGTCGGCGTCAGTGCGGCAATGCGGCTTGGAGTTGTCACGATCTCCGTCATTGGCGCACCTGGCTTTGCTGACGCCGAAACCTGGGGAAGTGGATCCGCGAGCGGCGTTCCAATTCGCGCGGTGTAGTTGTCCTCGATGTGCGGAAACTCGAGGAAGTTGCCGAGTCCCAATCCGTCGCAATCGACTTGTATTCTGGCGATTGAATACAGGAGCTCGATGTCTTCTTCTTTCAACAGATCTGCTCTCCGGATGAATACTCCCCCCGGCCGATCGAGAAAACCGGATGCGCTCGACGCGAGTACCGTCGACAACAGCTCGTCCGTTAGCTCCTGCAAATACGTTGGCGGATGCAGACTCAGAATTACGAGATCACACGCGAGGCCCTTGAGTCTCCAAAAGTGATGCACTCGCAGCAATTGCCGCACGCTGGACAATCCAGCTGACGCTTCCAACGTTGCGAGCAGAATCGGAAAATCTCCGGAGATTCCCATCGCCCACAGCTCTTTCTGCCCGACTTCGATGTCTTTTCCCTTCGGCGCGAGTCCTTTGAATCCCGGATGAGGATAGATGAGATGGCCGGCTAGCTCCTGATAAAGAGCCGCATCCGCCGGGTTGATTCCAAGATCGCGGAGCTCAGCCTGCGTTTGCGCCCACGAAAGATCGAGAGCTCGCCGCGCGCTGTACGAATCGTGATAGAGATCAGCTAGCTGGATAGCGGCTTCGCGCTCCTCTGATACGAAAGTGGTGAACGTCACTTCGGCGGTACGGCCGGCCGGTACGGTGACCGTTGCACGCAACGCAAAAATTGGATCGAGCACCGCGCCAACCGTACCGGACAGGGTCGCGCCTTTATCGAGAGCAACAGGGTCTCTCACGGATCGTCCGCGCCCGATGAATCGAGCTCGATCCGTCTCACAAGTCACAGCCTTCGTGGCTCCAGGTCCCACGGCTACGACGTGACCACACCATTTCACTTTGTCCGTCATCGATCGCGGACGCCGCATCGCCAGAATCGCCGAATTTTCGGGAAGCCATTCTGTCTGCACGAAAAGATTTCCAAATGCGGGATGCGATCGATCGACGTCGAGTGGCTGCATTACGACTTCGCCATAACTCGTCAGCTCTATATCACGCTGGGTTCCGGAGCGATTGTAGATGGTCACACGGCGAATTTCCGCCGCATCGTCCGACGCGACTGCTATCTCCATCCGCGTCTCGATCTCGCCGTCACGTCGCATGAAAGTCACACGATCGCTCGCGAACAGCACGCGATACCAGTTCGCATCTGCACACACTGGCTGATGTGCGGCCGACCATACTCGATCAGTTGAAAGATCCTTGATATAGCACCACTGGCCGCGATTGTCGCGCGTTCCGTCGTTGCGCCAGCGATTCACCGCCAACGCGCCGTATTGGATCAGCCCGCTACCCGCATTGCTTACTATCGTCGTGTAGGGAACACTGCCTAGAATCGCGATACGCGGCTGCGGTGTGTTTGGAGTCTCCAGCTCGCGAACCGCGGGCTTTTCAGTCTCGGTGGGAACTCGAGCGTAGTCGTCCTGTGTCGCCAGGCTCTGCAGCACGAGCCGCCGCGGTATTCGCTCCTGCAGAATGAGCTCGGCCGATCTTACGAGCGCGTCCGAATGAAACCGCTCCTGCCACACGTTGCGGTTCAACACGTTGTCGAAGGCAACCATGCTCATCCCGATGTGATGGGCCATGTAGGTGCACACGACTGCCTTTTTGCTACCGGGACTGGGCCGGGTGTAATCGATCGAGTCACGAAATCCAAACGGGCCGAGTGCTCCCTCTGCCTCGAGCGCGGAGAGATTACGTACCGCTTGATGGGGCTCGACTTGTAATGCGAGTGCACTCGCATACGGAGCCACAACAAGATCTTTGCTGAGTCCGCGCTTGAGAGCGAGATCGGGAACGCCGAACCCGCGATACTGATACGTGTAGGCTCGATCGCGAACGTTGTACGCACACTCGGAGATTCCCCACGGTACTCCACGCTCCGCACCGTATGAGATCTGACGTCGCACCGCGCCTTGATGTGTTTGGTTGAGAAGCGTCGAGGGGAACGTGCGCATCACGAGCGCCGGCATTAAGTACTCGAACATGCTCCCGCTCCACGAGATGAGCGTTCGCGTACCTGCTACCGCCGTGAGTGATCTACCCAACTTGAACCAGTGATCTACGGGGACGTCATCCTTCGCGATCGCCATGAATGACGCGAGTCTCGATTCGGAAGCGAGCAGATCGTAGTACGAGTTGTCGAACGAGTTCGCGGATTGCTGGTAGCCAATCGAGAAAAGTTTTCGCCGCTCGTCGAACAGAAATTTGAAATCCATCTCGAGCGCATACGATCGCGCGCGATCGGCGATTGCTGTCAATCGCTTCGATTGCTCTGCCGTACAGTCTTTTCTGTTGATTATCTGAAGACACGATTGCTTCAGAGCGATCAGATGCCCGGCGAAATTTCCACTATCCACCGTCGAGATGTATGCCGGCTCGAGTACGCGCAGATCATGAAGGTTGTACCAGTTGTAGAAATGCCCCCGATACCGACGCATTCTCTCCAGCGAGCGAAAAACCCGCTCGAGTCGCTCGATTGTCCCTTCGAGATCGATGAATTTCAAATCGAGGGCTACCACCGCAGCTAGACATTGAAGCCCGATGTTGGTCGGTGAGGTGCGTCCAGCGATCACAGGGTCGGGATCTTCCTGGAAATTGTCCGGCGCCAGCCAGTTGGTCGCCTCGGTTACGAAGTTCTCGAAGAAATTCCAGTGAAGCTTTGCATATCTCAGAGTGATCGCACGCTCCGCTTCACTGAGACGAAGCTCACGCGGTAGCGCAGGCCTGCTCAATCCCTCAGCAATCGCGGGAGACATCAGCCACAGAGCGACTAGAGGAAGAGTTCCGGAGAGAAACAGAAGATGACTGCGAAGTGTATCGCCGCCATATTGCTGCCCCCCGACCAGAAGAACAGCTGCAACAGCAAGACTCAGCGCCACTACAGGCCACATTCTCCGCCACACTTCCACGCGCGATCGCGACAATGCTCGCTCTACCTGCGAAGCAGTTTGCCACTCGAGCAGTTTTCTCTTTGTGACTAGCAACCGTGCGAGTGTGCGTATTATTGCATCCGCGCTCACTACCGCCTGATGGGGAAGGAAAACAATGGCCAGCACGAATTGCTGACCGCTCACCAACGCATCTCGGCCGACTGCCGCGTAGTACGCGAGCCACGATTGATCACGAGGCGGTCGCGCTGAAGCGAGGACAAGCGACAACAACCACGGGAATGCGATTGTGCCGAGTACGATCAGCGTCCATAGGATTGCCGGCCCCGATAATACAAACCACCCGGCGAACAAAAGGAGGAGCTGCGAAATCTCGGTCAGGCTGCGCCGAAGATTGTCAAAAATTTTCCAGCGCGAGATCGCCGATAATCTGTTCAGCTCCGACCCTTGTGGGCCCGGCACCTTGTTGCCGAGCCACTGGAGAAGCTGCCAGTCTCCACGAATCCAGCGATGCTTCCGGCGAGTGTACGTCAGATATCTCGCCGGATAGTCGTCGTAAACTTCGATGTCCGTCACCAGCGCCGCTCGCGAGTACGCTCCCTCGATGAGGTCGTGACTCAGCAACGTGTTCTCCGGGAACCGCCCATGCGTTGCTTCCTCGAACGCGTCTACGTCGTAGATGCCTTTCCCGGTAAAGCTTCCCTCGGAAAAAAGATCCTGATACACATCCGACACCGCCGTCGTGTATGGATCGACGCCTGGATGTCCCGAGTGTATCGCCGCGAACAACGACGCGTGCGCACTCGTTAGCGACACTCCCACTCTCGGCTGAACGATTCCGTAGCCTCGAACGATTCGTCCGAGCTGAGGGTCGTACTCGGGGCGATTCAGTGGATGCGCGATAGCACCTACCAGCAGCTCCGCTGCATCTCGGGGAAGAACCGTGTCGGAGTCGAGCGTGATTACGTACTTGATCCGCCGAAGCGCCGACGTGTCTCCTACTATTGTAGAGAACACGCCCGTCGACTCGCCCCGCACGAATCGGTTGAACTGCCCGAGCTTCCCCCGCTTCCTCTCCCACCCCATCCACACGCCTTGCTGGGGATTCCACAGTCGTGGACGGTGGAATAGATAGAATACGTCCTGAGCGTCGGCACCATACTTCAGGTTCAGGTATCGAATTCCTTCTTCCGCAGCAGCGATTATTTCCGCGTCACCTTCCCGAATCTCAGTTGGTGAATCAGTAAAGTCGCTGAGTATTGCGAAGTGAAGGTTCGGGTCGCGGTTCGCGAGGTATTGCACTTCGAGATGCTCGAGTGCTTCCTGAACCGCCCTGACACTGCCGAAGAGAGTTGGCACGACAACAGCTGCACGGTGCTCGCGGGGAATTCCGTCATCGCGGAATTCCATCTTCGGCAGAATTCGCGGAGGCATCAGCATCGTCACCAGCTGATTCACGATGCCGATCCCGATCTCGCTCGCGGGCAACAGCGCCAGAATCACAAGCGCCACACTCTCCCATCCCGTAGGCTCTGCGATTTCAAGAATCGTCGCCAGCGCACCGAGAGTCGCGATGACGATGGCTCCGAAATAGAGAGTGTTCGGGTTTTTCTGCGTCCATCGGTAAATCCGCTCACCGATTGGAGGGACGTAGCCCATCTGGCGTTCGAGCTCGAGACGTCCGTCGCTCACCAGGTAGTAGCCAATGTGTGCCATTCGTGACGACGCGCTTTCACCGCTTTCACCGGCGAGAGCGAGCGCGGCGCTTGCGACCTCTTCTTCGGCGATCTTCGTTCTCTTTGCGATATTCTCCACGACGTGTCTGTACTGGTCGCGCGCGGCAAACGTCATCTTCGCGTAATCACCAGTGATGTCTTTGCGCAGAATTTTTTCTGTCGCGCTTTGCGACTCGACGAAATCTTTCCAGTCGAGTCGTGCAATCGTGCGAAGGCTGGTGATGCAATTCGCGACTGTTACCTGCGTCGCCGCAATTCGGCGGTTGGATCTCGTTACTGCTTCTTCCGCAGTCGGTCCGTCCTCACCAATCCACTGCTCGAGCCAGATTAGGGGCGTGAAGTTCGCCTGATAGCCGCGAATCTGATGAAGAAATCGCGTGACAAATGTCGGCGTGAACGGCGGATGATGATCGATGAAATCCGCCAGCGTTTCTGTCAGCGCTTCAGGAGATTTCTCATTCGCGCTCATGAGCCGGTCGGCCCATTTGTCGGCGAGCTCGACTTCATCGAGGCGCGCATCCACGCGCAGCGTCATCCGCCTTATGTTCTCGACAAGGCCGAGTCTGAGCATCGTGGGGATCGCCCACAGCTCGCCCAATTTCAAAATCGAGACTTTCTGATACTCTCTCACGAAGAGCGTGATGTTTTCCAGCGAGAGGTGTCCTTCAGTGTGCGCGATCAGCTCGATCGCGACGTCGTACACGCGCGGATATTCAGCGAGTGTTCCGTTGGCGAGCTTTGGCAGCTCCTGGTAGTAGCCGCCGGGGAGATTCGTTCGAATCTCCCTGATGTGCTCCTGCACGATGTACGCGTTATCGAGCAGCCATTCGCCCGCAGGGCTTATGTCGATTCCCCGCTCAGCCGCTTCTGCGAGGCGATCGTGTACTTCATCCAGAACTTTCCGGCTGTCGTCGAGTCGAAGTAAAAGTGGGCCCGGCCCGCGTTGTTTCTTTGGCGGAAGCAGCCGATGTTTTCGCGCGATGTTGCGCGCGTGCTTCGCCAGACGGTCCGCACCGAGCACCTCTCCACGAATCGGCCCGACAAGTCGCCGCTCGGCTTGATCACCGCGGCGGAAAAAATCGCGAAATCGGGTTGAGGTGTTGCGGGGAGGAGTTACTGTCGCCACGAGATATTCAACGCCCCATGGATTGTTACCATGCTAACTCGTCGGCAGCTCTTGAAGCTCCGATATGACGAACGTTCCGGTCGCGTGCGCATAAAGTTTTCCATGCATGTCAACCAGGCGACCTTCTGCGGTCGCTGAGCGTTTGCCCAGGTGAACCACCTTTCCTTTGCAGCTGATTCTACCGGTGGAAACAGTAATCGGGCGAATGTAATTGATGTGAAGCTCCATCGTTGGAGCCATTCGCGCCGCCGGTAGAAGCGACTGAACAGCGCAGCCGAGAGCCGAATCGAACAGCGACGCGGCAACTCCACCGTGCATCACGCCAAACGGATTGTAATGACACTCGTCAGGTGTCATCGCGAATGTAACCGCTCCGTCTTCGATCGCCTCGAGCTCGAAGCCGAGAAGACGCGCGAAAGGTGGCGCCGGCGCTTTGCCTTCGCGGATTGCTCGCAGGTAATCGATACCGCTCATGCGGTGAGCGGCGACAATTCCAGGAACAGGGTCCAGCCACGTGACGTTTCTCGATCGATTCATGAGGGGAGTAAGATCCCCTCATTTCGGCGGCGCGCGCTAGATGGAAATCGTTAATCGGCGTCAGACCTTTCGCCATGAGTCGCACGCTTTTTCGTTTTCTCTTTGATTCGCTCTTCCTCTTCGCGTTTCTCCTTTTCGGATTCCTGAAATTCCTGCTTGTCCCGAGCATATATGTGCTCATCGTCCGGTCTGAATTTGCGATCGGTGTTGGTGGCTTCTTTCTGATGTTCGTGCGTCGATTTCGGCATGGCTCAACCCTCCAAAATTGGGAGGTCTATACATTCAGGAAGCGTGCCCTGCTTCTGACGGCTACCGGCTACCGGCTAACGGCTAACGGCCCGTGAAAATGATGCGGTTAGCCCGCGGCGGGACCGGTAGCCGGTAGCCGGCGGCCGGTAGCTATCGATATAGCCTGTATCCCCCGCCAAATCGGAACGTCACGCCGTCCTGATGAACGCTGTACGCCTGTGCGGAAAGATCGATGGCGTTCGACACCTCGACAGTCACTCCGGCAAACATCGTCGCTCGATTCAAATCCACGACAATCAGCGTACGGTCGACATTGCCGCTGCTGTCGATGAATCCCACCTGAAATCTGGGACGCAGAAAATTCTCCCCGCCACCCGCGTAGAACGCGAGCCGTCCATCCCACGCGGCGGTGCTGAGCATTCCTTCGACTCCCATCATCGTCGGCTTGAATTCATCCGTTGATTGTTGTGTTCCGTAGCAGGACCCATTCGGGTCGCTTTGTTGAAGCGCACGTCTCGGACATGTAATGGGACCACGAACATGACCTGCCGTTCCATGAGCCCGCAGCATGATCGCCGTCGCATTGCCCGTCGGTGCCATCCGTATTCGTCTCATCCACGAAAGAGCGGCGCTCCCGAGATTGGGCGTAGCGTCGCCTATCTGTAATGGGGGTAGATAGCTCGCTTCAACTGCAAATCCAGCGGGCAGCGTGAGACTCAGCCGTGGTCTTCCAAAGAATGACGAGAGGTCTGTATTCTCGCTTTTCTTTGTATGACACAGGCCTGATTGTCTAATTGCTGAATCGGCACTCGGAATTGGGCCGCCTTCTCCGCCAATTCGAATTGTCCACGGAGCTGCATACTCAGGAGCGCCCGCGGGGGAAAATGCGATGGGCGCTGAATAAAATGCGAGCAGCTTTGCTTCGTTACTCGTCTTCGGAACTCGACATTGCGCATAAAGCTGCTGCGCACTCGTGGAGCTGAGTGCTACAAAGAAAACCGTCGCGGTCTTTGTAGCTCTCACTGTCTCAGCTTTTTCGCAGCTTATCGACAGCTTTATCCAACACTTCCTGGACTCGAAGATATTCATCGTTGATCGTCTTCATCGCATCGGGCATTTCCGCTTTTGCTTTTTCAATCGCCTCCGAGAGCTTGCCCATCGCTTTGGTGAGACCTTCTTCGATTTGCTCCCAGCCCTTCTTCAGCTCGTCTTCCATCCTTGCCTCCTGCTTTTCTGAAATTGACGAATTCACTGCTCAATTTTCGGTGGAAAGCACCGGTGCGATGCATAAATTGCGTCACATGACGATCACTACAATGCCTTCGACCAGCACAATGTACCGAGCACTCGCCGAGCGGGATAGCGCGTACGATGGGGTCTTCTTCGCAGCGATTCGCACCACCGGGATTTTTTGTCGTCCCACATGTGCCGCGAAAAAGCCCAGAGAGGAGAATGTCGAATTTTACCCATCGATTGGTGATGCTGTTTCGGCCGGATACCGCCCGTGCAAGCGTTGCCGTCCGATGGATCCAGCCGGTAAGGCGCCCGCCTGGCTCGAGCCACTTCTGGCGCGTGTCGAACAGGAGCCCACTCGTCGGTGGAAAGACGAAGATCTCAGGCGCGAGAATCTCGATCCATTGAAAGTCCGTCGTTGGTTCCTTAGCAATCATGGGATCACCTTCCACGCGTACCAGCGCGCGCGCCGGCTTGGACTCGCACTCGGCCACATTCGCCATGGAGAAAAGTGGGAGGGCGTTGGCTACACCCATGGCTTCGAATCGGCGAGTGGATTCAGCGACGCATTTGAGCGCGCATTCGATCGCACGCCTCCTCGCGCCGCAACGCTCGCCCCTCTCGTTGTGGGACGACTCCTCACACCACTCGGTCCAATGATCGCAGGCGCAACCGCCGATGGAATCTGCCTGCTCGAGTTTTCCGATCGCCGAATGCTCGAGACCCAGATCGCTCGTCTCTCAAAATGGTTCGAATGCGCGGTTGTTCCCGGAGAACACGAGCACATCGCCCGCCTCGAGAAGGAGCTCGAGCTCTACTTTGCCGGAAAGATTCGTGAGTTCACCGTGCCTCTGGTCCTGAAAGGAACACCGTTCCAGGTAGCAGCATGGGAGAGATTGCAGCGCATTCCATACGGCGAGACCATCAGCTACGAGCAGCAGGCACGCGACATGGGACGATTGGGCGCGCAGCGCGCAGTCGGAAGAGCGAATGGTGACAATCGTATTGCGATCGTCGTGCCCTGCCACCGCGTTGTCCGACAGAATGGTGAGCTCTGCGGGTACGGCGGTGGCTTGTGGAGAAAGAAATTCCTTCTCGATCTCGAGAGAGGCCAGCGCACTCTGGCTATCGCCGAGGCTTAGCTAGCGAACGCTGATCGTATCTTCGACTGAGCGATCGTTATAGCTGTGTTGAAACACAATGATTGCCTTTCCAGGCGTCGTAGCGAGGAAGCGAAATCGCTGCCTCGGACCAGCTGGGGTGTAAGGCGGTACAACAGCAGCATCTAAGAAACGCACTGATGACGATGAGATCTTCGGCGGGCTGATATACTCGCCAGGACCTACTGTCTCTAGCGTCACCGTAAACTCTGTCGCAGCGGGCACAGCAACAGTCTGACTAGTGTTCCCCGTCACAGAAACAGACACCATGTCCGTGCCGTTGCACGCAGATACCGAAAGAATTACGAGGGTTAGGAAGCCCGCTCCGAGTTTGAGACCGAACAATTTTTTGGTCATGTAACCTCCGCATTCCCAGCCGATTCCTGTTGGTTACGTCGCATCATCACAATGAACAAAAGAAGAGTCCCGCAGAACACGCCTGCGTCGGCAACGTTGAAGGTGTAGAATCTCGTGTTGCCGACTCCGACGTCGATAAAATCCACGACGCCGAGTGACGAGCGCACGCGATCCAGCATGTTCCCCGCTGCGCCGCCGCCGATTAACGCGATCGCAACTACTGCGACCGTGTTCTGCGCCGAAATTTGCCGGCGATAAACCACGAGCACTCCAAGCATGGTTGCCGCAAGAAGCGCGAATCCGACTCGTGAATAAGACCCGAGTGACAGCCCCATGGCTGCGTGGGGATTGTACGCCAGCGTAAATCTCACGACATCGCCGATGACTTGATGTGGAATATGCGCCGGCGAAAGCTTCTCGACTGCCAGAGTCTTGGTGGTACAGTCGAGTGCGATCAGTCCCAGAAGTACCGGCCAGAATGCAAAAACTTTTGAGTATCTCATCTGCTCTAATTAGTAATCAGTCGAGTGCGCTTGACATTGTTCTGCACGCTATGTAAACGTTTACATTGCATGGCTTCCAAGAACGGAGCGGCATCGCCTGCACGAACCATGGTCACCATCAGGGACGTCGCACGTGAAGCGCACGTCTCTGTCGCTACTGTATCACGGGTTTTCAACGGCGCCGGACCTGTTCGCGAAGAAACCAGCCGCCGGATCCGTGATATCGCCGCTCGCCTCCGTTATGTCCCACACGGCGGTGCGCGAAGCCTTATCACCAGCCGCACAAACACCATTGGAGTCCTTCTCCCCGACCTCTACGGAGAATTCTTCTCTGAAGTCATCCGCGGAATTGATATCGCGGCACGACGAGCTGGCTACCACCTCATCATCTCCAATTCTCATCACGACAAAACCGAGATCGAGAGTGCGATGCGCGCAATGCGCGGCCGAGTGGACGGAGTCATCATCATGTCGCCGGACATCGATGCGCAGGCACTCATGGCGAATCTCCCCGATGCGCATCCCGTCGTGCTTCTCAATTGCGCAATTCGCGGTGCGACCTTCGACTCGGTCAACATCGACAACACTCGCGGCGCGCGCACCATCGTACAACATCTCATCTCACACGGTCACGAGCGCGTTGCAATTATCACAGGCGCGCCGAGGAACATTGATGGACACGAGCGATTGCTCGGTTATCGTGCCGCACTGCGAGCCGCTTCGATCAAGCGCGACCAACGCTACGAAGTGCGCGGGAGCTTCACCGAAGATTCCGGGTACGAAGCAGCCGGAGCTCTCCTCGAGATTCGCCCTCGACCGACAGCGATTTTTGCCGCGAACGATTCAATGGCCATCGGTGCGTTGAGCGCGTTGCGCGAAGCAGGCATCAGAGTACCCGACGACATGGCAGTCGCCGGTTTCGACGACATTACCATCGCTCGTTATCTCAACCCACCTCTTACGTCAGTCCACGTTCCGATCGCAGAGCTCGGCGAGCGTGCGATGGCAAAGCTGATTACAGCCCTGCGCGACAAAGATCGCCATGTCCGTCGACAGGATTTGCTCGGCACTACTCTCGTAATTCGATCCTCATGCGGTTCGCCTGGCCATGCATGAGCATTCATTCGTTGCAGTCGTTTCACAACAACCGGAGATGCAAATGAATACGAACAGGTTGAAGCTCCAACGGTTTTCGTTAACGGTCCTCGCGATACTCGCTCTCGCGTTAGTGGGGAGTAGCAGTCTCTTTGCGCAGAACTCAACCGGTACGATCCGTGGCAAAATCGAGAGCGGTGGTGCAGCTCTCGGGCAAACTCAGATTCTCGCGAGAAACACGTACAGCGGCGTCCAGCGAGGAACCCAATCCGACGACAACGGATTTTATACGCTCGCCGGTCTCGTTCCCGGAACGTACGAAGTCTCGGTCCGTCGAATCGGCAGCGCCCCGCAAACTCGCACAGTAGTAGTACAAATCGGCACGACCCAGGTTCAGGATTTTTCTCTTGTACAACAGGCTGCGCAGCTCGAAAGTCAAGTCATCACAGCAGCTACTGGTTTGGAGACAAAGTCATCCGAAGTCTCCACCAATGTGACGCAGGCTCAAATCGCAAAATTGCCATCGTCAACTCGCAATTTCCTCGATCTCGCCGCTCTTTCACCTGGCGTCATCGTTACTGAAGACCGAACCAACAGCACGACGTTCAAGACTGTCTCGGCTGACGGTCAAAGTCCCAGCTCAGTCAACCTGTTTATCGATGGTACGAGCTTTAAGAACGATCTGACAACTGGAGGAATTGCTGGCCAAGATGCGAGTCGCGGTAATCCGTTTCCGCGCAACGCCGTTCAGGAATACCGGATCATTGCCCAGAATTTCAAAGCCGAATACCAGAAAGCATCCAGCGCCATTATCACAGCCACCACAAAATCGGGCGGCAACACCTGGAGCGGAAATGCGCTGGTCGGATATCAGAACAAGAGCATGATTTCGCTCGATACACTGCAGCGAAAGGACAAAACCGCGAGTCCCACGACATTCAAGAAGCCCGACTATAGTCGCACCTTGAGCGCATTGAGTTTTGGAGGGCCGATCGTGAAGGATAAGGTTCACGTCTTTGGCTCGTACGAAGGAAACGTCCAGAACCGTTCAAATCGCGTGAGCTTCAATTCTCTTCCGGCGGCTGGCGTCTTTCCAGCACTAGATACTGTCGGCCTTGCAAAATACAACGGCAATTTCCAATCACCGTTTCGTGAGAATTTGTGGTTTGGAAAAATCGATGACGCAATCAACGATAGATCGTCTGCCGATTTCAGCATCAACTATCGCGGTGAGTCGGACATTCGCGACTTCGGTGGTAATCAGGCGTTCCAGGAAGCCGTCAACTACCACCAATCAGTTGCCGTTGCGCAGCTCAAGTACAACTATTTCGTTGGGCCGTTACTCAACGAAGCGAAGATTGATTACTCGAACTTCCGTCGGAATCCTGCACCGAACGAGCCTGGCATTCCGCAACGTGTTTACGACTACCCGAACGGCTCCGCAGTCATCGGCGCTAACCTGAGCACACAGGATTTCATTCAGAAGCGCCTTGGCTTGAGAGACGACTTCACCTACTCGGGATTCAAGGTAGGAGGCGATCACGTCATTAAGACCGGCGCCAGCCTCGATTTTGTGAAGTACGACGTGCTCAAGGACAACAATGGCACGCCCCAGTTTTTCTTCAGAGATCAGGTCGATTGCTTCCCAACATGCGGCACGCCGACTGTATACAACTACACCGCACCCTATCAACTGGTCTACGCAACTGGTGATCCGAGACTCAACGCGACCAACAGACAGGTTGGGCTTTATGCGCAAGATGACTGGAGTCCCGTCTCACGCCTGTTGCTGAACATCGGAGTCCGATGGGACTATGAATCGCACATGTTGAACAACGACTACGTGACTCCCAAAAATGTCGTTGATACTTTGACCAGGTACAACAACCAGCTCATTCATCCTCTCGATCCGAGCCGCTACGTCAGCACCGGCACAGAAAGGAAGCCGTTCAAGGGTGCGATTCAGCCGCGATTTGGCTTCTCGTACTCGATCGACAAAGCCGAAAAAACGACAGTCTTCGGCGGGTGGGGTTTGTACTACGATCGCATCCAGTACGACCTCTACTCAGTAGACGAGACGCAAAAGCTGAGTCATCCCACGTTTACCATCAAGTTTGCTCCGCCGGGAAAGACACCAGGACCTGGATTCGTTGCGTGGAACCCAGCCTACCTTACCGCCGACAAAGCAACATTGGACGCGCTTGTTCACTCACAGGGTCTGCCTGAAGCGTGGTTCATCGACAACAAGGCCAAGGTACCGTACTCGAAGCAGTGGAATGCTGGCATTCGACAGCTCTTCGGCGATTTCGCAGCTACGGTAACGTACGCAAACGTCAAAGGGGAAAACCAAACGGCACTCAATTGGGCCAATTTCGGTTTGACCGACACCGGTGGCTGCTGCAAGAGTTTCGATCTCGGACCACACGGGTTCCTCAATTTCCTGTATATGAGCAACGACAAGCAGACCTGGTATAGCGCAGTCCAGCTTCAGCTGGATCGCCCGTATCGTCGTCCCGACCCGAGTGCAATCGGCTGGGGCGCAGGTCTCGCCTGGAGCTATGCTAGCCGCTCCCTTCAAGGAGCCGATGGGCTGACGGATGAATTCGATTTCCCGAATTCGCTGAGCATTCCGAAACATGCCGCCAACGATGAGAAACAGCGTGTCGTTGCGAACTGGATCACCGATCTTCCGTATGCCTTCGGCATTCAGTTTTCCGGGCTTGCAACGCTCGGCGGCAAGTACAAGCAGGATGTTGGATGCGCGGCACGTTTCTGCGGCTTCGGCACGACGGGAAACAAATTCGAGCGCGGTGGATTCACCGTGCCTGGCACCTTCCCGTATCGGAATGTAGATCTTCGGTTCCGCAAGGATTTCCCGAGCTTCGGGAGAACTCCGACAGCGGTCGGCGTAACGCTCGATGTCTTCAACGCGCTAAACCACGACAACTGGGGTTGTTATAACACAGGCAATCGCGATGACAAGAATTATGGGCAACCGACCTGCCTCGTTACAGATGCTCGGAGATATCAGCTCGGCGCAGAATTGAATTTCTAGTTTTTATGTCACGGGTCACTGATCAGGTGCCCCGTGGCCGTTTTTGTGCGAAGCGAGCCTGCGGTTGCCTCACAAGCGCCGCAGTCTTCGCTTCACCAAAACATTCTAGAGGAATGACATGAAACAACCGCGGACACTTTTCGGTTGCGCCGTTTTGTCTGTTTTGTTTTTCCTCTCTGCCTGTTCAACGGCGAACACGACCATACTGGAGCCCACCCCTCAGCTCACGCCACGACAGGCTGCATTTCTCGACACTCTCGAGCAACGAACTTTCAACTGGTTCTGGGAAAAAAGCGACGCAACCAACGGCCTCACACCGGATCGTTGGCCAACGAAAAGTTTTTCGAGCGTCGCAGCGGTTGGATTTGCGCTGACTGCGTATCCAATCGGCGTTGAGCGTGGTTATGTCTCACGCACTGCTGCAGCCGATCGAGTTCTCTCGACGCTGCGCTTCATGTACAACGCGCCGCAGGGACCACAATCCACCAACGTCACCGGATACAAAGGATTTTTTTATCACTTCCTCGACATGCAAACCGGCTATCGCTTCGAGCAGGTCGAGCTCTCTACCATAGATACATCACTTCTTCTCGCCGGCATTCTGTTCTGTCAGTCGTATTTCACCACCGCCACTCCGACTGAGTCGGCCATCCGCGCCTATGCTGACTCGATTTACCTTCGCGTCGATTGGCAATGGGTACGACCCCAGGCGCCGCTCGTCAGCATGGGCTGGAAGCCGGAGAACGGATTCATCAACTCCGACTGGCACGGCCTCAACGAGGGAATCATCCTCGAAATCCTTGCCCTCGGCTCGCCAACTCACCCGATCGACAAAGCAGCATGGGATGCGTACACGAGCACATACAATTGGGCTGCTTTCTACGGATTCCAGCATGTGAATTTCGCGCCCCTCTTTGGTCATCAGTACTCGCACATCTGGATTGATTTTCGTGGAATCCAGGATACGTACATGCGCGCGAAAGGAATCGATTATTTCGAGAACTCGCGCCGAGCGACTTACTCACAGCGCGCATATGCAACTGCAAATCCCGATGGATGGAAAGATTACGGGCCTGACATCTGGGGACTGACCGCCGGGGATGGTCCATTCGATACCACGATCACAATCAACGGCCGGCAAAGACAATTCTTCTCATACGCCGCTCGCGGTGCTGCAGCAGGCGAGATTCGTGACGACGGAACCATCGGTCCAACTGCGGCCGGTGGATCGATTGCGTTCACACCTGAAGTCGCTATTCCGGCGTTGATAAAAATGCGCGAGAAGTACGGTGACAA
Organism: Gemmatimonadaceae bacterium; assembly: GCA_046262875.1. Lineage (GTDB taxonomy): Bacteria > Gemmatimonadota > Gemmatimonadetes > Gemmatimonadales > Gemmatimonadaceae > UBA4720. The sequence continues at coordinate 209,006 of JBHELX010000001.1, read as the reverse complement.
TCTTTTCTCCACCTACGGCTTTGTCGACGATTTCAACCCGACCTTGAACGGCGACATCAAGCCACGTTACGGCAAACTCGTCTCCGGAGTCGGTTGGTTCGATACCGACTATCTCGGGATCGACCAGGGTCCAATTATCGCAATGATCGAGAACTATCGCTCCGATCTGATCTGGAAGACGATGAGAAAAAATCCGTACATCGTCAGCGGACTCAAGAAAGCCGGATTCACCGGCGGTTGGCTTGACCACTAAGCTCGCGCCATTTCTGCTTCTCGTTGCCGGCGCGTGCGCTCCTTCTTCCTCCCGCGAGCCGACACTTCGCCTTTGGGCAATGGGGCGCGAGGGCGAGGTGGTCTCTTCGCTGATACCGGGATTCGAGCGCGCGCATCCGGGAATCAAAGTCGAAGTGCAACAAATCCCGTGGTCGGCCGCACATGAGAAACTTCTCACTGCCTATGTGGGTGATGCGACACCCGACATTGCGATGCTCGGCAACACGTGGGTTCCGGAGTTTGAAGCAATCGACGCTCTCGAGCCACTCGATGCCCTCGTTGCAAAATCGATCGATGCTTCTCGCCCGGATTTCTTCGAAGGCATTTGGGACACGAACGTTGTCGATGGGAAGACCTACGGCATTCCCTGGTATGTCGACACCCGGGTGATTTTCTATCGCTCAGATCTTCTCGCCGCCGCTGGCTACAAGCAAATGCCGGTGACTTGGGCCGACTGGCGCACAGCGATGGAGAAGATCAAGTCGCGAATGACCGCGAGACAATATCCGATTCTCATTCCCACAACCGAATGGCCGCCGCCTGTAATCCTTGGTTTGCAGGCAGGATCTCCAATACTTCGCGACAACGGACAATACGGTGCCTTTCACGAGCCGCCGTTTCATAAAGCATTCGAGTTTTACGTCGGACTGTATCACGACGGTCTCGCACCTGCCTTGAGCGCGACGGAGATCTCGAATCTCTACCAGGAATTCGAGCGCGGAAACATCGCGATGTATATCAGCGGACCGTGGCAGATCGGCGAATTCACGAATCGTCTTCCGAAAACCATGCAGGATAAATGGATGACAGCATCCTTGCCGGGCGAAAACGGGCCCGGTGTGTCACTCGCCGGCGGAGCGAGTCTCTCGTTATTCCGGAAATCGACTCACAAGCGTGAAGCATGGCAGCTGATGGAATATCTTTCGCGCCCTGAAGTTCAACTTCAGTTCTACAAACTGACCGGTGATCTCCCCGCACGGCGAGAAGCGTGGCGTGACACCTCGCTCACGAACAATCGTTACGCTCGCGCATTCCGCGAGCAGCTGGAGCGTGTCGTTCCAACTCCGAAAGTTCCCGAGTGGGAGCAAATTGCAACGAAGGTCTTCGAGCACGGTGAGGAAGCAGTTCGCGGCCGTAAGTCAGTCGATCGGACTTTGCTCGAGCTCGACAACGACGTAAACGGACTTCTCGAGAAGCGTCGCTGGCTGCTTTCCCAGCAACAACAGCGAAAGGTAGCAAACCGGTGAAAGCCGTTCGCGCGCGGGTGCCATCCGAGGCCAACACCGCGGCGTGGTTCTTTCTGGCGCCTGCTCTTCTTCTCATTGGCGTTTTCTTTTTTCTTCCCGTCGCAGCGTCGCTTCTCCTGAGCGTTACCGACTTCGACATCTACGGTATCGCAAATCCTGCCAATACTCGTTTCATTGGCCTGCATAACTATAGCAAGCTGCTCCACACTCCCGATTTCTGGCAGGCACTCAAGAACACTTTTTATTTCGCCTTTGTTGGCGGGCCACTGACAATCGCAGTTTCACTCGCCGCCGCACTTCTGCTTAACTCGAAGCTCGTTCGCTTCAAGAGCTTTTTCCGTACGATTTACTTCACTCCCTTCGTCACAACACTCGTCGCTGTAGCAATCGTCTGGCGCTACCTGTATCACACCCGCTACGGCCTCATCAACTTCGCCCTTTCGAAAATTGGCATCGCTCCCATCGACTGGCTCGGCGATCCGCACTGGGCGATGCCGGCAATCATTCTCATGGCGGTGTGGAAGAGCTTCGGCTACAACATGCTCATCTTCATCGCCGGTCTTCAGGCTGTTCCCGAGGAGCTGTACGACGCGGCTTCGATAGACGGAGCAGGCGCGATTCGCCGCTTCTTCAGCATCACCCTTCCGATGCTCGCACCAACTCTTGTCTTCATTTCCGTCATCACAATGATCGGCTACTTCCAGTTGTTCGCTGAGCCTTATGTGATGACCCAGGGTGGTCCCCTGCGCAGTACGACGAGCGTCGTTCTCCTCATGTATGAGGAAGGATTTCGCTGGTGGCGAATGGGGTACGCAGCGTCGATCGCCTTCGTTCTCTTCATCGTGATCCTGGTCATGACGCTTTTGCAATTCCGCTTGCAGCGAGAGCGCACATGAGCTCGCGTGAGAGCGTCATGGATTCAGCTCGGCAACGTGAGCGCATCTCGCGTGTGGTGCTCTATATCCTTCTTGTGCTGGGCGCTGTTCTCGCGATCCTTCCTATGGTCTGGATGGTTTCCGCTTCACTGATGCCGTCGGGAGAGGCAAGCACATATCCGCCTCATTTCTTCCCGAGCTCGATCACCTTCGCTCACTACACCGACCTCTTCACACGCCTTAGCCTCGGCAGAAATCTTCTCAACAGCATGTTTGTCGCGTGCGTCGTTACATTCGCATCGCTCTTTATCAATTCGTTGGCAGGCTACGCATTCGCGAAGTTGCGATTCCGCGGTAGAGATCGATTGTTCCGCGTGTTGTCCACCGGGCTTGTTCTTCCCGTGCAGGTGGCGATGCTGCCGCTGTTTCTCCTCCTCAAAAACATGGGACTGATCAATACCTACTGGGGAGTGATCATTCCGGGACTCGCCAGCATCTTCGGAATTTTTCTAGTACGACAGTACGCTCTCTCGATTCCCGATGAGATGCTCGATGCCGCCCGGGTCGATGGCGCGTCGGAGTTCCGAATATTCTGGTCGATTGTAGTTCCCGGCATAGCACCAATTCTCGCGACACTTTCGATCTGGACTTTCCTCGCGACATGGAACGATTTCATGTGGCCGTTGATTGTCCTGAGCGACGCATCGCATTACACGCTTCCGGTTGCGCTTGCGAATTTGTCCGGCGAACACGTGCAGGACACAGAGCTCATGATGGCAGGATCCGTTCTTACCGTAATCCCTGTAATGGTCGTTTTTCTCTTCCTGCAGCGCTACTACATCCAGGGAGTGATGGCGGGGAGCGTGAAGGGATGATTCGCTCAGTCTTATTCTCGATCACTCCCCGAGGGTAGCTCCATTCGTTTTGATTACGTGGGAGTAAAACCGGCCGCTCGATTTGACCGTGCGTTCCTGCGTCTCATAATTCACGTGAACGATTCCAAAGCGTCTCGAATATCCGTGACTCCACTCGAAATTGTCGAGAAGCGACCACACGTAGTAGCCTCGCAGGTTCACTCCTTGTCGCATCGCATCGGCAGCTGCTTTCAGGTGTCCCCGCAGGTATTCAATGCGCAGCGGATCGTCGACTTCTCCCTCTGTCGCAACAGGCGGATCATAGAACGCAGCTCCGTTCTCCGTGATGTAAAGAGGAATTTCTCCGTACCGCTCTTTTACCCAGAGAAGCACCCGCGTCAACGCTGGCGGAAAAACTTCCCACCCCGTTTCAGTGTGGACGCTTTCTTCCTGATGAATTCCACCAGCGCGCACCGGCTTTCTCTCAGCGTCATGCTGCGCAACGCTTCGCGTGTAGTAGTTGATGCCGAGGAAATCGAACGGTCGAGCGATGGTGCTCATGTCGTCGGCAGGCGACTCGGGCCACGCTTCGCCGAATATTTCCTTCATCTCATTGGGATACCGTCCCAGAAACAACGGATCGAGATACTGCCGATTCATGTATGCATCGGCCCGCTTGGTCGCCGCCAAATCTTCAATGCTCTCAGAGGCAGGATATTTCGGCTCGAGATTAACGACGATTCCAATTCGACCGTATCGCACCGCCTCCGACGCGCGAAATACTTCGATCGCGGTGCCGTGTGCTCTCAACAGATTGTGCGACGCGATCGGCGCCTCGAACAGAATGCGATGACCCGGAGCGAGTTTTCCGTAGAGATATCCGCCATCACTCACAACCCAGGGCTCGTTGATCGTCGACCACATCGCTACGCGATCGCCCAGTGCATCGAACATGACGCTCGCATATTCAGCGAACCATTGAGCAATGTCCCGATTGAGCCAGCCACCTCGATCATCGAGAGCAGCAGGAAGATCCCAATGATACAGCGTCGCGTTTGGCACAATCCCTCGCTCGAGAAGCTCATCGACGAGTCGCGAATAGAAATCGACGCCCTTCGCGTTGATACGACCAATTCCATCCGGCAGGATTCGCCCCCACGCAATGCTGAACCTGTAGGACTTGAGACCGAGCGTGCTCATCAGGGCGACGTCGGATGCATATCGCCGGTAATGCTCGCACGCTACATCTCCAGTGTCTCCGTTTTCTGTAAGGCCAGGCGTATGCGAGAATCGATGCCAGATGCTCGAGCCCGCGCCATCAGCGAGCGGATAGCCTTCGATTTGGTACGCCGACGTTGCTGCGCCCCACACAAAATCATTTGGAAACAGAAACGAATTACTCATCAAGAGGCTGACACGAGATGGCGCGCGTAAAACTCGAAGGCATTCGAAAAATTTATCAGGACAACGTAGTTGCCGTTCACGGAGTCGACCTCGATGTTGCCGATGGCGAGTTCGTCGTTCTTGTCGGACCGTCAGGATGCGGTAAGAGCACTACTCTGCGAATGATCGCTGGACTCGAATCGATAACTGCCGGCAAGCTTTACATCGGCGATCGACTTGTGAACGATGTTCCGCCGAAGAATCGCGATATCGCTATGGTCTTTCAGAGCTATGCTCTTTATCCGCACATGACGGTCCGCGAAAATCTCGCCTTTGCGCTCAAGCTTCGCGGAACTCCAAAGAACGAAATCGAGAACCGCGTCCAGCAGGCAGCGGGAATTCTTGGCATCAGTGAATTTCTTGACAGAACTCCCCGACAGCTTTCCGGCGGACAACGGCAACGCGTCGCTCTTGGTCGCGCGATTGTTCGTCAGCCACAGGTGTTCTTATTCGACGAGCCGCTGTCGAATCTCGATGCTCAGCTTCGTGTGCAGATGCGACGCGAGATTGCCCATCTGCATCAGGAATTGAGCGCAACAATGGTCTATGTCACACACGATCAGGTCGAAGCGATGACGCTGGGCGATCGTATCGTCGTGATGAACAAGGGCTTCGTGCAGCAAATCGATACGCCGATGAACCTCTACGACCATCCGCGAAACCATTTCGTAGCAGGATTTATCGGCAGTCCCGCGATGAATTTTGTCGATGGCCGCATCACTTCCGGCGGCACACTTCAGTTCATCGCCGAAGGAGATGCTTTCACATTCGATGTGCCGCCTTCATTAGGAGAGCGCGTCCATGGACTCGAGAATCGGCCACTCACACTTGGCATCCGGCCGGAGGATGTTTCAGTTGCCATCGAAGGCGGCCCAACTCTTTTCGCTGGTGAATCCACGATTGTTCATCCACCCATAACCGCACCAGCGCGTCTCGACCTCGTCGAAGCACTTGGCAATGAAGTTTTCATTTATGCTAGCGTCGGGGCGTACGTAATCACCGCACGCATTGCTCCACAACCCTTGCCGAAACTCGCAGAACCTATCACGCTCGCATTCGATCTCACGAAATCCCATCTCTTCGATCGAGAAACCGGCGATCGCGTAGGTAAGGGTTGACCCAGATATCTACGTCGAGCCTGAGCATACGGTTCGGCGCGACCACTCTCTTCGCCGACGTCACATTCACCGTCGCCAGGGGAGAGCGTTGGGGAATAATCGGCCGGAATGGATCCGGGAAGACGACGCTCTTCAACCTCCTCGCCGGTCTATCCGAGCCAACTTCAGGATCAATCGCTCGACAACCCGCTATTCGCCTCTCGATGATGGAGCAAAATCGCGATTTCTCGGACTCTCGGTCAATCTGGGAAGCCGCAGCCGGAGGTCGCTCCGATTTGCTCGAGCTCGAGAAGTCACTGAGCGACCAAAGCACACGCATCGGTGAGCTTGGTGAAAAGTCGACACCAGCAATGCTCTCTAAATACGACCGCGACCTCGAGCGATTCGAGAGAGAAGGAGGTTACGAGTTTGCACCGCGTGTCGACGCCGTTCTCCATGGACTTGGATTCGACCCTGATGCCGCGCGCACTCGTCAGATCTCCGAATTGAGCGGAGGGGAACGAGGCCGCCTCGGTCTTGCTCGCCAGCTCGTCAGCGCTGCTGACATTCTGTTACTCGACGAGCCGACGAATCATCTCGATCTCGAAACAACACGGTGGCTCGAAGGCTTCATCAAAGACAGCGATATGACTTTTCTGATCATCAGTCACGATCGGTCATTCCTCTCCGAGATTGTCGATCACGTTCTTCATATCGAGGGCGAAACCGCATTCGCATATAGCGGTTCCTACCAGAGTTTCGTCGAACAGAGACAGCAGCGCCGTGACGCTCAGCTGCACGCGTTCGAGAAACAGCGCGCGATGATCGCTGATCGAGAAGACTACATTCGCCGCAATATTGCGGGACAGAATTCGAAACAGGCCAAGGGCCGCAGAAAACTTCTCGAGCGGTTGCCCCGTCTTAGCGCGCCAATCGGGTCAGAAGGTACGATGGGCCTCAGCCTCGAGTCACGAAGCCGTGGCGGAGATCAGGTACTCGCAGCAAAAGATCTGACGATAAGAATTGGTGATCGGACCTTGATCGAGGGTTTCTCGAATACTCTTCGCCGCGGGGAAAGACTTGGATTCCTCGGGCCGAACGGAGCAGGAAAATCAACTCTGCTCAAAACACTGATGAAAGAAAGAGTTCCAGGCTCCGGAGAGATTCGGCTCGGAGAATCGATCGTTCCCGGCTACTACCGGCAGGATCTGAGTCAGGTCCCCCTCGACCGATCGCTTTACGACATAATCTCCGAGCTCAAACCCACATGGGAACGCAGACAGGTCCAGGGACATCTCGGACGCTTTGGGTTTTCCGGAGATGAGGCACAAAGAACCGCACTGAATCTTTCAGGCGGAGAGAGAGCTCGTGTTGCCCTCGCGATGATCGTCCTGTCGGGTGCCAATCTGCTCATCCTCGACGAGCCAACGAATCACCTCGACGTTGAATCGATCGAAGCGCTGGAAGATGCCATCAATGAATTTGACGGAACCGTAATACTGGTGAGCCACGATCGTGAACTGCTTCGGTCGCTGACAACGCGAGTGTGGGTATTACACAACAAGCACATCGTTGATTTTGCGGGGAGCTTCAGCGAGTGGGAGGAGGTGAGCGATGCGCGAGCTCAAGCGGCCGCCGTCAACGCTGCAGAAGAAGAGTCGCTACGCCGAATGCACGAGAAGCAGAAAATCAGGCGCGTGCAAAAAGAACAGGAAGGAACTAAAAAATCCAGGCGCGATGCTCGCACTCGCGCAGCTGATGCAGAGCAAACCGTGTTGTCTCTTGAAGCCGAAATCGCAAGAATCTCGGATGCCCTCGCTGATCCTGAGCTTTATCTCACACGCGACGGCGCAATTCGATCTGCTAATATGGGAAGAGACCTCGAGCATCTAAAGAATCAGATGGAGAAAGCCCTCGAGGTGTGGGCCGATGCTACCGAAAGCTGAGTCCTTTCATGGCCAGGGGCAGAATCGAACTGCCGACACGCGGATTTTCAGTCCGCTGCTCTACCAACTGAGCTACCTGGCCGCCACGTCGCGCAAACTAATTGGTCAGAGCGCCCCTTATCAACTTCGCTCCCCATGAGTTGCCGTAATCACCGACTTGATTCCGCCTCGTACGTTGAAATCTCCAATGACTCTCATCCACTTGGGCTTGGCCACCGCAACGAGATCGTCGAGAATGCGGTTCACAGCGCGCTCATAAAACGTCCCTTCGTTCCGGAAGCTCCATAGATAGAACTTGAGACTCTTCAGCTCGACACAGAGATCACGTGGGATGTACGTGATGCGAATCACGCCAAAATCAGGCGCTCCACCTTTCAAGAGCTCGAGATCCGACGCATCACTCTCTATCCCTCCAACAGGACACAGTGATGTGAATTCGTCGCAGTCCATTTGAATTTCATAATCCCTGTTCGCGTAGGGGTTCGCGAACGTCTCCAGCAGCTCGGGTTTCGGCATTCCGTAGAATGCACCCCTCGAGCATCGGGATCAATCAGCCGCCGATTACGAGTCTCTGAGCTTGCGTGACATGTCCTCGAGCAATCTTACCTCTTCGCTTGTCAGACTCTCGATTCCATGCTTCGAGATCTTGTCCAGAACCAGGTTGAGACGCTCTGCAGAACGCTCGCTTGTATCTGCCGGACGAGGCATCAGAGCAGCTCGCGCCGGACGCGTGACGATCGCATTGCTCTTCGCAACGACTTCATCTACCTCGCCTTGATTTGCCCGCTGACGATTTCTCGGTCTAATCTTGGGCAGTGCACGAAACGTGTCCTCCGGTTCGTCAGGCACCGGTGACACCCATCGCCGGAAATTCTCCAGCCCCCCGAACGAAGACATTCGCAGGTATATCCAGCCGAACGCGAGCCCGCCAAGGTGCGAGAACCATCCGATTCCCGAGCCCCCAGGAGTTGCGGCAACTCCCATCGCAAGGTTGATCACCACCATCCACACTACAAGCCACCGCGTCTTCATCGGAATGACGCCGAACAGATACACCTCTTCATCCGGCCACCTCAATGCGTACGCGAGCATTACGCCGCTCACTGCCGCCGATGCTCCAATCAATCCGGCATTTCGCTGCAACAGCAGATGCGCGACTGCTCCGCCCAGACCGCACCACACATAGAAATAAAGAAATCCGCGAGTGCTCCAGCTTTCTTCGACTCGCGGTCCGAACATCCAAAGCGCAAACATGTTGAACGCCAGATGCCACAATCCGGCGTGCACGAACATGTAGGTGAATGGCGTCCACCATCCGGTTGCAAGATCTCCGACCGAGAGTCCGAGCGCGCGATAAACTTGCTCGGGGCCAATGAGCGTCAGCTGGAGAAAATAGACGCCGATATTCGTCGCCATCAGCCACTGTACAGCTGGTGTCATTCTGGGTCGTTGCGGCGAATCGAATAGCGCGTCGGGCATCCCTGAACCTTCTCGACTGAAATGAAGCACTCTTTTCTATAACACAGACTGTGCCGGTCTGTTCCTGACCGTGGCGAGTCTAACTATCTCTTCGCATAAATCGGCAAACGACATTCCCAACGCTGCTGCGCCCTGCGGTATGAGACTGAGCTCAGTCATGCCCGGCAACGTGTTTGCCTCGAGACAATAAAATTGTCCTTTTTTGGCGCCTCCATCATCGGTAGAAGCGAGACGAAAATCAATGCGCGCGCAGCCGCCTAATTTCAACGCCCGGAACGCGGCCAGAGCCTGAGCTTGCACGTTCGCCGTTTCTTCACCCGAAAGTTCGGCCGGAAAGTCCTCATCGGCCATTCCTGCCGTGTACTTGCACTCATAGTCGTAAATCTCGTGCTTGGGCTTGATCTCGCCCACGGGTAACACTCGATCACCAAGTACTCCAACCGTGATCTCGCGCCCCGCGATAAAAGATTCGATCATCACCTCATCATCGTAGCGAAGAGCCTCCGCTACCGCCGCATCGTATTGCTCCCGTCGTTTGACCACCGTGAGCCCGACCGTAGATCCCTGTTTCGACGGTTTCACCACCACCGGCAGCCCCAGTTTCTTTTCCACCTCTTCGATCGAAGCTGGAGCCATTAGCCAGTCTGCAGTCTTCACCCCTGCCGCGCGAAATAATTTCTTCGAGAGGTCCTTGTCCATCGCGAGCGCACTGGCCAGAACTCCACTTCCCGTGTACATGATGTGCGCCATGTCCAGCAGTGCCTGGAGCGTGCCATCCTCTCCCTGTCCACCATGCAATCCAAGGAAAACAACGTCTGCCCCTGCTAATTCCGGATACCTCTCGAGCGCCGGAAGAAAAGACCCGCCCGTCGCATTCGCGAGCGCTTCTAATGACGGAGGTTCAGTCCCGACTCCCTTTGCTTCGAGCTCACGTTCCGCATCAGCATCGATTACCCCCCGCGATGGATCGAACGCAGTCACCTCATGTCCACGTGATCGCAGCGCGTTGATAATCCGTAGCCCAGACGCAAGCGAGACATTCCTCTCGGCGGAGGCGCCACCCATGAGCACAGTGACCTTCATCTCTAATCGCGTTCTATCGTGACATCATGAATCGCAGCATGTCGGACCGTGTCACGATCCCCTCTACCGTTCCATTTTCGCGTACAAGAACTGCAGGGTTCGACTTGGAGAGAAGCTTCACGACACTATCGACTGGCTGATCGCCTGCGATGACGGGGAACGGCGACTCCATGATGTCACTCACTGCCGAATCGAGAAGCTTTGGATTCTCGAGACTCTTCTGCGACAGCGACCAATCACTCACAGATCCGATGCAGTTCGAACCTTCCATTACCGGGAGTTGTGAGACGTCATGCAGTGCCATCAAGCCGAGTGCCTGCCGCACACTTGCACCGGGTGCGACACTCACGACGGGTGGGCCCCCGTCAGCTTCCTTTCCACCAAGCACGTGACGTAGTGTAACTCGCGGTGAATCGAGCAACTGGTTCTCCCGCATCCACTCATCGTTGTAGACCTTCGAGAGGTATCGCTCGCCAGTATCACTCAACACCGTGACCACGAATGCATCGGGATCGTTCAGTCGACGCGCGACCTGAATCGCAACATAAGCTGTCAGCCCCGACGATCCTCCGGCAAAGAGTCCTTCTTCACGCGTGAGGCGCCTCGCCATCGCAAATGCGTCTTTGTCGCTCACCGTTTGAAAATCATCGATCACGCTCATGTCGAGCGTCCCTGGAATTTTGTCTTGACCAATTCCCTCGACTTTGTATGGAACGCCCTCCTTCACTTCTGCCCCGCCTGTACGCCAGTAATCCGCCAGTATCGACCCCACGGGATCACCGGCTATCACTTTGATGTTCGGATTCTTTTGCTTGAGAAAGCGCCCGACGCCAGTGATCGTTCCACCCGTTCCGGCGCCCCCGACAAAATGAGTTATTCGCCCTTCCGTTTGCTCCCAGAGCTCAGGGCCCGTTAGCGCGTAATGAGCATCCGGATTCGCCTGGTTGTAAAACTGATCCGCAAGAATTGCATTCGGTGTTTCAGCCGCAATCCTCCTGGCCATCATGACGTAGCTGTCTGGATGATCAGGCGGAACTGCCGTCGGCGTGATGATGACCTCGGCCCCGAACGCTTTGAGTAGCCGCACTTTTTCCTGCGACATCTTGTCGGGCATCGTGAAGATGCATTTGTATCCACGAAGCGCTGCTGCGATGGCAAGCGCAACTCCGGTGTTACCGCTGGTTCCTTCGACAATCGTTCCGCCAGGTCGAAGCGTTCCGTCTCGCTCGGCTTTTTCGATAATCGGAATTGCAATTCTGTCTTTGACAGATCCACCAGGATTGAAGAACTCAGCCTTCGCATAAACCGGCGTTCGAATACCGCGCGTTACAGAGTTCAGTCTTATCAGTGGCGTCCAGCCGATAGTATCGAGAACGCTCGCGAGGGGGCGCTGGTTCCGTTCCACTTTTGTCATCACCGTTTTTTGCTCGATGATGCTTTTGTCGCGGGGATTTTCGGCTTCGCTGAATCTTTCACAACCGGCGGATTCAGAACAGTCGCTGCTCCGGTTTTCCGCAAAATTGTGTCACCAGGAAGAGGGGGGGCTTCAGGATGCCTGAAATACACTGGAAATAGAATCGAAACCGGAACCGGCTCACCACGCGTTTTCGCAGGGATGAATCTGAGCTCGCCCGATCCCTTTACAGCCGCGGAATCCAGTGAAGGAATACCGGAGCTCTCGGCAACTTTCGTTGACTCGCTGACTACTTGACCTTCCTTGTCGATGAACACACGCAACGTCACGTTCGCCTGTACCTTCTTCGCGTAGAGTGACGTCGGATATCTGAAGGGCAGGTCCTTGTTCAACATCACGGGAAGTATATCGGGCCTGGCGCCGACGCCGGAGAATTGCTGATCTCCTCCCCCACCCTTGCTGCAGCCGATTGAAAAAAGACCCACCACAACCACCGCCATCCACCTCGTGCCTTTCGTCACCATCGCGTTAATCTAGCCCTGCTTCGCGCGGTCAACGAGACGATTCAGAAGCTTCAGCGCATCCATCGGCGTCATTTCATTGGGGTCGAGATGTTTGAGCTCGTTGATTATCGGATGAGGCATTGGCCCGAATAGAGCGAGTTGATCCTGACTCACTGTTTGCTCCTTTCTCTTTGTGCTCGCTCCATCAGGACTTCTCTCCCCTCTTCGGCTTAGCGCAGATACGATTTGCTCCCCCTCGAAAAGACCAAGAAGAGATCGTGCGCGCTGCAATACTTCTTCTGGCAATCCGGCCAGCCTGCCAACTTCGATGCCGTATGACCGGTCAGCGCCACCCGGAACCAACCGGTGCAGAAATAAGACCCGGCCGTCCACTTCTCGAACCTCGACACTATAGTTGCAAGCTGATACTAATTCATCGGGTAATTGTGTAAGCTCGTGATAGTGCGTTGCAAATACTGTCTTGCACCCAACTTTGTCATGCAAATGCTCGCTAACCGACCAGGCAATAGAGACGCCATCGTACGTGGACGTTCCGCGACCAATTTCGTCCAGCAACACCAGACTTTTTCCGGTCGCCGTATGGAGAATCGCACTCGTTTCCGACATTTCTACCATGAAAGTCGACTGTCCCCTCACCAGATTGTCGCTCGCGCCTACGCGAGTGAACAGCCTGTCCACTATCCCGATTTTAGCTCGAGCGGCGGGAACAAAGCTTCCGATCTGAGCCATCAGCACTATCAGCCCGATCTGTCGAAGAATTGTCGATTTCCCAGCCATGTTCGGGCCAGTGAGAATGATCATCCTCGAATCTTCTGTCAGCCTTACGTCATTGGGGATGAACTTCTCGCGCTGCATCATTCGCTCTACGACCGGATGTCTTCCGGCAATGATCTCGAGATTGAAATCACCGGTAATCTCAGGCCGCACGTAACCTTCGCGCTCAGCGACTTCCGCCAGCGCTGATAGCACATCCAGCTCTGCCGTTAACCGACCGATGCACTGGAGACGCAAAATTTCACCGCCGATGCGCCGGCGAAGTGCCTCGAACAGCTCCCGTTCACGATCTTCTATCCGCTCTGCAGCGGTGAGGACTTTCTCCTCGAATTCCTTGAGCGCCGGCGTCACATAGCGCTCTGCACCGGTCAGTGTTTGACGACGCTGATAGTCGTCAGGAACGAGATGCACATGACTGCGCGTAATCTCGATGAAGTATCCGAACACGCGATTGTAGCCAACCTTGAGCGAATTGATTCCAGTGCGTGCTCTCTCGTCCATTTGGATTCGCGCGATCGCATCCTTCCCCCCATCACGCAGCGTGCGCCACTCGTCCAGCTCATTGTCAACGCCCGCACGAATGCTCGGTTCATCTCCCGGCGTGACAGGAGGTCGCTCCACAAGAGTCCTCGCAATGTCATCCCCGAGATCTTCGCAGTTATCCCATTGATTGAGCAGCGCTGATAACAAATTTGATTTCGGGCCGTCCTTCCCAGCGCCCACTTGCATCACCGCGTCTTTTACACTTGGGAGTCGTGCGATCGAATCACCCAGCGCTTTCAATTCCCTCGGATTTGCACGTCCCGATGCACCCTTACTCGAGAGGCGTTCGATATCTCGTACCCCGTCCAGCGCACTCCTCAACGCCTCCCGCCCAATCGCACTCGCAGCAAAGACTGTTACGGCATCGAGCCGTTTCTCTATCTCGACTCTCTCGGTCAGCGGCGCCAGAAGCCACTGTCGAAGAAGTCGAGCGCCCATGGGAGTCAGCGTTCGATCCAGAACTCCGATGAGAGTTCCACCTTCCTCACGCCCACGCAAAGATTCAACGAGCTCCAGATTTCGACGAGTCATCTCGTCGAGTGGCATTGTTCCACCTGGGCGCTCGATCTTGGGTCTCGTCAGATGCGGAATTCCACCTGGCTGTAGCTCATGTAAGTACCGCATGAGCGCGCCAGCGGCAGCGAGTGCCGGTGCATCAGCATCACTGATTCCGATTCCCTCTATTGATGCGATTCCAAAGTGACGCGCTAATTCTGTTCCTGCGAGATTCGCATCGAACTCCCAGGATTCGCGCTCTGTTACAAGCGCACCACCACCATTGCTGCGATAAGTGACCGATTCTGGATGTGCCTCCCTCGGAACCAGTATTTCCCTGGGAGTCAGTCGCGACAGCACAGCATCTAGATCATCCGGGGCGACCATGATCAATTTGAATTCACCGGTCGATACGTCTGCTGCGGCGACGCCGACTATCCCCCCTGAGGAATTGACGGCGCACAGAAAATTATTTCGCGAGCCGTCCAGCATGTCGTCCGCATACGCAGCGCCTGGAGTAACAGTCTCGATGACTTCTCTGCGGACTACTCCCTTGGCAAACCGGGGATCTTCTATCTGCTCACAAATCGAGACCTTGAATCCTTGCTGTATCAATCGGCGAAGGTATTCACCGGCTGCTTTTACCGGCACTCCTGCGAGTGGTACATCCGCGGATCCACCGTTGTTTCGCGAGGTGAGCGTCAGTCCGAGCGCACGAGATGCCACCTCTGCATCCTCGTAGAACATCTCGTAAAACTCACCCATCCGAAAAAAAAGAATTGCATCCTGGTGCCGGGCTTTGATCTCCCGGTATTGCTGCATCAACGGAGTCGATGAAGCTCGACTCACAGCTACTCAGCCTTCACTACGAATCCGTTGATCTGCTTCGCTTTGAGCGAGCGCATCACGGCGCTTGCCTGCGATTCGGTTGCATAGTGCCCAATTCGTACTCGGAATGGAGCACTGGTACCCGATACGCGCGCTTCATACCCCTTCTTCTTGAGCTTTGTCGCCATCGCTTCGGCTTGCGATTTCACATTGTACGCAGCGATTTGAACGGAATACTCACCGCTTCCTGATACGCCGCCCTCTACGATAGTCGGCTTTCCGTCTTTCGGCGACGCTGGCAATTTCATCGGCGGTTTTTGCGAAGCGGATGTGGATTTCGGCATCGGCACATCTGCTTTGGCAGTCTGATTCACGCGTCGAATTGAGTCGCCGGCAGAAGCTGTCGGCGCGACGGTCGTTGTCGCTGGCGTGATCGTCAGTGGCGTGCTCGGCACTGGAGTACTCGTCACTGGTGAAGTCGAGGGTGCCGGTGAGGGAGATGTTGCCAATGCTACTCCCACACAGCGCTGGTTCAGATACGTGATTTGATTCCGAAGCTCGGTATCATCCGGACTCGTGCGTGCAAGCGCGTCTGCATTTGCCGCACAGGCCCTCGGAACGTCGTTTCTCTCGAATAGAACCCTTGCAGTCCAGTAGCCCGCGCGTGCTCTCGCAGCGCCAGTTGGATGTTCGAGGGTAAGCTTGTTGAGATGTTGCAACGCTCCATCATAGTCCGCTCTCGCAAGCTCCAACTGCGCCAGGCGGAGAAGCACATCCTCTATTCGAGGCGAAAGCGGATAGTCGACGATTATCCTCCTGTAGTCCATCTCGGCGTCTGCCGCCGTTGCTGAAAGAATCGCTCGCCAGTAAAGGCCCTCGGCGTATGCGTTCGTTCCGGGTGCGCTTCGGGCAATCACAGAATCGACAATCGCCCTGCCTGTCACAGCATTTCCATCGTTGACAAGAGATTGAGCTCTCTTGAATGCAGCGCTATCGGCGCTGCTCTGCGCATTGCTGATCGCGGGTACTGCGAGACACACTACGGCCATCCACTTCCTCAACATCTCATCACCCCTGCTGCTATGCGGCAATCTTGTGCTCATCCTCGGCACACATTGCCAGAATGAGCGTGGTTAATATCTGTTCCTCGGAAGACAATCTCGTTTCCTTGAGCGCTACATCGGCGGTGAGCAGACCACCGAACGCGCGTTCAAGTGATTCGCGATTCCATGCATGGGTAGCTGACGCCCAGGCAGCTGCTGCTGTTCCCCAGGGCCGCCCAGTGTACGCTGAACCGGATTGTTTGAGCAGATTGAAGTACTCGCCTTGCAGCCGTCCTGCTCCTACGCCTTCATCTAACTTCGCCCTACCCCACGCAAGAGCAACAGTTTGAGTGGCGAGCAGCATCACGATCTGTACGCCGCTTGTCTTGGGCTGCGCCAGTACGTGACCGAGCAAATCCAGTGAGGCCTTTACATCACGCCGGCCAATCGCGTCGAGAAGATCGACCATCGTCTCACCGCGACGCACTCCCACAACGGCAGCCACTGCATCTTCTGTGATCACGCGATTTCCCGCGAAGCTCGCGAGCTTATCCAACTCCATCACCATTTGATGCAGATCGTTTCCAACAGCACTGTGCAGAAGGTCCGCGGCGCCGACTGAAATCTCCAGATGTAGTTCACGCGAAACCCAGTGACTGATCCAGTTTGGAATTTCCTCAGGCGCGAGTGGCATGAACTCGAGCAGAGTCGACCGGTTGACAAGGTCGTTGTCCTTCTTCCCACCAACAGATTCTACAAGCAGGATCATCAAAGACGATGAAGGCTTGGCGAGAAAACTCAGCAATGTTTTTTTTGCCTCTTTTTTCAACCCACTCACATCTCTGATTACAACCACGCGGCGGTCTGCCATCATCGGTAACGACGATACAACCCCATCGAATGATTTCGAATCGACCTCGGGGCCACGAAGTACATCCAGATTGAAATCACGTACTGCCCGATCGAGGCCGGCTGCGATCAACTTCTTAGTCGCATCTTCCTTCTGAAATTCGTCTTCGCCGCAGATGTAATAAGCTCCATCGAGAGATTTTCTCTTGAGGATTTGGACGAGGGCTTTTGCAGTGTCACCGGGCATCCTGCAAATATAGAAAGAACCCCCGGCTGGGCTGCCTGGGGTTGCTTTAGTGACTACTTGCTAGTTGCAAATCGGCCGTCGCGAAATGGAAAGGCTGTCGCTCCGCATAAAGAGCCGCCGTCCAGATTGGTAATCCTGCCGCTGCTGATGCGACGAGCGCTGGCGCTGGCGCAATGAGCGGCACGGATTCAGACTCTGGAACGCTGGCAACCACCGGCGGGAAAACAATATCACGCGGTGTATCGACGTCTCTCAACGAGCTTCCGATGTATCCGAGCATTACCACGCTCGCGATTGCTACCGCAGCAGTGAATTTTCCGGAATGATGGAACGCCGAAGAAGTCTCGCTTTCCCTTAATTCCCGGAGCCGGTCATTCAAGCGCTCAGAGAATCCAGCCGAGGGCTCGATCCGAGGTAGGCTGCGAAATAACATGAGGGAGCGCCGGACAATCGCATCTTGCTTGGCGCAGTTCTCACATTCCGCGATGTGACGCTGCATCCCGACGAGCTCTATTCCTGAGAGGGTGTCGTCAATGAACGCAAAATGATTTTCCTGAAACTCGCGGCAATCCATGTGGGGGGGTTCGGGGGTCCTGGAACCAGTACCCGCATGATGGGCGCTGGTTCCAGCATTTTATAACCCTTATTCCATGTAGGGCGCAACAATCTCCGCGAATGAATTTCTTGCCCTGTTCAGTCGTGATTTGACCGTGCCGAGGTTGCAGTCCGTGATCTCCGCAATTTCTTCATACGATTTTCCTTCCAGCTCACGCAGCACAAAAACGTGTCTGTGATGTTCGGGCAGCTTCGCCACTGATTCCTCAACAATTTCCCGGAGGTGCCGCTTCCGGTACATATCGTCAGGCCTCGAAGTAGTATCCTCGAACTGCAACGGCCGATCATCATCCTGCCAGTTCTTCTGGACAGTCTGCATCAGCACCAGCGGATTCCGCGAACGGTTTCGCAGTTCGTTCTTCGCCAGATTGGAGGCGATGGTATATGCCCACGTCGAAAATTTCTTCGAGCGGTCAAAGCGATGCAGATGGCGATAAACGCGAATGAAAACCTCTTGTACCAGATCTTCAGCCTTTTCACGGTCGCCAATGGTACGATAGATAAAGTTCAACAGGCGCGTTTGATATCGCTCAACGAGCTCTGAAAATGCCCTTTCCTCACCACCAAGGAACGCAGTCACAACCGCCGAGTCATCCATCGCCCGCAGTCGTTCCCTAACGCTCGCCCCTTGATCCGGAACTTCTTGTTTACGAGCAATGTTTCTCATAAGTCCTTCCCGAAAAAGTTGAGACTTTGACCACACTAGAACCTGACTACGCCTCTTGGTGTAGGAGTCCCTGCGTAGGTCTGAAACGCAGAGGACGTGCCTGCTCCTCTACACCTCATAAGTCTCGACCTGACAATATGTTAGCTGACTGAGCTTCGGTCGCTGTCCTTGTACGGCTCAGCTCGCTGTCCCCAATTCAAGACAGCGGTTCCACTACATATACGTTTATTGGAGTGCCTCCGCTGACGCTTTGGTTTACTGCGAGTCCAGCACTGACTCCGCCAGTAGCAGGGCGATGCAAGTTTTCGCATCGACGACTTTGCCCGCCTTTACCATATCTACCGCCTCTGATAGAGAGACAAGGTGCAATTCCAGGAATTCATCGGGTTCATGCGCCGGTTTTCCAGGAGTCAGCCGCTCAGCTACAAAAAGGTGGATTCTCTCGTCAGTGAAGCCGGGGGTCGTATAAATCGTGGTCAGTTTTCGGAATCCTCCAGCCGAGTATCCGGTTTCTTCCTTTAGCTCTCTAGACGCACATGATTCTGGAGTTTCACCGGGGGCGAGTCGTCCCGCCGGAATCTCGTAGATGTACCCGTCTGCCGCGTACCGGTATTGCCGCACGAGCACGACCTGCAGCTCTCTCCCTCTGTCCAGTAACGGGACCACCGCACTCGCACCCGAGTGTCTGACCATTTCCAGCTCCCCGATCGTTTCGTCAGGAAACCGTACCTCATCGAGGTCGACAGATATCACGTTGCCAGAGTAAACGCGCCTCGAGGAAACTCTACCAGGACGTGACGATTGCTTGCTGGAATCTGCCATTAGGCGTCAACTGGCAGCCGATGGGTGACCGGGCCCAGTGCTAGTGATTCCAACGACCTGGTGACAATAGCCGGGTCCGCCACTACAACTGCCAAGAGCTTGTTGGGATGGACGTGCGTCTGCGCTGCGACTAACACGTCTCTTGGAGTTACCGCGCGGATGTTGTCACGATACGTGTCGTAGAAATCTTCTCGCAGATTGAAAATCACGATATTGGCAAGCGCTGACGCGATGGCTGCCGTTGTCTCATACCGGATTGGAAACACTCCCTCGAGATAGTCCGTTGCCAGAGAGAACTCATCAGCAGGCACTTCCTTTTCTCTCATTCCGTCAATTTCAATGAGCGTTTCTCGAATGGCTTCAGCTGAGACCTCGCTCTGAACCGCTGTCGAGATGAGGAATGGTCCCGGTGCACGTCGCCAGTCGAAATAGGAAGATGCTCCATACGTATAGCCGTGCCGCTCTCTGAGATTGAGATTGATTCGGGAGGAGAAGAGACCGCCGAGCAACGCATTCATTATCACAACCTTGAAATAGTCGGGATGTGATCTGGGAATGCCGATATGTCCGAGACGTAGCTCCGCTTGGGCCGCGTCAGACTTATCGACTATTTCCAATGCACGTCCGGCCCTGTTCTCCGCAGTGTTTGAATCAACTGCGGGGGCGGCTACGCCATGCCATTGACCAAACGCATCACGCACCAACCCCAAAGCCTCACTTGCATCGACGTCCCCAACGACGATAACAGTCGCCGACGTGGGTATATAAAACGAACCGAAGAACTCAATTACATTCTCGCGCGTTATCGCCGAGATGGATTTGCTTGTTCCACCAATCGGTTCCGCGTAACGCGATCCGGGAGCATACAGAAATCTCGAGAAGGCTTCATCCGCTAACCCTCTTGGCTCCGACAGAATTTGCAGACGCTCTGCAAGACGCTCTGCTTTGAGTCGCTCAACTTCATGCAAGGGAAAGGAAGGAGTCCTGAGAACCTCCGCGAACTGCCGAAGCCCGGTAGTGAGATGATGTCGTAAAAGTGTCATGCTCACCATAGTGCTATCCCAATCCGCACCGGCTTCAATTGACGATCCGAGTCTTTCAAATCCTTCGAGAATCTCGATCCCGTCGTGCTCTTCGGTGCCTTCTCTCAGCAACTCTGCTGTCAGCTGAGCTAGCCCTTCTATTCCATTGCTGTCTCTGTTCGCACCCGCATCTATTACCGCCAGCACAGTAACCACCGGAAGTTTTCGAACTGGAGCGACAATCACTTTTAAGCCATTGTCGAGCGTGTGACGCGAAAACTCAGGAAAGTGATATTCACGCGCCTGTGTCGGTAAAGGACGAGATACGACAGTCATGCGGCGACAGGCTCGACGTTTTCAACTTGATCAGATCTTTCAAGCCTTGGTATAAACAGCAAGCTCGCTCTGTTGTTCACGCCGAGTCTCGCTCGCGCGAATTCGTTTACCTGCAGGAGGGTTACTGACTGGTATTTATCCGATTGTTCGTTTATCAGATTTGGATCGCCAAAGAAGGTTGCGAACATTGAAAGCCGGTCAGCTCGTTCGCTGGCCGACTGCATTGCCGTGATCATATCCGTTTCTATGAGAGCGATCGCTCTATCGACTTCTTGTTGTGTCGCGCCGTTTGTCATCAGGAGGTCTATCTCGCGATTTACCTCCTGCTCCAGTTTTTCAGGCGTTGTTTCCGGCCGCCCAACCACATCAGCTACGAGAAGATCACTTCCCTTGGCGAGATCAAAGGTGAACGCGGTCGCATCTGCTGCGATTTGACGCTCTCGCACCAGCGACCGATGAAGTCGGCTACCACGACGCATCCCGAGGATTGCACCAACAACGCTCGCCGCGTAGTAAGAATCGCTTCCGAAAATTGGCGACCTGAACGCAATGTACAGTCGAGGCAGCGCAACGTCGTCTTCGACGACAGCCCGCAATGGCTGACCGAAAGTTTCCGGTAAATCCATCCTGGGAAGAGATGGCCTTTCCTTACCCCGAGGAATTTGACCGAAGTATTGCTCGACAAACTGTTTCGCCTCTGCAGGATCGAAATCTCCTGCAATCGAGAGCACGGCGTTATCGGGGGTGTAGAAGGAGCCAAAGAATTGCTTGACGTCATGGAGAGATGCGGCTGATAAATCCCCCATCGATCCAATCAACGAATGATGAAAGGGATGCGACCCCGGGAAAGTCAGCTCCGTTAGCCGCTCCATCCACGTCCCATAAGGCTGGTTATCTACCGACCACCGCCGTTCGTTCTTCACAACATCGCGTTGTGTATCGAGCTTCTCCTGGGTCATTGCCGGCAACAAATATCCCATTCGGTCCGCTTCCAGCCATAGCGCCAGAGCTAACTGATTCGATGGAACGGTCTCGTAATAATTGGTCCGCTCCAGCCACGTCGACCCGTTGAGTGTGCCGCCGGCACGTTGAATGAGTTCGAAATGTTCGTTCGATCCTACGTGCTCTGACCCTTGGAAAAGCATGTGCTCGAACAGATGAGCAAAACCGGTTCTTCCCTCTCTCTCATTTGCAGAGCCAACGTGGTACCACAGGTTTACGGCAACGATCGGAGCTGTTCGGTCTTCGGAAAGGGTCACGAACAATCCATTGTCCAGCCGGAAAGTCTCAATTGGTATTTGCATCATCGTCTCTTACATTTTTGCTCTCGAACAGAAACTCCAGCGGTGCCTTCACTGATTCGCTCAGCATGTATCTCCATCGTTCTTCACGGTTGGGCGAGATAGGACTTGTCCGCGTTGGTGACGTGTATGGCGTAAAGCCCAAACGCCGACTCAGTATCCAGAGTCGAAGCATGTGAAAGGGATCGCTCACGAGGATTGCAGTTTTCATTCTGCGTTGGTTGAGCATTCTTGAGACTGCGATGAGCGATGCTTCTGTCGTTCGTCCCTCGTTCTCGAGAAGGATTGCCGCGTCTGGGACGCCGCGACGCTTTACATAGCCACGGCCTACATCTGCTTCACTCGTCGTGTCGCCGAACCCTCTTCCTCCCGTCAGAATCACAACATGTGCCAGGTGTCGGTTCCAAAGGTCTATGGCGTGATCGAGCCGAGCACGGAGTACAGGCGACGGACGCCCATCGTATTGAGCTGCGCCAAGAACAACAATCGATTCTGCGGGACGAGCTTGATCGAGCGTACTCCACACCAGCACGGCAATCATCCAGCCGGCCCAAAACACCAGCACCGTAGCAATTGTGCTCGTCAACAGCATACGGATCTTGTGTCCCGTAGTTGCCATCGCAGGAAACTACTTAGAAGGCAATCCTCGCGTGCGGGTCGGGACAGGTCACGGAATAGCCTTTTGCAATAAGCGTAGTCTGCAGTTCTTCTTGAGCCTTGATTTCGCCATGGACAAGGCGCACCCCCGAGAGTTTGGGCGACGTAACCTTGACAGCGTCCAACCAAGTGCGGAGCTCAGTGCGGTCAGCGTGTGCACTGTATCCATTGATCACTTCGACATGGGCCCTCAGAGGAATTTCGTCTCCAAATATCTTCAAATTGGGCGCTTTCTCGACTATGCGGCGACCAAGAGTGTGCTCCGCCTGAAATCCAACAATCAAGATTGTGTTCCTCGGATCGGAAGCGCCTTGCGCAAGGTGATGGAGTATTCGGCCTGCCTCGGCCATTCCTGAAGCGGCAATGATGATCATCGGTCCGCTCATGTGGGCGAGTGCTTTTGATTCTTCTACATCTCGAGTGTAGTGCACTAGAGGAAACTCAAAAAGATTTTTGACCTTTTTCACCATGTCTTCAGACTCATCGAATGTCTCGGGATGCATCTCAAAGACGGTCGTCGTATCAACCGCAAGCGGGCTATCGACAAATATCGGAATCGATGGAATTGCAGACTCGCGGACAAGTGAATGCAGGTTGTAAACGAGCTCTTGTGTGCGGCCTACTGCAAACGCCGGAATTAAGACACGTCCGCCCCTTGCAGCAGTCTGCCGTACGACCTCAGCGAGTCGAGCGCGAGCTCCATCCACCGATTCATGGTCGCGGTCGCCATAGGTCGATTCCATGATGATTTCATCCGCGCCAGTTGGCGGAACGGGGTCACGAATAATCGCGAGACCCGAGCGACCTATGTCACCGGAAAAAACCAGCCTTTTCGAGACATCGCCCTCGACGCAATCAAGGATGACCGAAGCAGATCCGAGAATGTGACCTGCGTCTACGTAACTGCACCGAACTCCCGGAACAACGTCGAACGGCTTGTTGTAGGGAACCGCGACCATTAGCTCCATCGTGCGAACGGTATGACGCATCGCATAGAGCGGCTGAACAAAATCCTTTTTATGCTTCGCGAGAAATTCAGCGTCCTTCTCCTGGATGTGAGCTGAATCTGCAAGCATGACAGCCGAGAGATCTCGCGTGGCGGCCGTAGCCCAGATTGTCTTGCTGTAGCCTTCTGCTACGAGGTAAGGCAGTCGTCCAGAATGATCGATATGGGCATGTGAAAGTACGACGCTATCGATATCGGCGATCGGGACGGGGAGAGTTCTATTCTTCTGCTCTGCGTCACTCCTTTTCCCCTGAAACATCCCACAATCGAGGAGAACCGTACTGCCATTTACACGCAAAATATGACATGAGCCCGTAACCTCGCGGGCTGCGCCGTAAAACTCGATTTCCAAAGATTATGCCTCTGCTACGGCGCTGCGCTGGAACAGAACTATCAGCCGTTGATCGCCCTGCGACATGAGAGCCGGCTCCCATCCTCCACGACTCCGTTCATTCAGTAGATCCGTTAGCGTATCCTCGTCCTCACGTGTGTGTCGCGTCAGCTTGACCACCACCGCCTGATATTCCTTCATGCACGCGCGATTAGAGGGTAAGTTTGGCAGCCCAAATCCAACATCGATGATCGAACGCACTGAAGAATTTCCAACGCTCACAATTATCCGGCATCCACTCGTTCAGCACAAGCTGACAATCATGCGCAATCGTGAAACGCCAACCAAGATTTTCAAGGAGCTCGTAGACGAAATAGCTATGCTCATGGCGTACGAAGCAACCATTGATTTAACGCTCGAGCCCTTAACAGTCGCGACTCCACTGGAGACGACTTCAGGCTGGCATATCAGTGGAAAAAAACTCACCCTGGTTCCGATCCTCCGAGCCGGTCTTGGAATGGTTGAAGGCATTCTTCGTCTGGTTCCTGCCGCGCGAGTCGGACACATTGGTCTTTATCGCGATCACGATACCCTGCTTCCAGTTGACTATTACTTCAAAATCCCTGGTGATGTAGCCGAGCGCGATTTCTTTATTCTCGATCCAATGCTGGCCACAGGGGGAAGCGCAGTCGCCGCAGTTTCATCACTCAAGAGAGCGGGTGCAACACGAATAAGGTTTCTTTGTTTGGTCGCTGCTCCCGAAGGGGTGAATCGATTAAGCAAGGAGCACCCTGACATTCAGATTTATTGCGCTTCTCTGGATAGAGAGCTCAACTCGCACGGGTACATTCTGCCAGGACTGGGTGATGCCGGCGACAGATTGTTCGGCACCCGATGACGCTTTAGCCAAACCACTCCTGAGGATCGGTCCTCTGCTGTTCTGAAGCAGCAAGTATCCAGTGCTGCGCCTCCGCGTCGACGATTTCATCAGAGACTCGATCGAACCATTCTCTGGCTTGTTGAACATCTCCAATCCTTCGCCAGAGTTCACCCAGCAGATATGTGAGAACCGCTCGCTCCTCAGTCGCCACGCCATCATAGCTTCGTAAGGCTTGTTCGAACGCCCAGGCTGCCAGACGCCTGAAGTAACGCTCTGCCTCCGTATCATTCTCATCTACACAACACCAGGCTGCTCGTAGCAAAAGATCCGCTATTTGACGCGCTTCGACGCCTTGCCACTCAGCAACCTTTGCAGCTGCTTCATACTTGTCTGAGCCGGTGACTGTCACCGGCGCTTTGGGGGCAAGTTCATTCAGAACGTGTTCTTTGACGAGTGGACTGACCTCCGCAACGCCCGAGAAGTCGCGTTCTCCTCCGGAGTACCCACATTCGCCGCACATATGGATGAGGTACGCCAGCGGTTGGGTTCCCGCTGCGTGCTCGTGAAAATCCGTGCGCTTGCCTCCGAAGGCATTCGTCGAGACGACCGCCTGAGAATGAAAGCTATTAGCGCAGATCGGACAGCTCAGTTCGATTTGACGGAGAGTAGTCACAAGACCTCATTGCGATACACGAAATCATGGAAGGAAAATTCTGTGCCACTTTTTTCACGAGACTCCGGCTACATCGCTCTTGTTCAGAATTTCCTCTCAGAGTATTTTCTCGCATCCAAAAGCGCGCCGCGCTCTGTCATTACTCACGACCCGGTCGTTGATGCTGATTAACCTGCTGCCTGATTTCTTCGCAGTTCTTAACAGCACCGATCGCATCGCGGCATACCATCGCTACTTCGACACTCATCGCAACATTCTGCAGGCATACTGGGCGAATTACGTCCTGGATCCTGATGGTCCTCACTTCGCTGACGTTGCACGCTCTGCGGCTCTCGCCGGACGAGGTGATCTTCGCACGATGCTCGAGAGAATCGATGTAGTCTCTCTGGCTCGTAACACTGAAGAGCAGTGCCGCGCATTACTCGATGTCGACTCCGACATTGATGTTGTCTTGATGGTCGGAGTCGGAGCAGCTAACGCCGGAGAACTTGTAGTAAGCGGTCGAGGTGTTGCTTTCGTTTGCCTCGAGCATTTTACAAGTATCACCAACCCCGAAACTCACGGGCTTGGTCTCGACCCTGAGCTTATTCCGCTATGGCTGGCTCATGAGATCGCCCATGCTGTCCGGTACACCTCGCCGGAGAGCCGCAGCGAAATGCGACAAGTAATTGCCGACATGGAGGGTTACTACTCGTATTGGGAAACGGGAAAACGCGTAAACCTGAGAGAATTACTCGTGAACGAGGGAATCTCGGTGCAGGTATCGAGGGTGATCAGCCCGGGTCATGCTGCATGGGAATACTTTGGATACGATCGTCGCGAATATGCACGGGTTCGCGAAATGGAGCCGGTCATTTCGCGATCGCTCATAGGAAATCTCGACAAGACTGGCCTGGGGCTACGTCTAAAATATCTGTCAGACGGAATGACAGACGAGCGACGACGCGCCGGCGACCAAGTTTTGCCAGAGAGAAGCGGGTATTATCTCGGCGCAAAGATGGTCGAACACGCAATTGCGACTCGAGGATATGCTTGGACGATCCGAGCAAGTGCCCTCGAAATTACCACTATTAGTAGTGAGGCCGCTGAAACCGCGTAGCAAGCCCTGAACTACCCCACCCGTAGCTATTTCCCTACACAAAAAGAGCTGAACACTCGCTCGAGAACATCGTCCACACTCACGGCTCCAATCAATTCCTCGAGAGCAACAACAGCAGCTCTCAAGTGCACCGCCGCAACTAGCACGGGAAGCGACTCTTTTTCCCACGCATTCTTGAATTGCTCGATCTCGTCTCGGGCGATGCTGATCCCGTGAATGTGCCGGGCCCGGGTTAGAATCGGTGTTTCCGGAGCTACCTCTCCATACTTCTCATCCAGCACAGAATCAATTCTTGCTCGAAGTGCACTGAGCCCATTACCTGTGATCACGCTAACTCTCACTGGTAATGATGAGCTTCCCTGATCGGTCAAAGGGTCAGAGGCCCTTCGTAAATCATCCTTTGTCAGCACTTGAATCACAGGGGCCCGTGAAAGCGACGACGATACTACAGTCGCATTCTCAACGGAGCTTTCGGTATCACCGCATGCAATGACCAGGTGTGCCGCAGCAATTCGCTGCTCGCTGACTTCGATACCGAGCCTTTCAACAACATCAGTACTATCACGAAGGCCTGCGGTGTCGATTAGACGTACGGGCCATGAGCCAGCATCAATCGTCGCCTCTATAGCATCCCTAGTAGTACCTGGAATGTCCGTGACTATAGCTCGACTTTCACCAACCAGTGCGTTGAACAAGGATGATTTGCCAACGTTAGGAGCACCCGCAATTACAATGATTGCGCCTTCTCGAACAATCTGTCCAATAGGAATGGTCGAAAGGAGAAGGTCGAGTGAGTGAACAAGAGAATCGGTAGCTGCAGCAATCTCTCCTTTGGAGATTGGTCCATCATCTTCTTCGGGAAAGTCAACGTCATAAGCAATCAGCGATTCGATCCGGAGTGCTCCCTCCCTCACTGATGTTATTCGCGACGACAACCCTCCATCCAATTGATGCAGAGCTGCACGCTGCATTGCGCTCGATTGCGCATCGACTAGATCACCAATTGCCTCTGCCTGAACGATATCGAGCTTGCCATTCAGGAGTGCTCGCCGGGTAAATTCTCCAGGTAGAGCCTGCCGGGCACCAGACCCTATCAAGACAGCTACGACTGACAGCGGAACTACATGACCGCCATGTGTGAAGATTTCTACTACATCTTCACCTGTGAATGACTGCGGTGCATTATAAAACGCGATAAGTGCTTGATCGAGGATCTGCGGACCGTCGCGCACTCTGCAGAGTGAAACTTCACGCGCACGGGTTGGCCACGGATCTATGTGACGTCGCGCAATTTCGACCGCGTTATCCCCACTCAAACGAATAACTGCTATTGCTCCCCGGCCAACAGGGCTACCGAGAGCGATAATTGTGTCTGACCCTACACTGACGTTACCAAATAATGGTCGATTTTCACTCACTACTCGGAGATCGGTAGTTCGAAGCTCATACCAGGCTCCAGAATTTGCACCGTTTCGCTTCGAGGATGTGTCGGCAATTGAGCTCGAAGGCGGCGGATGGCGTCATGAGCCTTCGAGGTTACATGATCGAATGTGCCCCAGTGATACGGGATCAAATATCTGGCATCGAGCCGATCGAACAACGTGAGCGCATCACCGCTCGTCAAATGCCCTTTCCTGAACCCTGGTTTCCACCACGGTGCGTGCCCGATAGGCAAGAGTGCTAGATCGAGTCTTCGGCCAATGGCCCGCACATGACGCTCAACGAGGTGTGTACTCTCTGGCGCCAGTCCCGTGTCACCAGCAAAAAAACATGACACATCATTAGTATCAAATAGGTACATATTGGCCGAGCTGCGCCAACGATCCACAGCATATCGATTGCCTTTGTGCGTTGCTGCGCCTGCTTTGATCTCCACTGCACCGTTTTGAACTGCTTCGCCCGGCGCGATTTTCTGCGCCGTGGTATAGCCTCGGTTTTTGAGCCACCTTGCTATCGCCGGTGGTGCATAAATAGGGATGTCTTGCGGAAGCGCATCCAGTGATTTGAACGAAAGATGATCGGCATGGGCATGCGTCACTACGATCGCATCGATCCGGGGTAATGCGCTAATCGATATTCCGGGCGCGCTCACCCTTGGTAGAAAGCCACCCAACGTTAAATCGAAATTCGGGTCAGTGAGAAAAATTCGATCAGCAAGTTCAATTAGTAGCGTTGCGTGACCAATATAAGTAATCCGCATTTGAACTTCACTACCGGCTTGGTGGTTTCCGTCGCGCTCGCTCTTGAGCCAGTAGCCATTGCTGAGGAATAGCTGCCAGGTTTTGAGCCGTATAGTAGAGATTCAAGCCAGAGGCCATGTTAGCAAGGATGAAAGTCATCATGACCGGAAACATGTAGCTCATCGTTTTCGCTTGTGGATTTGGCGGCGCATTTCGAAGACCGATCCACGACAGCACATACATCGATATCCCCATCAAGACAGGTAGAATGTAGAGTGGGTCTTTAATGGAAATATCGTGCAGCCAGATGAAAGGAACTCCACGGAATTCAATTGTATTCTGAAAAACAAAAAACAGCGCAAAGAGAACAGGCATCGGTATCAATGCTGGAAGGCATCCCGTAAGGGCCGTAAAGGGACTCGCGCCGGCATCGCGATACACCTTCATTATTTCCTCCCGTTGTTTCTCCGGCTTGTCTTTGTACTTCTTCTGTACCTCAGCAAGCTTTGGCTGAATCTCCTGCATTTTCATGCTTGATCTCATTGCGCTCTGGTTTAACGGCCAGAGAGCAACTCTAATAAGGATCCCGAAGATGATCAGTACCCATCCGTAATCAAGCCTGAGCACTTGATGCATCCAAAGGAGAAGTCGAATGCAGAGTGCAGCAATAGGCTGAACAACACCCTGAAGAAATCGCCATCCGTATGGATTTACGTGATCGAAATCACGACCCATTGCAATAAGCTCTGTCGACTGCTGCGGTCCTGCATAAACGTCGAATGCAAAGGAGCTGTTTTTCAGCGATTTAACAATTGTTGCTGAAGCAGTCGTAGCAACTTTGGAGGTTCTTGGCCCTCCCTTTAATGCAACTTCAGTAAAGTTCGCTCCTGAAGGATTAAGAAGTCCGAGAACGAAGTACTTGTTCTTGACCGCTGCCCAAACTAACGGACCTGTTTCCAGCCGTTGTTCACCCGGGTCGAGACTTCCAAATCGCACAATGCGCGCATTTTCTCGCTCCGGCTTGAATGAGAACGCCAGATTCCGCAAATCCGAAATAGTATCGGATTCCACAGGCTTCATACTCGTCGGTAGTTGTATCAGGAGATAGGTATTCTGGTTTCCTCCTTCGACTTTCCCTTCGACAGTTACAACGTACTTATCAGGGATAATGTTATAGGAGATCTCAACACTGTGCCTTGCAACAATAGCATCGTAAGTGACTTGATTTGCTGATACTCTAGAACGAAACGGAATTCCATCAAACCGAGTCGTGTCACCATTTAAAACGAGAGCGTATCTCAAGAGCGGCTGGCCTGGAACACCAAACTCCACGTCACCGCCAGTAGGCGCGAGGTTTTTATAGCTCCTCAACGCTACTGAAACAGGAGTAGCGCCCACATTACTAAAACGATAGACCGACTTCGAAGTTTGCAGTGTCGTCAATTCTGCTGCGAAAGCTAAAGGTACGACGGAAGCCGAATCTCTTGGTGGCCGCACGACTGAGGAGGGCACTGCGCCTACACTCGGGGGCGATCGATTCTCGACCTTGCTCGTGCTTACACTATCATTCTTGCTACGAGCGGCTGATGCCGGACGCGTAACCGGAAACAAAATCTGTGTGATTGCGACAACCGCTGCTGCAAGAAGCAGAGCAATAAAGAAACGCTTTTCCATTTATGGGACTGGATCGTATCCGCCTGGGCGGAAAGGATGACATCGAGCAATTCTTCGCGCAGCCAGCCAGCTACCATTCACCGCGCCATATTTCTCAATCGCTTCAGCTGCGTAAGCTGAACAGGTCGGGTAGTAGCGACATGCTGATGGCAGCAAGGGAGAGATCCAAAGCTGATAACCACGAATTGCCAGAATGAGAGCTCCCCGCATTTTCTTTACTGCACTACGGAAGCAAGTTGAGTTTTGATGCGGATTGTTTCCCCCGTTAACTCATCAAACTCAAGGTCATAAGCGCTAGGGTTGGCATATAGAACGACATCAACTCCAGCAAAAGCCGGAATGACATGGACTCTGACCAATTCCCGTAGTCTTCGTCTCAATTTATTCCGTTTAACAACCGAGCGACCGTGCTTCCCAATAACTACTGCAACTCGACAATAAGGGAGCAGAGAAGAGGCCGCTTGAGCACTCAGGTGCTCGGTTCTCAGCCTCTTCCCTGCTCCCCTGATAGCCGCTAAGTCACCCTCCCTAAGCCGAAGCCGCCGGGAGTACCCATGCTTTTTAGGAACCAGCGTATTTAGTAGGGAGTCGAATAGCTAGCTGCTTTCGCCCTTTTTTACGCCGACGGCTTAACACCTCACGTCCCCATCGAGTTGCCATTCGCTCCCGAAATCCATGAGTCCGAACTCGACGTTTATTACGAGGTCTATATGTAGGCTTTCCCATTATTTAATCTCTAAATTCAGTACGAATATACTCTGGAGAATAGCGCATAAAACTAGTCTCCAGCACAACATACATCAAGCTACGTAGAGTACCTCGCAGCTCGGTACATTGACTTTTCCACAATGATTCGCTACGGTTGCCTCCCCATGTCACTTACTGCTTCGGAAGTTTGGGAAAGATTGCTTGCCAGAGCCCGTCAAGACATCCCAGAGCAAACCTTCCGCACATGGCTCGAGCCAACCGAAGCTCTCAGCATCGATGGAAATGTTATCTCCATCGGTGTTCCAGATCAGTTTGCAGCAGACTGGAATGAATCAAAACACTCGGATCTGTTTACATCTTACGGACCTATAGCGCTAGGTCACCCTATCCAAGTGATCTTCAAGGTAAATGAGGAACGAAAGAAACGATCCCAAATGGATTTCTTCGTGGTTCCTCCTCTAACAACATCAAGAAACCAGATACTCGTAATCCAAGCACCGCTAAGTCCACGATACACGTTCGACCAATTTGTAATTGGAAAGTCGAACGAACTGGCAGCTGCAACAGCACACGCAGTAACACAAGCTCCAGGCAAGGTATATAACCCACTTTTTATATACGGAGACACAGGCTTGGGCAAAACCCATCTCATGCAAGCCATTGCACACGAGATAACTGCTCAACACCCTGAAGTTCGTATCACATTCGTCGGCACTGAGCAATTCACTAACGAGCTAATAACCTCAATACAAAACCACACAACATCAAATTTCCGCCGGCAATTTCGAGAAACTGATCTATTACTAGTCGACGATATTCACTTTCTTAAAGGTAAGGAAGCAACACAACAAGAGTTTTTCCACACGTTCAACGCCTTGTACGAAGCAGGACGCCAAATAGTCCTTACAAGTGACAGGCCTCCATCAGAAATCCAAGGGCTAGAGGGACGCTTAGTAAGCCGATTTCAGTGGGGTATGGTCGCTGATATACAACTCCCGGACTTTGAGCACCGAGTTGCTATTCTCCGCCAAAAAGCAGCAATCGATCACCTCGAACATTCAATCCCGGAAGACGTAATCCGATTCATCGCAGAGAATGTCAGATCAAATATACGAGAGCTTGAAGGATCAATTATAAAGATCCTTGCCTTTGCCTCCTTAAAACATCGAGACATTTCAATAGAGCTCGCTCGAGAAGCACTTAAGGATAAACTCAAAGCAACAAACGGCTACGAGACCAGGGGCAAATCTGGACTAACGATCTCCACAATCCAAGATCTTGTAGCACAAGAGTGGGGAGTAACACCTGAAGGACTACGATCTAAAACGAGGACAAAGCTCCTTACAATCCCAAGACAAGTAGCAATGTTTCTGACGAGAGATCTCTTAGGAACACAACTAGTCGAAATCGGAAATGCGTTCGGTGGTAGAGATCACTCGACTGTTATTCATAGCATTGACAAAACTAAACTAGAGATAAGTAGCAATCCAATACTAAAGGGACGTATCTTTAAGCTAAGAGATCAACTCGAGCACCTTCGTCAATAACAATTGAACCAGCAAAAGCTCCACAGAAACTCCACAATTACATAAATAGCACACCCATATTAAACCAAACAGCTTATCGGATTATTCACATTACACACACTCACTACTACTACGACTATCATTTCCTCTCAATAATAAAAGAGAAAGAAGTAAGTACTAGATCCAGAGCTCACCCTTCGTAACCGTCTTTCCATTCCATTCGATTCGATGAATCTGACTATATCTCGAGAAAAGCTTCAGGAAGGACTGAGTGCAGTGAGTGCGAGTATCCCTACGAAGACTACGCTTCCCGTTTTGGCTAATATCTTGATTGAGACTGTTGAGCGTGGAATTCGCTTGTCCGGTACTGATCTGGATATTGCTGTAACTACGGAAGTTCAGGCTGATGTTGAGAGTCCGGGTGCTGTAACGATTCCGGCGAAAAAATTACTTGAGATAGCTCGTGAGTTACCTCCATCTCCTGTTAGGATTGGTGCTATTGGAGAACAGCGTGTTACGCTGGAATGTGGGAGATCACGGTTTAAGCTGCTTGGACTACCTCGGGATGAGTTCCCTACTTTTCCGAATGTCTCGTTTAGTGATAGTTGGCAGGTAAAGTCTGGTGATCTGCAGAAGCTGATTGTACATAGTTCGTTTGCTATCTCGACGGAGGAAAGTCGGCCAATTTTGAACGGAGTTTTGTGGGAGCTAAGGCCTGATCGGATGGCTATGGTAGCGACGAACGGTCATCGGTTAGCGAAAATGAGTATTGCTGTGGGGTCAAAACTTGGCTCTTCACAGGATCTTATTGTTCCCCCTAAAGCTTTGGAGCAAGTACGGAAGCTTTTTCCAGCGGAAGAGGAACTTGAAATTGCTCGAGGGGAAAATCATATCGGCTTTCGTTCACCGTTTACTTCTGTTTTTACTCGTTTGATTGAGGGACCTTATCCGAACTATGAGTTAGTCATTCCACGAGACAATGATCGAATTGCTATTGCGGATAAGGCTGCTTTGATAAGTGCACTGAAGCGAATGTCTGTAATTGCGTCGGATCAAACTCATCGGATCCGGCTTTCCTTCAACACAGGTATGCTAAAATTCAGCGTTCAGACACCGGACTTGGGTGAAGCGCAGGATGAATTACCGGTTCGCTATACCGGGGATCAACTTGATATCGGTTTTAATGCTAGCTACTTGCTTGAAATATTGCGTTATATCCCGACTGATGAAGTGAAGATGACGTTCAAGGCACCTGAGCGAGCTGCAACCCTTGAACCTGAAGGCTGGTCCGATCCTGCTGAGTATTTGTGTTTAGTAATGCCACTTCGTTTGGTCGACTAATTTGTTGCTGTTAGTCTTTGTGTTACTTCTTGGATGAATTGTCGCGTCTTTCCGGAGTTAGTGATTGCAATTTCTGTTTTCTCCACGAGTTCCGTACTTAACGTAGCTGCAGTAATTGGTGAGATGTAAATATTGGCAGTTCCGGTACCAATCCCCGTGAGATGAATTTCATGGTTGCCTTCGGCTCCATCCCCACTGGTGTAAGTCGAATCAACGCGTTGTAGAAAGATGGCTTTTGTTGCGTTGAAAGTTTTCTCCCCAACGACTCTAAATGATTGAAGTGTTTTTCTAGTTGTTGGAACTCCCTGTGTGGTACAGCTTTTAATTAGTGTTGAATCCTTCCAGGTAAGACCTGGAGTTAATCGTGTTGGATAAATAGCCACTGTAGTACGGACATCACTGAGAATTGAACTTATGAATGGGCTACAGGACTTATCCGAAACTTGGTGATTCTTTACTGTGATTGTTAATGTGGTAGATCCCAGCTCCCCTTCAAACGATAATGGCAGCGTCAATGAATTATTATCAGGAGTTGATTGATTCTCTCGGTTGAATCTTACTGTATCGATATGTCCTGAAATGATTAACGATGTGTGTTCCTGGTCGAGCGAAATAGTAAAGGCTGTTGTTACTTCGATTGAGCTTTGATGAATGATTGGCTTGGAAACTTCATGAACTATAGTGTGGCTTATTGAGTGATATCTCTGCGATTGATGGCTTGGTGTTACAATCCACAATGTGCCGGGTTTAGCTGTTTCGGTTTCAGGGACCGTAGCTACGGGTTGTAAAACTGGATCGGGAACTCGGTGAGACCCGCATCCGGCGATTCCGATTGTAGCAGTAAGTATTACGGTTCGGGTATATAGCATTAATTATCGGGTATTGGGCTTTGCATGATAAACGGCCCCCTGCAGACTTTTGCAAGGGGCCGTTTAGGCGAATGCGCTCAGCCTGTAAGCCGGGTTCTGTCCGACGGTCTAACCCGTCGCGACGGTCATTTCTCTCGGGCTACAATTGCTTGCAGTCTCTAGCGGCCTACCCACGACGTCTTTGCCGAGTTGAGCTTCTCTCGTCGTCTGCTTGGCCTTGCTCCAGCTGGGGTTTGCCGTGCCGGCTATGTCACCATAGCCGCGGTGGGCTCTTACCCCACCATTTCACCCTTACCATGGAATCATGGCGGTCTGTTTTCTGTGGCACTTTCCGCCACTCCGATTACTAAATCGAAGTGCCCAGGCGTTACCTGGCAGCCTGCTCACGGAGCCCGGACTTTCCTCGATTTAGTATCCTTAGGGTACTAATGCGCGACCGTCCAGCTGATTGCAGTTCTAATCGAAATATATACATCGGAATGACACCTTTGCTGAAATTATTGAGCGTATGCTCTTTAGCGCTGACGCTCCGCTGACGCATGCATCTTATACTAGCTCCCGTCTAACTTCCCCGGAGCAGACAATGGCAGCTTCCCGAAGGCTGGGCCTTCCTCCAATGCCGGTTTCTACAATCCTCACGCCGAATGAGCGTATACGTGTCGACGCTGCTGCGCAGGGACTCTACTCCGCGCTCCATAGAGAGTCTCTTGATGAGG
This sequence comes from Gemmatimonadaceae bacterium, assembly GCA_046262875.1. Taxonomy (GTDB): domain Bacteria; phylum Gemmatimonadota; class Gemmatimonadetes; order Gemmatimonadales; family Gemmatimonadaceae; genus UBA4720. Next base: position 173,569 of record JBHELX010000001.1, on the reverse strand, counting down.
TTATAGCAGATCTTCGTGAACGAAGAGCTGGCGCTGTGCTTGTTTCTATCGCGCGGTATGGCCTTCACAGCAGCGCTCGTATGGCAGCAATGGTTCGCGAGTTTCCACGTGTTCCTGCCATGGCTCTTCTCACTGAGGTCCAGTACACGACTCCGCAATCGGTATTGGCACTCGGGCAATTGGGAGTCCGCATTCTTATCGACGCGCGACAGCCATCGGGTTGGCAAGCGCTTCGTGATATTCTCACGGCTGAAAGATCGAATGATTTACAGCGTACAGCTCTAGGACACCTGAGTGCCGATCTCACCGGTGCACCGAATGACTGTTGGCGATTCTTTGAAGCTCTATTTAGCCAAACACCGCAGGTTCACACGGTTAGACAACTGTCTCGACAACTATGCATTTTGCCGAGCACTTTGATGAGCCGTTTCTTTCGAGCTCAGTTGCCTCCACCAAAACGCTACCTTGCCTTGGCTCGGTTGATTAGGGCAGCAAGATTGTTTGAGAATCCAGGTCTTTCAGTTGCAAGTGTCGCGAATTACCTGGATTATTCGTCCCCTCAAAGTTTTGGGCGGCACGTTCGGACGATAATGAGGATGTCGCCAGTACAATTTAGGGAGCTTTATGATGGAGCTGGCATGTTGCTCTACTTTAGAGAGCAATTGATTCTTCCATATGTTGATATTCTTCGGTCATTTCGTCCTGCTGTGACGTATCCTGGCTGGGTTACTCGGCAGCAGAAACTCGAGTCGCGGTTACGTCAGTCAATGCAGAGATAAGCTCGTCAATTGTAGTTAGCGAGATGACTGAATAACCTTCGCGCTCTATAGCTTCTAGTCCGCCTTCTTTGCGATCTACTAAGGCCAGTACCCCCTTGATTTGGCCGCCGGCTTTTCTAACCGTGTTAATTGCCTGGAGAGCTGAATTGCCGGTGGTTATGACGTCTTCTACAATGACGACACGATCTCCTTGAGTGAACGGTCCTTCAATCATCTTTCCAGTTCCATGAAGCTTGGCGTCTTTTCTTACTGTAAAGGCACGAAGAGAAGGGCCATTGAGACTACTCGCGTAGCTGATTGCATATGTTATGGGATCTGCTCCAAGCGTCATTCCCCCGATAGAGTCGACCGACCATCCCGTAGCTCTAATTGCTTGAAGAGCTAGTGGTCCAATCTGGGATAGTCCCTCAGGACTCATTGATGTCATCCGGACATCGATGTAAATGTCTGAGATCTTTCCTGAAGCAAGCGTAAACTGTCCTCGTTTGAGTGATTTCTGTGCTAGAAGCTGTACGAGAGATTGGTAATCAGTCATAGCATCTGTTAGCCTGTGCGGATATCATCGCGCTTGACTCGTCAGGGGTAACTGTCCGACTCCTATCAATGACGCCGCTAGCCTCAATCTTAGCGATTTTGGTTTTTGCTGCTCTAGGTCTTCTCCTGCAGCACGAACGTAAACAAGCCCAGAAACTTGTCGAACGATCAAAAGAACTGGAGCGATTGTCTGCAGAATTGCTTCGAGCGAGTAGGATGAAAAATGAGTTCCTTGCTAACGTTTCGCATGAATTGCGGACGCCACTCAATGCAATTGTTGGATTTGTTGACTTGCTTCGTGAAGGTGTCTATGGCGAACTGGCTCCTCGTCAGGTGAAACCAGTTGAGCGAATCGAGGCCTCAGCGAATCACCTTCGCCATCTTGTTGATCAAATTCTTGACTTGGCCAAGATAGCTGCGGGGCGTCTCGATGTTCACACCGAGGTTTTGGATATTCGACCATTTATTCTGGATGTCGCTAGCGAAGTTGAGTCGCTTTTGAATGAGAAGAATCTCACGCTGTCTCTGAGTATGGGGGCTGCTCTGCCGAAAATTCGGACTGATCCGACTCACCTTCGTCAAATCTTGGTCAACCTGATTGGAAACGCTGTGAAATACACCGATAAGGGCACAATCATAGTTCGAACACGCATGGTAGCTCGCTCCGATGCTTTGACACTCGGCATGCCGGATATCTTGTCAGGTGGAAATCAGCCCGAAGAAATGTGGCTGCTAGTACAAGTTACAGATCCGGGAATTGGCATCGCCGCTATGGATCAAGAGCGAATATTCGAGGAGTTCGAGCAAGTTGGGGCGGGTCCCCGTGCCGACTCACCAAACCGTGGGACGGGCTTGGGACTAGCGATTTCTCGGCGCCTGGCTCGTTTACTCGGCGGTGACATCTCGCTTGTAAGCGATCTTGGACGAGGCTCGATGTTCTCTCTGTGGCTTCCGGTTCATGAATACGATCTAGTTGTTTCGCCGCAGTATGCCCCGAACCCTGGATAGAATCCCACTGGTATTGCCCTCTGTTTCTCCCGTTGGTGCAGGCGGAGTTGTTGCCGTGCCGGCTACAGCATCCTGAAACGCTTTCGTAAATGCCATGACATCGGGAAACCTACTTGCTGGTTGCTTCGAAAGCGCTCGCATCACTACTGACTCGAGCGCGCTATTGAATCGAAGCCTCTCCTTCGCCGAGTTGAGTGGTATCGGCGGAAGAGTAAGCAATTGCGTGAACATCTCCCTTGGTGCTTTGGCTGTGTAAGGAAGACATCGAGTCAGTAGATAATAGGCAATTGTTGCAAGACTGTATTGATCAGCAGCTGGAGTAACGAGTTCTCCAGACAGGGCTTCTGGAGCCACGTACATCAATGATCCAACAAAGAATCCGGCCCTTGTAAGCCGTTCGTCTGCTCCTGTCTGTGTGTCTGTGGCGATTCCGAAGTCAAGCAACTTGACCTGTTTTGTCTCGGGATCGTACATGACATTTTCAGGCTTCAGATCCCGATGAACAATATTTGCCTGATGTGCAGCGTGTACTGCAGCGCCAATCTGAGTGATTATTGCGGAGACTTCTTCTGGTGGCAAAGGTGCATGCTGTCGTGCATATCGCTCGAGGAGTTGACCACTCGCCCATTCAATAGCGAGGAAATGAAGTCCTCGCTCCGACTCACCGATTTCGATTGTGCGGACGACATTGGGGTGTTGTACACGGGCACCATACTGAGCCTCTCGTACAAACCGCGCGACTGCAGTTCGATCGAGGCGAAGTTTCTCCCGGAGTACTTTTAGAGCTACCGTCCCGTGGGTTTGGTGTGTGGCTCTATAGACTGCCGAGGTTCCGCCCTCGCCGACCTCACTCTCGATGGTGTACCCGGCTATCTTTGAGCCGAGCAAGCTCTGTTCAGACACGCGGCCGAAGGTAATAGAAACTGACTAAGGCGGATAGGGTACATAGACGAATGCAGACACCTACACTCGCACGTCCTGTTCTACTTGGTATTGCACTTCTTCTAAGTGGCTGTGTACATCCGCAAGGAGGCCAACAGATCGTTGCGGCGACTTCACCCGTCGAGAGCCAGGCTCCGCAGGATCCGACTGCTGTGTATCACCAGATGGGACTCATTGCCACCGGCAACCCGCTGTCGTTCGTTGGGAAGATCGCATACTTCGCCACAGAGTCACTCGATACGACACTTATCCTTGCTAGCGTTTCGATACCGAATCGCTCACTTAGCTTTGTCCGCGAAGGAGATGCCTATCGAGCTCCGTATGAAGTTCACCTGATACTTTCGCAGTCCGGGAATCAGGTAGCAGCGGTGAATAGTATGGAGATTGTGAGAGTTCCTACTTTCAAAGAAATCAACCGCACAGACGAAAGCGTCATCTTCCAACATTACTTCAAGGTCAGTCCAGGGGCGTACACGATCTCGTTTCAAGTGCGTGATGCCGGAAGCGCTCGTAGTACTTCGCAGGAGGGACAAATCACCGTTCCGGCGTTGAAGAGCGGATTGCTGTCAACTCCTGTACTCGTCTATGAAGCATCTCAGCGTATAGCGTTGGATTCATTACCGCGCATTCTCGCAAGCCCGAGATCCAGTGCAGTTTTTGGTCAAGACAGTACAGTCACTGTCTATCTAGAGGGATATGGAACGCAGTCGAGACTTCCAGTTGGCTTCGTTGTGCAAAATGATCGTGGCGCTGTTCTGTGGCGTGATACGGTAGTTCTGCAACGCCAGGGCAATTTGTTAAGCGGCTCGTTGAAAGTTCCGATCTCTAAGGTTGGCATCGGGGTCGCAAACATTATCTTCACGCGAGGTGATGCCACCGACACAGTGAGAGCTCCGGTATTTGTTAGCTTCGGCAATGACATTCCGCTGTTGTCCTATGATGAAATGCTCGCTGAGCTGAGGTACTACGCTGCACCGGAGCGAATACGAGCTCTTCGTGAAGCTCCGCCTGAACGCCGGGGAACGGTCTGGGCGGATTTTCTGCGTTCGACGGATCCGGTTCCCGCGACACCGGAACACGAGGGATTGCAAGCATACTTCACTCGAATATTCCAAGCCAACGTACGGTTTCGGGAAGAGTCGGGTGGCCGCTCTGGGTGGCTGTCAGATCGAGGCAAGGTATATGTCTCACTCGGAGAGCCGGATCAGATATACGAGCAAAACACCAATGTCCCGCTCAGCAGCACATCGGTAACACAGAGGAGTCGCGTACAGTTCTGGGAGTATGCTCAATATCGGCTGAGGTTCCTTTTCTACGATGAATCTGGGACAGGGCGTTGGCGGATGACCCCAGCCAGCGAGGCTGATTTTCAGTCTATAAACGCACGTCTTTTGGTGCATTGAGAGGCAAGCCGTCACCTCTGCTTTTCCCTCTCGTCACACTGCCTTGACAAAATTCCGGGGTGATTCTATATAGGCGCCCACTGGATAAATGCCGGAGGCAGTCATATGGCCCGCGGAAAGGTAAAGTGGTTCAATGATGCTAAAGGTTATGGCTTCATTGAACAGGAAGGAGGTGAAGATGTATTCGTTCACTTCTCCGCAATCTCGATGGATGGATTCAAGACTCTTGCGGAAGGACAGGAAGTAGAGTTTGAGATCGAGACAGGAACGAAGGGATTACATGCGACTAATGTGCATGCGCAGACATAGCAACAGCGGAATTTTTTAAGTACATAATTCGGCGATTGAAATAATGCCCTGATGTAGACTGTGACATCGGGGCGTTTTGTATATTGACTGAATGAAGCTTCCCGAATCGCCCCGTCTGTTTCTTGTAGATGGGTACGCGCTGATTTACCGTGCATTTTACGCCCTCATTTCCCGGCCGCTCACTACCAGTAAGGGCGAGAACACCTCGGCAGCGTGGGGAATTGCGAATTTCCTTCATCGATTGTTGGCGAACCATAAGCCTGAGTATCTAGCGTGGGTTCATGATTCAGGTCTTTCCTTCCGGCACGAGAGATATCCGGCATACAAAGCGACGCGCCAAAAACTGAGCGACGATCTCCAAGCAGATTTTGATCGGGGCATGGATCGGATATGTCAAATACTCGACGCCTATCGAATTCCAATTATCGCGTTGCCTGGCTTTGAGGCGGACGATGTAATTGGAACTCTGGTGACTCAAAGCGTTGCTCAAGGTTTGAATGTGGTTGTTATATCGGGTGACAAGGACTTTCAACAGCTTGTTCGGCCTGGTGTGTGGCTTCTCAATCCGGGACGCGGTGGGTCCGCCGCAGTCGAGGAACATTGGGTAAGCAATGAGAATGCAAAAGAGCGACTCGGCGTCTCCCCCAACCTTGTAACAGACTACCTCGCTCTCGTTGGTGATTCCTCTGACAATGTGCCTGGTGTGAGGGGAATTGGAGACAAAACGGCTTGCGAGCTTGTGAACGAATACGGTAACCTGGAATCCATTCTCGCTCACGCAGCAGACATTCCCAAGAAGCGTCCTCGTGAGGCGCTTCTTGAATTTGCGGAGAACGCAAGACTTTCAAAAGAATTAGTAACAATTCGTGACGATTTACCGGTTCGCTTGGACCCTGATGCTATGAAGATTCGGGCGCCGGATAGCAGTCGCCTGCGTGATCTCTATGTTGAGCTGGAATTTCACTCTCTTGCAAAAGCCGTGGTCCTACCGTCAGTCGCCGAAAAGGGGGTAGCTGTTCGGCCTCAAGCTCACTACCAAACGGTTGAAACCATCGATGACATGTTGGAGTTGGTAAAAGCTGCAAGACAAGCGGGAATGATTTCAATCGATACTGAGACACTCGTTGACACGGGTAACCCGCCGCGAGGTGATCCGCTGCGATCGAAGCTGGTTTCGCTAGCGGTCGCCGTTGCTCCCGGAAAGGCCTACTACCTCCCATTTGGTCACGTGCGAAAGCGGAATGTCCAAAGCGAGTTGTTAATTGACGCCCCCGGCGATCGGGCCGCTACTGATGCACCAGCTGAGCGGGGCTTGATCCGTGGAGGAGATGATCCGATTCCATCGAAGCGGAAACGGAAATCTATGCTCTCAGCTAAGTCGGCGAATGGGAACAATTCTCAGGATAGTCCAGTTCGAAACCTGCCACCGCTTGATTCGGTCGAGATGCAACCGCTTAAGATGCTTCTCGAAGATCCTACGGTTAGGAAAGCCGCACAGAATGCAAAATACGATTTACTTGTTTTGCGTAAAGTTGGTGTGAGTCTCAAGGGGCTGGACTTCGATACTATGGTGGCGAGTTATGTATTGGATCCCGGTCGACGATCACATGGGCTGGACGTGCTCGCTCTCGAGTTTCTTGATCATACAATGACCTCTTATGCCGATCTCTGTGGGAAAGGACGATCGGCAATTCCATTTGACGAGTGTCCGATTGAAGGAGCGAGAGACTACTCCTGCGAGGATGCTGATATGACGCTCCAGCTCCGCTCGATCTTTGAGCCACAGTTGGAGACTATGCATGCCCGCAATTTGTTTGACAATGTGGAAATGCCTCTTGTGAACGTTCTTGCTGAGATGGAATGGTCAGGAATCACAATCGATCTCGAGTGGTTCAGATCATTGAAGCGGCGCTTTCGTGCTGAACGGGAAGCGGTGGAAAAACATATATACGAAGCAGCTGGAGTCGAGTTCAACATCAACTCGAATCTTCAGCTTAGAGAGATTCTATTCACGCGACTCAAGCTACCCGTCTTGAAGAAGACAAGCACCGGACCGTCAACTGATGTGACCGTCTTGCAAGAGTTAGCCGATGCCGGACATCTATTGCCGGCCCTACTCATGGAGTATCGGGAGTTATCGAAACTTGAGAACACATACCTCGATGCACTACCAGGGCTTGTGAACCCGCTCACAGGGCGGCTGCACACTTCCTTCAACCAAACTGTGGCTACAAGTGGCCGCCTGTCTTCGAGCGACCCAAATCTTCAGAACATTCCTATCAGAAGAGAGCTTGGGCGTGACATCCGGCGCGGATTTATTCCGCGTTCAGGTTGGACTCTGCTAGCCGCGGATTATTCGCAAATAGAGCTGCGGCTCCTTGCACATCTTTCAGGAGATGCAGCATTTGTCGACGCTTTCAATGCGGGCGGCGACATTCACAAGCAAACCGCAGCAATTGTGTTTGATGTTTCTCTCGATAGCGTGACTCCAGAGATGCGATCGAGGGCGAAGACAATCAATTTTGCCACAATTTATGGTCAGGGAGCGCACGCGCTTTCTCGGCAGCTCAAAATAGAGTTTGCCGATGCTCGGAGCTTTATTGCTCGTTACTTTGAGCGCTTCAGTGGCATTCGCCGTTATCTGGATAGCATGGTCGAGTTTGCTCGTGAGAATGGTTACGTCGAGACAATTTTTGGGCGCCGGAGATACGTTCCGGAATTGAGAGAGCGGAATTTTAATATTCGTGCGTTCGGAGAGCGTGTCGCTGCCAATTCGCCAATTCAAGGTTCAGCCGCAGATCTCATCAAGCTTGCGATGATCAGAATCGAGAACGTTCTTCGTGAGCAGCAACTTTCAGCAAAGATGCTTCTTCAGGTACACGATGAGCTCGTGTTCGAATCTCCCTCTAATGATCTTTCTCGACTCGAGGAGATAGTGCGTTACGAGATGGAGAATGCAGCAACTCTCAGAGTGCCGCTCGTAGTAGACGTAGGCACAGGCAACAACTGGGTTGAAACGAAGGAGTCATAGTTCTTTTCTTTTTCCAGTTGTCTTGGTTGCTCGACGGCAACGCATTGAAGCCCGCAAATTATCATTCGTGAATTCGCGTCCCGCTGTTTTGTTTCTGGCAGTCCTGGGTATTGTGGGGGTTACCGCATGCCGTGCCGAAAAACCTCACGTCAATCCTGATTCTTCATCCGTTGTGAATGGACGTCAGACAGTAACGGGTCTGACGCCTGCAACGGGTTGGGACTCGGTCGCCGGGTCTTTCATGGTCATACGTGGGACCGACTCAATTGTTGCTGCAGTTGTACTTCCGGGATTGACGGATAGCCTGCTCAACTCGACAAAACATTTCGAGCTTGGTGCCCTCGCGAACGCAACTCTCGATCTCTTTAACTTGCAGGGGTTCGTTGGTAGCTCGACCCTGCGCATTGCATCTCAACCAGCGGAGGCTGCTGGATGTCTCGCTTGGCCGGAAGGGCAAATCGCTAGCGCCGTCCCAGCTCAGTGGACAATTGGCCTCGAAGCAGGCAGGGTGAAAGGAATCAAGGTGGTTCCGATCGATGCAACGAAGGGCAAAGATTCCACGACGCTGATTGCCGACGTACTTAGTGTTGTGTCGCAGTTGCCGCTAGGCGGTGATGCTGCGTTCAAGGGAATTCCGTTCTCTGTCAGAAATGCTTATCGGCTAGCCACCCCGGAAACTTTGGCGATAGTCGCCGAGGTTGTCCGCAAAATCAACGAAGAAGCAAATCCGCGAGAAGAACACGTGCTGATTATTGCTGAGCGGCGATCGACTATCGTCCCCTACCAGTTGGCATTTCACATGATTTCTGCTGGCGCCGAGGAATCTCTCCAGACGACGGATCTCCTGGCAGCAATCAAAGTCGTTAAAACCGGCCGTTTGGCTTTCGTGGTTTCACTTGACTACGAGGATGGTGGAAAACTCGGACTACTCGAAAAAGTCTCAGATAGTAACTGGCAGCTCATTTGGAAAAGCGCCTATACAGGCTGCTGAGCTAAGCGATCTAAGAAATGGACTGGGTTCCATGGGGCCTTTGTGAATCCGTCTATAGTCCTGTAGGTGCTGAAATTTTTGCGCACCCGAGTTGAAATTTTTGACTGACGTCATCGGCTAGTGCAAAGACGCCGAGAGTTTCGGATGCATAGTGTCCTACGTAAATAATTGTCAGTCCGCGATCCGGCGCATCTACCGCCGTCCAATGTGGGCCCTCGCCAACGATGAGCGTGTCGACTCCGTCATGGGCAGCTTCATTCAAGGTCTCAGCAGAAGCACCTGCACCGGTGCAGAGAGCCCAACGGCGTGTTACCCGATTGGCGTCTGATGTATCTGTCGCGACGATGTCTCCGCCGTGCGTGCGTGCAAATCGCCTCGCGCGATTAACGAGTGTCGAGGTCGGCATCTCTGATACGCCTTGGACGCCAATGGAAATGTTCTTGAAGTTCGCAAATGGTTGTGATGGCTCCAGTCCGAGTTGTCTCGCCAGCAAAATGTTGTTGCCGAGGTAGGCGTGACGATCCAATGGCAGATGCGACGAATAAACAGCCACGTCAGCATCAAAGAGATCGTGTAACCGATGGTAAATTTTCTTTGTTATTGGCTGTACTCCCGTCCAAAACATTCCGTGATGCACGATCAACAGATTTGCTTTCTCCGAGATCGCACTACTTACAGTTCTTGTAGAGAAATCAACTGCGGCGGCAACCTTGGTTACAACTCCGCTGTTTGAAAGCTGTAGACCGTTGAATGAATTTGGGTAATCGGGTGTAGTAGATGTCTCGAGGAGTTTGTCGAGATAATCGACGATTTCAAAAAGCTTTGTCCCGTCGGCGTTTGCCTTTCGCTTATTCATTTCGAGTTCGGTTCTTTCGAAGCTGCCTCAGAGCATTCCGTACAGCCACCGTACGGGCCAATAGCAGCAAAGGCGGCGGGAATCATTTCCGCGAAGGTGGCCTTGTCAGAAGATCTCGTCAAACAACACTGACCTGTGCAAATCACTGTGGGGCTTGTGTAACACCCATGAGATCAGCTATCCGCTCGAGATCGTCTGTAGAGTAGAACGATATCTTGAGAGTGCCCGAGTTTGAGGCAGCGAGGCTGATGAAAACATCCGTTTGCAGAAAGCGACGGAATTGTTCTTCAATGCTTCGAATTTCGGGAGGTCGGGAATCGGCCTTATGCGGGCGCCCGCGCTTAGATCCGGCGATTTTTGGAGGAGTGTGGCGAACGCGTTGTTCGACATCCCGCGCGCTCAACCCCTTACTGGCAACCTCACGAGCCAGCTCGATTATTCTTGTTTCGTCTTCGAGAGCGAGGAGTGGCCGAGCTTGTCCAGAGGAAAGCGATCCCTCGCGGATCATCTGACGGACTTTGTCGGGAAGCTGCAGTATTCGAAGCATGTTCGCTACAGTGGATCGGTCGCGTCCGACCATTGAGGCGATCGTCTGCTGCGTGTGGCCGAATTCTGTAATTAGTTGACTGTAACCTTCGGCCTCTTCCACCGGATTCAGATCGCTCCGTTGTAAGTTTTCCACGAGGGCGAGAGCCAACAAATCACGATCATCCATATCCTTGATGACCGCGCTAATTGTTGCCCATCCAAGTTCCGTCGCTGCGCGCAGGCGCCTCTCTCCCGCGATTAGCTCGTACTGTTCTCTGCCCTCACGTGTACGTCTGACGGTTATCGGTTGCAATAATCCCGATGATTTCAAGCTATCTTGAAGCTCTTTGAGCGCCTGTGGACCGAAGTCCTTCCTTGGCTGAAATGGATTCTTTCGTATCTCTCTTAGAGAAATCTCTTTGAGTGTCCCGCCTGTGTCTTGCTCCGGACTTGGAACCGAGCTGAATAAAGCATCTAGGCCTCGACCCAATCGCCTTGGAGTTTTTTCAGATGCCATTTGTCAATCCTCTTGAGCTCGAGCGCTCTATCAATTCCTTTGCAACACTCATATAGGCTTTGGCTCCAATAGAGCCGATGTCATACAGGATTATCGGTTTCCCGAAACTCGGCGCCTCAGCAAGGCGAACATTCCTGGGAATGACGTTCGAGAGGACCTTCGGTCCGAAATAGTCTCGTGCGTCTTCCGCTACTTGTCTCGAGAGGTTCAAGCGAGAATCGTACATAGTGAGCAATACGCCGGCGATCGAGAGTCGCTCGTTTGGGCCATGCTGAATTCGATGAACGGTATTCAAAAGTTGGGAAAGTCCCTCAAGCGCGTAGTACTCACACTGCAGCGGAATGAGAACGGAATCAGCTGCGGTGAGCATATTCAGGGTCAAAAGTCCCAGGGATGGAGGGCAGTCGATCAGGATAAAATCGTATTCATTAGAGATTGGGAGTAATGCATCACGAATTACTCGTTCTCGGTGAGGCAGGTCAATAAGCTCAACCTCGGCGCCTGCCAAATCGGGCGTTGCCGGAGCTACATCGAGATGGCTTAGCGCTACATCCCGATGCGTGATATCGGCAATTGTCGCCTTGGATATCAACACGTCGTAAAGCGTGAGGGATAAATCAGCAGCTCTCAATCCGACGCCGCTGGTAGCATTTCCCTGTGGATCGCCATCCACAAGTAATACTCGTTGTTCCGCAGCCGCTAAACTCGCCGCCAGATTAACTGCCGTAGTCGTTTTTCCGACTCCGCCTTTCTGGTTCGCGACAGCAATAATTTTGGCCACAACAAACCCGGAACAGTTTCGAAGCGGAAAATGTAGTCCACTTAAGGCTCAGTTGGCAGGCCCCAGCCTGCGAATGTGTCACGTGAAAAATCCAATTGCGATCCCGCCAGAGGAAATTCTCTACTTGGAGTTGAACCTCCATCGGGTGGTCACATCGACTGAGAGCGTCTGGTCACCCGGGTTGATTGGTGTCTGCGCCTGGTCCGCCAAAGCTGTTGCTCTAACCATAGCAATCGGTCGAGGAGGGGGGGCATAGTAGGCGCCCACGTTCACTTCTAATAGTCCACCGATTGCTCCGCCCGCCGCTCGGGCAGCTGCATCAGCGTCTAAACGAGCTTTCTGAATCGCGGAGGCAATCGCAACACGTCGGGCTTCTTCTGTATTTGAGGCGTAGAATTGAAGCGACGTGATCATGTTAGCACCGTTCTTCAGCGAAGCGTCGATTATAGCCCCAACTTCGCTCAGCTTTCTTACATCGGCCGATATTGTATTCGTGACATTGTAGCCCGTGATTACGGGCTCTCTGTTCGGCTCGTAACGCTGTTCGGGATAGACGCTGTAATTAATCGTGGAGATCTGATCCGCACCGAGTCCCAAGGCGCGCAACGCTTGAATTACTGCCGCTTGTTTTCCCGCATTTTCGTTGGCAGCTGCAGCGGCAGTGGCAGCTCGAGTCTGGACGCTAACCTGAACTGTGGCTCGGTCTGGCGAAACCTTAATTTCCCCGCGAGCCGCAACGGTAATCTGCGGCTCAGATGGCGCAATTATGGCTTGAGTATGAGCGGATGCTGGTGCAAAAAACACGAATGCGGCCAAGAGGTAGTTTTTCATAAGTCCTCGAATTATTCGTTGATAATACATAGGGAGACGAATTCACCGCAGCATCTTGCACAAACGAATCCGAGGCACGTAACCTGGCCAATCGAGTTCCGCCGCTCACGACTCCACTGGCGGTGTATCGCGTGTACGTCCCGCTCGATCACGTTCGACTTCAATTACCAAGTTCTGCAGGTCGCTTGGACTCACGCCTGGAATACTCGAGGCCTGGGCGAGTGTTCGGGGCTTTACGGACGAAAGCTTTTGGCGAGCTTCGAACGAAAGCGAACGCATATTTTCGTAAATGAGCTCATTTGACAGTCGAAAATCCCCCATTTGTCTCAATCGCTCGGCATGGATGCGCTCGCGGTCGAAATAACCAGCGTACTTGATCTCGAGTTCGGTGCTGAGGATTACTTCTTTCGATTGTGGTTGATCGGCACCCACTGCATCCAGCAATTGGGCAAGGCTTACCCCAGGCCTGCGGGCGAGCTCAGTCAGCTTGACCGAATGATGCAACGGTGTGCTAGCACTCCCAGCAAGATGTGGCTCTGCTTGTTTCGGGCTGATACTTGTTGTGTCGACAAATGACCTAAGGCGATCCTCTTGTTCGACTCGCCGGTCAATCATCGATTGTTCCGTGCTCGAGTACAGCCCAAGAGCCGCTCCAACAGGCGCGAGACGACGTAGTGCGTTGTCCTGTCGCACTGTCAATCTGAATTCTGAGCGTGAAGTGAAGAGGCGATATGGCTCGTCGACTCCCTTTGTGACGAGATCGTCGATTAGAACGCCGATGTATGATGACTCACGTCCGAGAACAGGAGCGGTCCGGCCGGCAGAAAACGTTCCGGCGTTTATGCCGGCGACCACACCCTGTCCTGCGGCTTCCTCATAACCCGTAGTTCCGTTTATCTGACCGGCAAAAAACAATCCTTCGATCGACTTCACCTGAAGAGTCGAATCCAATTGAGTCGGAGGATAGTAATCATATTCGATCGCATATCCTGCGCGTGTCATTCTCGCCGACCGAAGTCCCGGAATCGTCTTCAAAATTTGCAACTGAATTGGAGCGGGGAGAGACGTCGACAGTCCATTGACGTAGAGCTCACTCGTGTCGCTTCCTTCGGGCTCCAGAAAAATCTGATGCGTTTCAGCGTTTGGAAATTTTACGATCTTGTCCTCTACTGATGGACAGTACCGCGGACCACGCGATTCAATCGCCCCACCGTACATTGCGGAACTTTCAATGTTCTGTTCGATGATGGTCTTTCCCTCGCTGCCCAGTTGCGTGATCCAACACGGTATCTGTTCAGGATGACGCGTCTCAGTTGCCGTTCGCCTTGGCCGTTCCCAGAAATGCGACCACGAATAATCGAAGTCCTCGATTTCGCTCTCCTGTCGTCGAAGTTGTGCATAGTCGACGAACCTCCCGTCGATCCGTGGTGGAGTTCCGGTTTTGAATCGTTCAACCACAAGACCCGCTGACTCGAGCTGCTCAGCGAGGTGAATTGAGGCGGCATCGCCAGCCCTTCCTCCGGATATCTGCGTGGTCGTTCCGATGTGCATTCTTCCACGGAGGAACGTTCCGGTTGTTATGACAACTGCCCGCGCTGAGAAACACCGTCCTTCAAGAGTTACGATGCCACGCACCTTGGGTACTGCAGTGTCCATCACCAGGCGACCGACAGTTCCCTGAATCGGGTAGACGCGAGAGTGACGCTCTATAAGCGAGCGTGCTGCGCGTCGGTATAGGCCTCTGTCACACTGCGCTCTCGGCGCCCATACCGCTGGACCCTTGCTTCGGTTGAGCATACGAAACTGAAGCATTGCGAGATCGGTCGCTCGCCCCATGATTCCGCCCAGCGCGTCAACCTCGCGAACTACGGTTCCTTTCGCTACGCCACCAATTGCGGGATTGCACGACAACTGTCCGATCGTTTCAAGCGCGCTGGTAATAAGACCAACGGTTGCGCCAGTGCGCGCCGCAGCAACGGCTGCTTCAGTTCCTGCGTGTCCACCTCCAACTACAAGGACATCGAAATCAGCTTCAGCGGACTGAGCAGACTGCAGTTGGAGATCACGATTCATAGATTGAAAGCTAAACTGAATCGACGGAACCGTTTTTACTATCCGACAACGAGTTGACTTTGCCTCTCAAGATTGGTTCTGGCCAACCATCAATTTGTATTCGCCGAGATGTGTATGAGAAATCCGGACTTACTCGATCCGAGTTGGATTCTCTTTTTGGTCTGACGGATGAAGAGTTTCGGGCAGAGGGGCCGCTTGTCGTCATTGGGCCGTTGGCAACCGATGACGTAATAGGCCCAATCATCGCGTATCTCGAGAAAGCCGGGCTGACCTATTTTGACGACTTTTTTGAATTGAGTGGTAACTGGCCGGATTGGTTACAGATCTACGCCGGGTAGAACCTCAAAATTTCAGAGTCGCTGTTCAACGGTAGACCACAGCTCAACACGTGCTACGCCATTTTGAATTCGGTCGATAACCACTTCCGTATCGGTCGGAATTACTGATTGCTCGATACCTTGGGCAGCAATTGTTCGTTTCGTTCCGTTGGAGAGGAATGCGATCTCTCCTGGACTAGACGGGGAAATCGATCTGGTAACGCGAGCAATCAGACCCTGCAGCGTGTCAGCCTCATTCTCGTCTCCGGAATGAGGGAGTGCCCATCGCGCGAGGAACACAGCCGTCATTGTTGTAGCTATAAAAGCAGTACCACTTCCGATCGCAACAATCGGGACAAGTGCAAGAGTCGTTTGCGTTACTAGCAGATAGCTAACGGCTCCGCTAACGATTGTGAAAGTGGACAATGACGGCGCGTTGAAAATTGCAGAAGGGCGCTTTGTGTGCCCGCCCTTCGGCGATTCCACTCCATGCAACATGGAATAGACGCCGAGTCCCAGACCAATTACAAACGATGAGAGAAAGAAGATCTTTACTATCACCAATCAAGCGCCGAGATAGCGTCTGAACCACGCTATGGTTGCGGGCCACGCCTGCTGAGTTGCTGTCATGTTTGCGCCGTTCATTCCTGTTTGCTGTCTAAGGAACCCATGTCCCGCTCCCTCAAAGAGAGTGTGCGAGTAGGTTTTCCCCATCGCCCGAAGCGCTGAATCGGCTGGTGGTATTGTCGCATCTACGCGTGCGTCGTTCGCACCGTAGAGACCGAGCACTGGGGCTCGCACCGTCGACAGCTTCTCGGTTTGCGGCGACACCCCATAGTAAACGACCGCAGCTCCAAGTGATGGAGAGTGAGCAGCATGCTCGAACGAGACGCCCCCGCCCCAGCAAAAGCCGACGACGCCATAACGCGGAAGAGCAGATGGAAGCGACATTCCGTACTTGGCCGCGGCGTCGATCATCCGTTGAACTTGTGATGCGTCGAGTGTCCTGATGGCTGCCACCGCCGCTTGTGTTGCGGCACTGTCTGATCCGCGCGGAAGGTTCTTCATGGTTAGAAGGTCCGGAGCAACGGCGATAAAACCGTCAGCAGCAAGCTGGTCCGCAACTCCACGAATCCAATCAGAAAGTCCGAATATTTCATGTATTACCACAATTACGGGCGCCTTTGTCTGACGCTCAGGATAAACGACCCACGCTCGGACGCTGTCGGAAGGCGGAACGGAAATCATCGCCCATTCGCCGTGACGTGATGAACTATTCAAACGTGTGAGCGCATGGTCGGCGTCTGGCGGAAGGCCTTGGGTTTGTGCCGCAACTATGGTAGCGCTGTTCGACGTGCCAGCTGATGAGCTTGCGGAATTCCCCGTCTGAGTGGTTGTACATGCGACCATACCCAGCGTTACGGCGATACCCTGGAAGAAATCAAGTCTGAGCGGAAACATGTCGACCTCGGTCTGCGTCAATGTTTGGTAATGCTACGTCGCGGTGGATGTGCCTGGCAAGAAAGTCACAAGCTCTCTGTTCTGCGTAGTACGCGGAGCGAAATGGATTCCATCCTGTTACGAATCCGACATGACCGCCATGTTCTGGGAAGTCCAGCTCGAGGCACGCATTCTTCCGGGCCACGCGGCGAACGTCATCGAGTACGGCTTTCGGCAGGAAAGGGTCGTCTCTCGCGTTTAACAGTAACGTTGGGATACTAATCCGATCGATCCATGCCAGCGAGCTCGAGGAAGAGTAATAGTCATCTGCATCGCGAAAACCATGTACCGGTGCGGTGACTGCATCATCGAACTCGTACATGGTTCCAATTCTCATTAACCGGTCGGCCGAAATCAGGTCGGGAAACCGCTCCAGTTTCTTGAGAGTCTTTTGTCTTAGGGATTTGATAAAATGCCTTTGATAGACGCGAGCGAATCCTTGATTGATGTGATTCGAGGCGCGTGCCAGGTCGAACGGCGCTGACACTGCTGCCGCAGCTTTGATTTGGGGTGGCAGAGCATCGCCCTTTTCGCCGAGGTACTTAAGGAGAACGTTGCCTCCTAACGAAACACCGGCAAGAAGCAACGGCTGATAAGGGTTTTCTCCGACGATGCGATCAATGACGAACCCCACATCTGCGGTGTCGCCAGAGTGATAGAATCGTTTTGTAAGATTCATTTCAGGGCTGCAAGAGCGAAAGATCAGCATGTCTGCCGACCACCCTCGGTTGCGAGCGTCCCCTATCAGTTTCTGAGCGTACTGAGAGAGGACAGTTCCTTCCAGTCCGTGAAGGATTAGAAGCCGAGGCTCGGTTGAAGGATTGGTAAGTCGATGAATGTCGAGAAAATCGCCGTCGGGTGTTATCCAGCGCTCGCTAGTCGTTGGTTGTTTCGGCTCGCGACGAACGAGTTTGCCCCATAGAGTTTGCGCGTGAGCGCCAGGAAGCCACCAGGCAGCGTGATATCTTGTCATCGTGGAAAGGGCGCCAAATTCCAAGGCGATAAAAGGGGGTCGATTCGCGCACTGAGAGCGAGGGGTTTTGGAAATCTATGGAAATTCAGATCTTTGGAGTGCGAAAGAGCGCAGACACTCGAAAGGCTTTGCGGTTTTTCGCCGAACGCCGTGTGAAGACGCATTTTGTCGACCTGATGCAGCGTCCCGCTGCAAAGGGCGAACTGCGCCGCTTCGTCCAGAAGTTCGGGATCAACGCGATTTTGGATACAGGATCGAGGCGATTTCAGGAACTCGGGCTCCGCTATGCCCGGTTATCGGAGGAAACTTGGTTGGATAAGCTAAGTGCCGAGCCGTTGCTGTTAAAAGTTCCGCTGGTGAGAAATTCTGCCCAGCTGTCTGTGGGCGACGATGAAGAAACGTGGAAGAAATGGATGGGGCAATGACAGGTCGATCAGACACGTTCGGGACATTCTTTCTTCCGGGTCCAACTGAAGTAAGGAAAGAGGTATTGGAGGCGATGTTGAGGCCCATGATACCTCATCGCAGCGCTGAGTTCGAAGAGTTGTTTGCTCGTCTTCAGACGGGCCTGCAAAGCGTCTTTCAAACATCGCGACCGGTTTTCGTCAGCGCGGCCTCAGCAACTGGAATGATGGAAGCGGGGGTTCGTTGCTTGGAGCCTGGTAGGGTTCTATCGCTGGTCAACGGCGCATTCTCGGAACGTTTCGCGAACATCGCCGAGAAATGCGGGCATCCGGTGGACCGTTATGCGGTTCGATGGGGCGAGATCCACGACACGATCAAATTAGATAACTATCTAACAAAGGCTGAGTACTCCGGCGTGACGGTAGTTCATTCGGAGACATCAACCGGCGCTTTGAACCCCGTTGTCCGGATCTCGGATGTCGCTCACAAACACGGGGTGCGGTGTCTGGTGGACAGTGTTAGCGGACTCGGAGGAGCGGAAGTGAGGACAGATTCCAGCGGGTTCGATTATATTCTAACCGGATCACAGAAAGCCATCGCAATACCTCCCGGGCTGGCATTTGGCGTTGCGTCGAAAAGCTTTCTCGAAGCTGCGGGAAAGACGCCTGATCGAGGTGTTTACTTCGACCTCGTGGAAATGCATCGCTTCGCAACCGAGGGCCAGGTACCTAGCACCCCCGCCCTTTCCCTTCTCTATGCTCTCGACAAACAGCTCGAAGCCATTCTTGCCGAAGGCATAGAGAATCGATGGAAGCGGCACAATGCTATGTCCCAGACAATGGATGCGTGGCTAATGGAATGCCAATCCGACGGAATCGATGTCAGCAACATTGTCGAGAAAAATCAGAGATCCCCGACCGTTTCCACTCTTCAGTTGCCCGAGAACATTAACGCAGAGGCTTTTTTGGGAAAAGTTCGCTCGCGGGGAATCACTGTCGCATCAGGATACGGCAAGCTCAAATCAAGAACGTTCAGAATCGGTCACATGGGAGATCATTCCCCGTCAACGCTCGAGCGTTGTCTCGACGCCTGTCGGTGGGCGCTAAAGAATTGATGGCAGCAATTGCCTCGCTCTCAAGCGAACTCTCCGATGAAGCTGATCTCCGGCTCCAGATGTAAACCGAATCGATCTTCGACGGCACGCTGTGCGATTGCAATCAGCTCCCTAACGTCTTTGGCAGTAGCGTTTCCGAGGTTGACCATGATGTTGGCGTGAATATGGGAAATCTGCGCATCACCGTGGCGAAAGCCTTTAAGTCCACACTGATCGACCAACCTTCCTGCACCGATACCCTCGATCTTCTTGAAAATGGAGCCAGCACTCGGGTGGAACTGAAGCCAGGGATGTCTGCTTCCACGCCAGCTCAAGTTCTCCTGCATTATGCGATGCATGATCGCGGTATCGCCGTGCGCCAACTTGAAAGTTGCATTAAGCACTACATCCTTGCGTGTATGCAGAATGCTTGTGTCGTAACCGAATTGCATGTAGTCGCGATCAACAATTCGCCGCTCGCTCTCCTGGGAAAAGATTTCCGCCGATTCAAAAACGTCGGCTATGAACATCGTGCGCTTACGTTCTGGCTCTGGCTCTAGAAAATGGAGATTCTGCCAGACTGCGCCCCCGATCGTGCTTGGAATACCGACGTAGTGCTCAAGACCGGACCAGCCGCGCTCGACCGCTTTGGGTATGACCTCGCCGACTACAGCTCCACTTTCGACTGACAGTTTTCCGTCGTCCGAAAAACTGAATGAGCTCGATCTGTTTCTAATAACAACACCCCGGAAGCCTCTATCGCCGATGAGAATATTTGCGCCAAGCCCCAGCACGAAGTAGTTGACATCCAGTTCTCGCGAATAAAGCACAGCATTTGCTAAATCATCAGCGGTCGTGGCATTGTACATGAGGTCTGCTGGACCACCAATGCGGAATGTGGTGTATGGAGCAAGTGGCTCGTCTCGTTTGAGCTGGGATTGATTCAGCCGCGCGGCGAGTTTTTTGTAGCTCTCAATCATCGAGGCTTCTGTTGTCCGACATGTCACAAAGAAATGGACCCAGTGGCCGGCGCGCCACTCTCATAACCGCGGCGCTGGTCTGTTTCCTGGCTCCTACCGTTGTAAGTGCGCAACGCGCCGAGCTTGAAAAGATCATCCAGCGTCGGGTACTTCCAAATGGCCTCGAGGTCATCGCGGTCGAGAACCATGGAGTTCCGCTGGTAACGATCGAGGCTGATGTGAAAAACGGATCGTTCACGCAAACCCCGGAATATGCGGGCCTGGCTCATATGTACGAGCACATGTTCTTTCGCGCGAATTCTGCGTATTCACAACCAGAAGCATTTGTGGATCGAGCCGGAGACCTCGGCGCGGTTTACAACGGCACGACGTCAGAGGAGCGTGTGAATTATTATCTGACTGTATCTGCGGACAGCCTAGCGGGCGGGCTTCAATTTCTAGCCGCTGCTCTGAAAGGTCCGTTATTCCGGCAGGACGAGCTCGAACGCGAGCGGCAAGTTGTAATCGGCGAATACGATCGAAACGAATCAAGCCCCTTCTTTCGGTTGAATCGAGAGATGGATCAGCTTCTGTATCCTGGAAACTTCAGCCGGAAGAACGTCATTGGTGATCGGGATGTGGTGCTGACCACGACCCCCGAAAAAATGAGAACCATCCAGCAAAAGTATTACGTGCCAAACAACACCGCATTGATTGTGGCGGGAGACATCAATCCGGCAACGGTGTTTGCGCTTGCGGAGAAAGAGCTGGGAAGTTGGCAGAAGGGATCAGATCCCTTTGCCGCGGATCCGATCCCACCAATTCCAGCGTTGACTCATAACGAGGGAGTTGTTGTCGAGGCGGAAGTTGGCGCGGTTTCTGTCTTCGTCCAGTGGCAGGGGCCAAGCGTGGGTAAGGATCCCGCGTCTACTTACGCGGCAGATGTGTTTTCCGACGTACTCAACGATCCAGGCTCAAATTTTCAGCAGAAGCTCGTGGACAGTGGCCTCTGGCAAAATCTTGGCGTCAACTATTACACGCTCAATCACACCGGACCAATCACAATCAGCGGGCAGACATCGCCTGAAAATCTTCGGAAGGCGATCGCAGCGCTAGACGCCGAAATCGCAAAGTTTGATGATCCCAACTATTTCGACCCGGTCGAGCTGGAAGCAGTGAAAGCGCACAGGGCCGTAACTTCCGCCTTCGACCGCGAACGAGCATCAGGATTTGCTCATACCCTCGGATTCTGGTGGAGCGTGGCAAGCCTCGAGTACTACATGGGATACGTTGACAACATGGCACAGCAGAAAACCACCGATTTACGAGCCTACGCACGCAAGTATATAGTTGGCAAGCCTCGTGTTACGGGAGTGCTCATTTCTCCGTCCGATCGAAGCGCGATCAAGCTTTCGTCTCAGGAGCTCGGCGCGGGAGAGCTGAACTGATGCTGCTTGCTGTCGCAGTCGCGCTTTCCACGCTTACCAGCAATTTCGATGTGTCGGGCGTTCAGGTCATTCTCAGGCAGAGCACCGCCAACAATGTGGTTGCCGCGAATCTCTATCTCCTCGGTGGCGCCCGGCAAATAGACCAAACGAACGCAGGGATTGAGTCACTCCTGCTCGAAGTATCCGACAGAGGAACGTCGAAGTATCCGAGAGCAGCCCTTCGTCGGAAAATGTCAGCACTCGGGAGTGATATAGTTACCGAGCCAAGCGACGACTGGACGATGTTTGGAATCCGAGCGACCACAGAGGTGCTGGACTCCACTTGGGCCATCTTTGCTGATCGCTTGATGGAGCCAACACTGAACCCCGCCGATGTAGCTCTCATAAAAACTCAATTCCTTTCCGGAATTCATCAGCGCCGTGATGACCCTGATGCACTGGCCGAATTTCTTGCGGATAGCATTGCCTTCAGTGGTCATCCTTACGGGATTCCAGTTTCAGGCACGGAAGCCTCAATCTCCGGAATCGACGCTAAGACACTGAAAGCCTACCATGACAGTCAAATCGTCAAATCGCGAATGCTTCTCGTTGTTGTGGGTAACGTTGATCGGGCTCACGTCGAAAAACTGGTGAGAAGCACGCTGGCACAGCTTCCAGCAGGCAATTACAAATGGACACCGCCCCCCCGGCTTCCGGAACGGCCGGCTGCGGTGGTTGTTGAATCACGGGTACTGCCTACCAATTATCTAATTGGCTATTACAGCGGACCGCTAGCAAACTCCGATGATTATCAAGCTCTTCGAATCGCGACTTCAGTTCTAACCGGCCGGCTGTTTGCGGAGATCCGAACGCGAGAGAATCTGACGTACGATGTCCATGCCCCATTTGTCGATCGTGCAGCAAGCGCTGGCGGTCTCTACGTATCGACCGTCTCCCCGGACACAACTTTGAAACTCATGCGGAGCGCTGTAACCGAGCTGCAGCGCGGACTACTCGATCGAGACGGTCTAGAGCGTCTCGAGCAGCAATTCCTCACTGAATATTTTTTGGACAACGAGACCAACGGCGCTCAGGCGGATTTTCTTGCGAGGTCTCAACTCTACCGCGGAGATTATCGAGAGGCCGAGAAATTCGTGGACGAGCTGAAAAGCGTCACTCCGGAAGCGGTGCGGAGAGTCGCACAGAGGTATATGAAAGGGATTCGGTTCGCATATGTGGGCGATCCCTCGAAACTGAAACGGGATCTCATCTCGCTGTTTTGACAGCCTCGCCTCAGGTGGCTGATCGCAGCAAAACATCGACCTCGCACGAACATTGCCGATTGTGGCGGGCAGAAAGTCGATCGTGTTGCTTTACACATCTCTTGTGAATAAATTCACAAGACTTGCGACTATCGTCGCTTGGCAACACTCAACCAGATGCAACCAGTACGGAGGTTTTTTAGAATGCGGTTCTTTGGATTAGCGCTTGCGGCCAGTACAATATTTCTGGGTGCTTGTGCAGGCGGGGATAAAGGCAACGCTGCAGATACGGTTGGAGTAGCGACTGATACATCGAGCTCTGCTGCAGCACCGGCACCGGCATCACCCGCTCCCGCTACGGCTCCTGCGGCCGGCGGCGGAACCATGGCGCCGATTACGGGTGCCACGCACGAGGTGAAAATGATCGGCGACGCGAAAGGATATCGCTTCGAGCCGGCTAACATCACTGTCAAGGCGGGCGACGGGGTCAAGTTTACGGTAGTTAGCGGTGGCCCTCACAACGTGGCCTTCGATCCCGCGACAATACCGGCAGATTCAAAATCGCAGCTCGATGCGAATATGGGCTCGGACAAAATGGGTGAGCTCTCGAGCGCGCTAAAAACGAATCCGGGAGAATCGGTGACGGTCTCCTTCGCCAACATCAAACCCGGAAAATATCCCTTTCACTGCACGCCTCACTTGGCTCTCGGTATGAAGGGAGAGATAACGGTTCAATAGCACGAGTTCCTGAGATTTGAGGGGGAGCATCGATTGATGCTCCCCCTTTTTGTATCCATTGACGTTACAGCGGCGAAGACCTTGCATTCCCACGCCGTAAAGATGTTTTAAAACGGCGCGTATATTTCAGAAGAATGAGTAGAGCCTCGGCAAGCTTGAATTATCTGTGGACTTCAGCACGGGGTTTAAACGCCTCGCGACGATTTGCTGTGATGGGAATCGTCGGGGGACTTGTTTTCATCTGCGCGTTGATAGCGTTCGTCCTCGTTCCCAGGCAAGCATCGAAAGCTGCTGTTGCGGTTGCCGCCTCGCTGCAGGAAAAGCCGGATACTTCAGGTCTCGCTATAACTCGAGTGCGAGCGATTGCTCAGATCGCCGAGGCAGACTCGATGTTGGGAGTTGCTCGTCGGACAGTCGCGCCGATTCCGGCGGCGCCCATAGATACGTTTCCGCCGCAATTGGTTGCGCAGCGAGACTCATTGTCTGCCGTTGTCTCAACACTCAATCGCTTAATTGATCGCGCGGAGAATGCACCGCTCCCGGCATCGTACAAAGCACTTGGGTCTGCTACCGTAATGGCGAACGACCAAGCTGTCAGGACGCTGCTGGATTCGCTTGCGTCGATCGAACAGGAACGGGACGCCTTTGGCGCAGTCGGAGGTGTGGATCCGGTCTTTGTAGCGCTGACGTCGCGAGCTACAGCGCTTGGTCGGCAGATTCAGGCGATCGCCGAGACGAAACGAGCCGCCGCTAGATCGCAGCTTGTAGTTTTGCGTCCCCCTGCTCCGGTCGCACAGCCGCAAACGCAAATCGATACTCTGAAATATCTGGCGCAACGGCGGCAGGCTCAGCAGAGCTATGCCGGCGCAGCCCATGAATTGGCACAAATACGCATTACGGATGAAAAGATAGATACTGAAGCATCGAGAGCACGTGATCTGGCAAATGTCGGCGCTCCACCATTAGCGATGCTGGGAGCGGCGATCGTGCTCGCTCTTACGCTTGGGTTCGCAGTGGCTTTTGCCCTCGAGCTTCGGAGCCCTCGCATAGCGGATGCGCGGGAGGCTGAGCAAGTGACAGCAGCTCGAGTGCTTTCCGTAATCCGCCCGGCCGAAGGAGTATCGGAGCGCAGCCGTCGACAAGCAGATGTAGAAGCACCTCCGCTGATCGATATCGTATCCGAGAACTATCGGCGACTCTATTTGCATCTCGCTGCGACAGAAGCAAACGTGCCGATCGTCACCGTCGTTGGTGATGATGCGGAAATTGTCGGAACCATTGCCTCGAACCTCGCTGCCTCCGCTGCTTACGAGGCAAGAAGCACTCTCCTCGTCGATGTCGACGCGGCGAGCTCTGTAATCGCGAGCGTATTGCGTGTGCGTCCTACTCCCGGGTTCGCCGAAATCATCTCCGGAGATTCTGACTGGGCGGATACAATCGTCTCGACGACGATCGGGCGAGATCGACCCCTCGACGTGGTGCCGAGTGGAAGTCGTCGGGGTAGCCCCGCCTCTCCCGAAGTTGCGGCAAGAATTCGCGAGGATTTCGCGCGGATGGAACGTCGCTACGATCTGATCGTTATTGCTGCGCCGATCGGTTACATCCTGAAGCAATCGACGGATGTGATTCCAAGCCCCGACGTAGTCGTGTGTGCGCGAATCGGACACACGCGTATCTCCGACTTACGGAAATCAGTTGAACGACTTCGCAAGCTCGATCTACGCGTTCACGGAATCGTTCTTTGGAA
This sequence comes from Gemmatimonadaceae bacterium, assembly GCA_046262875.1. Classification (GTDB taxonomy): domain Bacteria; phylum Gemmatimonadota; class Gemmatimonadetes; order Gemmatimonadales; family Gemmatimonadaceae; genus UBA4720. The sequence continues at coordinate 148,565 of JBHELX010000001.1, read as the reverse complement.
CGACCATCCTCCGCAAATCGAATCACGGAGGGAAAGAGTTGAGATTTCCGCGGACTCGAAGAGGAGCTCGGGACAGCTTGTTGGAAGCTATTAGAGTCACAGGCAATCCATGGCTGAAACCACAGTAGATATGCGGGGCCTTCCCCGCTCTGCCGCATATGTCGAGCTGACGGAGCAGGTCAATCTCGTTCTAGAGGGCATCGATGATCAGGTTAGCGCAATGGCAACGATCTCCGCATTGCTACAGAGCTCTCTCGGTTTTCTCTGGACTGGCTTCTATCGCGTAGTCGAACCTGGGAAGCTCATGCGTATAGGTCCATATCAAGGAAGCCTCGGCTGCCTCGAAATTGAGTTTGGCAAGGGGGTTTGCGGGACTGCTGCCACGGAAAAGCGAACTGTCGTCGTCGACGACGTAGGACTTTTTCCCGGCCACATCACATGCGATGCGAGAGCGAGATCCGAAATAGTGGTTCCAGTTTTCAATAGAAGGAAAGACTTGATAGCAGTACTCGATGTTGATTCCGAAGAGCAACGGTTCTTCGGCGATGAAGACCGCATCGGCCTCGAAGAAATCGTAAAATGGTTCAAGCGGACGCTCTGAAATTGCCGCGAGGATATTCGGACGCGATCAACCACGCATTTGCGTTTGCCGCGAAACATCATGATCGCCAGGTAAGAAAAGGTACCAAGCTTCCGTATCTCACCCATCCGGCAAATGTCGCGGTGATTCTAACGCGCTATGGCTGCGCCGATGCAACGGTCGTAGCGGGCATTCTCCACGACGTCGTTGAAGATTGCGTACGCGACGGATATACGAGTGAGATGTTGCGGCAAAGAATCGGGGAGAAGTTCGGCGAGTCAGTACTGCAGACGGTTCTTCAGGTCACCCACCGACGCCTGGATGACGATGGAGTGGAATTATCCTCGGCAGATAGAAAGAGTGATTATCTCTTGCGGCTGTCGGAAGCGAGCGAGACCGCTAAATGGGTTTGCGCAGCGGACAAGTTGCACAACGCTCGCTCAATACTTTCCGATCTAAAGCGGACTGTGGACACTCAGACGATATGGTCGCGATTCACCGGCGGTCGAGGCGCCACGGTTGCTTGGTATCGCGACGTTTACGAGCGGTTGAAGGCTCTCGAATTCAATGCCGCCATCATGGAAGAGTTAAGAGTCGCTGTCGACGAACTCGAGAACCAGCCCTAAGACACCGTTGCGATAACTGGCTCCCCGTAGCGCCGCTCGACGTAATCGTCGAGAATCTCGAGGAAATCGGCGACAATAGTGTCGCCCTTCAATGTTACGTACAGCTTGCCGTCCACGTAGACCGGGGCTTTTGGCTCTTCGAAAGTTCCGGGGAGAGAGATTCCGATATTTGCGTGCTTTGATTCGCCAGGTCCATTGACCACGCAGCCCATCACTGCAACTCTCAAGTTCGATACGGCTGGATACCGTGATCGCCATGCGGGCATCTGAACGCGGAGGTAGGTCTCGATATCCTCCGCCATTTGTTGAAAGAAAGTAGAAGTCGTGCGTCCGCACCCGGGACATGCAGTGACCTGCGGGTTAAACCGGCGAAGATCGAGTGACTGCAAGATCTGCTGGGCGACATGAACTTCCTCCGTGCGATCGCCATTAGGCTTGGGCGTAAGCGAGACGCGGATTGTGTCACCAATGCCTTCCGACAGCAGGATGGATAACGCAGCGGTGCTCGAGATGATACCCTTGCTTCCCATCCCTGCCTCAGTCAGGCCGAGGTGCAAAGGATAATCGCAGCGGATAGCGAGACTGCGATACACCCGAATCAGGTCTTGAACCCCTGAAACCTTTGCAGAGAGAATTATTTGGTTGTGACTGACACTGCTCTCTTCGGCGAGTGTCGCTGAACGGAGAGCACTTTCGAGCATTGCCTCGATGTAGACCTCGTTTGACTCGCGCGGATCGGACAGCCGAGCATTGGCTTCCATCATTTCGGTCAGGAGATCCTGATCAAGCGATCCCCAATTCACTCCGATGCGAATTGCCTTGCCGTTTTCGGCAGCCACTTTTGCGATCGTGCGAAAGTTTTCGTCTCGCCGCTTGCTTCCCACATTGCCCGGATTGATTCGATACTTATCGAGAACTCGAGCTGCGTCAGGATATTTCGTTAGTAGCAGGTGACCGTTGTAGTGGAAGTCGCCTATCAGCGGAACGTCAACACCAAGATCTCTAACTCGAGCTGCGATTTCTGGAACTGCGCCGGCAGCCTCATCGTTATTGACAGTTATGCGAACGAGCTGAGATCCTGCATTTGCGAGATCGGCAACTTGAGCCGCCGTCGAGACAGGATCGGCCGTGTCGGTGTTCGTCATCGACTGAACGACGATCGGGTGGCCACTACCAACTGCCACATCGCCGACCATAACTGTTACTGTTTTTCTTCGATTGCCGAGCGCCATAGGTATTTTGTCGAGTTGCAGAGTAAAGCTAATTCTGCGGACTAGTAATAGATGAAGTCCCTTCCCTGTCCACCACCTACTTTCGACAAAAAGAATTTGAATTCCATATCAAACCATACACCGAAACATCTAAACGGACGCGCCGTTTGGAGTTGTTGGCATTGCTGTTCATTCTTCTTGTGTCTGCCCTAGCTTTCGGTTCCCAATCTCGGGTCACACGTAAGTATTGGTATTCGAGAGGCTGCGTATCCTCGAGAAAAATCTCAGGAGAGTGTCGCTGCCCTGCGATCAACATCCTGAGGTGCGACTTCAGGTTGCGCAAGCCGAGCACCCACATCACAAATGTGCGACTTGCGAATCCGTGAACAGTTTTCTATTGTCCGCTCCGCCAGACCGTGATATAATGTCCGCCAGCAACCCGCCCCGTCGGTCTAGTTAGACCGAACGTTAGGGCGTTTCATTCGGCGAATTTTTTTGGAGATGGATTCGCCACCGGCTTGTGTCCGCTGCGGTAATTCTGCCGTGTCGGACATTCTTTACCAGGAGCAGGAATGCGTACGACCGGCAAAGTAAAGTGGTTCAACGATGCGAAGGGCTTCGGCTTTATCACCCCTGACAATGGGCAGAAAGATTGCTTTGTCCATTACAGCGCGATCACAGGGAATGGATTCAAGTCGCTGGCAGAGGGGGATGCTGTCGAATTCGACATCGTCGAAGGGCAGAAGGGCCCCGCGGCAGAGAACGTCACAAAGAGCAGCTAGGACGCGGGCTCGTTCCGCATCTTTGCCGGCAGAAACAGCGGGACGTCGCAGGCGTCCCGCTGTTTATTTGTATCTCGGCCGTCCGCGCTTTGGTATTGGAGTCATCTCAAGCGCGCGCTCGAGTCGGTACTCGAGCTGACGGGAGATCGATTCAATGTCCGCCCCGAGCTTGAGCGTTGGCCCGAATGCCACTTCCCCGCCCTCTGCGGCGATCAAGCGCTTTGACATCTCGAGCGCTCGGCCAATTGGAATGTCCATCGAGCGTCCCAGTCCAAGCGCAATTTCAAGCGTGAGCAGTGCGCCCGGTGTCACCTGCCGCTGAATTCCCTGTTTCTGCTGGAGGACGCCTTCCACTCTATGGTGTGAGAGAACGTTGTCGATCCATTTTCTGGTTACACCTAGCGTAACGGCAGTAGCTGCAACTGTATAGGCACGCAGATTAATTAACCTTCTTAATTAGGATCATTTAATTTCGCCTGTAAGCACAGGTTGTGCAACGGCTCGGGCAACGAGGTAGGATCTTATGCGATCGGCTCAAGAAAGAACCCGAGCCTGCCCTCGTAGAACAAAATCTCGCCCCAAACAGGAGCAAATCGTGGTAAAGCAAATCTGGACAGGACTTCTCGTAGCGGGAGCAACGCTTTTTGGCCTCCCCCTCTTAGCTCAGTCTGCCAAACCTGTATCCTTGGACCTAGCTGTGGGAGCTGCCATTCCAGTAGGTGACTTCTCTGATGGGTTCAATACCGGCTACAACGGAACGGCGGGGCTCGAGCTCAACTCAATTGGATCACCTGTGGGCATCCGCTTCGAGGGCATGTACAACCATTTCGGGGGGCGTACAGACCTCGGGCATTTTCAGCCGGATGCGAGGATCATTGCCGGCACGGCAAATCTCATATACAATTTGCCGGGGCAGGGAATTCGGCCCTATCTCATCGGAGGAGTTGGCTATTACGGACTAAAACTGGACCTGCCCAACGCTGAGTCGACGAACAAAATTGGAGTGAATGGCGGAATTGGTGCAGTTTTCCCGCTAAGCGGGTTCAATACGTTTGTCGAAGCGCGGCTTCATCACGTATTCACGGACAACAACTCAACTCAATTTATCCCTGTCGTATTTGGCATCCAGTTCTGAACTCAGTAGAAGGGCGCCTGCGGTTGCGGGCGCTCTTTATGTTAAAAGAGGGTTCGATAAGAATCAAACTGAAGGGCTTACAGTGATTCGCGCGCAGCCTGGAGCTGCGCTGTAACTGCAGTAGGACCGGTACCCCCAGCGAGATTACGAGCTCCCACCGAGCGCGACGGCGTGAGCCAATCATAGACATCGGCGTCAAACAAAGCATTGGCAGAAGTGAAGCACTGGAGCTCAAGAGCTCCTAGCTCACACCCTTTCAATTCTGATTCACGGATTAATGAGCCGACCGCTTCATGCGCTTGTCGGAAGGTACTTCCTTTCCTGACGAGATAATCGGCGAGGTCGGTTGCCATCATGGTGCTCGAGATGGCTGCCGACATTCGGTCCTCATCGAAGACGATCTCGGCTACTGCTCCAGTGACAGCAGGGAGAACAAGTGCAATCATATCAATCGCATCGAAGAGAGCTCGTTTGTCTTCCTGGAGATCTTTGTTGTAGCCGCTAGGCAAGCCTTTCAAGACACCGAGCATCGTTACAAGATCGCCCAGCGAACGAGGTGCCGATGCTCGCGCCAGCTCCAGCGCGTCAGGGTTACGCTTTTGCGGCATCATACTCGAGCCGGTTGTAAACGCTTCGCCGAATTTCACGAATCCAAACTCACTGGAGCCGTACAGGATGAGGTCCTCGGCTAGACGTGAGAGATGTGCTGTCAGAAGCGCGATGCTGAAAAGCATTTCCGCCACAAAATCGCGATCACCAACAGCATCGATACTATTCTGCGAAAGGGAAGAGAAGCCAAGCCTCTTCTGCAACAAAACGCGAGAGATTGGATAAGCAGATCCCGCAATTGCGCCAGCGCCGAGCGGCAAGACAGCCGTGGATCGCGCAACCGCTGACATTCGTGCACGATCGCGAGCGAGTGGCCAAAAATGCGACAATACCCAATGCGCAGCCGATACAGGCTGAGCTCGTTGAAGATGCGTATACGCCGGCATGTAAGTCTGCTGCAATCGTTCAGCGTGATCGAGCAGAGTTTGCTGCAGCTTCCGAATCGAAACATCGATGCTGCCCGTCGTTTCGATTGTCCAAAGTCGCGTGGCCGTCGCAACCTGATCGTTTCGACTTCGGCCTGTGTGGAGCTTTGATGCGAGGTCACCGATCTCTTCGTGCAGCATTCTGTCGATCATCGTGTGAACATCTTCGTCAGATGGGTCTGGTTCCTCTCCTTTCTCAAGACGGTTAGCAACGGCTGTCAGCCCAAGCTCGATTTGTTGGCTTTCATCGTTCGTAAGAACGCCCGCGTCCCCGAGTGCCATTGCCCAAGCTTGCGACAGTCGAATGTCGGCTGGCCACAGCCGGTAATCCACTCGGATAGAACGATTGAGCGCATCGAGCGCTTTGTCAGTGGGTACGGCAAATCGCCCGCCCCAGAGTTTGTGCGAGCGCTTCGCGTTCGTCACGGAATTCAGTCCTGCCAGGACGCCGCTAGAACTGGCGCATCTTCGGCTGTCGTTACCGGCGCGACAGCTCGTGCGGCAAGCTCCTGATCGTGCAAAGCGCGTACGCGACTGGGAAGGGAATAGAGTCGGATGAACCCGCCGGCATCGCTTTGCTGATAGACATCGTCTTCACCGAACGTCACGAAACGCTCGTCATAAAGCGCATATTCGCTGGCTCGACTAGCAACTGTCACCGTCCCCTTGAAGAGGCGCAACGTCACACCACCCGTCACCCGTTGCTGTGTCACGTTCACAAAGGCATCGTATGCTTCTCGCTCAGTTGTCCACCAACGTCCCTCGTAGACGAGGTCTGCGTAACGCGGAGCGATTGAATCTTTTGCAGCTAGAGTTCGGCGATCGAGAATGAGTTGTTCGAGCTCGCTGTGAGCAGCGTACAGAAGTGTTCCACCCGGCGTTTCGTAAACTCCCCGTGATTTCATGCCGACAAGACGATCTTCGACAATATCGATTCGGCCAATACCGTGTCGCCCTCCGATTTCATTCAGGCTTGAAACAATTGCAACCGGGTCGAGGAAAGTGCCGTTGACGGCGACTGGCGTTCCTCCGTTGAACCCGATAGTGACATTCTCGGGCTCTTGCGGGGCAAGCTCCGGTGAAGTCGTCAGCATGAAAAGATCAGCAGGAGGCCCCTGCGCCGGATCTTCGAGAACACCGCCCTCGTGGGATATGTGCCAGATGTTGCGGTCGCGCGAATAGATCTTCTCGCGGGAGGCTGTCACCGGCACGTTGTGTTTTTTCGCGTAAGCAATCGCGTCCTCTCGGCTTCTAATCTCCCAGACTCGCCACGGTGCGATAACGGGAAGCTCGGGTGCGAACGCTGCGTAGGTGAGCTCGAATCTGACCTGATCGTTTCCTTTACCCGTGCAGCCGTGCGCCAGAGCATCGGCGCCAATACGACGGGCAACTTCGACTTGGCGTTTGGCGAGAAGCGGTCGGCCCATGGAGGTGCCTAGTAAATACTTCCTGCCATAGATCGCGCCAGCGCGCAGGGTAGGCCAGATAAAGTCGGAAACAAATTCCTGGCGCAAATCCTCGATATAGCATTCATCCGCGCCCGATGCGATCGCCTTTTCGCGAACGCCTGCTAGCTCATCTCCCTGTCCAATGTCTCCTGCGACACAAACAATGCGCGCATCATAGTGTTCCTTGAGCCAAGGCACGATGATGGAGGTATCGAGGCCTCCGGAATAGGCTAGAACAATGGTCTGAGTCATGGCGTTGATAATAACTATTCAGAGATAACGTATATTTAATCAATGCACCAAGGGTCGTCAACTTTTCCGTCTGTCCGTCGCGGTCTCCCCGTAAGTGGGCAATTGTTGTATCCTCCTCCAATAATGGAGGGAATTGGATGGCTAACAAGCGCGAACGGCAGTCTGCGATACTGGAGATAGTCAATTCCCGATTGGTGAGCAGTCAGGAAGATCTGCGAAAGCTATTGCTTCATCGCGGGTGGGACGTGACTCAGGCAACACTCTCGCGAGACCTTCGAGAGCTGCGGCTCGCTCGTGTGCCGACGCCCGAAGGTGCGCGATACGCCGTGACGGATGGAACCATTGAAGAAAGCCGAGTCGCTCTCGAAACTCTTCTTCCGCAGCTGTTTCTTCGGATCGACGGCGTGAGTGACATGATCGTTTTGAGAACAGTACCCGGAGGAGCTCAGCCCATAGCCGCCGCGCTTGACGGGGAAGGATGGACTGACGTACTCGGCACTGTCGGGGGAGATGATACGATTCTCATCGTGTGCCGGTCAGGCGTTGCCAGAGATCGTGTGCTGCGAAGGCTGAAATCTCTGGCAGGAGAGCCGGCGTAGTCCGGGCTCGGTTTACGAGCTCAACAAGAGATTGGCCGAAATCCCGGTCTTGTTGACGTGTGCCATGTGTAATGTTATGCATTAAAAGTGCATAAATTCTCTATTGGCGTTCTTGGAGCGAGCGGCTACACAGGACGTGAGCTCTGCAGCCTGATCATACAACATCCTGCATTCGAGCTGGTCTTTTCGTCGGCCAGCTCTCAGGCGGGAACCATCGCTCGTATAGCGGGAAAAGACATCAACTTTATCGAGACGGAGAACGCTCCGCTCGACAACGCAGATCTCATCTTCAGCGCGCTTCCTCACGGGACATCCGCCGAATGGGTCGGCCGAGCGGCGGCTCGAGGCGCAAAGGTAATTGATCTGTCTTCCGATCTTCGCCCTGGGAGCGGCGCGTCATCGAACGCAACCTACGGACTCACGGAACTCATGCGCGAGTCTGTGAAATGTTCATCCCTTGTTGCAAACCCTGGCTGTTATCCCACCGCAGCGCTCATTGCGCTAGCGCCGCTAATGAAACGTCAACTGACTCTGCCGGGCGGGACTATCGTAATCTCGGCGGCGAGTGGCGTAACAGGCGCAGGTTTTACTCCGCGACCGGAGCTGTTATTCGCAGAAGTCGCTGAGGACTTTAAAGCGTATGCGCTTGGAAACGTCCACCGACATTTGCTGGAGATGCGAGCGATCACGACTGCTTTCGGCGGCGACAACGATCTGCTTTTTGTTCCGCACTTGCTGCCAGTGGCTCGAGGAATTCTGGCGACGATCACGGTTCCGTTGTCTGAGCAAATCGACAATCCCCTCGAGATTTGGCAAAGGGCCTACGCGGGAGAGCCATTCGTCGAGGTGACAAAGGAGGTGCCTTCGCTGCGAGATGTAGTTCGCCGCAATGTCGTGCGTCTGACCGTGACTAATGCCGCCAACACGAGGCAGCCAACGCTCATCATCGTTGCGACGATCGACAATCTGATGAAGGGAGCGGCGGGGCAGGCCGTCCAGAACGCGAACCTGATGTTGGGAATCGAAGAAACTCTGGGGCTACCGGCATGAAACGCGTAATCAAAATTGGTGGGAGAGCGCAATCATTGCCGGATCTCGCCGCGCGCATAACATCCGCGTGGCAAGCGCGTCCGCGCACATTTTGTGTGGTTCACGGCGGGGGAGATCGGATCACTGAATTTCAACGGCGAGCAGGCATCGAGCCATCGTTTGTCGATGGGCGCCGAATTACTACACGCGCCGACATTGAAATCGTCCGCATGGTTCTGTCGGGCTTGGTGAACAAGGAGCTGGTCTCGAGGTTTGCGGCCGCGGGCCTCGACGCCGTGGGAATTTCCGGCGAAGACGCAGCCACCATTGTTGCCACTCCGATCGATGCTTCAGGCCTCGGTCGTGCCGGCAAGCCCGTCGAGGTCAAACCAGCTTTGATCGAAATGTTGCTCGACGGGGGCTATCTGCCTGTCATTTCACCGCTGGCGATTGAGGACGGCACGGTGTCTGAAACTCTGAACGTGAATGCGGATGATGCTGCGGCAGCAATCGCAATTTCTGTTTGCGCATCGGAGCTGCTGCTTGTCGCTGATGTCGAAGGGGTGCTCAATGAAGATGGAAAAACCGTCGCGTATCTGGATCAGGGAAATGCGGGCGAGCTTATCGAGCGCGGAATCATTAACCGCGGGATGAAGGCCAAGCTCGATGCGGGCTACGCGGCTCTTGCCGGCGGCGTGGGACGTGTTCGCATCTCGACACTCGAAGGAATCACTGACGCTGACATCGGAACCATTTTGACTTTCGCGCAGAGCGCTATCTCATGACAACAACAACCGGTGAGTCGCAATCAGCCACAACCGCGGATTCTATGACCGCGCTTCTTCCGACGTACAAGCGGGCTCCCATTTCATTCGTCAGAGGCGAGAGCGTTGAGCTGATTGATGCGAATGGCAAGAGATACCTCGACTTCGCAAGTGGGATTGCGGTGAACGCGCTCGGATATGGGGATCATGGTATAAGCCAGGCGATTATTGCTGCGCTGGAAACAGGACTGATTCATGTTTCGAACCTCTATCGAAACGAGGCAGGCGAAGAGCTTGCGCGAACTCTTACGAACATGTCGTTCGCCTCGAGTGTGTTTTTCTGTAACTCCGGTGCGGAGGCGAATGAAGGGGCATTCAAATTCGTGCGGCGCTGGGGTCGAGCTGTGGGATCGGACGCCAAGACTGGAATTCTGGCATTGCGCGGCAGCTTTCACGGACGACTCTTCGCATCCCTTGCCGCCACCGACCGACCGACTTTCCGCGCGCCGTTTCGACCACTCGCCGGTGGGGTCAGCATCTGCGAACGAGACCTCCCTGTGCTCGAAGCCGCGCTCGATGGTGATATGATAGCGGCATTGATTCTGGAGCCGGTTCAGGGAGAAGGTGGTGTTCGTGTTTTGGAAAAAGGGTTCGTTCAGGAAGTGCGACGCATGACCACAGAGCGTGGGATCGCATTGATCTTCGACGAAATTCAATGTGGACTTGGACGACTGGGGACGTTTCTGGCTTATGAGAGTTTTGGAGTAACTCCTGACATTGTCACGTTGGCTAAACCGCTTGCCGGGGGTTTACCAATGGGTGCGATTCTCGTATCCGCAGAGATTGGCGACACGATCAAACCGGGCGACCACGGAACAACATTCGGCGGTGGGCCACTTGTAGCAAGCGTTGCGTTGGAGGTCGTTCGTCGAATCGCTAATCCGACGCTTCTTGCAGCAGTGCGTGAGAATGGTGAATGGCTGGGTGAAACTTTGCGCGCGATCGCCAAACGTACGGGCAAAGTTCGGGCAGTTCGCGGAATGGGATATATGTGGGGCCTGGATGTAGTCGAGAAAGCGGGGGACGTAATTGAGCGTGGCTGGGAAGCGGGACTGCTGGTGATCAGCGCGGGTGATCACACCATTCGGCTTCTGCCGCCATTGATTATGACACGAGAAGATCTTGCACGGGGCACAGCGTTGCTGGAAGAAATCCTGAGCTAAACTTCATCAATGACAACACGCCTGTTGCGATTTTTCCCCACATTCCTGGTTCTTGCCGCGTGTGCAACGCAGTCGCCGATTGCAATTTCGCCGGCACCCTCAGACGTCAGTGATACGGTCGAAGCACGTCGGCTTTTCGAAGAGAACATCGACGCGATCCACAAACGCGACAGATCACGCTACCTCGCGACTTACCTGCATTCGCCAACGCTGGCGCGAAATGGACCCGGCGGATTGCAGCTCGGATACGATGATTGGAGTGCGCGTCGCGACAGCACTTGGCCCGACACGCTTGTCGCCGAGCGAATGCGGGTAGTGCCTCTGGCGAGGGGCGTAGTTTACGGCGCGTATTGCTACAGAGTCACGCAGAACAAAGTCACAACGAGCGGGGTGTCCGAGCGCGTCTTCATAAAGACCGCGACAGGTTGGAAGATTGCCGTCACGACCGCGTTTGGTTTGCCGGAAGGTGCACCCGAGCAGTGTCGCTAGTGAATGCAACGTCGTAAGGGCTCGCTCAAGGGTCTGTGGCAATCGTTCGACGAAACGGCATTCGGGCAGGATCGCACGTTGAATCTCAGGGAATCGCTTCCCTCAGCTGTGGATGCGCGCGCACGGGCGGAATCCTGGCTTCGAATGCGACAGGTAATGAAACCGGGAGAGGTGCTCGTCATCACGGGCCGTGGTAATCAAAGTCCAGGTGGCGTCGGAGTAATACGCGAGACAATCATGGCGTTGATGCCGTCGTTGAGACGACGCGGAGTGGTTAAGAGTTGGCATGAGCATACTCCTGGTTCGATAGTTGTCACACTCGCTCCACTGAATACGCTACTCGCTGCACCGAAGCGGAACCGTGAGAAGGAACGTGACAGCGGCGAGAATGAAATTGCCACTCCAGAATCACTTGCCGCCCTTGAGCCCGAGACATTAGCGCAATTGCGGTTGCTTGCGATCCGTACAATCGAGTCGCTGGGCGTGGACGACGCGTCTCCTTATGTAGCGGCCGAAATGCAGCGGATCTTCGCCACGCTGACAATGACGTTGCCGGTGAGCACCGACCGGGAGCGGACTCTCAGGCGCGCCATCACCGGCGCCTTGGAGGAACTCGATAGCTAGACGGGTTTGCGGCGGGCATGGGTGCCCATGTATCCGAACGTAAGGGCCCCAATCGATTGCGCAATTAGCGCGGCCCAGACATTGCGAGAACGTCAATGTTCATGTCAGGTCTGGCAGTGTGCAGAATTTCTACGTTCCGAATAATCAGTCGCACCTCACTCGCGATGACATCGTTGCGCTCGCAGCGTACGGGGCGAGGACAGCGTGGCCCGCGAATTTCCAGATATATCAGCGCGGAGGAAAGGCAGACGGATTTTCCGTCGTTCTGCACGGTCACGTAATACTTCGCAACCGAATGCGATCGGGCCGGGGTTTCGTGCCGGCTGTCGTGACGGGAGGTGAGACTTTTGGAATCGAAGGACTCACGCCCGATGGGACCTACGTTACCGACGCACAATCTGCGGAAGACACAGAGACGTTATTCGTAACGACTCCACGGTTTCGCGAATTTGTCCGCGAGAAACCAAGTCAGGCATTGCGATTACTTGGTCAGCTCCTGGGAGAGCGAGCACATATCCTTGAAAGGCTGCACGAGCTCGCTTCGCAAAACGTCGAGCAGAGGCTCGTCTCGGCGTTGAACCGCCTGTCACACGATGGTTCGTTTCTCTCCAAGGACGGAACGCTGAAACTCGAGGTGCGTCATCATCGATTGGTATGTGAAATGGTGGGTGCGACGAGAGAATCAATTGCGCTTGCCTTGGGGAGATTAGTCGGGTCCGGCATGGCGCGGCGGAGTGGTACAGCATTCTTCATTGCGCTTGCGGCACTCGATGGTCACATCGCTGATGACCTGTCATCGAATGACGCCGTCCCGATGGTTGCCGCATCGCTGCGGAATTGAGAGAAAGTAAGCAGGTCCTGACAAGTCGGGCGACTGCATCCTGAGATACAGTCGCCCGCTCTTTTCAGGTGTGCTCTTGAACGAATTCTTTCGTTGCGTCGACAGCTTGTGTGACGCCTTCGACCGCCTGTCCAACAACTTCAGTTGCCACTCTCTGTACGCGCTCGGCTAGTGACTTCGCCTGAGTGCTGACTCGCTGAGCTGCCGCTGGTAGGGCACCAGGTTTGGATCGACGCGCTCGCGGTTTTCGCGAAGCCGATTTTTTTCTAGCTGCCCTGCGTGACGTCGACTTCCTGCTCGCGGCCTTTCTCGTGGCGGAGGATCTTCTTTTTGCGGCTGCGGCTGGGCGTCGGGATGCTGAACGTCTGCGTACTGCTGCTTTGCGAGTGCTCGATTTCCTACGGCTGGATGAGCGCGTGCGTCCGCGCGCCGCAGCTCCTGAAGTCCGCTTCCTCTTCGCACTCCGGCGCGATGATTTTTTGGCTGCAGCCATGATCTCAGCTCCAAGGTAAAAATGTTCCGATAGACGACAGCGATTGATTGTATAGCAACTTCCGCGCACAAAACACGGCGCCCGTTAAACCTGCTCGAACCTTTCGCCGAGCTGGAGCACTCTGAGCTGATTTTCAGGTAGCTTCGCAGCTCTCCACGCGGCGCGTAACCGACGCGGCGGTTCGTCGAGTGGCTCATCAGTGAGCCGAAAGGTGCCCCAGTGGGAAGGAACGAAAACGCACTTACTCGAGACGGCATTATTCCCGGTCAGTGCCTGGTACGCTAAAACCGCCTCTTCTGGATCCATGTGCACGGGCTGCATAAACCACCGAGGCTCGTAGGCGCCGATGGGAAGAATTGCTGCATCGATGGGCCCGGATCGACGCGCGATTTCTTTGAATTCTGGATGGAGTGCAGTATCGCCGGCAAAATAAACGCGATGCCCGCCAAGCTCGATTATCCAGCCGCACCAAAGTGTGGTGTTGCGCTTCCATGGATATCGTCCGGAGAAATGCTGGGCGGGTGTGCTGAAAGCCGATATGCGTCCGAGATCACAAGCTTCCCACCAGTCTCTAACTGCGACATTCGTGGCGCCCCGTTGCTTCAGAAAATCTCCAACTCCGAGCGGCGCAGCCCACTTCACGGCGGGAAAAGTCTGCGCGATAAGTTCTACCGTGCCAGCGTCGAGATGGTCGTAGTGATCGTGGGAAATGAAAACAACGTCGATGCGTGGAAGCGTCTCGAATCGGATTGCCGGTGGCGCATAGCGTCGCGGGCCGGCGAACTGAAGAGGCGACGCGCGATTGCTCCAGATTGGATCTGTCAAGACGTTCACTCCATTTGATTGAATGAGGAACGTGCTGTGGCCTATCCATGTGATCACCAGTCGCGCATCCTGAGATTTGGGAAGGTCGTCGGTGGCGTTTAACATCCGGGGAGGCTCGCCGACCGATCCGCGCTGACGCGTCAACATCCACTTCAGAAGATTTCGCGCATCATGCGGCTGAGAGTGGGGCCAGGGGTTCCGGAAGCGCCCGGTAGGATCATGATGCGCAGCAGACGGAGTTATCGATTGCACGGACTCACGCTGTAATAACTTCTCTCGCCGCTCCAAGGTTTTCGGAGAGATGATCCAGGCTTCGCATTCCTACGAGGGCGCTGCAAACAGGGAGTGAGCGAACGAATGCGATCGCACGCTGCGCATCGGTATTGAGAGAAGGAAACGTCATGGAAAGAGTTGCGGGCAAGCCGTGCGTAAGTTGCGATTGCATCAGCGAGGCGCTCGCTACTACAGCGATGCCGAGACTCGCCGCCGCTTCGAGCAAGGAAACTTTTCTGCCGGATAGAGTCTGATTGAGTGTGCGAACGGCCTCAGTCATAGCAAGGTTTACCGGCAGCTGCACGACTCTGAAGTGGTGTGAAGAACCACCCACCCGGTGAGCGATGCCGACAATTTCTTCGAGCTCGAGCCTGTTCGGTGATCCGGGCTCCTGGCGAAACCCACTCCATGTCGCGCAGCCATAAGCCCGAATGTTTCCTAGTTTCACCTGGTTCTCGAGCTCGCGAAATGCATTTGTGAGCGCTTGTTTGAAACCCGCTTCATCGAGTGCAGACCGCTGTTGCTCCGGGTTGTGGAGGTAGTAGATATCGATGGTTGAAAGTCCAAGATTCGCGAGGCTGCGGCGAATCTGGTCGGCAATAAACGAAGGCGCGATAGAATGTCCGCCGCTGACGACGTCGTCTCTGCTCATCACACCGCGATCGAAATATTCCATTGCGAGGAACGAATCGTATAACTCGCGCGACGCAGGTGGCGAACCGTCGAGCGGGATGTATCCGCCCTTGGTCGAGACCACGATCTCATCGCGGCTCGCAATTCTATGTTCGATCGCCCGTCGAATTGCCTGGCCAGCGGCTCTCTCAGATCGCTGACAGCGGTAGTTGATTGCGGTGTCGATCATGTTGAGGCCTTTCTCGATGCCCGCCGCAAGCACCGTCACGTATCTTGCATCCTCGGCATCGTTGTAATCACCGAGGTATGTGCCCATGCCGATGGATGACACGGAAATGCCATCGATTACGGAGCGATAAAATTGAGGTGTCAGGCTCGACGCGAAACGCTTTGCCAAGCGGGTTGTGCCCGCCGCAGTAGCGTAGCCCGAAATCGTATTGCCTGAGGAGCCCAGCTTTCGAGACTTTGGTCGGGACCTAGGCATGTTGGCGACAGGGTATTGGGAAATTGTCGACACCGCAAGGGCGCCGAGCATGAAGAGGCCCGCAATCTCTGGTGTAACACTAGCCGCCAACGAACTTTCTAATAACTAGATGATCAAGCTTGTTTCGCTCCTGCTCGTCGGTACAGCTGCTTGCGCATCACAACCGACGAGAGTTGAAAATCGTCCAGAACCGGCAACTCCTGTTCGGGTCGACACATTGCCTTCGGTGATGATGACGATACCGAAGGCTCTACGCGACCAGACATCGAATGCATTTTATCCACTCTCGCGAATGGAGTGGCCGAGCCCAAACAGGTATCGATCGGCGGATGGGGCGCCCGGGCCCGACTACTGGCAACAGCGTGCCGATTACAGGATTGCAGCGACGCTAGATACAACTACACGATCGATTGCTGGATCGGTTCAGATCCGTTACACGAATAACTCGCCGGACACGCTGCATTACATCTGGCTTCAGCTTGATCAGAACCTGTATCGACCGGGAAGTGAAGGATCGATGCTTTTTCCTGCGGACTCGAGATGGGGGGTGCGCGGTTTTCAGGGTGGCTATGATCTGCGCAACGTGCGTGTAAATGACAAAGGTGTGACACCCCGAATCAATGACACCATGATGCGACTCGATTTACCGGATGCCCTTCGTCCTCATGCGATCGCCGACGTTGCGATGGAATTCAAATTTCGCGTGCCCGATCATGGCTCGGATCGAATGGGTAGAGACGGTGCATTGTACGAGATTGCGCAGTGGTATCCCCGCATGGCGGTATACGACGACGTGATCGGCTGGAACACGGATCCGTACCTCGGGCAGGGCGAGTTCTACCTCGAATACGGCAACATCGATTTTTCAGTAACTGTTCCGGCAGGTTACACCGTTGCGGCAACCGGCGTTCTGCAAAATCCATTGGATGTACTGACTTCGGCTGAGCGGACGCGACTAGAGAGAGCTGCCAAGACGGAGTCAGTTGTTCCGATCATTGGCATCAATGAGGTTCGGCGGCGACTCACGCCTGGAACCAAAACGTGGCGGTTTCACGCTGAAAAAGTCCGAGACGTGGCATGGGCGGCCGCGCCGGATTTCAGATGGGATGCTACCAGCTGGAATGGAGTGTTGATGCAAGCCTACTACGAATGGCCGAAAGCCGGAGAGTCGTGGGAAGCCGGTGCCGAACAAACGCAGTGGACGATCAGGCACTACTCTCAGACTTTCTTTCCATATCCCTACCCTCAAGCGACGACAGTGGCGGGGCCTGTTGGCGGAATGGAGTATCCGATGTTCTCGATGGTGGCGGGCGGCGAAGATTCAATGTCGACGTTCAGCACGATCAATCATGAACAAGGTCATGAATGGTTTCCGATGATGGTCGGATCGAACGAGCGTCGTTACCCCTGGATGGACGAAGGATTCAACACGTACATCAACACGTTTGCGAAGGAGCTGCGCTGGCGCGACACGGTGATGATTGGCAGCATGCTCTCCAATTGGAAATCGACTGTCGACGAAGGGGTCGATGTCCCAATGATGACAGCAGCGGATAATATTCCTGCCGCGGCGCTCGGAGCCGTCGGTTACAGAAAGCCAGCCGTGGTGTTGCTCACACTTCGAAATCAAATCGTCGGTCCACAGCTATTCGACACGGCATTCAAGACGTACATCAGGAACTGGGCGTTCAAACACCCCACTCCGGCTGATTTTTTCCGAACGATCGAGAATGCAGCTGGTCGTGATCTGTCGTGGTATTGGCGGGAATTCTGGTATACGACCGACGTGCTCGATATGGCGATTGATGGTGTCACGCAACGTCAGGAAGAAGGCGCCACTATGGCAACAGTTACGCTGCATCGACTGACTGGAGCGGTAATGCCGGTGCGACTGCGACTCAAATACCAGAACGGCACAACAGGAGACTTTACTCTTCCGGTAAATATCTGGGCGAACGGCGATCGGTTCGACGCGGTCATAGCTGTCCCGTCGCGAGTGGTAGGCGCGCGCCTATGGCCTGATCCATCGGTGCCTGATTGGAATCGCTCGAACGACAGCTGGGGTGATGCGCCACTCAGTAATCCACCGCGGCCGGTGACGAGGTGATTCCTCGTTGGCGGCCGCCTCTCCACTCGGGTAGATTGCGTCCGCTGCATGTTTTTGGGACGACTATCGAGTGGAATTGATGATGCCGGATTTTGGAAGCTGGGCCGCGGATTGGTGGAAGCCGATCCTTTTCATTGTGATTGCCGGACATCTGACAAACGTCTGCGTGACACTTTTTCTTCACCGAGCGCAGACGCACAGGAGTGTCAAGCTTCACTATCTGGCGGCGTTGCCGATGAGGCTCTGGCTTTGGCTTTCGACTGCGATAGTCACGAAGGAATGGGTGGCATGTCACCGGAAGCATCACGCGTTTGCGGACCGGGAAGGGGATCCGCACAGTCCATTGCTCGAGGGACTTCGCAACGTGGTGCTCAAAGGCGCCTTCTACTATAGAAAGGCCGTTCGGCAGCCTGGAGTCCTCGAAAAATATGGAAGGGGAACTCCGAATGACTGGCTCGAGCGTTACTTGCTGTCGCGTTTGAATTGGGTAGGAATTTTTTTGATGTTGCTGGCTGACGTCTACCTGTTCGGGTTTTTCGTAGGCCCGCTGGTTTGGGGCATTCAGATGATATGGATTCCGTTCTGGGCTGCCGGGATCATCAACGGTGTCGGCCACGCAGTTGGCTACCGCAATTTCAACGTGAAGGATGCGAGCCGCAACATATCGCCGATCGCTATCTGGTTAGGTGGAGAAGAACTCCACAACAACCATCATTACGATCCGCACTCTGCAAAGTTCAAGGCGAAGTGGTATGAATTCGACATAGGGTGGGTTTACCTTCGGCTCCTCTCGTTCTTCGGTTTGGCGAAGATCGAGTATGCGGGGTAGAGGATCACAGTGCCGATCATCACGTGTTCGCGTTGTGGGCAAGAACGGGAAGGATTCGAGAGGCCGCCTTTCCCTGGTCAAATCGGGGCGCGTATTGTTGCCGAGATCTGCCGGCAATGCTGGGCAGACTGGGGTAAGCAGCAAACGATGCTAATCAACCATTACGGCTTGGACGTCATGGACCCGCAGGCGCGAATTTTTTTGACGCGCAACATGTCCGCTTTTCTCTTCAAGACTGGTGAGGGAGCCGACATCGACACGAGTAAGCAGGGGACGATCTCTCACTGACTGATGTGGCGCTGCAGAAATCTCATTGCCCTTCTGACTTTTGCGGACGCGTGTTATACCAGCGAAGCAAGTCCAAAACCAGCTTGATTCGTTAGATATTAATCAAACCACGTCAGCGAACGTTACTGCGGACCACTGGGCCGACTCAGTCCTCTCGAGGGCCGAGCACTCGGGATTCACATCGCCTACGCCCCGGTGCTCGATGTCAATAACAACGCGGCCAATCCCGTAATTAACACACGATCGTATGGTGAAGATCCGAGGCTCGTTGCCCGTCTCGGCGCTGCTTTCATCAGGGGGCTTCAGAGCAACGGGATGATTGCGACGGGTAAGCACTTCCCTGGGCACGGGGATACCGGTGTAAACTCGCATCTTGCTCTGCCTGTCGTGACGGTGAGCAGAAATAGGCTTGATAGTGTCGAGTTGATACCATTTAAGGAAGCTGTGAAGAGCGGCCTTGGGGGATCATGTCGTTTCATGGAGCGATGCCAGCCTCGATTCAAGCGGCGTACCAGGCACGTTGTCCTCCAAAGTATTAACCGTCTTGTTGCGTAGCGAGATGCAGTTCAAGGGAATCATCATTTCGGATGCGATGGACATGAGGGGCGTTCTAGATCAGTACGGCGCCGTTGAAGCTGTAAAGCGAGCACTGGCTGCCGGCGTTGACGTGCTGATTCAGCCGCTGAGCGTGTCACAAACGATTGACGCTGTCGTTGCCGGAGTGCAGGAAGGCAGATATACCGAAGCCCGACTCGATGGGTCGGTGCGAAGAATTTTGCGGGCGAAGGCAACACTCGGCCTGGACAAGGCCAAGCTCGTTGACTTGAACGCGTTACGATCCATCGTCGGCGATAGCTCACACCTCAACACGTCAAATCGAATTGCAACGAAATCGATCACTCTCGTCAAAGATTCGCTTGGCTACGTTCCGCTCGAATTCCCGCCAAATGCAAAAATCCTCTCGGTAGGCGTCTCGAGGCGCACAGATCTTTAGGCAGGGTTGAACTTCAACGAAGAATTGAAATAGAAGTTCCCCGGAGTGCGTTCGGAGCTCCTCTTCGCGGAAGATCCTTCAGCAGATTATGGCCGCGTTCAACGTGCGTCAGATTCGGCAGACGTCACTATTGTCAGCTCTTACGTAGGTCAAAGCTGGGATGCGGTTTCGGGGGCAGCTCCAAAAATGTTCATAGATTTCATCGATCACTTTCGTAACAATGGACGCAAGCTGATTGTCATGGCGTTTGGAAACCCGTACTTGCTCCAGCAGATTCCTGCTGTTCCGGCATACGTAGTTGCGTGGGGCGGATTTCCCGCATCGCAAACCGCAGCGGCAAGGGCGTTCCTCGGTAACGCACCAATTACGGGGAAGCTTCCAATCTCGATTCCGCTTGGCCCAGGAATGGCGAAGATATCATTCGGCACCGGAATCGTGCGGCACACGTTGTTGCGATAATCGCCAATATTCTGTTGACACTCAATCTCTGCTTGGATATATAGAGAGCGAGAGCTATGTCGCAATTATTATCAAATAGATAATTAATTAGCCGGCCTCTTGACTTTAGTCCCAATCGGTGACTAATTCGCGGTACGATGTCCGACCGCCGCGGCAGAAAGTCCCCATACACAATCGACCTCGTTCTTTTCACCGCGCTGAAGGCTCAGCTCGCGGTGTTGCTTTGGCGGACACCCGACGAAAAAGAAAAGTGGGCGCTACCATGGGAGCAGCCTACATCAGACGAGACACTGGAGGCTGCGGCCGAAAGGATCGCTGGGGAAGCGCTCGGTGAGTCGCCGCGTTGGCTCGAGCAACTAGCAGCATTCGGTGATGAGAAGCGGCACCCCTCCGAAAGTGAGATATCAGTAGGCTTTGCAGGCTTGGTTCCGGCAGGCACACCTCCGCCGGTTGGGGGCGCTTACGCGTGGTTCCCCACCGATGAACTTCCATCATTGGCTCCAAGGCAGCGAACGATGTTGGACGCAGCGGTGGCGATGCTCCGTGTTCGGATGGATCAGTCGCCTGTGGCGTTCCGTCTTCTACCGTCGACTTTCACGCTGAGCGAGCTTCAGCACATGTACGAGCTGTTGCTTGGTAAGCGTCTGCATAAAGCAAGTTTCCGGAGGGCCCTCGCGTCGGCGTGGCTTGTCGAGCCAACCGATGAGTGGAGAACGGAAGGGCGAGGTCGTCCGGCACAACTATTTCGATATGCACCAAGGAAACGCCGACCGACTCAACGGGGTATAAGGCTGGACATGCTGATGTCCTAGAAAAAGGATGAGGCATGCAATGGAAAGACTGGAAGCTATTGCCTTTTAGATGTATTAGTTGCAATGTGTACCTAAGGTAAGACTCGTTTTCCGGGGCTTGGCGATGCTCGCGTATCTGGACAGCCTTTGTGCTGCACTACTAGCGAGAAATACCGAAGAGATCCGGCGCCTGCTTGCACATCCTCTGGCGCAGGACCTTCCTCGCCGCGTCCGAGAAGAAGCCGTCGCAATCTCACGCGCCGGACGACGAAGTTTCATGGCTCCAGTGAACGCCCTCCATTTGTATTACAAGCTTACTCACATGGTTGATGAAACCAGCGACCCATCGTTTACGCCGCCTGAAGACAAAGGCACTTCAGCAAGCGATGCTGGTCAGATCGAGCTGCCGTTGAGGAAAGTCGGCAACCGTTAGCCGAGAGCCTTAAGCGAATTAGGCTTTTTCAACGCGGCGGACCAGATATCTCCGACTTCAGCGAATCGCGCGGACGCATTCCCGATCGAAAAGTCGCGCGGATCTAAATCATCGGTCAATTCATCCCAACGAAGCGGAGTCGATACGAGCGCATCCGGATTAGCGCGTGCCGAATAGGCAGCAGCGACAGTTTTGCCGATGATGTTCTGGAGGTAGTCGACGTAAACAGTAGTCGAACCTCTGGTCTTCACTGATCGCTCGACCGTTGCCACCTTGGGATGTGCCTCGGTGACTTGCGTGGCGATGATCTGAGCGACGAGAGTAGCAGCCTCATTGGGAGTTTTCGGCGGCAGGGGCAGGTAGATGTGAAGACCGGTGGAGCCCGACGTTTTAAGCGCAGCGTGAAGACCAAGTCTGTCGAGCGCTTCTTTCACCCACGTGCCTACTTCGATGACGCGGCGGAACGTCGCGCGCGGCCCGGGATCGAGATCCAGAATGGAGTAGTCGGCAAAGTCGAGCGACTGAATGCGCGAATGCCAAGGGTCTACCGAAATGCTGCCGAGCTGTATCGTGTACAGCAGAGTATAGAGATCGCCTCCGACGATGCGAAGATTTGTCGATCCTCCCTGGGTGTGGATCGTTTCCACCCTAACCCCTTCGGGCGGCTCGCCGGCGTTCTGCTGAAAGAACGACTCGCTGGTCACTCCATTAGGGAAGCGTTTAAGCACAAGCGGCCGATCCTTCATGACCGGCAATACGAACGGAGCGACGGATACGTAGTACCGCATCAAATCGCCTTTTGTCAGCTTCATGCGCGGAAAAAACACTTTCTTAAGGTTCGTAACAGTGAGATCTCGCCCCTCAACCTGAATCGACCCTGACCCGTTGTCGTTTTCGATTTGCTCCAGAGACCGGATGATATTGGCGAGCTCAGAAGCGCGGGGCGCACCGGAACCGCCGGCCTTGCCACTAGCGACTGGAGTCGAAGAAATCAACGTGCGCTCCGCATGAATACGTTTGCGAGCTCGAGATTTGCCGGCTTCTCTCTTCATCGCGATCTCGGTTTTACGAGCGTCTCGCTTCTGCACACTTTGTTTCTCTCTTCCGACTTCTTCCGCATCTTTGTCATCGCGTGTGCCAAGGTAGATAGGTTGGCGCAATTTCCCATCAGCTGTCCATTCGCTGAATTTCACCTCTACCACGATTTTCGGGTCAACCCAATGCGCTTTTTCATTGGTGCGGGGGATCTCGGCGAACGGTGACGTTTTTCGCTCGAGTGGTTTGAGGCAGCGATACATCTCCGCCAAGCCCGCGCTCGTGAAACCCCCGCCGGTATGTCCAACATAAATCAGGCGGCCGCGATCGAAATATCCAAGAAGCAGTGCGCCGAGATGCTGTCGTGAATTTCGAGGCTCGGTATAACCCCCGACAACAAATTCTTGCCTGAACTCGATTTTCAGCTTCAGCCACGATCTCGATCTTTCTCCGGGTTGGTAAGTGGAGCTTACGCGCTTTGCGATGATGCCTTCCCAGCCTTGTTTACCGGCGAGTTGAAGCATCTTCTTTCCGTCGCCTTCGATCGATTCGGTAATTCGAATGCGATCAGATGTGCTCTTTCCGAATTGTCGTTCCAGCTCGCCGCGTCGCACCGACCATGACTCGTTGATCAAGACGCGATCGCCGCTCATGAGAATGTCGAAGAGGATCAGACTTGCGGGTGCGGAGGTGCGGTATCTCTCGATGACGTGTGATTTCTTGACGTGCATTCGCGACTGCAATTCCTGAAACCGCGCGGGCTTGTCGTCCACGAGTGCTACGATCTCGCCATCGATGACGAAACTCCGCTTCTTTTTTCTGGCAATCGATTCAAGCGCCTCGGCGATTTCCGGAAATTGATTCGATTTGTCCTTTCCGTTGCGGGTTATCAGGCGAACCTCCGACGGGGTCGCAAATGCGAGAACTCGAACGCCGTCGTACTTGGGCTCGAATGTCCAGCCTTCGCCCGGTACCTCGTTTCCGATCGATGCGTACATCGGCTCGAGATTGGCGACGGTTGCGGAGCTTTCTCTCACGGCCTTCGGCGCCGAAGGAGAGGTGGCGCGCGAGCTTTTGCGATTGCTTCTCCAGACCCTGCTCTTGCCACTGGCGATTTCTTCCATTGTTCTGCCGCTGTCGACGGATGTCATGTTATCGGCAACTATGTCGTCGGTGGAAGCGAATTCATCGCGATGCTTGATGAGGAGCCATTGGGGCTTGGCGGAGCTCTTGCTGTCGCGCGAAAACTTCATACGAATGATCGCATAAGATCCGCGCACTCTCTCGCCGAAGAAGGTGATCTTCAAATCACCACGAGAGTACCCTTCGCGAACTGCTGCTTCATCATCGTCAGTCGGTTTATCCGGTGCGTACGTACCTCGGTCCCAAAGCATGACGGTGCCTCCGCCATACTCACCTTGCGGAATCGTTCCCTCGAACGAGTTGTAGTCGACTGGATGATCCTCGACCTGCATCGCGAGGCGTTTGACCGACGGGTCGGTGCTGGGCCCCTTTGGAACAGCCCAGCTTTTCATGACGCCATCCAGTTCGAGACGCAAATCGAAATGGAGATGACTCGCTGCGTGCTTCTGAATGACGAAACGCAGGTGCGAAGCGCGAGCGGACTCGACTTCGCCGGAAGGCTCGGCGGTTTTTCTGAAATCTCTTTTTCGGCGATACTCGGCGAGCTGCTCTGCCGCGCCGGCGGGACGCCGAACTCGCGTCGCCATATAACGACGTCAGGCCGTTTTGCGGCGGCTCGTTTTTGTTGCGCGCGGCTTCGTTGAAACCGCCGCGCGTTTGCTCCGCGCCCCCTTCTTTGCGCTGCCCTGCTCCAAGCTTGCTCTCAGCCGTGACATCAAGTCGAGCACGTTTGAATCGACCGGCTCGGCTTCAGGCTCCTCGAGCTTGATTTTCTTGCCGCGCATTTTTGCCTTGATCACCTTCATCAGGTTTGCGCGATAGTCGTCGGTGTATCGTGAAGGATCGAAGGGCTCTGCAAGATTTTCGACGAGCTGTTCCGCCATCTTGAGCTCCTGCGGCCGGACGTCCTCGCGACTCGGAAAGGAGTATTCGCCGGCGTCCACGAGCTCGTTGGAAAAACGCATTATCTCGAGGACCAGTGCTTCGCCGAGAACTTTGATGCCGGCGAGATGTTGAGTCTGTCGGATTATGATTTTCCCAATGCCAACCGCGCCTGTGCTGCGAATTGCTTCTCTCAAGAGCGCGTAGGATTTCTCGGCGCCTTTGGCAGGGACCAGATAATATGGCGTTTCGAAATATCGAGGATCGATCTCGTCCTGCTGAACAAAGTCGAGAATGTCGATGGTTTTCGACGCCTCCAGCGCCGCGGCTTTGAAATCCTGGTCGGTTAGAACGACGAATTTGCCTTTTTCGTATTCGTAACCTTTGACGATTTCATTCCACGGGACGGCTTCACCGTCGGCCTGACAGACGCGCTCGTACTTGACGGGTGACAGATCCTCCTCGTGGAGGAGTCGAAAGCTGATATGGTCGGAACGAATAGCAGTACGCAGCTCGACGGGGATATTGACGAGCCCGAACGCTAGAGATCCCTTCCAGATTGCCGCCATGATGTGAATGAAAGCAATTCAAATGCCGCTGTGGAAAATCATTTTTGTGAGTAGGTGTGTAAAAAAACCCCGGCAATGCCGGGGTTTTCTTGCGACGGAGCGAATCATGCGCTACGGGACCTTCGTGACATCGGCCGCCTGTGGGCCTTTTTGGCCCTGAACAACTTCGAACTCAACTCGATCGCCTTCGGCAAGGGATTTGAATCCCGTGCCCGAAATCGCGCTGAAGTGGACGAACACGTCGGGGCCTCCTTCTCTGGAGATGAAGCCAAAACCTTTTGCGTCGTTGAACCACTTCACTGTCCCGGTGATGCGTGCCATGACCGATCCTTTTCCCAATCGGGAGAGCTAACTGTACCCGCTCTCTGTGAAGCGATGGAAGAGCGGCCGGCACGAGGGCCGCACATTGCTTTCCCCGCGCCGTCGAGAGCACCTGATTGCGCTCTCGTTATCGGCGTTAATCGGGGCAATTTCTGTGCAATTGTTTGGGCGAAGTGAGCTTTGGCTCGTTTCGGGCTATGCAGCGCCAGCGACGTAGCGCGCGATGCGGCCGCAATTTCGACAACGGAGAGTCACATGGGACCTAGGCGGTGGAGGGTGCTGGCCTGGGTCGCGCTCGATTGTGCCGGAGCACGATGGACAGCTGAGCGGCGTACCGGATCGGTCGCTCGCGATGAGGTGAAGGACTTGCGCGGGGTTGTACGTATTTGGACGCGGCTTACGCATCGGCCCTCCGATGACCCAATCCTCGCCGCCACTTTCGAGGGCTACGGGTGAACAGTTTTTACGTCGGCAAACTGTCTTGGGGAAAGAGTCCGAGTCTCCGGCTGTTAACCGGAGTCATCGTTCTTCTTGCCCTTTCGACGGGGTGTGGCCCACGGGCACACATCCCATTGCGACCAACAACACTTCCCGGGGTCCTCGCTCCATCCGATAGTGGCGCAGTACTGGCGCGGGCCCTGGCACCGGTCTTATACCGGCAGCGTGATGAAACGTTCCAACTCTCGCGAGCGGTGGCAGTCCTTCATCCCTATAAGCGGGTTATTGCCTATCACCTGCTGTGGCGGGACGACGTAAATGGGTCATGGATTCCGTTCACTGTTCCGACAGATCAGGAGATCGTTTGGGTAGGGTATGATTCGACTCAGGCTCCCGTAGAACTCTGGACTTATTGGCACGGTGCAATTCTGCACACACCGTGGCCGAGGACGCAGACTGCGATAGACGTTCAGTGGGGGAAGCACGGCTCATTGCCGCGAGGCATTCGCGAGAGCGATCTGCCGAGTCCCCGAACGCTAAACTTCTTCTACGCGTCTACCATCTTCCTGTTACCGGATATCTGGCTTGGTGACCTGACGCGGAAAGGTCCGCTGGGTTTCTTCCACAGCTACAAGCGATATCGGGATTTTTCGCGGCCCTTGTTGTTAGCCGAACACCTCGATGCGATTACTCGAATGCTGGATCCCGACAAGGTCCTGCAACGGGTTTTTGGTAAGTACTCGCATAAACCCGCGTGGCCTCCGGGGATTTAGTCAGGCACTGTAAACGATGTCACCCTCGGCGTCGATGCCGATCTCATGATACATCCCGCAGACCCCGCAGACTTTCGTGACGTGCCACACCTCACCGAGCGCTTTGTTATTGCTCTCCGATGCAGGTTTCACTTTCAAGGTCTTGAAGCTGTACTCGCCGCAATTCTCACATGGATGTGATTTAGCGATGCGCTCGGCACGAGCATGTGAAATCGCTTTAGGTGCCACTACTGAGAATCTTTTGGAGGAGGGCCAGCGTCGGGACGCGGACTGATTCGTGCCGCAGGCTCAGGCTCTGTGCGCAGCGTGGGTGCAGCGGCTCTGGAAACGAGCTCCCGTAGCCCTCCGATTGCGCCCATTACGCCGGCAGCTTCTGCCGGGAGGAAAATCGTCGAGTTTTTTCCCTGAGCGAGAGTAGGGAGCGCCTCGAGGTATTTCATTCCGAGCAAATACATCGCCGCCTGACCTTCAGGCAGAGCCGAAGCAATCTTCGTAATTGCTTCAGCTTCAGCGTTCGCCATTGCGAGTCGGGCTTCCGCCAAGCCCTGAGCTCTCAAAACTGCCGCGTCCTTTTCTCCCTCAGCACGTCGCACCTGCGACTCTCTGACACCTTCGGCTTCGAGAATTGCTGCCCGTTTTCCCGCCTCTGCGTTTGTCACTGCCGCGCGTCGCTCACGCTCGGCGCGCATCTGAAGCTCCATTGATTGCTGGATGTCGCGTGGGGGCTCGATGGCTTGCAGCTCGACGCGTGTGACGTCGACTCCCCAGCCGATCGATGCTTCCTCGATTACTTCGCGCATCCGCTTATTGATGATATCGCGACTGCCGAGGGTCGAGTCGAGCTCCATTTCGCCGACGATGTTTCGAAGAGTCGTACGCGTAAGCGTTTCGAGAGCGTACGGAAGATTTTGAACCGAGTACGTGGCCTTTTGCGGATCGGCGACTCGGTAATAGATGACCGCGTCGATGTCGATCGTAACGTTGTCTTTGGTGATAACGGGTTGGCTGGGGAAATTCAGGACCTGTTCGCGCAGATCGATTCGCGTCGTGTGCCCAGCAGTAACGCGCTTGATGCCGCCGACATCCGACTCGAAGTAACGAACATCGATCGCGCGCGGTACTTCAACGAATGGAAGCAGAATGTTCAAGCCTGATCGAGCGACCCTGTGGAAACGGCCGAGCCGCTCGATGACCATCACCTCGGCTTGGCCGACGACCTTGAAGGACCGTGTGACGACCATCAACGCAAGCAACGCAACAACGCCGAGAAAGATCAACCCTGCCATACTTGCCTCAGAGATTTGGGCGCGGTGAATATGCAAAAAAAAACGCCGCCGTGGTATTCCACGGCGGCGTTCGGTCGATTTGGCTATTGCTTGAGAGCGGTATTCTCACGCAGAGCGAGCGCGAACAGCTCACGCTGACTTGGACTTTGCCGTAGAATCGCAAGCGCGCGACGCAGCTGCGCATCCTCTGGCACCTCACGGCGTTTTTCGGTCGAGTCACCGAAGGCAATGCGAGCGATGCTCGAACCGAGGAGACGATCGATTTCGCCCCCACCTGCATCGAACTGCGGCTTGTCAACTTTTACGCCCTGTGCAACCAGTCTCGAGTAGAACTCGTCGCGCCACGCCTTCGTGACAACGAATCCCGGTTGAACTTTTCCTTTGTGCTCCACTGCATAGTTCACGAGTGTCGCGCGGACGACCTGAGCTTTCGGCGCGAGCAGATTGAGAAGCTTCTGCTCCTCGGTGGTGAGCGTATCGGGCTGAACGATCACGTCGGGCGTAACTGCGCCACCGCCGTAAACGATTCGTCCCGCGTCGGATTTGAATTTCGGCCGCGATTTGCGAACTGAATCGGTCTCCATCGAATCGGGAAGAACTTCGACGAACTCACCATCGGGAAGAAGCTTTCGCTCTTTCTGGATGGAACGTCCACTCGGTGTGTACCATTTCGCCGTCGTCATCTTGAGAGCGTAACCGCCATCAAGAGGATAAACGGTTTGGACGAGTCCCTTTCCGAACGATGTGGTTCCAACGATCAGCGCGCGGTCGTGATCCTGAAGGGCGCCGGCGACGATCTCGGAAGCAGATGCCGTTCGTCCATCGGTGAGCACGACGAGCGGAATGTTTGGAGCGGCTGGTTGATCAGTGGCGTAGAAAACCTGTTGATCGCCACCACGTCCACGGACGCTGGAAATTTCCTGCCCGCGATTGAGGAACAGGTTTGCGACACTCGCTGACTGGTCGAGGTATCCGCCGCCATTTCCTCGCAGGTCGACGATAAGTCCCTTGGCACCCTCGCCAATAAGTCGCTTCGTCGATGCCTCGAGCTCATCGGTTGCGGTTTCATTGAACTGCTGAAGAGGGATGTAGCCGACGTTTCCATCGAGCATGATTGCAAACGGAACCGCCGGGATTCGGACGTTGGCGCGAGTGAATGTCACTGGAATAGGCTCGGCAACTCCGGCGCGAAGGAACTTGACGGAGACTTTGGTCCCCGGAGTTCCTTTGAGTGCATCAGATGCTTGTGAGGTTGTCCACCCTCGGGCGTTCGCCGTGTCGATCGTAACTATCCGATCGCCTTCCATGACGCCCGCTTGTTCCGCCGGAGTGTGCGGAAAAACCCGTTGGACAGTCACGAAGCCTTGAACTTCACCGATCTCCATGCCGACACCGCCGTAGCGACCGCCGGTTTGCGCATTGAACGTGGCGAGCTCCTTGGGTGAAAGGAGAACGGAGTATGGGTCATTCAGTTCGCGCACGAGTCCTCGTGCCGCCTTCTCGTAAAGCGAAGCAGCTCCGACGCTGTCGACAAAACGGCCGGAGACGATTTGTAAAACCTGATCCAGTAGTCGGGCGCCGTCTTGCTCCTCACGTTGCTGCATGACGAATCCGCCAGCGAGCAATGGGATAAGAACGACGGCGATCAGCGAGATTTTTCTGGGATTGGACATTCTATTGAATGGTAGGATGAATCGTCTGAAGGTAGTAGATACGCCCTGAAACCGGCAGAGTTCCGGTATACTCTGCAGAGACTGGGCCTCAGGCGATACGACCCGCGAGCACATAGTCAACGAGCCAATCACGATTTACTTGCCGAAGAGTTGCACTGCGAACGAGCCCTGCTCCGAGCAGCATCTCGTGGGCGGGCTGAAGAACACGCTGAAGATGGGATGGGTATCGCTGTGCAAGCGGAAGCTGCTGAGCCAAGTCTTCCAGGGTAACGCGCCACGTAACCATTCCGGCTTCACGTGCAACTTCCAGCAGCCGATAAAGCCGTCGTGCCACGGGACTGCTTAGTGACTGATATTGAGGTGACGACAGCGTGACGGTGTATCCGGCAGCGATGTTATCGCGAAGGATGGGCGAAATGACGATTCGCGCGTCGCCGGGCTCCGATGCTGCCAGCACTGGAAACAGAGTGAACTGCTCGCGGTCTGCCAATCTTCGTCGCTCGATTGCAACAGAGCTTAGGATTGTGAAGCGCGTGTCGAGCGCGGTGTTGGAGCGTGCCGCCACGTAAACACCGGCAGACTCGAGGATGGTTCGCTCCAGGCGGCTGAATGCCGAGCGCAGCTGCTCGTAGGTGCGACCATCAACGCGTCGTCCAATTGAACGTAGAAAGGCATGAAGTGTGAAAGTGATTGTGCCATCTGCCGGGAAACCGGCTTCGCTATAGCGTCGAAGGATCTCGACGTAGACATCCTGATCGAAAGTACCGGGAAGCCGGTCGCCTGGACTTGGGAGCACGCGCCAACGTCCACCGGTCGCTGGAGAGTACGTTATTGCTGATTCGTCGGCGGAGTCGCTCAAGCGAAAAATGGGAAGCGCTTCGAGAGACCTGTCGAGCAGGATAGCCCGGTTCGCCGAACGCCGTCGGGCCGCGAAAGTCATCTTGGGGGAAAGTGTTGCAACGCTAGAAATGCGGCAAGGAGCGAAGAAAGCTTGGGCAGTCGAGAAAGACATGCAGGATTCGCACTAGGACGCTGAGGAAGAATGCGCATCGTCAAATACATCCTGATCATACTGAGTGCAGGCCTCGCGATTGTGCTGATTCTCATCGGCGCACTGTCGATCACGAGAGGGACGCCGGTCAGGTCGGTCATCGCGGAAGGGGACCGTGGTGGACCGCCGTCAGTGACCGATCCCCTGTTTCCTCGAATTCTCGAACTTTTTACTCAGACACACCTGGACACCGCGAACAATGTCCAAGTTCTTCTCAATGGAGACGGGACTTATCCGTCCATCTGGAAGGACATGGCGTCGGCGCAGCACACGTTGACAGTGCAGATGTACTACTCACAGCCGGGCGCGGTTGCCGACACGATGGCGAAATATCTCGCTGAGCGAGCAAGAGCTCACGTTCGCGTGCTTCTCCTGTTGGATGCATTCGGCTCACAGCCACTGAAGAAAGACTGGGTTAAGGGGTTGAAGAAGGCGGGAGTCGAGTTCGCGTGGCTTCGCCCGCTCAAATGGTACACGCTGCACAAAGCGACTCAGCGATCGCACGTTCGGGTGATTGTCGTTGATGGAAGAGTTGGCTACACGGGCGGATTCGGGCTTGCCGACTACTGGCTCGGCGACGGACATCATGAAGATCAATGGCGGGAGTCGAACGTGCGGTTCGAAGGTCCGGCCGTGGCCGCGCTGCAAGCAGCATTCGCAGCGGGATGGGCGGAAGCAACAGGTGAGCTTCTTACAGGCGATCTCTTCTTTCCACCGATTTCATTCGCACCGGGTGGCAAGGTCAACGCAGGGCTCATGCACACAATTCCCACGATCGGGAGTACCGCCGCGGAGCGATTTCTCGCGCTCTCGATCGTCGGCTCACGGAAGACTCTCTATATCACGAACTCGTATTTCGTGCCTAACGACGATTTTTGCAATCTGCTGATCAAAGCCGTCAAGCGCGGAGTCGACGTGCGTGTTCTTACCGTAAGCTCGAAGACCGATGTGAAGACAACATGGTATGCGGGCCGCGCCCTATACGAGAGGCTGCTGAGTCACGGCGTCCGCATCTACGAGTATCAACCAACGATGATGCACGCAAAGACGATCGTCGCCGACGGAGTATTTTCTGCAATCGGCTCGATGAATTTCGACAATCGTTCATTAGCGTTCAACAACGAGAGCCAGATCCTCACGCTCGACGCGGGAGTCGGTCAGACAATGGACTCGATATTCATGGATGATTTGGGGTACGCAACCGAGATGAAGCTGGACGCTTTCCGCAAGCGACCGTGGACGGGCAAGGTTCTGGAATGGGGCGCATCAAAGCTTCGGCGGCTGCTGTAATTCCGAAAACAACATGCTGCGACGCTTTCACCCCATTGTCCGAAAATGGTTTGCCGAAACACTCGGTAAGCCGAGTGATCCACAGCGTAAAGGCTGGCCTGCAATCGCTACCGGTGAGCACACGCTCATTCTCGCGCCGACCGGTACAGGAAAAACGCTTGCGGCCTTTTTGTGGGAGCTCAATGCGCTGA
This sequence comes from Gemmatimonadaceae bacterium, assembly GCA_046262875.1. Lineage (GTDB taxonomy): Bacteria > Gemmatimonadota > Gemmatimonadetes > Gemmatimonadales > Gemmatimonadaceae > UBA4720. Next base: position 116,667 of record JBHELX010000001.1, on the reverse strand, counting down.
TCGTCGCAGGTTTGAAAGAGCCGCTCGGCAATTCAGTTCATCTGCTTTACATCTCTCCACTCAAGGCGCTGAACAACGACATCCATCGGAATCTTTCGGCGCCGCTCGCTGAACTAAGGAAACGCTTCGAGGAAAACGGTAAGACATTTCCGGAGATTCGAATTGCAGTGCGCACCGGTGATACGCCGGCGTCAGCGCGCGCGAGAATGCTTCGAAAATCGCCGCATATTCTGATAACCACTCCTGAATCGTTGAACATCATGCTCACGAGTGTGAGAGGGCGGGGGATGTTCAGTGGAACGCGTGCAGTCATAGTCGACGAAATTCACGCGATTGCCGGAACGAAGCGGGGAGCGCATCTGGCGCTCACGCTCGAGAGATTGGAAGAGCTTGTATCGAAGCCGCCTCAGCGAATTGGATTGTCGGCGACTCAACGTCCACTCGATGAAGTCGCGCGATTTCTTGGTGGGTGTCGTTCAGGAGACGACAGCAAGGACGTTGAATTTCGTCCCGTAACGGTCGTCGACTGCGGAATGAACAAGCAGATGGAAATCGCGGTCGAATCTCCAGTCGCGGACCTGGGGAATGTCGGCGGCAGCGTGTGGCCCTCAGTAGCACCGCTGGTGCTACGCCATATCCGAGATGCACGGACGACGCTCGTGTTTGTCAACAATCGTGCACAAGCGGAGAAAATGGCAGCACGCGTGAACACGCTCGCAGAGTCGGAAATCGCGCAGCCATATCATGGATCTCTGTCGCGCGAGCGACGATTCATTCTCGAAGAGCGACTCAAAGCAGGAGCGCTAAGAGCGCTGGTAACGACGAGCTCACTCGAGCTTGGCATAGACATCGGCTCGGTTGATCTCGTCATCCAGCTGCAGTCTCCAAAGCGAGTAGCGGCGGCATTGCAGCGCGTGGGAAGAGCTGGTCACACGCTCGGCGTGGCTAGCAGGGGGATTCTGGTTCCAACCTTTCGCGACGATGCGATGGAAATCGCGGCAATCGTATCGGCGATGCGCGCGGGAGAAGTCGAGCCAACGCGCGTGGTTCAAAATGCAATCGACGTTCTTGCGCAGGTGATCGTTGCCGCGGTGTCAGTTGATGACTGGAATGTCGACGATCTCTTTCGTGTCATTCGGCGCGCGTATCCTTATCACCGATTGACGCGAGGAGCGTTCGAAGAAACAGTCGCCATGCTCTCCGGAAAGTATCCGTCGGATTTAGCTGCCGAGCTCGAGTCGAGAATAACGTGGGACAAAGTGTCGAACCGGTTGACTGGAAGCCGCGCGGCGCGAATGACTGCGGTGATATCGGGTGGAACGATTCCGGATCGAGGTCTCTACACCGTGAATCTTCCTGACAGAACGAGGCTCGGAGAGCTCGACGAAGAATTCGTCCACGAGTCGCGAGTTGGCGACGTGTTCCAGCTCGGCTCGACGACATGGAGAATCGCGGCAATCGAACACGATAGAGTCGTGGTGAATCCAGCGCCGGGAATGCCTGCGCGGATGCCTTTCTGGCACGGCGAGTACGGAGCACGCTCGCTCGAGCTCAGTCATAGAGTCGGAGCTCTGCGGAGACTGCTGGCGGAAGACCCCGGCGACGGCGTTCTCGAGAGCGAATACAGCTGCGACGCTGCGACCTCGCATTCACTCGTGGAATATGTTCGCGCGCAGAAAGCAGCGACCGGCGTCGTTCCCGACGATCAGAATATTGTCGTAGAGCATTTCCGGGATGAGACGGGATCGATTCGAGTTGTGATCCACGCTGCGTTCGGCGGTCGCGTAAATGCCCCATGGGGAATGGCGCTCGCGCAGCGAGTACGCGATGCATTGAAAGTGACCGATGTTCAGGTGCAGACGACGGACGACGGAATCATGCTCCGCCTGCCGGATCTCGGCACTGTCGCCCCACTCAGCGCCCTTCTTGGAATGACTGCGTCTGAGGCGTCGCAGCTGGTGATGGAGGAAGTGGGGTCGACTTCATTGTTCGGTGCGCGTTTTCGCATGAATGCTGCTCGCGCGTTGCTTCTGCCTCGCGGTAATCCGAGGCGAAGAATGCCTCTCTGGCTGCAACGACTGAAAGCGCTCGATCTGCTGCAGACCGTGCAGCAGTTCCCGAGTTTTCCAATTCTGGTGGAAACCTATAGAGACGTTTTGCAGGACGCGTTCGACATGCCGGGACTGCAATCGGTATTGAACGAAATCGAATCACGCCAAATCAAAGTGCATATGGTGGAGACGCAGTCTCCGTCACCATTCGCAGCGAGTCTCCAGTTCGGCTTTGTGATGGATTGGATTTACGGAGACGATACGCCGCGGGCCGAACAGAGAGCCGCCCTCCTCGCGCTCGACCGGTCACTCCTCGGCGAAGTGATGGGTGAAGAGGCAGGTGATGATCTCACGCTCGATGCAATTCGGCGAATAATTGCAGAGCGCGCCGGCATCGCGGAAGGACGACAAGCACGTAGTGCGGACGACCTCGCGAATCTGCTCGACCGTGCCGGCGATCTGACCAATGATGAGCTGTTGGCGAGAGTTTCTTTCGGTGAGGAGGGCGCGCGTGGGGATCCGGTCGGAGAATTGCTGGCGAGCCGAAGGATCATTGCGTTGCCGTTGGGCAGCAGCGAAATCGACGAATGGCGCTTCATTCTCACCGAATCGTACGGTCGGTACGCATCTGCGTTTGGCGAAAACGTCATGTCGAAAGTGCGTCTATCGAGCGACGGTGGACCGGATCTCGTCGAGGCAGATGCTGAGGAAGTGGTTCCGGAAGCATTGCGACGCTCGGTCATTACTCAGCCGGCTGCCCGTCGAGAGATTCTCGCGCGGTATCTTGCGCTGGCTGGTCCAGTAACGATTGAAGAAATCGAGAAGCGTTATGGATGGGATCCGAGATGGATCGAGTCACGACTGACTGAGTGGCAGCGCACCGGAAAACTCGTCACTGGGAGATTCAGATCGGGAGTCGGCGCGCCCGAGTGGATTTCGAAGAGAGTAGCGGAAGGAGCCCGGAGGCGAGCTTTGGCCGCGCTTCGAAAGCAAATCGAAGCAGTCGAGATTCACGTTTTTGCCGAGCTGTTGCAGCGGTGGCAGCATGTCGATCCGAGAGATCGACTCGAGGGAGCTACTGGGGTCGCAACCGCGATGCGCCAGCTCTATGGACTAGCGCGTTCTGCCGTCGGATGGGAGCGTGATTATCTGAGATCGCGAGTTGCGAATTACGATCCGACATGGTTGTCACAGCTCGCGTCGAGTGGAGAAATGGTGTGGGTTGCGGAAACTGCAGAAGGCGCATCGGTTGATGGTCCTCCGCGATTGTCGCGTGTCCGATTTTTCGAGCGAGGCACAGGAAGATTCTGGCTTGGTGCATCGGGTCAGGATGATTCAGCGCTCGCGACTCGTCTGAGCCAGGAAGCAGCTCAGGTCCTCGATTTTATTCGCAAGGAGGGAGCGTCCTTCGTCGGCGACATTCAGGCGGGGACCGGGCTGATGATGCAAGCGGTACGTCGAGCTCTACGCGAGCTGGCGTCGCTGAGCGTCGTGACGAATGATACGATCGAAGCGCTTCGCGAAGTGGTGCGTTGGCGCGCTCTTCCACCTCAAAATGTTGTCGATCCAACGCGGTGGCTGCCGGCTGATTACACTCCGTCGCCAGACCGGCGTGTTGTTCAGCGGCGCCCGAATTTGCGGCGTTTGCCGCGATGGCGCCGACCGGACCGGCCGGGTGGAGCGCCATCGTCGTGGAGCGGTAGATGGTCATTGGTGAACCGTGCAAGCGTGCTCGGCCCGGATGTCGGTGAGGAGACGATATCGGTCGGAATTGCGCGCCAGTGGCTCGACAGGTACGGGATAGTGACGCGCGAGTGCTGGAGAAAAGAGCGTCCCCGCGTCGGCTGGCGCTCAATCTACCTCGAGCTCAAAAAACTCGAATTCCGAGGTGAGGCACGCCGAGGATATTTCGTTCGCGGCCTGAGTGGCGCTCAGTTCGCAACGCCGGCAGCAGTGGAAATGCTGCGTATGGTCGCTGCTGAAGATTCTGGTGATGTACGCTTTGTCGTGTTAGCGGCAAGTGATCCGGCTAACGTCTACAATCTCGCGATCGATGCGGAGCTTCGTGATCCGCTATCGAGACCCAGGGGTGGGGGAGCACTCCTGGTGACTCGCGCCGGGAAGGTCGCAATAGCGGTCGAGGGTCGTGGAAGCCGACTGACAATTGCGGATTGGATGACGCGTGAAGACGTGGATCGCGCGAAACAAATTCTCTCCGAGCATTTACGGGGAGAAAAGGGCGCGCGTTTTCTGATGCTACCTGATATCCGCTCGTCCTAGCGCTGCACGGACAGCTTCGCGCATCGCGATCACTGCTTCTTCGCGTGCTGCAGGCAAATCATCGCGAATGTGCAGCTCGATGCCTTCGACGACCGGGGCTCGGCGCCATGTGTACGATTGATCATCGTCGTGCGCAACGGCAGCGTCAGCGCCGGCATTGAGTGCTGGAGCGAGTGATGTCGCAATGCGCCTCTCGAGCGCATCACCGGTAACATCCTGCATCTCCAACTTGATTTTCTCCAGGCTTTGTCCCTCGCGCTGTCTGATCTTGATCGCGAGAAGCTGAAGGAGATGGCGATAGTTGTACGTCGCCGCGGTCCCAGTTCCTTCAGGTCGGTCCAGCAATCCGCTGGCGACATAAAACCTGACTGAGCGTGCACTCGGTGCGGCTCGCGCCGACGCATTTGTCGGACGCATTCCTGCAGCGTCTACTAGAGCGGTGACGTGAGCGGCGAGGCCGCGGGCGTTCCAGGGAGCGTGCTGGGCGTGTGCGCGGAGGAGAGCGACAGGCGATTCAGCCATGTGGATAGGATAACATTAAAGTCGTCAGGCCGCTCATCGTGCGGGAGATCGCCGGCAGGTGAAAGCACGGCCATCTCAACGTCGGGCTTCAGTGCGCGAAAGCTTCGAGATTCTTCTCCCGGCTCGGTTTCTCCCTCCTCTCCCCACACCAGCAACGTCGGCTGACTCAGTCGCCTGAGTGCCTGTCGCACGTCGATGTTCAGCTGTCCAGCGAGGAATGCTGCGGGCGCGTGACGCGCGCCACGTTGATGCGCGGTCCAGTAATAAATCTCAACGAGATCGTCGGTGACGATGGAATCGTCGGCATACGTCTTCTCCAACTGATGCCGAATGCTGCGACGTGATACGAGAGCGTTGAACAAAGCGGTACCGACGATGGGTGCGTGGGCCGCCAGTTGACCCGCCTCGCCGACGATTCCTGTCGCGCGATTCATCCTTACTAATCCAGCTGGACTCACTAGCGCGATTGCTGGAAAGCGCTGAGGATCGCGAGCGCCGAGCACAATGGTGTATGCGCCGGAGAGCGAATTCGCGATGAGCACGCACGCGTCGCCGACTACCTGATCGACGAAATCCGAAATCAGCGAGATGTATAGCCTTGCTGAATATCGAATCGCTGGTCGATCGGATCTCCCGAATCCAAGAAGATCGAGTGTGTAAACGGTATTCGATCGTGCGAGATAGTCCACGTTGTCGTGCCACTCGTAGGACCATGCAGCTGCATGAATTCCGTGCACGAGAAGAATGGGCGGCCCGCTTCCCCGGCGCGTGAACGAAATCCTGCGGTTGCGCCAGTCGAATCCGCCCTCCTCTCCACCGATGAGATTGGTGAGCTTGTCGACGCCCTTTCTGGCGAACGCGTTGTAGGCCGCAGCGGCGCCGAGGACTGCGCCGCCCGACATGAGGATTTTTCGCCAACGATTATTGGTTTCGTCCATCTCTCCTCTCGGGCAGTCGCTCGTATTATGAGAACGGGGCGCAATGCATTCTGCGTCCCGTAATCATCGGTCGAACGGGGAGTGGCCGAAAGTTATCTGCGGCTGCGCTTCCGTGCAGAGGTATGTCGCGCGGATGGTCGACTGCCGCGTGTGGCTTTCTTTGCTTTTGATGCGCTGCCGCCCCGTTTTGCAGCTGTCCTTCGGCCGCTGCCGACTTTCGCCGCGCGACGCGCAGGTTTTGCGGCACGTTTTGCCGGGCGCGCTGCGCGCGTCTTTTTCGCTGATGTTTTTTTGCGGCTGCTTCCACTTTTCTTGGCAGCAGGTTTCCGAACGGCGCTTTTCGCTTTCGGCGCGGTAGCTTTTTTCGCGGGTCGCTTGCCATCGGACGAAGCCGATGTCGCTTTGCGCGTCGAGCCGGCTGTAGACCTGGAGTCGGGTGCAGCTGGAGCGGCAACCGTCGAGATTTCGCGCGGGGGTGTGGAGGCCGCAGCAGTCTGATCGTCGAAGAGACTACCGCCTGTGGCGCCCAAGCCGGTATCACGGCCAGTGTTTCCACTCAATGCCGCCTTCTCACGGTTTGCATTCGTAGATCCTTTTGGCCGGCCACGTCTGCCGCGTGGCGCGCCCCCTCCAAACAGATCAGCTTCCTCCTCGTCGTCTTCTTCGACTTCTTCGCCTTCAACGACGACTGCGTCTTCATCTTCCTCGTCTACATCTTCAGCGCTGTCCCACAGGCGGTCGCTGTGATCCTCGTTGATTGCCCATCCTCCGTTTTCTTCGTCCTCTTCGTCTTCATACGACCGCTTACCGCGGCTGAAGCCTCCGAGATCGTCGGAATCATCGTCCTCGGCGAACCTTAAAGGCTCTCTGTTCTCGTCCCCGCTCTGCATACCTCCTCCCCTTACATTTTTTCAGTTTACCGAGTCGAATCGTGACCGATCATCGGTGTCGCCAAGCTGCACTTCGCGTGCCTTATGCCTTCGCGCGTGTTATCAAGTTTCTTCTCTGTCTCCGAATACAACGGCGCAGATGAACCGTCAAGTATGTCAGTCGTCGACGAACTCGACAGTGACAGGATGGGGAATCACACCAGTCTCGACGCCGCGCCTTAGAAAGAGACGAATTGCGTCGCGGCCCTTGGGTCCGTAGTCGAGTGTCCAGTCATTTACATACATGCCTACAAACGTGTCGGCGTCGCTGCGCTCGAGACCTCTTGCAAATTGCATTGCGTGATCGAGCGCGCTCGACCGATGCGCCAGTCCATACGCGATGCTATCTCGAAGATGCCGCGAGACCTTTTTCTTGAGGTCGGCATCGAGATCCTTTCGGATGACATTGCCGCCCAAAGGGAGGGGAAGTCCTGTTTCGCCAAACCACCACTCTCCCATGTCATCAACCAGATGAAGTCCCTGCGCGGCATAGGTGAGCTGCCCTTCATGAATGAGGAGACCGCCGTCGACTTCGCCCCGTAATACGGATTCGTCGATTTCGTCGAATGGAATTACGACTGCTTCGAACTCCGGCTCGTAGAGTCGCAATGCGAGATATGCACTCGTGAGAAGGCCGGGAACCGCAATGCGTCTGCCGCGAATCTCGTTGCGCTTCATCGGAGATCGCGTCACGAGCTTGGGCCCGTATCGATCGCCCATCGATGCGCCATGCGGAAGCAAAGCGTACTTGTCGGCGAGATAGGCGTAAGCGTGAATCGAAACTGCTGTGACCTCGAGCTCTCCTCTTAGCGCGCGCTGGTTCAGCGTCTCGATGTCCTGAAGCTGATGCACGTACTCGACGTCTTCGGAGTCTACTTTCCCTCGAGCGAGTGCGTAAAACATGAACGCATCGTCGGAGTCTGGACTATGCGCCAGGTGAATGACTGCTGAGCTCATTTCTTGTTTGTCGTAGATCGGCGCGCATCGGCGAGCGCCGCATCGATGTCGTTCTGATGGCGATCGTATTCGGGGAGATTGCGAGCCCGCTCGGTTTTTTCTGCGTTGACAAATCTCGCCTGGTATTTCCTGCCTGCCGAACTGTCGCCGGAGAGTGTAGCGATTCGGCTTGCCAGTATCAGACCGAGGAGATGATTGGGGTTCGACTGAAGAATGGTATCGGCTTGAGCTTTTGCCAGTGGAAGTGCACCGGCGACCTGAGCGATGCGCCCCATGTCGTAACGCTGGTCTTGATTCAGAGGCGAAAGCATTTCATACGCGCTGATTGCCATCGGCGCAAAGAACATTACGCTGTCGTTTTTTCCTTCAGTGTAGAGCATCATGACTTTATTGAATAGCCGATCGGCCCGCTCTTGCGGCGACAACGCAGAAATATCCGGCCCGCGTATTTCTTCTGTCCCGGCAGCCGAGTTTTCCGAGCCCGCTTGTCCCCGGTCGTCGAGGCCGGCTTGAGGCAACGCATTTTGGGGAGCGTCGAGAGAGCTACCGCGACTCGCATTGAAGAATTTCCCGGCTGACATCGCGAGAAGGGCGAGCAGTGCTACAGCTGCGATTGCCCAGGGAAGTGATGACGAAATCCCCGCGGTGCGTTTGGGTTCAGGTTGTGTAACGACCGGCGGTGAGACGGCGGTGCCCACCGGCTTGCCGCACCTGTGACAAAAGTGTGCGCCGGGCGAGAGCGGAGTCTCGCATCCGGCGCACGTTCCGGCGCTCAATGTTGCACCGCAGTTCGCGCAAAACCGACCTGATCCTTCTGTGCCGCACGCAGCGCAAACGGCTTTCGGAATTAGTGGAGACGCCATGGCCTACAACCTACATAGGGCACGGCAACTCTGCAGATCAATCGGCGTGTTTTCCGAATGGTCGCGAAATCTGCTCGAGAGTTTTTTCGGCTTTCTTCCCGTCGCCACTTTCCAGGACGATGTCCGCCTGCGAGACGATGCCGACCAGATCTCCGCGCTCATCGACAATCGGAATGCGGCGCACCTGTTCTTCGGCCATCAGCGTCATGACGCGATCGATGTCTTCGTTCGCTTTGCACGTCGAGACATTGTCGGTCATTGCCTCTCTCACGGGGCAATCACTCAGATGCCCTTCGGCGACGTGACGTATAGCGATGTCTCTATCGGTTACGACTCCGACGAGGCGGCGAGAGCCTTCGCTCTCGACGACAGGAAGCATTCCGACGTTGTGGTCCTTCATCAGTCGTGCGGCTTCAGTGATTGGCGTGTCCGGCGTCACAGTGCTTGGCTCGGCGGACATGATGTCCTGGATTTTCATTGAGGGAGTTTCTCCTGTTTTGTGGGAAGCGAGAGTGATGAGGATGTGTCGGCAATTTCTGGGCTGCGCGAGGTACGATTCGTCCGCAACGTGCGGATCGAACTCGTGATGCGTCTCGATCAGCGGGCTGGCGCAGAGGCACAGAGAACTACGGGTCGTCACAAAATTGTGCGTCAGCGCACGGTAATGGACTACATTTTGAACTTTTGGCTGGGGTAATCAGCAAAACTGGGTGGAATTGTTGCAAATCATGCACGATTCGTTTGACAACGTGCAATCACAGAAGTAGGTTCACGACTTCCCGCCGCCCACCCTTTTCGGCATCACACAGAGGTTCACCTTGGCCCCCAAATCACGTGCGACCGTTCCCGATACTTCGGGTGCGAGCAAGAAAGACATTCTCGATCTGGCTACAAAAAACAACGTGCGGTTCATGCGACTCCAATTCACGGACATTCTTGGAGTCAACAAGAACGTCGAGATTCCTGAAACCCAATTCCAGAAGGCGCTCGATGGGGACATCATGTTCGACGGCTCGTCGATCGAGGGATTTGTTCGAATCGAAGAATCGGACATGCTCCTGGCCCCCGATCTCTCGACGTTTCAGGTATTTCCGTGGGGCGATCCGGAGAACCGCGTCGGCAGATTGATCTGCGACATCACGACTCCGGACGGCCAGCCATTCGACGGTGATCCGCGCGGTGTTCTGCGCCGACAGCTCGATCACGCGAAGTCGCTGGGCTTCACCACGATGAACGCAGGAATGGAAGCCGAGTTCTTCATGTTCAAGGTGGGTGCCGGCGGTGAAGCGACGACGGTCACGCAGGATGTAGGCGCGTACTTCGATCTTGCCCCGGTGGATCTCGGTGAAGATGCGCGACGGGCAATCGTCGCCGTACTGGAGCAAATGGGATTCGAAGTCGAGGCAGCGCACCATGAAGTCGCGCACGGGCAACACGAGATCGATTTCCGGTATGCAGATGCGCTGAAGACTGCGGACAACATCGCGACATTCCGTTTCGTCGTCCGACAGGTCGCGCAGCAGTTCGGGTTGCTCGCGTCGTTCATGCCGAAGCCCGTGTACGGTCAGAACGGAAGCGGGATGCACACGCATCAGTCCCTTTTTCGCGGAAAAGAAAACGCGTTCTGGGACAAGAACGCGCAGTGGGAGCTGTCAAAAACCGCTCTTCATTATATCGGTGGACTGCTGAACCATGCGCGCGGCTTTTGCGCTATCACCAACCCGCTCGTGAATTCCTATAAGCGATTGGTTCCGGGATTCGAGGCGCCGGTGAACGTTGCGTGGTCGATGCGAAACCGCACCCCAATGATTCGCATTCCGGATCGCAGAGGGCTTGGTACGCGGTGTGAGCTTCGCATACCGGATCCTTCGGCTAATCCATATCTCGCTCTTGCTGTTCAGCTCGCGGCGGGACTCGACGGGGTCGAAAAGAAAGCAGATGCACGCGAGCCGGTGAATACGAATATCTGGGAGATGTCGCACCGTGAGAAGCGACGCCTGAAAATCGATGATCTTCCACACAATCTCGAGGAAGCGTGTAACGAGCTCGAGAAGGACAAGGTGATTACCGACGCGCTCGGCGAGCATATCACGGCGAACTTTCTCGAAGCCAAGCGCCAGGAGTGGCAAGAGTACATCACTCAGGTATCGCAGTGGGAGTTGGACAACTACCTCGCCAAATACTAACAACAACTGCGGACTGCGGACCACGGAGAACCGCGGACTGCGGACCACGGAGAACCGCGGACTGCGGACTGCGGAATACGGAAAGCCGACACTGCATAGTGCCGGCTTTTTGTTTGGCGGATAAAAACCTCGCACTGTAGATTCGCGGCAGATGAATCCATCCGAGCAAGAGCTGTCGTATTCACGAGAGGTACGGTCAAACGCCGAGGATGTTGCGTTGATCCGTCGAATGTGTGATGCGGACGAGACGGCATTGGGCGCACTGTATGATCGCTGGGCGCGATCACTGTATTCGCTCGTGTTCCATTTGCTCAAGGACGCAAACGAAGCGGAGGACGTCGTCGAGGAAACTTTCTGGCAGGCGTGGAGGAAAGCGTCCGCGTACGAGCCGTCGCGTGGAGCGGTATCTACATGGCTTTTGACAATCGGACGCCGGCGTGCACTCGACCGACTGAGAGCGAAAAGCCGACGCAAGGAAGAATCAACGCAGTCAGGCGTGCTCGCTGACATCGCATCCCCGGCGAGTGATCCGTTACAGATGGTAGAGAGCTCAGAGCGGCGGTCCAACGTACTGACTGCTCTGCGCGAGCTTCCGGCTGAGCAACGCGAAGTTCTGGAGCTCGGATACTTTCAGGGATTGAGTCAATCGGAAATCGCAGACACGACGGGCCAGCCGCTTGGCACGGTGAAGACGCGGATGCGGCTGGCCATGCAGAAACTGAGGGAACCGTTATCGATGTATCGGGAAGGGGCACAGTGAACAGCCTGACGCACGAAGAAGCATACGTAGAGCTGGCTGCAGTAGCGCTCGACGCTCTGCCGTCAGATCTCCGTGCTGCGGTGCGTGAGCATGCCGCTATCTGTCCCGAGTGCGGTCCTGAACTGAGCGCGATGGAAGAGACTGTTGCTCAGCTCGGATTACTGGTTCCGCAGCGGGCGATGAATCTCGGACACGGTGCGGGAATCAGATCACGGTTGGTCATGCGCGCACGAGGCGAAAGAGAAGCCCGGTCGACCGTCGCGCCCGGACCGCCGGACATTGCGCGTGGCGTGGCGAGTTTATCCGGACTCGGACACAAGCTTACTCCGGGAAGTCAGCGCGCAGTCGATGCCGAAGTGAAAAAGGTACTGCCGCTACAAAAACGTGGACGCACGGTGTTCTCGCGGAGCAACATCATGGCGATGGCTGCTTCAATTGCATTCGTGATTGTTGCTGTTCAGCTCGCGCGTGTGACATCGGAGAGAAACGCGATGCGAAATGAAATCGCGTCGCGTCCTGTTACAACGGTGATTCACGACACAGTCAAGAGTTCTACATCCATACCGACGTCAGAAAAAGAAGCGATTGTAGAGGCAATGGCGGGAGCGGATGTGAAGATTGTTCCGCTCTCGACGAGTCGCGCTACACGCATGGGCCGGATGTTCTGGAACAGAATATCGAATGACTGGACAATGGTGGTGTACACGATGCCTCCACCAAAACCGGGAATGACTTATCAGGTGTGGCTCGTCACGAGGGACAAGAAAATTTCCGCGGGTACATTCCAACCGGATGCATCCGGTCACGCGTTCATGCAAGCGAAGTATCCGCTCGACAGGAATGCGTTGAAGGCTGTTGCGATAACTGAAGAACCAATGGGCGGCATGCCATCGCCGACTGGACAAATAGTCGTTTCCGGAGCGGCGACTCCGTAGCTCGATGCTCAGGAGGAAAAACCCCGGCTGCTGCCGGGGTTTTTTCTTGCACTACCTTGACGATTTTCTTCTGGACGATTTCTTTCGCGGAACTTTCGCGCCTTTTTTTCGCGCTTCGGAAAGTCCAATGGCAATTGCCTGCTTGCGGCTCTTCACTTTGCCGCCCTTTCCGCCCTTTCCGGATTTGAGCGTTCCCTTTTTTCGACGGCGCATCGCCGATTCGACGCGCTTGCTGGCCGCTTTGCCGTATTTCCGCCTGCCGGATGATTTCTTTCTTGCCGCCATTCTAAATCCTCCTCGACGAGGTGTGAGCGCGGCTCAAGCCGCGAGAGTCCTGGCGTGTGCCAGGCAGTAATCGAAATAGTCCAGGCTTGCATCCGCGCGCACGATCAGACCTTCAGCGATTCCAACACGCGCAGCCGGAAAGGATTTCACCTGCTGCTCGACGACCTGAGACAGCCAACCTTCAGCGTGCCCGATATCTATGATTGCGTGGGCGCCGTAATAAATGACGGTCTTCTTTGGAATTCCCACACGTCGCGCGCCGTGCACCAAACGCGTGCATCGTTGCGGCGCAAGCAACTCGACTGCGCCCAGGCACCCTTGCGCGCGAAACGCATTGCGGCGCGGAATGCAGGACCACGGCATGACATTCACACCGGCGAGCACTTGCCAGGGGAGCTCAGGCGCCTGTGGTGGCTCGAGTGCGAGCCCGGTGATGAGATTGAAAAAGAGATGAGTGTGTACAGCATGGCTTTTACCGCGACCCATCTCATCCCAGTAGTTGGATGCCATTTCGATTTTGACGTCTCCACGCGTGCCAACCTGCGCAAGCGCGACGAGATCGTCGAATGCGGCTTCACCGGCGCACTCCATTCGAAAGAACCACTCGAGCTGATGTCGCTTCGCTTCGGATGCTACGAAGCTATAGAGGTCGTGTTCGTAGAGCGGATGCGAGAATGCGGTAGCGCGATACCACTCGGAAAATTTTGACGGATCGTTGGGAAGCGCTTTGAGCGAAAGCTCATACACCGAACGCGCGCGACGCAGCATGTCGCCCTCCCACGGAATTTCCAGCTCACGCATCAAACGACAGACGAGCGGGTGAAACTGGTAATCGGGCGATTCATCCTGCGGCAGGCGTAAGTGCTGCTGATAAATCAAAAGAAGTGCGCGGTGCAACTCGTCGCGCGCAGAGTGATCGATCCACGACGCGGATTGGCGATCAGTCGTGCGATGACCAGGATACGCTTCTCTTCCGAGTTGATGTGCGCGCTGGATCAGATCGGATTCGACTTGCGGATCATCTGCGAGGAGCTCATCGAGTGAACGATCAGCAAGAACGGCCCGGACACGTTGTGAGAACGGTACGGCCGCCGGGGTTTCCCGAGATGAACTCTGCCGAAGGAGTGGAAGTGCAGGCAGCTCTATCGACTTCGACAACGGTATGGCAGTCATGCGAAAGTAAAGTCAGTGCGCGGTGCGCCGCTTGCATTGGCGGTGACTAACAGCCTGCCCTTTTGCAAGAGGCGAGCCTTTTCCTGTTCAGGACGCGGGTAGACGTTGCCACTTCAGTATGGACGGCCATCTCCACCATCCACGGTACTTCCTTCGCTATCGAGTGAAGCAAGTAGACTGCGACCATTTCTTCCGCCGTTTGCCTTCACCGCCTTCTTTTCTCCTGAAGACACGCTTTTGTGTGCCATCGCTGCTGAGTCGTCGCTGTCACGTGCAAGATTGCCGGCTGCGCGAGGCGCAGTCGGCCAGCCGCTTCGCATCGTCGAGCTCACAGCAGGAAGTGGATTGATCGGCCTGCATCTGTTGCGTCTGGAGCGAAACAGCACACTCCTCGGTCTCGATGTCGACCCATCGGCGACGACAGTCGCTGCAAAGAATGCGGAGTTTCTTCACCTGTCACGACGAGCACGATTCACCAAGGCGGATCTTCGAGCGCGAAATACCGAAAATCTTCTCATGCGAGAGAAGCCACAGCTTCTTGTGTGTAATCCACCGTACGTTCCGGAACCCGCAGAAGGAAATCTCGCAGCGGAAGCAGGTGCCGGTCCTGACGGAACAGCTCATGTAATACGCGCCCTGGAGCTTGCGCGAATAACGCGCCCGAGAGCGCTCGCACTTTCGTGGTGCAGTCTCTCTGACCCCGAGAAAATTCTGAAACACGCCGACAAGGCGGGGTACCGACTGAATTCCTTGTTCATAGTTGTGATTGCGGACGGCGAGTATTCCGGAACCGTCGGCAACTACCTGGGGCGCCTGAAGACAGCATTTCTCAATGCTTCCCCCGAGACCTTGCTTACAGTCGCGCCGGATGGATCAGCCTCATTCGCGTATCTCCTGATGGCTGGCGAATTCTCGCGAAAGAACGAAGGACCAAAGGGACGCGACGAAAAATCGAGCGAGGTAGTGCGGACGATCTGCGCTCGTTTCGCTCGTCGCGGGATCACAGCGCTCGCATCAATCGAAGCCCCGTTCCCAGTGCGCGCGTGGTTATTGGATCGATGGGATGAAGTCAGGCTTCGCGCGTTTCTGCACGGCCCTGCTCGGGTGACAGCGAGTAAAACCGCGTGAGATTTCTTGGAATCGGTGAGACGAACGAGCTCGGCGACATGTACCTCCGCTTGAAAAGCCGAGGGCACGATGTGCGCGTCTATATGTCCGACGAGGAATCAGCAGGCGTGATGGACCGAATGCTCCAGTTCACATCTGACTGGAAGAATGAGCTCGACTGGGTCCGCTCAGCGGGGAAGGATGGAATCATCCTCTTCGAGACAGCATCTGATGGCGTTCTGCAGGACAATCTTCGACGGGAAGGCTACAACGTCATTGGCGGATCCGCACTCGGCGACCGATTGGAGAGTGATCGTGCTTACGGTCAGAAAGTTTTGCAGGATCGCGGGATTCGAACTGCCGCAATGCATGAGTTCGACAATTTCTCGGACGCGATGAATTTCGTGAGCAAAGCGCGAGGTAGATACGTCCTGAAATTGAATGGCACGATCTGGTCATCGATGAGCACGTACACCGGACAGCTCGATACCGGAGAAGACATGCTCGCGGTCCTGCGTGCAACAAAGCGAAGATGGCCCACGGACACGAAGGTAAGCTTCGTACTGATGGAGCATTTGTCTGGCGTTGAAGTCGGCGTGGGCGCCTTCTTCAACGGAGATGAATTTTTGCGACCCGCAAATCTGGACTGGGAGCACAAGCGGTTTTTTCCCGGGGATGTCGGTGAGCTGACTGGAGAAATGGGAACAGTCGTAACGTATCGCGGTGCGGAAAAACTCTTCGAAGCAACCCTCGGCAAAATAGGTTCGCTCCTTCGCTCATCGGGTTACTGCGGCTACATCAACTTGAACACCATCGTGAACGCCGATGGTGTGTGGCCACTGGAGTTCACCTGTCGTTTTGGATATCCGGGGTTCCCGATTCTCGACTCACTGCATCTGGATCGGTGGGACGAACTGTTTGCCCGAATGCTTTCGAGAGAAAGCCCGACGATTCGTACGTCATCCGGCTTCTCGGTAGGAGTGGTGATTACAGTCCCGCCTTTCCCCTATAAGTCGGACTATGAAAGACTCGGCAAAGGAATGCCGATTTGCTTCAACGGAGAACCGACCAGCGAGGAGCAAGATGCACTTCACTATGGTGAAGTGAGGATGTGTGACGGCCAACTCGAAACAGCGGGGATGATTGGTTATATCGCTGTCGTCACAGGTCTCGGCGATACCATAGAGAACGCTCGGCAGAATGCCTATCGAGTAGTGAGAAAAATCATCATTCCGAATTCACGTTACCGAGACGACATCGGCAAGAAGCTTATACTCGAAGATTTCGAGTCGTTGCGCGCCCTGGGGTGGATTGCGCAATGAAGCGCGCCGGTCGGGAAGAAGAGGCGATCAAGCGTCTCCTCCTGGGAATTCGTGATGAGGAGGTAAGAAAAATTCTGATCAGATGTCTGAACGGAACGATTTCTCCATCGGTAGCGCTGATGCGAATGCTCATGGAAACCGAGGATGCTGCCGAAGTCCGTGCTGCTGTAGATGACGTCACGCGAGGCGCGGCAGATCTGTCGCGATCGGGCGATAGTCTGCTGCGAGATCGTGTCGACGATTTGACACAACTCGTCGTAGAAAACGAACCGGGGTGCGCGCGCATCGCGGAAATGCTTCGATCGAACATGGACTCGTCGGAGCCGGCGGCGAGTGTCGAAGAGGGAATCGCCTTCTGCGAGAGGTTGTTCGACTGGTCGGTGCAACAGTCTGAGGAGGCGAGCGTCGCGCTTTATTCACTTGGGAATCCGGATCTGCTCGAGCGCGCTACGAAGGAAATTGTGATTCAACTCGAGCATTGGGGAATTCTGTCGCCTGATCGAACCGTGCTCGACATAGGATGCGGGATTGGGAGACTCGAGGTCGAGCTCGCACCGCGCGTAGCTGCGGTTTATGGAATCGATGTCTCCATGCAGATGGTAAACACGGCTCTCAGGCGATGCGGGGAATTATCGAACGTTCATTTTCTAAAGGTCACCGGGCGCGACCTTGCTGATTATGCGAGCGATACCTTCGATGCAGCGGTTGCAGTCGACACTTTCCCGTATATCAAACAGTCAGGTGCGGCGCTGGTGGAGCGATACTTCGCGGAGGTATCGAGGGTGCTCAAGGCCAGCGGCGATTTCGTCATTATGAATTTTTCGTACGACGATGACGACGCAGCGGACGAATCACAGATCGAAGCGCTGGCAAAGCGGCATTCGTTCGAGATCGTAATAGCCGGAGCCAGACCATTCTCACTCTGGGATGGACTGGCATTCCACCTTAGAAAATGCGGGAGGAATTCTTAGGACTTTGTCGCAGGCGCCGGCTCCTCGGCTTGCTTCAATTCCGGCGCTCGGCGCTCAGCAAATCGTTGAATTCCCTCGAGGGTTGCCATGCAGAACGCCGCCCATGCCAATCCTATAATGGCTCCGGCGAGCACGTCGGACGGATAATGCACTCCCAGATACATCCGACTCACTCCGATGAGAAATATTACCAGCAGGGCAACAAACATCGTCAACCACCGAGCCCATGCTCTACGGTGAAGACGAGCCGCGAGATAAGCCACGGTACTGTAGGTGACCGTCGCACCCATCGCGTGTCCCGACGGGAAAGACGACCCGAACGCCTGCGTTCCCCAGATGAAAACGTGAGGTCGTGGGCGATTGAACTGAAGTTTTAGCACCATATCGAGAAGCAATCCGCCGCCGGTTGCTACGAGCAGCAGCAGCGCGGAATACTTGTGCTTCGTCAGCGTCAGAAAAAGGGCAGCGACGCAAACGATCATCAGCAAAACCGTTCCGGTGCCAAGGGTAGTTATCTCGAGCATCGTGCTGGTGAGCGCCTTCGAATGATGAGCTGACATCCAGCGCAGTATCGCTTCGTCGAATGCCTGGGTTCCCCCCGACATGACTCGCTCGGCGAGCTCGCTGAAAACCCAGGAAAAAAACGCGGCGATAACGACGCCTGCAACGAGAAAGATTCCAAGTGCGCCGAGCAGAGAGCCTGCCCAGGTCGTGAGGGATTCCAGCGCTCCGGATATGGAGTCAGAGCGTAAGCGCACCTCAGTGGCATTTGTCGAGTGTTTTGTTTTTGCCATTGCGGGTCTGCTTTGCACTTAGCGGGCCTGTGTCTAGCTTCTCGCGATCATGACAGCACATCTCCGACGCTCGCTGACGATTCTTTCGCTGGTCGCGGTGATGTTCTTCAACGTGTCCGGCGGCGCGTTTACGACGGAGTCATTGATCGTCGCGGTTGGTCCCGCGATCGGCCTCCTGATTCTTGTTCTCGTGCCGATTTTCTGGTCAGTGCCGGAAGCCTTGATCGTGGGCGAGCTCGCGAGCATGCTGCCGGAAGAAGGTGGCTACTATCGCTGGGTATATCACGCGTTCGGTCCGTTCTGGGCATTTCAAAATGGGTGGTGGACGTGGATGTATTCGCTGGTCGACATGGCCATTTATCCGGTGTTGTTCAATCAATACCTCTCGTGGTTCGTTCCCGGACTGAGTGGTGTGGCGCAGTGGATGATCTCTCTTGGCGTAATCTGGATTGCAACGGCGATCAATCTTCGGGGCGCGGGACGAGTTGGCGCTGTTTCTGTTTTCAGCGGTGTCTTCATTCTGCTGACTTTCTTTGTCGTGTCCGTCGCTGCAATTCCTCAAGTAAATCATTTTCCGTGGGAGTCGCTTGGGCGAACGCCTGCGAGTGGGGCGAGTTCAATCGGCGTAGGCGTATCGATTGCGCTTTGGAACTACATCGGGTGGGACAATGCCTCAACTGTGCAAGGTGAAGTGCGTGATTCTTCGCGCAATTATCCGCGCGCGCTTGCGATCACTCTTCCTCTCGTTGCGCTCGGATATCTCGTTCCTCTTTCGGCGACACTCGCGGCAACTGATTGGACCAGATGGCGCCAGGGCGGTTGGCCGGACATCGCGATGATGGCGACAGGCTTCTTTGGAAAACCACTGGCGGTGATGCTGGCGCTCGGGGGGATGGTCAGTGCTCTCGCTCTGTTCAACGCGCTCCTCCTATCGTACTCGAGAATTCCGCTCGCGATGGCGACGGATCGGTTGCTTCCAGGGACTCTTGCGAAGCTCGACAGTCAATCCACTCCGCGTACTGCAGTGCTCGTCTCGGCAATCTTCTATTCGATTTTTGCGCTACTTTCGTTTGTCCATCTGGTGGTCGCGGACGTGCTGCTTTATTCGATGGCGTTGTTCCTCGAATTTGCCGCATTGATCGTGTTGCGAAAAAAACAGCCTGAGTGGCGGGGAAGTTTTAGAATTCCTCTCGGACGGGGAGGAGTGGTGGCACTGGCCATGCTGCCTGCGTTGATACTCGTCGGTGTTGTCGTGACTGAGATGAGTGATGGAGAGTACGGCGGGCCGGCAATTATCGGAGCATTTGCGGCGCTTGCGCTAGGTCCGATCGCCTACTTTATCGGCAGGCGCTACTCGACCAGCTAGTACTCGCGCGGAAGTGTCGGCGGGTCCGAAGTCTCGCGGCGGTCGGTGTGCCGGCGGTCGCGGTGACGGCGCTCTCCCCCCTTTCCTCTTCTTCTGATCCAGCGCCACGTCACGAATACTGCAAGCGTCACGATGATCGCGTAGAACGGCAACAGGACTTCGTGGAACGCGGGCATTGCCGTCTCGAACCAATAGACCAATGCGGCAGCGACCAGTGCGATGATCCATGTAGTAATGAGGGGTGCAAACCGCCGACTGAAAAACGTCCGCCTCGGCTCGGGGCGAGGCGGCTCGGTTGGTGTCATTTGAGTAATTGTATCGCTTGCCGCTGTCATTGTGAGAGAAATCGCCGGAAGATGTTTTCCTCCGGCGATCTATAGCATCATTCGGGCTAACCTTTAAGGGAGTCGCTCATCTATCGCGGCGTAAATCCCTCAGGTCACGCCGGCGATCGCGTCCGTCGAGAGAGAGGTCGCGACGGTCGAGCCGCAAATCGCGTCTGTCGCTTCTGACATCACGACGAGCCTCATGTGTTCTTACGTCGTGCCTGATGTCTCGCCTGTCGCTTCGGATTTCACGGCGATCAGTTCGAATCTCTCTCGTATCCCGCCGGAGATCGCGGCAATCGGCTCTCGTTCCGTTGTGATTTCTGCAGGTGCGCGCAGGGGTTTGAATAATTCCCGCGACTTGTGCTGAAGCAGTTATTCCGCCGAACGTGATTATTGCGGCGAGTGCTGCCGTTAGTGCCGTCATCTTTGTCATGGTGGATTCTCCGACGTCTTATCGGTCAGTCGCGCGGTGTTGCGCAGCCTCAACACGGTAGACGACGGCATCTCAGCCGCGTTAACGATCTTGTTGTCTAGACGCGAGCTGTCGCAGGAGCGTGCCTGTAATGCGATAGACGTCCCAATCATGAAGAGGCTGGGCGCCAACCCGCTCGTAGAAATCGATCGCCGGCTGGTTCCATTTGAGAACCGCCCATTCCATCCGACCGCAGTTGCGTGACAGTGTGATGCGGGCGAGCTCCGACAGCAGTGCGTAGCCCACTCCCTTTCCGCGTGCTTCGGGAAGGACGAACAAATCCTCGAGGTACACTCCGCGTTGAGCGAGGAACGTGGAGTAGTTGTGAAAAAAGAGAGCGAATCCGACAGGGGTGTCTCCGTAGTATGCAAAGATTACTTCTGCTGAAGGACTGTCGCCAAACAGGGTTTCTCTGAGGCTCTCTTCAGTGGCGACGCATGCTTCCGCCAACCGCTCATATTCCGCGAGACGACGAATGAAGGAAAGTATGAGTGGAGTGTCGCGCTCGGTCGCTGATACGACTCGAATCGCGCTAGTGGGCGCGTTCACGGCCGGAGTATCCGACTGGCGGCAGCATGTGTCAATGACAACTTTAGTCCACTCAACCCCTAACTCAATATCGCGATGCGCATCAGGTCTCTAATTGCTCCGCTGCTGATTGTTGTAACTGCGTGTACTGCTTCTCCTGGACCTTCTGTGCCCGCGAATACAAGTGAGCTGCGACGATTACCCACCGGGGTGCATCTCGATCCTGCTGGTCGATCAGTTGAAGTCGGCTCGATGCCGCTTGCGATTGCACTGTCGCCGGATGGGAAAAGCATCGTCCTATCACTCAACGGTTGGCGCGAACAGGGGATTCAAGTGCTCGATCGTGGAACAGGCGCTGTCGTTCAGAGCCTCGCACAACCCGCCGCGTTTGTCGGGATGACCTTCAGCCCCGATGGTAAATCGCTCTATGCGTCAGGAGGAAATGAGGATGTCATTTATCGTTACGGGTGGAGCAACGGACGAGCGACCGCCGCAGACACGATAGAGCTTGCGAAGAAAGCAGCCAATCGATCGGGCACGCGATATCCTGCCGGCATTGGCGTTTCGATTGACGGAAAAAAACTCTACGTTGCGGAAAATCTTGCTGATTCTGTCGCGGTGGTCGATCTCGCGAGTGGAAAAGTCACGCAGCGATTCGCGACCGAGCGATATCCGTACGGCGTCGTGGTCGCCAAAGACGGCTCGGTGTACGTGTCAGCGTGGGGTGGATCTACCGTTTCATTTTTTCAGGCGGGCGAAGGTGGAACACTCAGGGAAGGCGGCAGGATTTTGGTGGGACGTCATCCGTCGGCACTCGCGCTTTCAGATGATGGCAGCCGGCTTTTCGTTGCGTCCGCGAGCACTGACCGTGTCGCGGTAGTCGACACGCGAGGGAAGCGAGTCATTACGACTCTCGACGATGCTGCTCCAGCCGGGCCACATGAAGGAAGTACGCCGAATGCGCTCGCACTCTCTCGCGACGGTCGCCGATTGTTCGTTGCGGAAGCTGACAACAATGCAGTCGCGGTTTTTGATTTGTCGGCCGACGGTGCCGGCAAACTCGCCGGTCGCATTCCGGTAGAGTGGTATCCGTCAGCGGTTGCTGTTGCGGGAGATTCGTTGTTCGTCGTCAACGGGAAGGGAAAGGGAACGGGACCGAATCCCCGTGGTCCACAACCGAATAAACAGGAGCCACGAACATCTCGTCTCTACACGCTCGGACAATTAGCCGGCACTGTGACGATGATGGCCGCGGCAAATGCGTCGTCAAGTGAGCTGGCGAGTTTTTCGCGGCGCGTCGCGTCTGCAAACCGCTGGGATGGATCCACAACGAAGCCGATGTATCCGCCGATACAGCACGTCATCTACGTAATCAAGGAAAATCGAACGTACGATCAGATACTTGGTGATCTCAAAAGCGGTGATGGAGATACGTCGCTGCTCTTTTTCCCGAGGCCGGTATCGCCGAACCACCACGCACTCGCGGAACGATTCGGAGTTTTCGACAGATTTTTTGTAAATGCAGAAGTAAGTCCTGATGGCCACAACTGGTCGACGGCAGCTTACGCGACCGACTATTTGGAGAAGACAGTTCCGTCGAACTACTCGGGTCGCGGTAGGAGCTATGACTATGAAGGGACGAATCGCGGGGCAATTCCCGATGATGATGTCGCTGAACCGTCGAACGGATATCTGTGGAATCTCGCGCAGCGCGCGGGCATCACGTTCAGGAATTACGGAGAGTACGTAATTCCAATGGACTTTCTGCCGGATGGATCTCGTCCTGCCGGCTATCGTGCAAACAAGCCGTTTCTCAACGATCACACCAACCGGGACTTCCCGGGCTTCAGCCTGAGCATCCTCGATCAGGTGCGCGCTGATATCTGGATCGCTGAGCTACAGCAATTCGATCGCGATGGAAAAATGCCGGCGTTAGAGATCGTCAGACTGCCGAACGATCACACTTCTGGATTGCGAGCGGGTGAGCGAACGCCATTCGCCTTCATGGCGGACAACGATCTCGCATTGGGGCGAATGGTCGAGGCCCTTTCGAAAACACAGTTCTGGAAGAGCACCGCGATGTTCGTGCTCGAAGACGACGCGCAGAATGGCTCAGACCACGTTGATTCACACCGATCGCCTCTGCTCGTGATCTCTCCATACAGCAGGGGCGGCGTATCGCATACATTCGCGAATACGACGGATGTGCTGGCTACGATCGAAGAGCTGCTTGGGCTCGGTCCTCTTTCGCAATTCGATCATTTCGGACGGCCGTTGCGGACAATCTGGCGGGAAACGCCCGATCTCAGTCCATACATCGCGCTCAAACCCTCGGTCTCACTGGAGGACAGGAATCCGCGAACTGGGGTTGGCGCGCGCGAGTCGATGAAGCTTGCGCTCGATAAGGAAGATCAGGCTGACGAGGATCTTTTCAATCGAATATTGTGGCGCGCGATCAAGGGGGATAAGCGGCCTTGGCCCGGCCCAACCAGGATGCCGGTGCTCGAGTACCGGAGGTAGCGAGAGGCACACTGCCCGGCTATGATAATCGAGTGCCCGTGCGTGTCAGCGCACAGGCATTTTCTTTCGGCGCCGTGGCCAAGTGGTAAGGCGGCAGACTGCAAATCTGCTACTCGTCGGTTCGATTCCGACCGGCGCCTCTCTCCCGCCCCTCTGATTTCACAACTTTAACACAGTACCAACTGTTGTCCGGCGGGCGGGCGCATTCCATGTTGTCCCTCATGGGCTCCTCTCCGCTGCGGTTGCGCTGGCCACTACTTGTGTTGCTCGTGAGCATTGCGCTCACGGCGCTGGCGGCATTCGATGCACAGCGGACCGTCAGGGCGCAAAACACAGTCGTTACGCGCGCGACTCACGAGTTCGCCAACTTTGCGGCGTGGAGTTACGGCCAACATCTCCAGGAAAAGCTTTCCGTCGCCGCCAAGGAAGTCCTCGGCGCCGTGAATCATGGCGACAATCTTCACACCAGTCCCATGATTCCACCGGCCGCGGCTCTAGTGCACTACATGCCGTGGGATGAGCAATGCATGTGTCATCGACCCCATCATGGGCCGACACCGGCGGACATCGTCGGATTCAGGCTTGGCAAGAGCAGGCTCGACGTTGCGGCAAACACATTCGCCGATCCCGCGCAGGGCTGGATGACGGACGACATGACGGGCGACATGGTGGGCGGCATGATGGACGACATGATGATGGGATCGCGTCCGGTGTCGCACCTTTCGACAGAAGAAAGACGGTGGATTGTCGACACGCTAACGCAACAAGTGCGCACAAAGCCACTCGCTGATCGCGGATTCGCGCTGATCGTCGCGGGCGCCGGAGATTCGAGTCGGGTGCTGAGCTACACTGTCATGCCGACCGTATCGCGCGACACGATCGTGTATGCGGTGCGCTACACGCGGGCGCAACTATCAGGAATTCTGGCGTCCGTGCTCGATGGAACTGATCTGCTTCCATCGAGCTTCACCAACGGAAAGCGAAATCGCGAAATAGTCGCAGTGCGTGTCAGCGACGGCTCGGGAAATCTTATCTTCGATTCGACTCCCGGAATGAGTTCTCGAATCAGCACGAAACTCTCGTTGCCCAGCCAGTACGGGGCATTGGGACTCGATGTGATGGTGCGTCCGGAAGAGGCAGGCACTGTTGTCATCGGGGGTCTCCCACATTCGCGCCTGCCGTTTCTTCTCGGATTGCTGGCGCTGGCCGCGGCCATGTCGCTTGTTGCGGTCGCACAGATTCGACGTGAGACCGAGCTAGCGCGCCTGCGCGGCGATTTCGTCTCGAGCGTTTCACATGAGCTGCGAACTCCGCTCGCGCAGATCCGTTTATACCTGGAGACGATGCGACTCGGCAGAGCAACGACCGCCGAGCAGCGTGACTGGTCGCTCGGCCACATCGAGCGCGAAACTACGCGACTCAGTCATCTCGTGGAGAATGTTCTGCGCTTCTCCATTCTGGGAAAAACCGACATTCCACCGTCAATCTCGATCGATGCGTCAGATGAAGCGCGCCGGATCGTGCAAGAATTCAAACCGCTTGCTGCTGCTCGCAAGGCAACGATCGAAGCTGAGATTGCAGACACGCCGAAAGTTTTTCTGCGACCCGAAGCAATGCGGCATCTACTGATAAATCTCCTCGACAACGCGGTGAAGTATGGACCGGCTGGACAAACGATTACTGTTCGCGTCGCAGTCGACGGGCGCGAGCTGCGAATGTCAGTTGAGGACAAAGGACCGGGAGTTGTCGCGCGCGATCGCGAAATGATCTGGCGCCCATTCTCGCGCGGACGCTCTGCACAAGGAGCGGCAGGGAGTGGTATTGGCTTGAGCATCGTTCGTGATGTCGCCACTCAGAATGGTGGCCATGCGTGGGTCGAGGCGGCCGAAGGCGGCGGTGCGTGTTTTGTCGTGACCATTCCGATCGGCGAATCTGATTCAGTAAGCGCGCGCGATAGCGCGATCGAATCGCTAACGGAGAGAGAACCCGCAACAATCGTCGGATGAGTCAGCGGATCCTTCTGGTCGAGGACAACGCGAACCTCGCTGAAGGCATCGAATACAATCTGCGGCTCGAAGGCTACGACGTCAGAATTGCTGAAACAGGCCGAGCGGCGCTCGAGATTTTTCAAGGCTGGTCGCCGGAGCTGCTCGTGCTCGATCTGATGCTGCCAGACACCGATGGCTACCAGGTATTGAAGAGCATCCGTGGTCGAGGCAGTCAGGTCCCCGTCATAATTCTTTCCGCGCGCAGTGAAGAATCCGACAAAGTGCGTGGGTTTCGACTCGACGCAGATCAGTACGTGACAAAACCATTTGGAATTGTCGAGCTGCTGGAACGTGTCGCAGCGTTATTGCGTCGTTCCGCGCTAGGGCACGCCTCGCCGCAGCCGAGTGTGGTAAAGTTCGGCGATGTCGTCGTTGACACTGCGTCGCGGACTGTAGTGAGACGCGGCGCATCATGCGCGCTAACTCCAAAAGGATATGAGCTCCTGCTCGCGCTCATTCGTCGCGCCGGCGCTGTTGGAAGCCGCACCGATCTTCTGAGAGAGGTGTGGGGTTACGGCGCGTTCGTGATGACGAGAACCGTCGACTCACACATCGCTGAATTGAGGCGAAAGCTAGAAGACAATCCGGCTGAGCCGAAGCACATCGTCACTGTGTGGAAGGTTGGGTATCGGTTCGTTTCCTGAACCGGCTGCACACTTTCAGCACACAATTCACACGCTTCCACCACCCAGTTGTAGACGCTTCTCCGTAGTCTGTCTCCGTGCGTGACATCAGACCACTTCACGAGGAGCAAATGAATTCCGCGTCTCTTTCCAAGTCGAAGCGAGCGCCATTAGCCGCGTTCGCGTTTTCCGCTGTCGTCTTCATGCTATTGATTCCCCGAGCGCGTGCGCAGGAAAAATCAGATCCGCGCGCATCGATTCTCGTATCGACGTCGTGGGTTGCAAAGCATCTGAACGACCCGGATCTCGTGCTGCTGCACGTCGGCGAGAAAAAGGAATACGACCAGGCGCACATTCCCGGAGCACGGTTCGTCACGTTAAACGATATCTCAGTGTCGGACCATGTGACGCCGGGCGCACTGATGCTTCAGATGCCGGCGACTGAAGTTCTTCGCAAAGACCTCGCTGCGCTTGGCATCTCCGATAAATCCAGAGTCGTCGTCTATTACGGCGGAGAGTGGGTCTCACCCGCAACGCGCGTTGTTTTCACGCTCGATTACGCGGGACTCGGCGCGCGAACGGTTTTACTCGATGGCGGTCTACAGGCATGGACCGCCGAAAGCCGGCCGGTGAGTAACGTTACACCTCCTGCTCGTGCCGGCCGCCTTTCTGAATTGAAGACACGTCCGATCGTTGTCGATGGAGAGTGGGTGAAGTCGCATGTCAGCAGGCCGGGAATTTCTGTGGTGGACGGAAGAGCGGCCGCGTTTTACGACGGAGTTCAGACAGGGATGGGAATGCACGCGGCACAACGCACCGGTCACATCGCGGGAGCGAAAAGCGTCCCCTTCACCGAAGTCACAGATGACAAGATGAAGCTGCGTTCCCGTGAAGAGCTCGCTGCGCTTTTCCTCAAGGCGGGCGTTCAACCCGGTGATACAGTGGTTGGCTACTGTCACGTCGGTCAGCAGGCGACAGCGATGCTGTTTGCTGCTCGTTCGCTCGGACATCCGGTACTGCTCTATGACGGATCGTTCGAAGATTGGTCAGCGCATGCTGATTATCCGGTTGAAAATCCGTCGGCAAAGGTGAAATAGTGGCTTCCGCTGTCGCTCCCTTTCCGGAAACCCGATCGTTGTGGGATCGCGTAGCAATTGCTTCGCGTCCCTACTCGAACCCTTATCTCACAGGCGTACTTCTCGGGCTCGTGCTGCTCGCGGCGTATGTGATCATGGGACGCGGACTCGGTGCATCGGGAGCATTCGCGTCGGGTGCAGCGGCAGTGGCCACGACGGTCGCGCCGGAACACGCCCGCGCGAGTGGTTACTTCGCTGGCTATCTCGGTGTGGACGGAAGTCCTCGACTCGACTGGCTGGTGATCGAGCTGCTGGGTGTCAGCATCGGCGGATTGTTGTCAGCGCTTCTCGCCGGCAGAGTACGCGTGGCGATCGAGCGAGGACCGCGAATTTCTGCTCACTCACGACTTGTTCTCGCGTTCGCCGGTGGCGGGATCATGGGAACCGGTGCCGTGCTGGCACGTGGATGCACCAGCGGACAGGCGCTGACCGGTGGTGCGTTGTTGAGCGTCGGCAGCTGGCTTTTCATTGTCGGTGCATTCGCCGCCGCGTACGTGATCGCGCCGCTTTTGCGGAGGGCGTGGACGTGACTGCGCCCTTCTATGAATACGGTTTCTTCGGCGACGGCGCAGCGCTGTGGATAGCGCTCGCGATCGGCATTGCCTTTGGATGGTGTCTCGAACGCAGCGGGATGGGTAGCGCGCGAAAACTCGCCGGACAGTTTTATCTCACTGACATGACGGTGTTCAAGGTGATGTTCAGCGCGATCGTCACGGCAATGCTTGGAGTTTTCTGGCTCGGCTGGCTTGGTGTTCTCAACATCTCGAGAATTTACGTGCCGGAAACTTTTATTCTGCCACAGCTGATCGGTGGAATCATTTTTGGAATTGGTTTCGTCATTGGCGGACTCTGCCCTGGAACGTCGTGTGTTTCCGCCGTTACTGGACGCATTGATGGATTGATGGTCGTTATTGGAATGTTCGCGGGCGTTTTCGTCACCGGATTTTTCTTTTCATCTCTCGAACGGTTTTACAACAGCACTGCTCGCGGACAGCTAACGCTGCCGACAGCCCTGCATATGCCGTATGGAATCGTCGTGCTCGTCGTAGTGCTGTTTGCATTGGGCGGCTTTCGACTGGCTGAGCTTTTGGAAAAACGATGAGGGAAAGCCTCTTCGCTCAGAAGGCCGTTCGCGCGTTCGGATTTTCAGCGCTCGGACTCGCTATACTCGCGGCATTTGCGCGAACACCCGATTTCAACGCGAACACTCGAGTAGACGTGCGATCGCTCGCGCGAAATGTCGAGAAGGAAGAGGATCATGTCACGGCAGTTGAGCTCGCGCAGTGGATTAAAGATCGACGCCCGGGTCTTCGTGTAGTCGACGTTCGATCAGCGCCCGATTTCGACGCATACCACATTCCGACCGCGGAACGAATCGACGTATCTCAGCTGGTCGACACTCCATTCAGAGCGGACGAGACGGTTGTGCTGTACTCGGACGGTGGTGCCCACGCAGCGCAGGGGTGGGTATTCCTTCGCGCTCTCGGCTATCCGCATGTGTACTTCCTCCGCGGCGGTCTGTACGAGTGGCTCGATAACGTGATCAATCCAACGATTTCCGGAAACCCCAGCGACAGCTCGCGAACATCGTGGGGAAAAGTCGAAAGTCTGAGCCGCTATTTCGGTGGAGTTCCTCGTAGTGGGAACGTCTCGAAGCCAGCTGCGACGGAAATACCTCGTGTACGGCGACGCGGATGTTAGCTCAATCTCTGGTGCAACAAGCACCCGCGCAGGAACGACGCGACGAGTATTTCTCTTATCTACGTAGAACGGAATTCGCGCGACTGGATCGAAACGATCTCGCTTACCTCGACTACACCGGGAGTGCGCTGTACGCTGAGCGGCAAATTCGCGCGTATGCGGACCTGCTCCGAAAAGGCGTGTTCGGGAATCCGCATTCGGAAAGCGCCCCATCGAAAGCGAGCACGACCCTCATCGAGGAAGCAAAACTCCAGCTACTCGATTTTCTGGGAGCGTCGCCGGAAGACTACGTGGTTTCGTTCACCGCTAACACGAGTGCCGCAATCAAACTCGTCGCCGAAAGTTTTCCGTTTGGCGAAGACGGATGTCTTGTGTTATCGAGCGATAATCACAACTCTATGAACGGGATTCGTGAGTACGCGACACACGAGGGCGCGTGCGTCGAGTACCTGCCGCTCGATGACGACCTCCGACTGGCAGATCCGTTGACCCATTTGCGAAAACACGCTAGGAAGCGCAGCAAGCTATTCGCGTATCCCGCGCAGTCGAATTTCTCCGGAGTGAAGCACTCTCTCGATCTTGTCAGGTCGGCGCGCGCCATGGGGTACACGGTGCTGCTCGATGCTGCAGCATTTGCCCCGACGAACAAAATCGACCTTTGCGTAACACCCGCCGATTTTATCGCTCTTTCGATGTACAAGATTTTTGGCTTGCCCACCGGCGTTGGCGCACTAGTCGCGCGTCGTGACGCACTGCGCGAGCTCCATCGTCCCTGGTTCGCCGGCGGAACGGTGGAGTACGCATCGGTTCAGAACCGAGATCATCTTCTTCGCGGTACCGAAGCCGCATTTGAAGACGGCACACCATCGTTTCTCGACATCGGCGCACTCGCGGAGGGTTTTGCCGTTCTCGATGAAGTTCAAATCGAGCGATTGAATGAATACGTTAGCTCGCTCACGTCAGCGCTGTTGGATAGGCTGCAGTCGCTGCATCGAGGAGATGGATCGACTGCGGTAAAAATTTACGGCCCTCTGAATCTCGATCGACGGGGCGCTACGATTGCGTTCAACGTTCTCGATAAAAAGGGGCGCACAATTCCCTATTGGATTGTCGAGGCAGTTGCCCGCGAAGCAGGGGTTGCTGTGCGCGGCGGTTGTTTTTGCAATCCTGGAGCATCCGAGAAAGCATTTGGGTTTCGTGCTGATGACGCCCGAAGATGCACGGAGAAAATTTCCGCCAACGAGTTCACTGTTGCGCGATTTGCCGAGTGTCTCGGTCCAACGGTCCCGGTGGGCGCCGTGCGAGCGTCGATTGGCATGGCCGCAAATCTCGACGACATCGATCGGCTCATCGAGGTAGTCGACAGCTTCTCCTGAGAAGGTTATCGTCCGGCGCACTTCGTGCCTGCTTTGTCGTACTTCCAGCAATACAGGACACGCCGTCGTATTGACTGTGTCGAACCTTCTTAGACTATGACTCACTTCGTGTTGTTACTGCAAGGAGCCGAAGAGCAGCCCACGGCGAGCAAGATTTTGCTCGAGTACGTTGGATTCATTTCTTTCTTCGCTGTTTACGGTGCGCTGGGTTTTCATTTTCAGGTTTTGAAGGCGCTCCGAACCGAAAGTGCTCTCACCGTTGCCGGGAGCCCGGTAGATCGCGCTGACAGGCGTGCCGCCGCAATTGGATTTTTCGGTTCCGTGCTGATGATCGTCACGCTTCTCAACGGGCTCATTAGTCGATCGGAAGACAAGCACATCTCGATCATGGGAGCCGTGAGCGCGGGCGGCGCGCGGCAGATTTTTCAGATCGTCTGTGTCTCACTCTTTTTCGTTTGCTTTGCACTCGCCGCGCAGCGAATGCGCACCGCGTGGATTATCGCCGGAATCACTGGAGTCGTGTACGCTCTCCGCAACATTACCACGGGGCGATGGTTCTCGATGGTAAATCCGCTTCACGAAGTGGCGGCTTCATTGTGGATCGGAACCCTGGCGGTGATGCTCATTGCAGGAATCACTGTAGTGTTCAGACCAACAGTGGCGGGCGATGAACGAGGATGGCTCGTAGCCGAGATGGTAAATCGTTTCTCGCCGCTCGCATTGAGTGCCGCAACGCTGCTTGGGATCACGGGCGTGACCACGGCATGGCACCACCTCCAGCATTTCAATGCGCTCTGGACAAGCGCTTATGGATTTGCTCTCGACGTAAAACTATGCGTCGTCGCTATAGTTGTCGCACTCGGTGCGTGGAACTGGCGGAGGATGAAGCCCAAGCTCGGCGACGAGATCGGTGCGCGCGCGATTGCTCGATCTGCATCAACGGAGCTCAGCTTTGCGGCGATCGTGCTTGCAATCACGGCTCTCCTGGTGAGCTTGCCGAGTCCTGGTCCGTCGGGACCGCCAGGAGCAGGTGGTCCACCGAGTGAGGTAAAGCCGGCTGCGGGTCCTCGCCCGTCACCGGGCGGATAGTCGAAGACGAAATTCGTGATAGCAACGAAGCCTGTCGTGAATGCGCCTCAATGGCGCGTCCAATGCGCGAAGGCTCCGCGACGTTAGTCGCGGAGCCTTCGCCAAAGCAATCAATCGGTCAAATCAGGAAATCTTGAACGGCTGCACCATACCGTGAACGAAATGCGGCTTGCCATCTTTCGCATCCTGAAGGAAGCAGACGAGCACGTAATCGCCGGCGTCGAGATTAGTAGTGAAAAAAGCGTGCAGACCCTTCGATAGCCCGACCACGCCACCCATCGGCATTGCCGGTGGAGGCTGCTTGTCCGAGACCGGAAGCCACGCCTGGAAGTCTTTCATTGTCTTGCCCGGCGCGACCTTGAAGATGACGACCTCGTGCGGCTGATCGGCAGTGTTCTCTACCCGCACAATATTCTGTCCGCTCTTCAAGGGCTGAGCGACATCGAACTTGTAATCAGACAGCGTTATCGTCGACGTCGGCGTCGGCTCAGCCGCAGGCGCAGCCGTATTTGGTGTCACGACCAACCCGTGGGCCATTCCCTTCATCACATGAGGAACGCCGTCTGAAGATGGGATGAAGCAGACAAGCGCATAATTGCCGGGCTCGAGAATTTCCGTTGCTTCTGAAGTTCCTCCGGGTGCGGCGGCGTTTGGACCTCCGTCGAAGGTTACCCAGGTCGGTGGTGGGGTATTCGGCTTCATGTTCTTCAGCGCGGTCATGAACTCCTCGAACGACTTTCCTTCACCAAGCTTGATGAGCTGCGCCTGGTGGAGCTCTTTCCCCTCATTCATCAAGTGCAGCGTAGTGAGTCCGGCCGGAATGCTCGCCGGCGCGTCGAAGGAGTAATCCTTCGCGATTACATGAACTGTGTTGGGTCCAGATTGCGGCGCGGCGGCAGACGACGCAGTGGCAACCGTGGTGTCTGTTGGTTTCGGCGTTTCCTTAGCGGTGCAGGCTACAAAACCGGCGGCGATGAGCAGCGAGAGTGCGCCCACGCTTCGATGGTGGTGCATCAAATCCTCCGTACAGGCGATATGTTTTACTTGGGATTTTGATAATCTATCGCGGCACGTCGTGAGTCAAGCGCCCCACGACCACTTTCCACAGCGAGTCTTTGTGGAGCTATTTCTCGGTTTTTTCGAGAGCCGCTGAATTGATGCAGTACCGCAATCCGGTTGGCGCTGGACCATCCTCGAAAACATGTCCGAGGTGAGCGTCGCACTTGCTGCACATCACTTCAGTTCGCTTCATGAACAAGCTTCTGTCCGTCTCCGTTGCAACACTCTCAGCTGAGGCGGGCTCGTAAAAACTCGGCCATCCTGTGCCCGAATCGAACTTTGCATCGGAGTCGAAGAGCTCGTTGCCGCAGCACACACACCTGTAAACGCCGGGCTCTTTTGACGAATTGTATTTGCCGGTGAAGGGCGGCTCGGTGCCTTTCTGTCGAGTTACCCGGTATTGATTGGGAGAAAGCTGTTTTCTCCACTCCTCATCGGTTTTCTGGATTTTGTCGGTCATTGAATGATTCTCCGTTAGCGTCAACTGTTATACGATCAGTCGGGGGTGATCGGTTTGGAAGGGATGGTGGCATATTAGACCGTCCCGCGTCGCGAGTACTTGCAGCCGGTGAAACTGCTTGCTCCCGTTCAGATAATTTCGGCTTCAATCATTGCAGCGCTTCTTGGGGGAGCAAGCGCCTGCGCGCCCAAACCCGTTGAAGTCAACACCGGCGCGATCGTAACGCTCGACACAAGCAGGCAATCCTCAGCTCGAATTCGAAAGCCGGCTCCAGCGAGGAGCTTCTGGGTCGCGATGACGAATCTCGATCCGGACTACGCTCTCACTCATCCGGTAGACGCAGACGAAAGAGAATTTGCGGGAGCTCTCAAGCTGGTGATGTCGGGGTCCCCCGATGAGGCCGAGCTTGTCCTCGACAGCCTGGGACGACACGCGACTGATTCCATCGTTCGCTCAGCATCGCACATACTGTTGACTGCAGCGCTTCAGTATCAGGATAAATGGAAAGAGCTCGCAGAAATTTCTCGGCACAGCTCGGGTGAAAAAGATCGAACGGACATTGATCGCGCCGACGTCGAGCTTTGGGCAATGGCGTTCAAGAACGTTCCACGTACAACGCTGACGTTTCCAACTCGCAGCGTAGTCGTACCGCTCAGTGTTTCGGCCGCGGGCACGCCCGTGATTCCGGTGCAGATAAACGGCAAGCAGAAATATTTCTGGCTGGACACCGGATCGAGCATGTCGATCATTTCTTCGGATGTCGCGGCCGAGTGCGGCGTCGAGCCATTGGTGAGTGATACGCTCGAGGTTGCCACTACCACAGGGCGGGTTGCAGCGCGTCCGGCGGCCATCAGGAACATCGACATTGGCGGACTTTCCATTTCCAATTCGACCGCGATGATCGTCGCCGCCGGGCTGATGGAAGTTCGCATTGGAGATCTGCTAGCTCCAGCGGCCACCGCAAAGATCGACGGCATAATCGGCTTCGACATCATTCGAAGATTGAAAGTCGAAATCGATTACCAGAATGCGAGTGTGAGATTGAGCCAGCCGGCGCAGAGCACAAGTGCACCTCCGCGGAATTTTTTCTGGGTAGGAACTCCAATAGTCCGCGTCGTCTCGTCGAGCGGCGTGCCGATTCACCTTGGCCTCGACACTGGCGCCCAGGAAACGTACGCGACTGAGCGGTTGCTCGACAAAGTTCGTGTGCGAACATTCGTCGGCGAGCGAAAACGAATCGGCGGCTTCGCCGGACTGAAAGAATTTCGCGGTCGCTTCATTGCAGACTTGAGACTCGGGCTTCGCGGAAAGACTTTGCTATTTCAGAAGCTGTTGGTATTCGCCCCGTCGGTCACGACGTTCATTACGCTCGATGGCGTGCTGGGAAGCGACGTCGGCAGAACCGGAGTGGTGCAAATCGATGCAACGAACGGAGTATTCAGCATCGATGCACCACAAGTGAACGGAGCTATCAGATAGTCATTGGCCCGAGAAGGTCACTCGGTAAATCCTGCCGCCCGCATCATCGCTGATGTATAGCGCCCCATCAGGCCCCTGCGCGAGACCAACTGGACGGTGTGCGGCGCCGCCCGCTGGTGGAGGCGAAGTCGTGAAGCCCTCCGCAAAAACTTCGGAGGCCGAGAGTGGCTGCCCGTCACGCATCTGAAGAAAAGTCACGTTGTATCCAGCCTGCGGGAGAGGCGCGCGATTCCATGATCCGTGGAATGCCACGAAGACTCCGTTTCGATAACGCGCGGGAAAAACAGATCCGGAATAGAAGAGCATACCAAGGGGCGCCCAGTGCGCAGGGAATGCATAGAGCGGAGCTTTGGTTTTGCCGCACTGCCCGACTGCCTTCCCATCGCCGCCGTATTCCGGAGATGATCGATACCCACGCGCGATACCGTCGTAGTAACAAAATGGCCAGCCGAAATCGTCACCCCTGTCCACCTGCACCAGCATCTCGGCGGGAAGATCTGCGTTCTGCTGGACTGTAAACGATGGAAAGAGATTGAGCTGATCGCGGCCGTTAGGAAGAGCGAATAATCGATTTCCCGACGGATCCAGCGCGAGCGCCACGGAATTCCTCAGACCCATTGCATAGCGCCCTGACGACGACGGAGTCTGACCGCGAGTGTTCGCATTGAATCTCCAGATTCCTGCGCGCGTCTCACGCTCAGGACAATTTTCTTTCCCAGGCGATCCCGCCGTCCGATCCTGCAGCTGACAAGCATTACTCGGTGATCCGAAATTCACGTACAATGTGCCATTGCGCGTGATTACGAAATTGCGGGAGATATGCTGCGGCGGTCCAGGCATTCCTGAAACGATAGTGTCGGGCGGTGCATTCGGTTTGAGCTGACCAGCGGGAATCGCGTATCGCACTATGGATGTCCCGACGTCCTGGTAGAGGAATCCGTTGTAGAGAGCGATGCCCGTGTTTCCGCCGTTTCCAAATCTCTCGATGACGTCCGCGCGTCCGTCGTGATTCGTGTCACGTAAGGCGACTATCCCGGCTGGTCCACGTCTTCCCTTTTGAACGTTGACAAACACGTCTCCGTTCGATGCAACGACGAGATGCCGCGCTGAGCCAATGCTGTCCGCGAAGATCGTGGCGCAAAACCCGGAGGGTAGCTTGAGCCCGGAGTTGTCTGAAGGGCATGGCGCATTACGAGATTTTTCCGCATACGCTGAAGTACAGACGCCGAGAAGTATGAGCGCAAAGGCTCGCGTGTGATGATTTCTATTCATGTGTCCGCGAGGTAGCATCTCACGTGCCGAGTTCGCGACTTCCTGGATTGATGCGCCACCATGGCGATTTAGATTAATATCTAACCTATGCCTTCCCGTCTTTCGCTGGAATCGTCAGTCACCGTACAAGTGACCCCGCGTTTTGATTTTTTCTACGCGCTAAGAGCGCTCGACGAAGGATCAGAAATCTTCGAAGACTGGCGGAAGACAACCGAACGAATGTTGCCTCGCGAGTTCTCCCGGATCGCCAGGCGAGTCGCTCCGAGGCCAATGATGTGGCCTCTTCTCGCCGATTCTCTTCGCGATACTCCATCAGTCGCCACATTCGACGAGCTGATCGAAACGGTTCGATCACTCGACGACAAGGATTTTCAACGTGCCGTGCTGAGTGGCGTTTTTCGAGACCCGACAGTCGTTGACGGTCTCATTTCAAAACGGCGAACACTTCGGGAGACGGTAGAGAGCGAGACTAAAACCAGCCTCGCTCTCCTTCGCATTTTGGGACTGCAACCATTTCGGTCGACAAGTGCAGTTGCGGAAGCCTTTACGAGAATCATTTCGAATCCAGCCGAATACCGTAGTGACGTTGGCTCGGCGATTGAAATGTTCTGGGAATCGACATTCGCAGAAACATGGAACAACCTCGAGACTCAAATGCAGCGACGCGCCAGTGCAATGCACGAATCGCTCGCGCGACGCTCGCTCCCCGTGTACGCGACAGACATGAAGCTTCCCGTGACGTTTGATGATCGCGCCGGCGTTATCGCGACAACGAAAGGTGTGCACCTCTTTTCTTATGGTGAGATAAAACAAATCCACGTGATGCCGTCGGCATTCAACGATGCGCGCTTCTGGGGCGCATACAAGGATCGCTCAGGCGTCGTGCAATTGTACTTCCCGGTTTTCGACCCTCATCTTCTACGAAGAGCCAATTCTCACGGTGTGAAACCCACTGCGCCGGACACCGCCGGTCCGGTCGATCCCGCACTGGTGTTCCGCGCGCTCGGCGACACAACACGCTATGCGATGGCGTGTATTCTCGCGAAGTCACCGCGCACGTCGATCGAGCTCGCAAAGGATTTCGGCGTGTCCAAGGCAACCATCTCGCATCACGTGAGCATGCTTCGAAGCGCGGGACTGCTGCGCGAGACACACACGGACAAAGGAATTGCGTTGACGCTCGATCGTCGCGCTCTCGAAGATCTGTCGAGTAACTCAGCTCGTGCGATGTTCAGTTCTGCCAACAAGCCCGTTGTGCGTCGAAGCCGGCGCGACACGATTCAACGAAAACCTGCCGGGAAGAACGAATGACCGCCGTATTTCGGGAAGGACTTCTGCAGGGGAAAGTCGCCCTGATCACCGGCGGGGGAAGTGGAATCAATCTCGCGATTGCGGAAAGATTCGCTGAGCATGGCGCGAAGGTGGGACTGATTGGTCGCACGAAGGAAAAGCTGGATGCGGCGGCGAACGAAATCATTGATCGTGGAGGAGTGGCGGGCGGTTTTGCCGCTGACGTGCGCAACTACGAAGCTCTTGCTGCCGCAATCAGCGCGACACGCGAGACCTTCGGGGAGATCGATATAGTCGTTTGCGGTGCCGCTGGAAATTTTCCGGCGCCGGCACTTGGAATGTCAGCGAATGCATTCAAATCCGTCGTCGACATCGACCTGCTCGGGACCTTCAACACGTGCCGAGCGGCGTTCGAGCATTTGAAACGACCCGGCGCATCGATCGTCAACATCTCTGCCACGCAGGCATTTATTCCGATGGCGTTTCAGGCGCACGTGTGCGCCGCAAAAGCTGGGGTCGATATGCTCACGCGCACGCTTGCACTCGAGTGGGGACCGATGGGCGTGAGAGTGAATTCAATCGCGCCCGGCGCCGTCGATGATACCGAAGGGATGCGCAGGCTCGCACCGACAGAGAAAACGCGTCAGGCTTTTTTCAAAGTGATTCCTCTAGGACGATTTGCACAAAAGAATGAGATAGCCGATCTCGCTCTTTTTCTTTGCTCGGATTCTGCGCAGTTCATTACAGGCACAGTCGTGGTCTGCGATGGCGGCCAATCACTAGTGACAATTCGATCTGATTTGCTCGGCGGAGAAAAAAGTCCGGCTCAGTAAAGCTCGTCGATCGATTTTGGCCAGTCCTGCTTGAGAAGTCGCGACATCGCTCGGTCTGCAAGCAGCCTTCCTTCAGTCTGACAGCGCGGGCAATAGTTGGTTTCATTGCTCGCATAACGGATTCGTTGAACCGGTGTGCCACATACCGGGCATGGTTTTCCATAACGTCCGTGCACAGCCATCTCTTCGCGGAACGCGGTGACGTTCTTGGGGAAATCCTGTCCGGCTTCATCTCGAAGTTTCCCAATCCATTCAACCAGAGTTTCGCGCGTAGCTGAATAGAGTCGCGCTATCTCTTCGGTTGTCAGTTTGCTTGTCAGCCGCAGTGGAGAAAGCCTCGCCCGATGGAGAATCTCGTCCGAGTATGCGTTTCCAATTCCGCTGAACAGTGTGGGATCGGTCAGCGATCGTTTCAGTGTGTGGTTCTCATGTGTGAGTCGCTTGGCGAAATCGGCGAGCGAACATTCGAGAGGCTCCAGGCCTCCACGGTCGATTGACTCGAGAGCGGCCTCGCCCATCACGACGTAGAGAGAAGCGCGACGAGTCGAGCCTGCTTCAGTGAGAATCAGCGTACCGCTCTCGAAGTCGAGTGCTGCAAGACCGAGCTTACCCGGGATTTTCGCGCCTGACGCTACCCAGCGAAACCGCCCGGCAATCATCAGGTGAATCACGATCCAGAGATCGTTCTCGAAGCCGATCGCGATTCGCTTTCCAAGTCGTCGGATCGCGGCGACCGTGTGACCTTCCGTGTCGCTTATCGGTGGGTCGACGCTACGCACGAGAAATGGATTTGCGATGCGAATGCGCTCGAGCTTGCGGCCGACTATCCGCTTCTCGAGCGCTTCGATGTATACGGTGATGTCGGGTAGCTCCGGCACTCGAGCTCTATTGGTGAGTCATTGCCGCGAACAGATAGGTGAGATTCGCGGTACCGTCCATGATCGGCTCGTCAGTGGAATAATCGCCGACGTCATCGTGATAAACGATGAAGCCGGTATTGAAGTCGGCGTATTCGTCGGGATCATGAAGATTGATGAAAAGAAGATTTTTGTAGATAGAGCGATAGACGGGGCCGTCGACGAGCCCACCCGTGAGCTGAATCTTCAGTTCGTGTGAGATTACCGAGTGAGGATCGAGCGGGAATTTCCCTGATTGCGGAAGTCCGATGATCATCGACACGCCCCACGGATTTGCTCCGAGTAGCCAGTCGAGCGCGGCGGATTCGTATTCACGAAAGCGCGAGTCGCCTGTCATCAGGCGATACAGATAGGCCTGCGTAGCGAAGCTCGCCATGAGATTGTTGGAGCACCAGATAAATGGAATTCCGACGCGAAATCCATTTTTCGCTCGTGCTGCAACCGCAGTCAAACCGCGACGATAGAACTCTGCGAGCTGTGCACGCTCTGCGGCTGATCCGTTGCGCCAGATTTCGTAATGTCCGTTATTGTGCCACGGATACCATTGATAGTGTCGAGCGGTATCCTTTCCCATCCAGGGCGTGACCGGTTCCTGCCGCGCGTAGAGCAGGGCGTCGCCGAGAAAATGCTTTTGTCCGGTTGCGTCAACGAGTGAAGCAGCGCCCAGCTCCATATCGTCGCGCCAATTGTCTTCCTCGTAGAAGTATGGCTGTCCACCGGGCGCTGTCTGACAAACTCCTTCGTGTGCTCGACCGAGTCGATATGCGGCGAGAGCGCGTTGCTTTAGTGTGTCCGCGTAAGCGTGATCGCTCTTTACGAAGACTACTGCTCCCAAACCGAACGCAGCGGCGTACTTTCCCGCCGTTGAGGCATATCCTGTCGAGCGATTCTTGGCTCTGATTAGTCCCT
Source organism: Gemmatimonadaceae bacterium (assembly GCA_046262875.1). Lineage (GTDB taxonomy): Bacteria > Gemmatimonadota > Gemmatimonadetes > Gemmatimonadales > Gemmatimonadaceae > UBA4720. The sequence continues at coordinate 77,187 of JBHELX010000001.1, read as the reverse complement.
GCGGTTTTCCGGTGCAGGGATAAACCGGCCGCTCCTTACGCTTGCCCCAGCCGTAATCGGCTGAATCGTTCCAGGGCATGTCCCAGTAACGATGATCTCTGTCGTCGGCAATTTGATTGAACATGTCACTGCCGCCCGGATACATGCGCAGCAGCCAGTCGAGTCCATGTCGTGCCTCATCGAGAATGTCGGGAACTCCATTCGATCCCGGCAATCCTTCGGCGTTGAATTTGTCTGCGAATGCCCGCGGGTTGTCCCGGTACGCCATCAGCATCACGAACGTCGCGTTCGCCGAAGTCGTCACGTACTGGAGATAATCCGAAGCATCTGCCCAACCGCCGGAAACATGGATGAATTCACCCGTGCGCGTCGGATGATCGACGATAATTCCGTCGAGCTTGTGAACTGAATCCTTGATCAGCGGATTGAAGCCCGAGCGCTGCTCGCGCATGTAATAGAGAAGCGTGTCAGCAGCGCCGGCGTAGACATTCTGACCTATTCGTACGAGCGGTGACGATGTTCTCGCTGCGACGATCGTGTAGTGGCCGGGCCTCTGCAGTTGTGAAAAATCGAGACGATGCGTCGCGACGCACGGCCCGAACGAGCCATTGCTTACGGCAGTGTGCGGCCCAAACACAACTCGGCCGGATTCATCCTGCACCGTGAATGTTTTAATCTCGACGCTGTCGAGTGAGCAGACCACCGCCGTCTTCGGCGCTTGGGGCAGGTATCCCAGCTGATTGATGCGAATGAAGCTTCGAGTCCGCGGTGTTTGAGCTGACGACGAGACCGCAAACCCGATAACTCCGAGCGCTATGAATGTCTTGTTACGGAAGTACATCGAGCACCCGCCGTTTGCCAAAGCTGTCGATATCAAATGCAACAGCTCGCTGCTTTCCAGCAATTGCTCCTCGTACTACAGCGAGAGATTCGTAATAATCGAGATAACGAAAAGAGGAAATGCCGCCGCGGACAAATTCGTATTTGGTCACGGCGTCTTTCCATTGCTGCATGTCGTCGCTGACATCGAGATAGACGTACGGCTGAAAATCTTCGCCATCTTCCCAGTTGTCGGCGTAGTAAATCCCTCGAATTCCACGATGGGCCGGATGCGCTGTTCGCACTCCGTCGAGCGATGCAAGAAGAACTGCATCCTGTACGATTGCGCTGGTAATCGAATGATCTTTGTGGATGCTGTTCTTCCAATGTGTCACGACGTACGTCGGCTTCACCTGACGAATGACATCCGCTACGTAGCGACGAACTGATTCGTCATTTGGAATTTCGCCGTCCTTGTATGGAGCGAAGATCGTCTCCGCACCGATAGCTGAATCTGCCGCGAGCGCCTCTCGCCGTTTTTGGGCTCCGTATTCAGCGGGCGCAAGTTTCGGATTGCCTCCTTCTCCTAACGTCATTTGAAGAATCACTACACGATCGCCGCGCTTATGCTGGTGAATGAGGAGTGGTCCGGCGGTGAGCTCCATGTCGCCCGCATGACCGCCGATTGCGAGGATGGTTCGAGTCTGTCCCTTAGCCGGAAATGCGAGCGCTGACCCGGCGAAGAAAACAAACAGACAAAGACGCGGTCTCAAGCTTGCGGACATTGCGAGAACCTACGGGCACGCGACATCATCCCGCAATCCATCACCGACCAGAAAACAATGGAATACACTCAGCTCGGGAAGAGCGGTCTCACGGTGTCTCGCATTTGTCTCGGATGCATGAGCTATGGAAGCTCGAAGTGGCGCCCATGGGTACTCGATGAGCCCGAGGCGAGACCGTTCTATAAAAAAGCGCTCGATCTTGGAATCAACTTTTTCGACACGGCCGACATGTATTCGATGGGCGCGAGCGAAACGATTACCGGCCGCGTGTTGAGAGAAATGGCGAACATGGAAGAGGTCGTGCTCGCCACTAAGGTTCATTTCCCAATGGGCGATGGACCGAACATGGGTGGTCTCTCCCGGAAGCACATTCTTCAGGGGTGTGATGCGAGCCTGAAACGACTGGGCGTCGAGACAATCGATCTTTATCAGATCCATCGATTCAAGGGAACTGTTCCGATCGAGGAAACTCTTGCCGCTTTGAATCATCTTGTCGACCAGGGCAAAGTGCGCTACATCGGCGCGAGCTCAGGGTATGCGTGGCAGATGTCCAGAGCGCTCAGTGTTTCCGAGCGACAGGGATGGGCGCGATTCATCTCGATGCAGAATCACTACAATCTTGTATATCGAGAGGAAGAAAGAGAGATGATTCCGCTGTGTGAAGCAGAGGGAATCGGAGTGATTCCGTGGTCGCCACTAGCTCGCGGGCGACTGGCTCGAACTACGCCGTCGCCGATCGAGGGAACGACACGCGCCGACAACGATCAATACGCAGTCGATCTCTATGATACTCCGAGTGATGCGGACGTGATCAACGCCGTGCGAAAAGTTGCGGAAGAGATCGGCGTTCCGCCTGCCCAGGTAGCGCTAGCCTGGTTGCTGAGCAGACCTGCGGTTGCGGCGCCGATTATTGGAGCGACAAAGCAGGGACATCTCGAGACCGCAGTTGCGGCGCTCGATGTAAAGCTGACTGACGAGCACTTAAAAGCTCTCGAAGCGCCGTATCGTCCTCATGCAGTGAAGGGGATGTAATGTCCCGGGCCTTCGTAAACGAAGATTCGAACTGGGGAGATCCTTCCCGGCGCATCACACTTCCTCCTCGCGATGATCCTGCGTTCGATGAAGCCGCCGCCGAAGCGCTCCTCGAGGCAGCTCGCGACGGTCAGACAGGAAGCGCGGAAATGGCGACCGGTTACTACTGGGGCGAAACGCGGCTCAAGCCGCACGTCGAACGAATCCTCGCGCGGGCACGCGCGAAGGAAGACGAGCGGCTAATTCAACTGGCGGAGCGGTTTCTCAAATAGTTGCGGGCTAACTGAAAAACGAAATCAGCTGAGAGGGAAACATGCGCGGAAATGCTTTCACTTCCTTCCGCTGGTGGGCTGCAGCCGTCACTCGTTCATATACCAGCGCAGTTCGGCTGGCAGTGCGCTCAACTGAAAATGCGGAAGCACGCGCACGCCCTGCGATCGAAAGGCGCGTACGAAGGGCTCCATCCATCAAGAGCCGGGTGATAGTCGATCCAAGTGCGGGGCCATCCTCAGGAGGGGATAGCAATCCACACGAACCGTCTTCGACAATCTCCGGAATACCACCGGCTCGCGTTGCCGCAATCGGCTTTCCCATCCAGAGCGCATCGATGAGTACGGTGCCGAGCCCTTCCTCTCGTGAGCTCAACGCAACGACATCAGCTGCTGTCAACAGAGTATCTGCGTCGGTACGATAGCCGGCGAGGTGCACGTTCTCACCCAGGCCAGACTGTGCGATCGCGCGCTCGACTTCAGGTCGAAGAGGACCATCACCGATCATCAAGGCGTGCGCATTTGGAATCGCGGAGATTACACTTTTCATCGCATTAACGAACGTCAGCGGATCCTTGTGTCTCACGAGCGCGGCAACCATCACAACGAGCGGCGCGTTCTCCGGAATGCCAAGCAGGCGAAGAGTGCGGAGGTCAGCTCGAGCGACAGATCGAGTGAGGTCGACACCGCTCGGTATGATCTCGATCTGTCTCGAATCGATTCCACTTGCGACGAGTGCGTCGGCAACAGCGTCGGAGATTGCGATTACGGCGCTCGCCCGGCGGTACTTCAACTTCGAAACCCAATCGCGTCCGACGCGGAAATCAACTCTGCGTGTGATCACAGTTTGTGCATCGCCGGCGCAGAGAAGCGCAATCGACGCGGCATGCGCAGTATGCGCATGCACAACTTGAATTCCTTCGCGGCGAATGAAACGCGAGAGCATGCTCGCAGCGATAGGATCGAACTCCCAGCGAGGAGAGCACGGGAGCACGCGCAGCCCGAGCTCCGTCGCGCGCACAGCGAGCGGCTCATTCGGTCGCGCGGCAATCACACATTGATTGCCAGAGCGCACGAGCGACTCCGCCAGCCACAGCACTTGTCGCTCGCCGCCTCGCCAGCCTCGCTCCGTGTCGATGTGCAGCACCGAGATGGGCTCCGGGCGATGGCGCACGACCGGCCCTCGCCATCGCGAGAGCGATGACTGATCCGCGTGATCCTGAGTTCTTGCTAAGGCGCTAGGCACGTATGCTCTTGTCGCTTCGTGCTTGCAGGGGTAGAGTTGTCGGCTCGGGCAAAAAAACTTTCGAACTATCGAGGTCCGAAAGCGAACTTCGAGCGGTCATATGCCCGCGGAGGACAAGGTAAGATGGCTGCCGAAGAGGGGCAACCACAAAGGCGAGAGAGCATCCTTGTGGTGAGCCTCGATAACCTCGGCGACCTCGTTTTCGCGTCGGCGCTTCTGCCTGCCATCCGAAAAGAGTTCCCGTCAGCGACGATTGGCTTGTGGTGCAAATCGTACGCTTCAGGGCTCGCCGCACTTATTCCGGATCTCGATATCGTGTACGCCGCAGATCCGTTCTGGCTTCGCTCGCCGGGCACGGACAAAGGTTCGTTCTGGCGATTCATTGCGGTCGCGGCGTCGGTTCGGCGCGCACGATTCGACAAGGCAGTTGTCTTCTCGGCTCCATGGCGCGCGGCTGCGACTGTCGCGGCAACGCGTATCCCCGTGCGAATTGGTTTTGAGCGTCGAAAAAATCGAAGATGGTTAACAAATATCCTTCTGCCGCCTGACAGGCAACGACCCGTTCTCGCGGAGCTCGGGCGTTTGCTCGAGCCTCTCGGAATTCACGCCCCTTCGCTGGTGTACAGGCTCGATGCCTCGACGCTCGTTAACGAGCACACTCGAGTTTCTTCCATCATGCAGGGCCGCTCGTACGTCGCTCTTCATCCATTCGCTGGAAGTCAGAGTCGCTGTGTAAGTCTCGATGAATGGATCAGCGTTGCGAATGAGCTGGCCTCAGATGACATACAGATTCTCTGGATCGGAACGTCGAAGGAGCTAGGACCTCTCAAGAAGCGCAGCGAGCCAAACTCGAAGTGGCACTATGTCGATGATTTGTCAGGCGGCTCACTCGCGATTGTCGCAGTTTCCCTATCGCGCGCAAAACTTTTCATTGGCCACGATTCCGGCCCCATGCACATCGCGGCTGCCTTGAGCGTCCCCACCCTCGGTGTGTTCGCACCGGGAGAGCCTGCGCGCACTTTTCCTCAGGGGCCGGGCCCCTGGCGGATTATTTCACGGAGCTCACCACGCGAAATCAGCGCGCGTGACATTCTTGCCGAATCCAACCTGCTACTCGCGTCGCTCCGGACTTAGTTAGTCGAGGCCGAGAAACGCTGCACAGGCAACGTGATCCGGTCGATTGCTTCGAGCGTCTCGGCATCGAGTTTTACTCCCGATGCGGCAACATTGTCATCCAGCTGGCTCGGCCGGCTCGCTCCGATAATTGCGGATGCAACTTCGGTGCGTCGAAGCACCCATGCGAGTGCGAGCTGTGCGAGAGTAAGCCCGAGTCCTTTCGCAATCGGCCGGAGCTCCTGAACTGCTGAGAGAGTTCGATCGCTCATCAGATCCGGATCCATGAACTCGTTCATCTCGGGACTCACGGCGCGCGAGTGAGCGGGCGGCGGACTCCCCGGCAGATATTTTCCCGTGAGCACACCCTGCGCGAGCGGCGACCAGACGATCTGGCTGATTCCGTTTGCAGCGGAAGTCGGGAACACCTCGGTCTCGGGAACGCGCCAGATCATCGAGTACTGAGGCTGGCTCGATACGAACTTCTCGACATTCGGAATGGAGAGCGAGTCGCGGATCTGATTTGCTTTCCATTCGCTGAAGCCGATGTACCGCGTCTTTCCCTCCCGAACGACTTCGGTGAGAGCTTCCATCGTTTCTTCCAGCGGAGTCGATTCATCGTAGCGGTGACATTGATACAGGTCGACGTATTCCGTGTTGAGGCGTTTCAGCGAAGCATCTATCTGCTTGTGGATCTGCGCTCGCGAGAGTCCGTAGTCCGTCCTGGTCATATGGAAAAACAGCTTCGTCGCGAGAACGTACGAAGACCTGTCGCGACCCTTCAGCGCTTTTGCAAGGAATAGTTCGGCGGCGCCGCGTCCATAAATGTTCGAGGTATCGAAAAAATTTATTCCGAGGTCGAACGCGCGGTTTACGCATGCAATGGCGTTTGAATCATCGACTCCCACGCCATATGTGAGCCACGATCCGAGCGAGATCTCCGACACTTCGAGATCGCTGCTACCAAGGCGACGATACAGCATGGTGAATTACTCCGTAGAAATGACGAATCGAAAGGGGACCAAACCTGCAGAAATCGCGCTAGCCGGGCGCCTCTATTGAGCGACCCGTAGAGAGCGTAGTTTACGAGGTTTCACGCTGGCTCAGCGAAGCTGTTGAGCCAATCGCAATTTCTCGTGCAGGCCAATGTTCAATTCACAGCAACGCAAGAGCAAGATCGCGGACATACGCGCATTCCCGCCAATCCTGAAATCCGCCGTATCAGGTTTGAACGACGAGCAACTCGATACTGCTTACCGCGACGGCGGTTGGACTGTGAGACAAGTCGTCCATCACGTTGCCGATTCACATGTCAATGCGTATCTCCGCTTCCGGTGGCTAGTGACGGAAGACCATCCGACAATCAAAACGTATGATCAGGACGTTTGGGCGGCGCTGCCGGACTCGCGTCTTCCGCTCGACAGCTCGCTCAGTATCATCGAGGGACTTCACGAAAGGTGGGCGACCTTCCTCGAAAGTCTACCCGATGACGCATGGTCGAGGAAGGGAATGCATCCCGAAATCGGCGAGGTGTCTCTGGATGATCTTCTCGGGATTTACTCCGGACACGGCGCGCACCACGCCGGGCAGATAACGGACTTGAGGGCGAGAAAGGACTGGTGAGGTAACCGGCGGATGGGTGTGTCCGAAGTCTCCGAAGTTCCGCCCGTTGAGCGCAACAGGTTCGTGAAATTCTTCGAGTACCTGCCGCGATTCGCAGCAATAGTTGTAATCATCATCGGCTCAGCCGTGATCACAGGATGGGCTATCGACAATCCTGCGTTGCGCGGAATCGGACAAACATCGCAGGTGATGCCGAGCACTGCGGTCTGTTTCATTCTGTGCGGGCTCGCATTGCTGGTTCAGAAAAAGGATGCGCCACGATGGGCAACAACCTGCGCTGCCATTCTCTGCGGAATGGTGCTGCTGTTTTCCGTGATGACGGTGATCGAGCATTTCATCGGTCAGAACCTCGGACTCGATGATGTCATGTTCCGTCGGCAGGTTGAGGCGACCACGCCAACGTTTCCCGGTCGCATGGCGATCAATACAGCGGCAGCGTTCATCTGCGTGGTACTCGGCATTCTCGCTCTTCCGCGTGACCGTCGCGTAAATGGAGTGATCTCGCAGGTTGCGGGCTTCGGCGCCGTAGTGATCGCGTTTGTTGCCGTTGTCGGTTACGCGTTTGGTGTGCGCGATTTTTACAGCATGCAGCCGATTCTCGGAATGGCGCTTTTGTCCGCGATCGGTTTTCTAACTCTTGGAATGGGGTTGATGTTCTCCGAGCTGCGTCGCGGTCTTCCCGGTCTGCTCGCCGATACCGGAGCTGCAGGCGTCGTAGCGCGGCGACTAGTTCCTGGAACGATCGTTCTGCCGTTCGTGTTCGGCATGGTTCGCCTCGCCGGCGAAGAATCAGGACTTTTTAGCAGCGAGCTGGCGACTTCGCTCTTTGCAGTCGCCGACATAGTGACTTTCCTGCTACTTGTTGCATGGAGTGCGAGAGTACTCCGCAACACCGACCGAAAACGCGCGGAGCTTTTCGTTCGCGAGCGAGATGCACGCGTGAGCTCGGAGCGTGCGAGGGCCGATGCAGAGGCAGCGCGCACCGAAGCCGAAGCGGCGCGCGCGGAAGCCGAAAGCGCAAATGGCGCCAAGAGCGATTTCCTTGCGGTCATGTCACACGAGCTGCGTACTCCTCTATCGGCAATTATGGGATATCAGGAGCTTCTCGCAGACGGAATTACCGGGCCAGTCAATGAGCAGCAGTCGCAACAGCTGGGAAGAATCAAAGCGAGTGCGCGACACCTGCTCTCGCTGATCGACGAGATACTCACATTCACGAGAATCGATGCAGGTCGCGAAGTAGTTACTCTCGAGCGCGCCTCACTCGCGTCGATTCTCGAGCCCGCGGCGGAAATCGTGGAGCCACTCGCTCGCGCGCGCAGCCTTCACATCGAAGTGATGCTGCCGCCTAATCCGGTCATCGTCGAGACCGACGCAGTCAAAGTTCGCCAGATGATCGTGAATCTTCTGAGCAACGCAGTGAAGTTCACCGATCGAGGCCGAATTATTCTCTCGGGCGATCAAGCCGGCGATCAGCTTGTCATCTCCGTCGAGGATACAGGTATCGGGATAGGCTCGGAACACCTCGAGCGAATCTTCGAGCCCTTCTGGCAGGTAGAGCAAAAGGCAACTCGGAGGGCCGGCGGTACCGGGCTTGGGCTCACTGTCACCCGGCGTCTGGCGCTGTTGCTCGGCGGGGATGTTACAGTGAAAAGCACGCCGGGCGAAGGGGCGACGTTTACAATTTGTCTTCCCATTCACACCAGCGAGTCAAGCCCCTTGATTGCAAGAGCGGCTGCCCTTCACTCGGGTTAGTTCTGCTACTTCGTCGCTGCGTGAGCGTCGGGTTTTGAAGTGATTGGTGCTCCTGCTTCCTCCAATGGAGCGACAAAGTTGAACAACTCGAGTCTTAACATGCCGCGCGGATAGGCATCGTCGTCGTACGTATATAAGGTCGCCGAGCAATTCGCGACTTCCTCCGCGCGATCGATCGTGAGGATCTGCTCCTCGGTCATATGCTCGAGCAGGTAACGCATGCAAAGAACTACAACCGAGTGACTCACCAGCAACACGCGCTCAGCACAGTATTCGCGCGATATCATTTCGATCGCGCTCCGAAGACGAAGTATCACATCGCACCAGCTCTCGCCGCCCGGCGGGCGATGATAGAACTTGCCGAGCAGTCGCCGGAATTCGGCCTGCTCGGGTTGATACGCTTGAATCCCAACCTTTGTAAGTCCGTCGAGAATTCCAAATTCCTTTTCACGCAATCGCTCGTCGACAACCAGGGAATAAGCGTCTTCGCGAAGTCCCGCTGCTTGAGCTACGATCGACGCAGTATGTCGTGCTCGCAGATACGGCGACGTGAGAATGACGTTTGGTTTTTCGTCATCGGGCATGGCGGCGAACCATCGGCCGAGTGCCGCGGCCTGCTGCTCTCCAAGCTTCGACAGCGGGACATCGACGTCGCGCACGCCGATATCGATCTCTCGCTCTCCCGCGAGAAGAGCTGCTTCTCGCGCGACATTTCCCGCAGACTCTCCATGTCGAACGATGTACAGAGCATCAGGCCAGATCTGTGCGTGTGTCACGCGATTGGCTCAGTCAAAGTCCGTACCATCTGCTCATAAAAAAAAGGGCGCACCCTTCGAAGTGCACCCTTTTCCATATCCCCCAGTCACATTAGACAACCGGTTTGTAGCGGTAACCTGCGACTCCGCCTTTCGCACTCTTGATTCTGAATTCCTTTGATGCTTTCGGCGCGACGGGACCAACCGACACCGACTCGGTAAATAACACCTGTCCCGCCCGATCGAGGAAATCAATACTGAGCGGAAAAGTCTTTGCGACTGTCCCGCGATTTTCGATCGACCCGACGAGCGTCGTCCCTTCGGCGTTTCGGGAAAACTCGGTAAAGCTCACCTTCACCGGCAGCTTGTCAGCTTTGCCGCTGTAGTACACGAGAGAATCCGTGTACTGCTTGGCGAGCTTGCCGGTCTTGTTCGTTTTGAGGAGCCCAGAATACGCGTATGCATTCAGCATCCAGTTGTCCGGATTGCTGGGATCGACCTCGACCAATCGTGTGACGATAGGGAAGACTTTGTCATTCTCGCCGAGGAAGATGTAGCTCGCTGCAAGATTGTTGAGCGCGTCGCGCTGGTACGGATTGCGCGCGAGCACAGCCTGGAACAGCAAAGCCGCGTCGTCTGGACGCTTGAACTGCGACGCCACTACGCCGGCTTGCATCAGTGTGCTCTCGCCATAGCGCGCCGGCTCGGCGATCATCGGCGCGTAGATCTTTGGAATCGAGAGACTGTCGCCCGCTGCGACGTAAAGCTTCGCCAGCTGCTGCACGGCGGCCATTCGCTGAAGGTCATCCGACGAGTTTGTCAGTACGGCGTTCCAGGAAGCGATTCCTTCTCGCGCCAGCGCTTTCTTTTGTGCGGGACTCGCGGCCTCGATTTGTGCTCCGGCCGTGTTAGCCATGTCGAGTAGCGTTCTCTCGCGAACGTCCGCGAAAGAAGTGTCGGTGCCGGCAGTCTCGAGAGTTTTTTTCCACATCTGCGATGCAGTCGCGTAATCCTTCTTGTTCTTGGCAACCGTCGCGAGCACCGAGTATGCGTACGGCGCATTGCGATCCAGAATCAGTGCGCGCTTCGCAAGAATCTCAGCAGAATCGAGCTTGTTCGCGTTTAGCGCGTTGATTGCCTCGTTGGTGACGTTGAGCCACGGTTTCTGCTGACGCCAGGATTGTGCGAGCATTGAACAAGCTGGAGAGCTCGCTTCGACGATACTCCACATCGAATCGGCGGCCGCGAAAAGATCGATTGTCGCACTTGGATCGGTCTGAAAGCCAAGTGCTGACCGGGGCATAACAGGAGTGACGTCAGGCTGCTCGAGCAAGACGATGTAAGTCTGGCCGAGGAGATATGCGCGTCCAAGTGGATTATCGTTTTTGTAACCGGGCGCGTTGAGAGCGGCGACGACATCTCGCAGGTCCTTGCCGGGGTTGCCCGTCTTGGCCGCTGCCTGAGCGCGCGCGAGAGAGAAAGTCGCGCGAGCAACAGCCTGTGGCTTGCTGTTGTCGATCTCGCAAGAGGCGCCGTTTGCTGCTGATGCTGCGGGGGGCGCGGGCGGTGCGGGCGGTTTCTGCGCGAATAGCGGTGCCGCGAATACTATAGTAGTAACAAGGGCGGCTCCCAAACGTGTAAGTGAATTCCTATAAAGCGATTTCATCAATTAGCTCCGGTGGTGACGCTATGCAGCCCACCGTCTGGGCGGCAGGCGGGGCGTGATTGGTGATTGGGTATGGAGGCGTAGTAATATACCTGCGATGGACGATCGTTCCAGAAATGCAAACATCGTGAAAGCACGAATTGCCTCTGCTTTCACCGCGCTGATTATTCTCGCAACCGCCTGCGCTCCCGAGCCGACAACACCGTCATCGGTGGATCTCGGCGGAGTGTGGACATCTAACGCGCATCTGTTCTCGTTTTCGCAATGGAAGCTGACGCTGGTTCAGGAACCAAAGGGCATTGTTTCCGGTGGTTGGGCGGCACATGGCGACGGAGGCGCCGGAGGATGCGCGCCGAATGTCCCGTGTAATGCGTTCGGCAATCTCATCGGCCTCAATACCGTCGCGAAGGTAAACCTCGAGCTCCTTGGAGCGGGGTCATTCGAAGGTGCGTTGCTCGAGCCGACGAAACTCCGTGGCGCTTTCCAGGCTCCCACCGGCCTCGATACGATCACGTTCACCAGGGTCAGTAAGTAAATGAAAGCGAAATCGGCGGGGTATCGCAAAGCGATTGCGCATCTCAGAAAAGTCGATCCCGTGATGGACGAGGTAATCTCGAAGGTCGGGCCCTTCAATCTCACGTTGAGAACTGCAGGGACTCATTTCGATGCGCTCGTGCGGTCAATCGTGTATCAGCAGCTATCGGGAAAAGCAGCAGCAACCATTCACGGCAGAGTATTGCTGCTCTTCAACCCGGAAGCTCCACTTCCACCGCAAATTCTGAATGCGAGTCATGAGCAGCTTCGTGCCGCCGGGCTTTCGAATCAAAAGGCGAGCTACGTGCGCAATCTCGCTGAGCACACCATGAACGGCTCACTCCCTACCGAATCGTTGCACGAGCTGAATGACGACGCGATCATCGCCGCGTTAACGCAAGTGAAGGGAATCGGACGCTGGAGTGCTCAGATGTTCTTGATGTTCCGGCTTGGCCGGCTGGATGTTTTGCCCGACCTCGATCTCGGTGTTCAAAAAGGAATTCAGCTGGCGTACCGAATGCGGAAGCTTCCTACTCCGAGGAAGGTTCTGGAAATTGGAGGTAAGTGGGCCCCGTACCGCTCGATTGGAGCGTGGTATATGTGGCGGGTGCTCGAGCTTCCGCCAAATACCTTCAACGGGCCGCGTCCGCGACCGATTAAACCGAATTCACGGGTGGGATGAGCGATGCTGACGAAAGATTTTGAGAAGCTTCCGAATAACGCTCGTGTATGGGTCTACGGGGCCGACCGCAGGATTGACGGTGACCCGGAAAAAACGCTCTTGGGGCAGGTAGATAATTACCTAACCGACTGGAAAGCCCACGGATTGCCCCTCACGGCGGGGCGCGATTGGCGGGAGAACCGGTTCCTGACGATTGCTGTCGACCAGAACCAGGCCGGAGCTTCGGGCTGCTCGATAGACGGACTTTTCCGCACGCTTAAATCGCTCGAGAAGAAAGTCGGCGCCGGAATCGTAACGAGCGGCCTCATTTTTTATCGCGATAAGCAAGGAGAAATCCAAGCCGTGAGTCGCGACGACTTCAGCGACGCTGCTACACGCGGCGAAGTGGATGCGGACACTGAGGTTTTCGATCTATCGGTTACTACGCTTGGCGAGTGGCGGGCGAGATTCGCATCCCCCGCGGGAGCCTCGTGGCATTCCGTGCTGCTGCCCGCGAGCGCGCACGGACAATGAAAACGCACACCTCGTATCTCACGTTCAACACAAAAAAGCGCCAGGAGATCATCGACATCACCGATGAAGTTGAAGAATGCAGAGCCGCCGCCGGAATTTCCGAAGGGTTCGTTCTCGTCTCCGCGATGCACATCTCCGCCTCGGTTTTCGTCAACGATCACGAGCCTGGCCTCTGGAAAGACATTCTCGACTGGCTCGAGGAGATTGCGCCCTGGTCGCCTGAAAAGTACCGGCACAATTCCGGAACTGGTGAAGACAATGCAGCCGCGCATCTCCGCTCGCTGACGATCGGTCATGAGGTGATCGTTCCGGTGACAAAGGGCCGTTTGGATTTCGGCCCTTGGCAGCGGGTATTCTATGGAGAGTGGGACGGGCGACGCGCGAAGCGAGTAATTCTGAAAGCGATGGGCGAGTAGCTCTGCGCGTTACGCTCTCAACTTATCGGGTCGCCAGTTCTTGATCTCTCTCTTTATCTGCTCACCCTTGGTCAGCTCGCCATTCATGCATCGCTGAGCTAACGCTGCGACCTCGTCATCGCTAGCGAATCGCAACCCAACCAGCTGACCGGCAGTGAGATCGTTGATGCCTGCGTGCATTTCGGCTGGCAGCAAGTTGGAAAGACGCAATCTTTCCTCCAGCCTGATCACGCGATCCTGGACTCTCGCTACCATGTATCGCGCGGCAAACCCGAGAACCACCAGCGCAATCGCGACAACGATCATCAACAGCTTGTAAGGCGTGCGGTACTTGAGGAAGTACAACACCTGCGCAACGACATTGAGGATGAGGACAGGAAGCGCGAAAAAATGGTAAGCCGGGATATATCGCCGGTGCGATTTGAAAGTCTGCTCAGCCATGGGTTCGTTGCGCCTCCAGCGCGTAGCGTTTGAGTCTCGTGATCATCGCATTGAGTCCCGGCTCACGAGCGCCCAAGCCGATGCTCTCCATCAATGTTCGGACAAAATCTCCGGGGATGGCAAGGGTAGATTCTGGCGGCTGGTCATTCACTGCGCTGAATACAATCGCCAGAACCGCAGCGATCGTCGGCGACTGGCGCACGTCGAGATCCGCGTAGAAATGCATCTTTCCGTCACGCATTTCAGGAATGATGTCGACGCGCGTTTGACACTCCGGAATGTTGAAGGCGCTTCGATCGAGGTCCCGGAAGCGTTCGGGAAATGGCTCGAGCTTCTTGGAATATTGCACCAGCGACTGCATCTTCTCCTCGCGTCCCATCGAGCGGAAGAGACGAAGAACGCGGTCAATTGCGGGAGGTAATGGTAACGCCGCTGCTTCCTGCATCACCTAAAAGCTAACTCATGAATCGCGCGCTCTGCCTCGGCATTTTGCTGATTTCAGCATGCTCGCGTGCCGAACGTGACGAAGTCGTCGCGACTGGAACGCTGGAGGCGGTAGAAGTGGATGTTTCTCCACTTGTGCCAGGCAGAGTAATTCGGGTTTTAGTAAACGAAGGTGATAGCGTGCGCCCGGGGGATACACTCGCTGTTCTCGCTCAGCCGACTTCGCAGGCAGTGATCGAGCAGAGTCGCGCCCAAGTCGAAGCAACCCGCGCAAATCTGAGCGAAGCGCAGAACGGACCGCGTGCAGCTGAAATCAGGCGGGCGCAAGCCGAGCTGAATGCGGCAGTAGCGGAAGTCGTGCAAACGACGAAAGACCTCGATCGTGTACGGACTCTGGCAGCACGAGGAAATATTCCTCTGCAACAACGGGATGCCGCCGATGCGGCTGCGAGACAAGCAATCGCGCGTCGCGATGCCGCGCGCCAGTCGCTCCTCTTGCTTCAACAGGGCACTCGTCCGGAACGAGTAGCAAGCGCGAAGGCTCAGGTGACTGGCGCACAAGCTGGTCTCTCCGGCGCTGTGGCATCTGTGGCCGACATGACGCTCACCGCGCCGGTTCGTGGCGTCGTTCTCAGCCGCAACGCAGAGCCTGGCGAAGTACTGACAATCGGCCAATCCGCGATCACCCTCGGAGAAGTGCAGCGACCATGGGTTCGAGTGTACGTGAATGCTCGCGACCTTCCGAACATTTCGGTTGGCCGGGCTGCGCGGGGAGTGCTCGACGGCATGCCGAGCCGAATCTTCAATGGACGGGTCGTCGCAATAAATACGAAGGCGGAGTTCACACCGAGAGTTGCGCTGACGGAAGACGAACGCGCGGATCTGATGTTCGGAGTGAAAGTCGAATTCTCCGATTCAACGGGAATACTGAAGGCGGGACTTCCCATAACGGTGAGCATTCCGAAAAAATCGCTGAAACCGGCACGTTGACTGCTCCAGCGCAGGATCAGCCGGTTCACACGGACAAGCTGACAAAGGTTTTCGATGGTGTCGCGGCTGTCAACGATATCTCGTTCGACATCGACCGGGGTGAAGTTTTCGGCGTCCTCGGACCGAACGGGTCGGGGAAAACGACCACAATCAGAATGTTGTGTGGCCTCCTGGCGCCGACATCGGGGTCAGCCACGGTCGCCGGCTTCGATGTTCTGACGCAGTCGGAGGAGATCCGCCGGAACATCGGGTACATGTCGCAGAAATTCGGGATGTACGAAGATCTGACGGTTGCTGAGAATCTGGAATTCTATTCTTCGCTCTACGGGCTGGCGGGGCAGGAAAAAAGGAAGCGGATGGACGAGCTGTTCGATGATCTCGGTCTTCGCCCGCGGATCAATCAGCTTGTCGGGACGCTGAGTGGGGGATGGAAGCAACGCATCTCTCTCGCGTGCGCGATTGCTCACCATCCGACTGTTCTGTTTCTGGATGAGCCAACGGCAGGAGTCGACCCCGCAGCGCGCAGGCGCTTCTGGGATACTATCTATGGACTGGCAAAAGGGGGCACGACAATTCTCGTTACGACTCACTACATGGACGAAGCAGCCCGGTGCCAGAGAATCGCTTTTCTGTCGCGCGGGCATCTCATTGCGATTGGAACGAGCGAAGAAGTCACACGGCAGTTCGGGAAGCCGACCATAGAAGATGTTTTCATCGAGCTGCAACAACGGGACGAGGGTGTCACGGCATGACGGAGACGAGAAAACGAAAGAGTCTGCTCGTCCCGATGCTTCGTAAGGAATTCATCCAGATGCGTCGCGATCGATTGACGTTCGCGTTGATGATTGGAATCCCAATCATCCAGCTCATTCTGTTCGGTTACGCAATCCGTACTGAAGTTCGAAATCTCCCGACGGTTGTACTGGATGAATCGCGAAGCGAGCAAAGCCGGAGTCTCGTGTCGGTGATGGAGCAGACGCAAAACTTCAAGATTGTCGGTGCAGCGGCCTCCCGAAATGAAATGCGCGATTGGATGGAATCCGGACGCGCACGGGCGGCGATCGTAATTCCGCCGGAATTCGAGCGCGACATCAAGCAACATCAAACTGCACACGCACAGGTAATCGTCGACGCCGCAGATCCACTCGCTTCATCAGCAGCAATTGGTGGCGCGGCTCTCGCGGCGTCAGTGCGCGCGACGGCGCTCGTTGATCCTAACTTGGCTCGGCCTCAGCCCCTCGACGTAAGAGTGCGCCCATGGTACAACCCCGCTCTGCGCAGCTCTGTGTATATCGTTCCGGGGATCATCGGTGTGCTTCTCTCTCTCACGCTACTTGCGATCACCAGCATTGCAATCGTGCGCGAGCGAGAGAAAGGCACATTCGAACAGCTTGTCGTTACGCCGATAAGTAAAACCGACATCATGCTCGGTAAAGTCCTGCCGTTTGTGGTCGTCGGGTACGTACAAATGGCGTGCATTCTCATTCTCGGTCGCCTGCTGTTCGACATTCCGATTCGCGGAAGCGTGACGCTGTTGTTTGCGATCTCTCTTGGATTCATCGTCGCCAATCTCGGAATCGGCTTGCTCGTCTCGACGATGGTGAAGACTCAGATTCAGGCGATACAGCTCAGCATTTTCTTTCTCATGCCGAACATTCTCCTCTCGGGTTTCATGTTTCCGCGAGAGGCAATGCCGCCTGTAGCACAGTGGATTTCGTATGCGCTTCCGCTCACCTACTACCTGACAGTGTTGCGCGGAATCCTTCTAAAAGGAATCGGAATCAATCATCTCTGGCACGAAACTCTCACTCTCTCGGCGTTCGCGACAGCACTCATTGTCGTCAGTGTGAACCGTTTCTCGAAAACGGTCAGCTGACATTCAGGAGATAGCAATGCCGACCAGAAAGAGCAGCGCTGTGTGGGAAGGGGGATTGAAGGACGGAAAAGGCAGGTACAATGTCGGAAGCGGTGGAGTCGGTGGCGCGTACAATTTTGGATCGCGCTTCGAGGAGGAAGCGGGATCGAATCCGGAAGAGCTTCTCGCCGCTGCGGAGGCGGCGTGCTACAGCATGGCGCTGAGCGGAGGGCTCGAAAAAAATGGAACGCCCCCGAAAAACATCTCGACAAATGCCGAGTGCACTGTAGAGAAAGGAGACGTGGGCTTTCAGATAACGACTATGAGGCTGGACGTTACGGCGACGGTTCCGAACATCGACAACGCGAAGTTTCAGGAGATCGCCAACGCGACACTAATGGGTTGTCCCGTCTCGAAAGTTTTCGCCGGAAACCTTCAGCTTCAGTTGAACGCGCGGCTCGTCTAGCAAGAGCCAGATTACGCGGGCTCGGCCCAGGCCATTCGCGCATCGCACGCGTCGCAGTTCCCGCACGCCCAATCGGCGGCGACTTCTTCGCCGAAGTGCTCGAGAATGAATTTCGTGCGGCATTCGGTGGTCTGACAAAACTGAATCATTGTGCCCAGCTTCTTCTGATCCGCGGCGCGCCGCTCTTCGTAATCCAGAAGATCGCGGCTCAGATCGACCGATGTGAGATTGCCTCTCAGGCGTTGCCATCGACCGCCGCGATGCTCGCGCACGAGTCCGTGACGCTTGAGCAGCGCGAACACGATCTTCGCCTTTCGCTGAGGAACTTCGGTTATATCGGTGATGTCGCTCAGCGCCACTGGTTGATCGACAGGATACTTCTCCAAGGCGAGCGCGACACGCGCGGCTTCTTCCACTTCGGGATATCGCCCGCCGAGAAAATAGGTCTGAATACGACGGTCTTCGACGCGATAAAGCATCGTGCAGGTAGCGGGTAGTCCATCGCGTCCCGCGCGTCCCGCTTCCTGATAATACGACTCGATGGATCCGGGAAAATGATAGTGAACGACGAAGCGAAGATCCTGCTTGTCGATGCCGAGGCCGAATGCGTTCGTGGCGACGATTGCCTTGATCTCGTCATTCATGAATGCATCCTGAACTGCTTTTCTGTCAGCAGCAGGTCGCTTGCCGTGATAGAGTCCGACGTTGTGCCGCTCGGAGAGCATTTCAGATAGCCGCTCCGATTCTTTCACAGTCGCGACATAAATCACACCTGAGCCTTTGTTTTCACGAAGGATCTGCTCGACAACTGAATCCTTGATGTTGTCGTTGACAGTCCGCCGCACCTCGAATCGCAGGTTGGGGCGCGCAAAGCCGGTAATCGTGATATGCGGAGATCGCATGCCGAGCTGATGCACGATGTCATCCTGAACTTCCTGCGTCGCCGTGGCCGTTAGTGCGAGGATCGGAGGGCGACCCAGTCGCTTCGCAATCGACCCCAGCGATAGATAGTCCGGTCTGAAGTCGTGGCCCCACTGACTCACGCAGTGAGCTTCATCGATCACGAACAGGCTGACCTTTCTGTTGAGCAGATGCTCGAAGAAATCTCTATCCTTGAAACGCTCGGGCGTGAGATAAAGAAGCTCGCCTTCGCCTTCCTGTATCTGTCGATGGGCCTCGCGGCTCTCGAGTGTCGAGAGATGCGAGTGCATCGCGACGGCGTCTACTCCCTGCGCCATGAGCTTGTCCTTCTGATCTTTCATGAGAGCGATCAGAGGGCTCACAACAATGGTGAGACCGGGAAGTAAAAGAGCGGGTAGCTGGTAGATAACTGATTTGCCGCTACCCGTCGGCATTACGACGAGGGCATCGCCGCCTTCCAGAAGAGCTTGAACAGGTGCCCATTGTCCTCTTCTGAAATCGGCATGACCGAACCGCTCCGCGAGAATAAGCCGCGCGGATTCGCGGGTGATTTTTTGCTGCATATGTTGCTTTCATATGGCAGGAATTATTCCGCCAGAATGTTCGGCAAACCCACGTATATTCACTCGCGACCCGATTCGCGACTGTAAACAGTCACGGTACCGCTTCCGTGAGATCACTTGCCGAGTCCGACTACCTCGAAGTTTTCCCTGAGCATCTTTGCGATCTGCGCACCTGGGCTCGAGCAAATTCTCATTTCAGAGCTGAAAGAGCTCGGCGTTGGCCGCACAGAGGCGACCGAAGGAGGAGTCGCCTTCAATGGTGATCTTGCATTGTTGTACAAAGCGAATCTTTGGTTGCGAACAGCGAGCAGAGTGATTGTTCGCGTTGCAAGATTTCACGCCGACAGTTTTCACGAGCTGGAGAGGCGGGCTAAACAAATCCCGTGGGATGGATACGTGGCGAAGGGAGCACGCGTGCAATTCCGCGTGACGTGCAGGAAGTCACGGCTCTACCATTCCGACGCAGTCGCCGAGCGACTGGCGGAATCAATCGTCAAGCGCGTTGGTGACGTCAATGTTGGGAAACCGGAAGTGAAGAGGTCTGATGAAGAGGAGCAGCAGGTTGCAGTCGATGCACGCTCGCAACTGTTCATTGCGCGGCTCGATCATGATGAATGCACGATCAGCGCTGACAGCTCGGGAGCGCTTCTTCATAGGCGTGGCTATCGGGAGGCGAGTGGAAAAGCTCCGCTTCGCGAAACGCTCGCCGCGGCGATGGTGTTGAGCAGTGGCTGGGATCGGCGCTCGCCCCTTGTCGATCCTTTTTGCGGATCGGGTACGATTGCGATCGAGGCGGCGCTTATTGCGCGGCGAATCGCGCCCGGCCTTAGGCGAGATTTTGCGTTCCACTCTTGGCCGACCAGTGACGAGCGTGTCTGGACTGCTTTAAAGACTGTTGCGAATGAATCGTCGAAAAATGGATCAATTGGCGCCTTGCTGGCGTCTGATAGAGACGATGGTGTCGTAGAATTAGCTAGAGAGAACTCAACGCGCGCCAGCGTATCCGACGATATCCAGTTCCAATCCAAGCCCATTTCCGCAATCGAATTACCCCCCGGCCCAGCCTTCATCGTGACCAACCCTCCCTATGGAATAAGAGTCGGCGAACGCGGGGCGCTCAGAAACCTCTACGCCCAGTTCGGCAATGTTCTCAGAAAAAAAGCCAGGGGATGTACGGTCATGCTTCTTTCGGCCGACAAAACCCTGGACAAAATGGTAGGCATTCAGCTCAGCGAGATTCTGCGGACGCGGAACGGAGGAATTCCAGTTCGGTTTGTCAAAGGAAGAGTAGAACCCTAAGGCGCTCGAGTGTCACGGCTTAGGCGCCAATCCCCTTGATGTCTTCACCGCCTGAACTCTCGTCCGTTTCGAGCGGTACCACTTTTGAATACAGGAATTAGGATTTACCACCGGTGTGAGAGTAATCGCACCGGGTCCCCGCATTCCCTCCGTGGAACTGCGTCGCAAGAAGCACAATTCGCTCAGGAGAAGCCGTGGAAATCGGCGATATTGTCGACACCCCAGAAGAAGCCGCCCCTGCCAATCGTAAGCGGCCAGGTCGTGCTGCCCGCCGTGCAGCCGGCGACACAACGACTGAATCAAATGAAGAAACCGGCACGCGAAGGCGAAATGGCCGCGGTGCTCTCACGCGAAGGCGAAACGGTAACGGAAGCACAGGCGACCTGAATCCGGTTCTTCGCAACGAGCTCGAGACATTACTCGAAAGCCTCACGGATCTACGCGACGGAGATTTCGAAGTGCGGCTCCCAACGAGCGCCGATTCTCTCATCGCCGAGATCTTCACTGCCTTCAATGGAATCGCCGAGCGAAATGAACGTCTCGCTTCGGAAGTGATTCGCGTTAGCTCGACGATTGGACGCGAAGGTCAGATGAACGAGCGCGCATCGATAGGACGCGCCACCGGAGGATGGGCGACGATGACGAGCTCGCTCAATTCTCTGATCACCGACCTCGCTTCGCCGACTACTGAAGTCGCTCGCGTGCTGACTGCCGTCGCCGAAGGCGATCTCTCCCAGAAGATGGTGCTGGAGATCGACGGTAAGACTGTTCAGGGCGAGTTTCTGAGAATTGGAACGACCGTGAACAAGATGGTTGACCAGCTCAGCGCGTTCGCTTCCGAAGTGACTCGTGTAGCGAAAGAAGTCGGTACAGAAGGAAAACTCGGTGGCCAGGCGAACGTCCCGGGCGTTGCAGGGACGTGGAAGGATCTCACGGATAACGTGAACGCGATGGCATCGAACCTCACGGGTCAGGTGCGAAACATCGCTGACGTCACGACCGCAGTCGCGAAAGGAGACCTCTCCAGAACGATCACAGTCGAAGCGCGCGGCGAAACGCTCGAGCTCAAGAACACGATCAACACGATGGTCGATCAGCTCAGCTCATTCGCGTCTGAAGTAACCCGCGTTGCACGTGAAGTGGGAACCGAGGGCCGACTCGGCGGACAAGCAAGCGTGCCCGGAGTTGCAGGAACGTGGAAAGACCTAACGGACAATGTGAATACTCTCGCTGGAAATCTCACGAGCCAGGTGAGAAACATTGCGGACGTTACGACCGCAGTCGCGAAAGGAGATCTCTCGCGCAAAATCACGGTCGACGTGCAGGGAGAAATTCTCGAGCTCAAGAACACGATCAACACGATGGTCGATCAGCTCAGTGGATTTGCATCCGAAGTGACACGCGTTGCACGCGAAGTGGGAACTGAAGGAAAACTCGGTGGACAGGCGAGCGTGCCTGGAGTAGCAGGAACGTGGAAGGATCTCACCGACAACGTGAATGCGATGGCTTCGAACCTCACTGGTCAGATTCGAAACATTGCGGATGTCACTACAGCGGTCGCTAAAGGCGACCTCTCGAGAAAAATCACGGTCGACGTACAGGGAGAGATTCTCGAGCTGAAGAATACGATCAACGCGATGGTGGACTCCCTCAGAATTTTTGCGGGCGAAGTCACACGCGTTGCAAAAGAAGTGGGAACTGAAGGAAAGCTTGGCGGACAAGCGGAAGTTCCCGACGTTGCAGGAACGTGGAAGGACCTCACGGACAACGTGAACTTCATGGCGATGAATCTCACCGGTCAGGTGAGAAATATCGCGGACGTGACGACAGCTGTGGCAAAAGGAGACCTCTCTCGAAAGATCACCGCAGATGCGAAAGGTGAAATCCTCGAGCTCAAGAACACGATCAATATCATGGTCGATCAGCTCAGCGCATTCGCCGCTGAAGTCACGCGCGTTGCGCGCGAGGTGGGAACCGAAGGAAAACTCGGCGGTCAGGCGAGTGTACCGGGCGTCGCCGGCACTTGGAAGGATCTAACCGACAATGTGAACACGCTCGCCGGAAACCTGACGAGCCAGGTGAGAAACATTGCAGACGTTACGACCGCTGTCGCAAAAGGAGATCTCTCTCGAAAAATCACGGTCGAAGCCCGCGGCGAAACACTCGAGCTCAAGAGCACGATCAACACGATGGTCGATCAGCTCAGCTCATTCGCTGACGAAGTCACTCGTGTCGCCAAGGAAGTTGGAACGGAAGGAAAACTCGGTGGTCAGGCCAACGTCCCGGGTATTGCGGGAACGTGGAAGGATCTCACCGACAACGTGAACGCGATGGCGTCGAACCTCACGAGTCAGATCCGTAACATCGCCGATGTTACGACGGCCGTTGCGAAGGGTGATCTCTCACGAAAAATCACCGTCGACGTGCAGGGCGAAATCCTCGAGCTCAAGAACACGATCAACACGATGGTCGATCAGCTGAGCTCGTTTGCCGACGAGGTAACTCGTGTGGCACGCGAGGTAGGAACCGAAGGCCGACTTGGCGGACAGGCGCAAGTTCCAGGTGTCGCTGGAACATGGAAAGACCTCACTGACAACGTGAACTTCATGGCGTCGAACCTCACCGGCCAGGTGAGAAACATCGCCGACGTGACGACCGCCGTTGCGCGCGGAGATTTGTCGCGCAAGATGACGGTGGACGTGAAGGGTGAGATCCTCGAGCTGAAGAACACGATCAACACGATGGTCGATCAGCTGAGCGGATTTGCATCGGAAGTAACGCGCGTTGCGCGCGAAGTGGGAACGGAAGGAAAACTCGGCGGACAAGCAAACGTGCCGGGAGTAGCAGGTACGTGGAAGGACCTCACGGACAATGTGAATACGCTCGCCGGAAACCTGACCAGTCAGATCCGAAACATCGCGCTCGTCACGACGGCGGTCGCAAAGGGAGACCTGTCACAGAAAATCGCAGTCGAAGTTCGCGGCGAGATTCTCGAGCTCAAGAACACGATCAACGCGATGGTCGATTCACTTCGAGTGTTCGCTGATGAAGTAACGCGTGTCGCGAAAGAAGTGGGAACAGAAGGAAAGCTTGGCGGCCAGGCTGAAGTGCCGGGTGCAGCGGGAACGTGGCGCGCGCTCACCGACAACGTGAACGCGATGGCAAACAGCCTGACGCTTCAGGTGCGTGCAATCGCCGACGTGGCAACCGCAGTGACGCGAGGCGATCTGTCACGACAGATCACGGTGGAGGCGCAAGGCGAGCTCGATGAGCTGAAGAACAACCTCAACCAGATGATCGCGAACCTGAAGGACACAACCGAAAAGAACACCGAGCAGGACTGGCTCAAGACCAACCTCGCGAAGTTCTCGCGGATGATGCAGGGTCAGAAGGATCTCGAGTCGGTGTCCAAGCTGATCATGTCCGAGCTCACGCCGCTCGTGTCAGCGCATCACGGCGCTTTCTACATCATGGAGTATGAGCAGCACACGCCGGTTCTCAAGCTCATCGCGAGCTATGCGTACAAGGAGCGGAAGCACGTTGCAAATCGCTTCCATCTCGGAGAAGGATTGATTGGACAGGCGGCGCTGGAAAAAAAACCGATACTTCTCACGAACGTTCCGCCCGATTACATACAGATAGCTTCGGGTTTGGGCGAGGCTCCTCCAAGAAATATTCTCGTCCTGCCGGTGCTGTTCGAAGGTGAGGTCAAGGCTGCGATCGAGCTCGCATCTTTCCTTCCATTCAGTCAGATCCACCAGATTTTCCTCGATCAGCTCGGGGAAAGCATTGGTGTAGTGCTCAACATGATCGCCGCGAACATGCGCACCAGCGAGCTGCTCGAGCAGTCGCAGAGTCTCACACAGGAGCTGCAGAGCCAATCGCAGGAGCTGCAGCTGCAGCAGGAGGAGCTCAAGAAATCGAACACCGAGCTCGAAGCGCAAACGAAATCGCTACGCGCTTCGGAAGAGCTGCTGCGAGATCAACAAGTCGAGCTGCAGCAGGTAAACGAAGAGCTCGAGGAAAAAGCTTCACTACTCGCCGAGCAGAACCGGAAGGTCGAGCAAAAGAACGACGAGGTCGAGGCGGCGCGTGTGGCGCTCGAAGAGAAAGCCGAGCAGCTGGCGCTCACATCGAAGTACAAGTCGGAGTTTCTCGCGAACATGTCGCACGAGCTGAGAACTCCGCTCAACAGCCTTTTGATTCTCTCAAAGCTGCTTACAGACAACAAGGAAGGGAATCTCACGGCGAAGCAGGTTGAATACGCACAGACGATTCATTCGTCAGGAAGCGATCTTCTCTCGCTGATCAACGACGTTCTCGACCTGGAGAAGGTCGAGGCCGGAAAGATGGAGATAACCCCGACCGACGTATCTCTCGCGGATCTGAAGGACACGCTTCGTCGCGGCTTCGGTGCGATCGCGGAGCAGAAAAAGCTCGACTTCAAAATCGATATTGCGTCCGACGTTCCGCCCACGATGCGAACGGACGGACAGAAAGTGGAACAAATTCTCAGAAACCTTCTATCGAACGCTTTCAAATTCACGCCCGAAGGCAGCGTGACGGTCAACATTCGACGTGCCGATAAGGGCAAGCGGTTCGCGAACTCAGTGCTCGACAGTAGCCCGACGGTCCTCGCTTTCTCTGTAACAGACACTGGAATGGGCGTACCGAAGGACAAGCAGCGCTTGATCTTCGAGGCATTCCAGCAGGCGGACGGCACGACGAGTCGAAAATTTGGCGGGACCGGTCTCGGCCTCTCGATCAGCCGGGAAATTGCGCGACTGCTCGGCGGCGAGATTCGTGTGGAGAGCGTGCCCGACAAGGGAAGCACATTTACGCTCTTCCTGCCCCTGTCGTATCGCGACAATGCAGGCGGTAACGAAGGCTTGCGCGCCAGCCGAACAGCTCCGCAGCCAACAGCGACGCCGATTACGCCGAACGTTCGGCCAAATCCTACGTGGCGTCCGACACCAGCTCGCTCAACACCGGTCGCGAGCTCTGCGATCCCGGAGCGGCGGGCGCGGCAATACGTCGTTCAGGACGATCACGAGAATATCGAGCCCGGAGACAAAACCGTGCTCATCATCGAGAACGATGTGAACTTCGCGAAAGTTCTACTCGATATGGCGCGCGAAAAGCAGTTCAAGGGAATTGTCGCGCTCGACGGCGACGGCGGTCTTGCCGCGGCGCAGGAGTACAGACCCGACGCGATAACGCTCGATATCGATTTACCGGGCATGGATGGATGGAAAGTGATGGAGCGCCTCAAGCACAACGCGCACACTCGTCATATTCCGGTTCACATCATCAGCGGTATCGAGCGAAGGCAACAGGGTCTGAGAGCAGGCGCGCTCGCGTATCTGGCAAAACCAGTCAGCAAGGACGCGCTGGAGGAAGCATTCGCTCGAATCACGAATTTCCTCAACGATGTTCCCAAGCACCTGCTGGTTGTCGAGGATGACGCAGAGCAGCGTGATGCGATCGTCGAGCTGATTGCGCATGAGGATGTCGAGATCACTCCCGTCGAGTCGGCGGAAGCCGCACTCGACGAGCTTGCGTCGGGCAAGCATTACGACTGTGTGGTACTCGATCTCGGCCTGAGGGAGATGAGCGGATTCGATTTCCTCGAAAAAGTGAAATCAAACCCCTCGATGATCGATCTCCCGATCATCGTTTACACCGGCAGGGAACTCACCGGAGCGGAGGAAACGCGGGTCAAGAAGTACGCGGAAACGATCATCATGAAAGACGCGAAGTCGCCGGAGCGATTACTCGATGAGACCGCGCTGTTCCTTCATCGGGTCGAGGCGAAGCTTCCGGATTCGAAGCGCAAGATGCTCGAGCAGCTTCACGACGCCGACGCAGTAATCGCGGGAAAGAACGTGCTGATAGTCGACGACGATGTGCGCAACATTTTCTCGCTGACAAGCGTGCTCGAGGATCATGGAATGAGCGTGCGCTTCTCGGAAAATGGAAAAGACGCGCTGTCGGTGCTCGAGAGTAATCCTGGCGTCGACGTTATTCTGATGGATGTGATGATGCCCGAGATGGACGGGTATGAGACAATGCGAAGGATCAGGCAGGATCCAAGGTTCAAAGCACTTCCGATAATCGCTCTCACCGCGAAAGCAATGAAGGGCGATCGAGAGAAGTGCATCGCTGCGGGAGCATCGGACTACATCATGAAGCCCGTTGACACCGAGCAGCTGATATCCCTGCTACGCGTGTGGCTTTACAAATAGAGCAGTCAACCGCGGCGGCGGCGGCAACGCCATCGAAGTACAATCCAGAGCTCGAGCAGATTGAGATCGAGCTGCTGCTCGAAGGGATATATCAGCACTACGGCTTCGATTTCAGATCGTATGCGTACGCATCGATCAGACGCCGGCTATGGAAGCGAATCGAAGCTGAGGGACTGAATACCATCAGCGCGCTGCAGGACCGGGTGCTTCACGATTCGGACTTGATGGAGAGACTTCTTCTCGATCTCTCGATCAACGTGACTGCGATGTTTCGCGATCCGGGGTTCTATCGTGAATTCAGACAGTATGTCGTACCGGCGCTGCGCACTTATCCTTTCATCCGCATCTGGCACGCGGGGTGCGCGACGGGCGAGGAAGTTTTCTCGATGGCGATTCTGCTCGAGGAGGAAGGACTCTATGAGCGATCCCGCATTTACGCGACGGACATCAATGAAGTAGTGCTGCAGAAAGCGAAGGCAGGAATCTTTCCGCTCGATAGAATGCAGGAGTACACCGAGAACTACATCGCGGCCGGAGGCAAGCGTTCTTTCTCGGACTACTACGTCGCAAAATACGACGGAGCGTTGTTTCATCCGACTCTCACCAAAAACGTCGTGTTCTCTCAGCACAATCTCGTGACAGACAGATCGTTCAGTGAGTTCAACGTAATTCTCTGCCGCAATGTGCTGATCTACTTCGATAAGACGCTGCAGGCGAGAGTACTCACGCTCTTTTACGACAGTCTCGCGATGTTCGGAGTGCTCGCGCTCGGGAGCAAGGAATCGTTACGGTTTTCACCGTACGAGGAATGCTACGAGCAGATCAACGGCCGCGAAAAAATTTATCGAAAGGTGCGATGACCAAGACGTCGGTCATCGTCGTCGGCGCATCGTGGGGTGGACTCGCCGCACTGACTCGCGTGATCAGCGAGCTGCCGCCCGGCTTCGACATTCCGGTTATCATCGTGCAGCATCGCAGCCGCCATGCCGATAATCTTCTCGCTGGCTTGCTCCAGGACGCTACTGCGCTCAGCGTTATAGACGTCGAAGACAAAGAGCCCCTTGTGCCGGGCGGCGTCTACATAGCACCGGCCAATTATCACATGCTCGTTGATAATGGCCACCTATCGCTCACAACCGATCCGGTGGTTCGCTTCAGTCGACCATCGATCGATGTGACGTTCATGTCGGCAGCTGACACGTACCCCGACTCGACGATCGGTGTGATTCTGACTGGGGCAAATGACGACGGCGCGAGAGGCCTGAGACACATCGTCGATCGAGGAGGACGTGCCTTAGTCCAGGACCCTGCAACGGCAGAGAGTCCGGTAATGCCTTACGCCGCGCAGCGTGCTGTCCCTGAGGCGAGCGTAGTTCCTCTCATGGGAATTGCAGAAGCTCTCGTGCGGATGACCAATTCTGAACCTGCACGCGCCGCCGGGGGCGCCCGATGACCGCCGGCACAGTCAAAATTCTTCTCGTCGATGACCGCGCGGAGAATCTGCTCGCCCTCGAAGCGATTCTGGAGCCACTCGGTCAGGTACTCGTGTCAGCCCATTCGGGAGAAGAAGCGCTGAAGTGCGTGCTTCAACACGAGTTTGCGGTCATCCTGCTCGATGTTCAAATGCCCGAGATGAACGGCTTCGATGTGGCGCAGATCATCAAGTCGAGAGAAAAATCGCGCTTCATACCAATCATCTTCCTCAGCGCGATCAACAAGGAGGACTCGTACGTCTTCAAGGGTTACTCCATGGGCGCGGTGGATTACGTTTTCAAGCCATTCAATCCGGATGTGCTTCGCTCGAAGGTCGCGGTGTTCGTGGATCTGTACCTCAAGCAGGAGCAAATAAAAGAGCAGTCGGAGCTCCTCGCGGAGAGCGAGCGCCGCGAGCTCGAGTTACAGCATCGCGCAGAGCTGCTCGAGTCGGAGGCAAAATCAGCCGCGCAGCTCGCTGAGCTCAACAACCAGCTTCATAACCGTCAGATGGAATTGGAGCAGGCGATGGGCGTGAGGAATCGATTCTATGCGTCGATGAGTCACGAGCTGCGGACCCCAATCAACGCGGTCATCGGCTATAGCACTTTGCTGATCGACAACATTTACGGACCGCTGAATGAAAAGCAGAGAGAGGGGCTTCAGCGCACGCTGAAAGCAGCGAGACACTTGCTCGAGCTCGTGAACGACGTGCTGGATTTGTCGAAGATCGAAGCCGGAAAGATCGAGCTGGCATTGCAGCCGGTGAACATGGAGTTCCTGATCGAGGATCTCTTTGTGACGGTAAGGCCGCTGGCGGATGAGCATGGCTGTCAGCTTTCATTCGAGCACCCGCCGGATTCGCTCACCGTCAGCACCGACCCTCGTCGTGTTCGCCAGATTCTTCTCAACCTCCTGTCGAATGCAATCAAGTTCGGCAGAAGAAAGCCCATCACGGTTGAAGCGACCCCTACCGAGACGGGCGGTGTAATAATCAGTGTCATCGATCACGGAGAAGGAATTTCGGAGGAAGACAAGGCGCGAGTTTTCGAGGAGTTCGTACAGGTATCGCCGACCCAACAACCCGGCACTGGACTCGGCCTCCCAATCTCGCGCCGATTAGCGACGCTGCTCGATGGCTCGCTGGAAATGGAATCAGTGCTCGGAGAAGGGAGCATTTTCCGGCTTACTCTGCCCCGCGAAGGCACGCCGCGAACAGTGGACGTGGACGAATTTTCGACTGCAACCGCAGCCTGAAAAACACGGCCTTAACGGTGGACGGTTTGGCACGGTCCCTGCCTTTCACTATGGTCTGGGCGCGTTCAGCGGCCAAAATTCAGGAGGAATAATGAGAATCAATCGGATGCTTTTCCTCGTCCCAGTTGCCATTTTGGCCGTTGCTTGCGGACGTGATGATAGCAATAAGAAAGTCGACGATGCACTGAATTCCGACCTGTCACTGGCGGGTCAGGCTCGCCCGTATACAGCGTTGGATAGCATTTCTGCTGCTGAGAAGGCAGCGCAAGCACAGGGATTGGCCCCCGTCGGCTATATCGGCGGTCAGCCGGTTTACTCGACCCCGCGAACAACGACAACGACGCCTGTTCGCCGGACGAGCACCGTAAGGCGGTCATCCTCAGGCGGTGGAGTTTACTATCCTGCTCCGCGACGCACAGTGATCGTCAAGCACACCAAGCGTGACGCAGCGATCGGTGGTGCCGCAGGTGCAGTCATCGGTGCAGTGACCAGCCGTGACAGGGTCAAGGGCGCGGTGATTGGTGGTGTCGCCGGTGCAATCCTTGGTGGCGTCATCGGCAACAACGTCGACAAGTCGAGGAGATAATCTCGTCGGCTGAGATCCGCCCCGTATCTCGATGAGATACGGGGCTTTTTTTTGCCTATATGGCAGAGCGATTTGCACCTGTTTTGCGGCCGCTTTGCGACGTGAAGTGTCTACCCCGTGCGTCCTCCTCGTGGGACAGGTTTTCAGAAGGTCTGCATGGGAAAATGACGCGTGCATTAAATTAGGCGCATGACCACACAGCCCATCACGAGCGTCTTCAATGATGGATACGTGGCCGAGGCGTACGAGGCGTATCGGCGCGATCCTGCCTCTGTTGATGAGTCGTGGCGACAGTTCTTCAAGTTTGCGGAATCGCTTACGGCGGTCACACCGCCGGGCCCGTCAGAGAAAATCGATGCGAGTCTGCTCAAGAAAGTTGCTGGTGCCGCTGCACTCATCGACTTCATCCGCGCATATGGACATCTGGCCGCCGAGATCGACCCGCTCGGCACGCGGCCTCCAGGAACGACTGAGCTCACGCCAGAGTTCCATGGTATTACGGAGGCAGACCTGCAGACGATTCCCGGTGATGCGTTGGGAGCTCCCGAAGCCACTGCCGCAGAAGCTGTCGCGCGACTACGCAACCTCTATTCATCCAACATCGGATTCGAGTTCGATCATCTCGGCAACGCGACTGAGCGGAGATGGCTGCGCGAGCAGATCGAAAACGGGCGCGTTCACCAGCCTCTCACAGTCGGCGAAAAAAAAGCGATTCTCCGGCGTCTAACCGAGGTAGATGCACTCGAGCGCTACATCGGCCGCGTTTACCAGGGCTACAAGCGATTCTCGATCGAGGGCACAGACGCGCTCGTCCCGATGCTCGACGTGACGATCGACATGGCTGCCGCTCAAGGTGCGCGCGAGCTCAGCATCGCGATGGCTCATCGTGGACGCATCAACGTTCTGGCGCACATCCTCGGCATGCCGTACCAGGCGGTGTTCGCTGAATTCGAAGGAAAGCACGACGAAGACAACGCCGAGAGCGAGACCGGCGATGTGAAGTACCATCTGGGTGCAACGGGGAAACGACAAGTTGCCGGCGGCCGTGAGATCGCGCTGTCACTGATTCCGAATCCGAGCCATCTGGAATTCGTGAACCCTGTTTTACAGGGTGCCGTGCGAGCTCGGCAGGATTTGTTGTCCGGCGCCGATCGCCGGGACGAATCGCTCGTGGTGCCGGTTTGCATACATGGAGATGCAGCATTCCCGGGTGAAGGAGTCGTAGCCGAAACGTTCAATCTCTCGCGGCTGCGCGGATATCGTGTTGGCGGAACGCTTCACATCATTGTCAATAATCAGGTGGGATTCACCACGGATCCCAGTGACGGGCGCTCAACGCGGTACGCGAGTGATCTCGCGAAGGGATTCGAGGTTCCAATCGTTCACGTCAATGCGGAGCACACCGAGTCATGTGTTCGTGTTGCGCGGCTTGGAGTGGAGTACCGAGCGAAGTTCGGGAAGGATTTCCTCATCGATCTCGTTGGTTACCGGCGTCACGGTCACAATGAGACGGACGAGCCGGCATTCACGCAACCCGCGCTTTACGCGCAGATCAAATCGCATCCCACTACGCGCGATGTGTGGGCGAATCAGCTCGTGGCGGAAAAGCTCATTACGCAGGACGAGGTGAAGTCGCTTGAATCCGAGATCATGGCGAATTTCGAGCGTGCTCAAGCTCAGGTGACTGCGGTGGATGGCGTTTCACCATCGACGGACGAATACGCAGTATCCCTCGAGCAAGAGAATCTGTCGACGAGCAATATCGCTAACCCGCGCGCCGACCAGCTTGTCTCCCTGAACGAACAACTTCTCGCGTGGCCGCAATCGATAAAGCCGCACTCGCGATTGGTGAAGACTTTGCGGAGGCGGCGCGATGCGATGGGCGACGCGGGCGGCATCGACTGGGGCCACGCTGAAGCGCTCGCGTTCGCATCGCTTATCGTCGATGGTACGTCGATACGACTCAGCGGGCAGGACATCGAACGAGGCACGTTCTCTCACCGCCAATCGGTTTTGCATGACACCGAGACAGGCGAGACGTACACTCCGCTCGCAAATCTTTCTGACGCGCGCGGAAAATTCGAGATCTACAACAGTCCACTTTCCGAAACGGCGGTGCTCGGCTTCGAGTACGGCTTCAGCACTGCAATGCTCGATGCCCTCGTTTTGTGGGAGGCGCAATTCGGAGATTTCGTCAACGTCGCGCAACCGATCATCGACCAGTTCATTGCTTCCGACGGCGCAAAGTGGGGGCAGGATTCATCGATCGTCCTTCTTCTCCCGCATGGATACGAAGGGCAGGGGCCGGAGCACTCGAGCGCCCGGATCGAGAGGTTTCTGCAGCTCTGCGCGGAAGGCAACATGCGTGTCGCGTATCCTTCGACTCCCGCTCAGTACTTCCACGTTGTGCGCCGCCACGCGGCGTCGAAGACGAAGCGACCACTGATTTTGATTCAGCCGAAGAGTCTGCTTCGCTTGCCCGAAGCGGCATCGAAGCTGAGTGATCTCACTGACGGCCGTTTCCAACCGGTAATCGATGATCCGATTGCTGCTGAAGCGCGCAATGCGGTTACTCGTCTCGTGTTCTGCACGGGAAAGATCTATTACGATCTTCTCGCGCAACGAAAACCGTACCTTGCACTTGTTCGAGTTGAAGAGCTCTATCCGTGGCCGCACGATGCAGTGGCGAAGATCGTCGATCTCTATCCGAGTGCGACGGAAGTCGTGTGGGCGCAAGAGGAGCCGAAGAATATGGGCGCCTGGACGTACGTGTCGCCTCGGCTTCGGGTGTCTACGGGAAATGTCATGATCGTGCGGTACATCGGTCGCCCCGAGCGAGCGAGTCCGGCGGAAGGATATGCGTCGGCGCATAAAGCTGAGCAGGATCGAATTATCGCTGAGGTAACTGCTGAGCGTGTCGAGCCGGCGGGAAGCAGAAAGCGTGGCGCGGCCGTAAGCTCGTAGCAATTCAATTTTCCATCTGACAAGAGTATTGATGAAACGAGCACTGTATACATTGCTAGCAGTCGTCAGTTATCTCGCGCCGACTTGTCTGATTTCTCAGTCGGCACCGGCAGACAAGCTGCGAGTTCTCTGGATAGCCGCGCATCCCGACGATGAAGACACTCAGCTCATCACGTGGCTATCCCGCAGTGGCCGAGCGGAGACGGCGTATCTCTCGCTCAATCGTGGTGACGGCGGACAGAACCTGATCGGGAACGAGCTTGGCGAGCAGCTCGGAATAATCCGGACGCAGGAGCTGCTCGCTGCCCGCCGCATCGATGGTGCGCATCAATACTTCACGCGTGCTTACGATTTTGGTTTTTCGAAGACGGCAGCGGAGACATACACTCACTGGCCGAAGGATTCGATTCTCGGCGACATGGTGATTGTGATTCGCGCGTTCCGGCCGCACATCATCGCGACGACGTTTTCAGGAACTCCGCTCGACGGTCACGGTCACCATCAGGTTTCGGCGCTCCTTGCGAAAGAAGCGTACGAGACAGCGGCAATGGATACAGTCCGTTTCCCTGCCAGTATTTATGGGAAACCATGGACACCGCTAAAACTCTATCGGAGCGCCCGCTTCTCGCCTGAAGGGACTGCCACCATTCGCATCAACGTCGGCGAATACAATCCCGCGTTGGGAAAATCGTACGCCGAGATTGCCGCGGAGAGTCGATCGCAACACAAGTCTCAAGGCTTTGGATCGATTCAGCGGAAAGGAGTCGTGTGGGACATTCTGCGGCGCGAGGCAACGCGCGTGAACCAGTCTACACCGGCGGCGAATGAGCAGTCGATCTTTGACGGGCTCGAGAAGATTGCATCGCCGGCCTCGCAGCCGATCGATCGAAATCTCACCGCGCCGAATGTCGCTGTCGAAGCCATTGCTGATCGTCAGCTCGTTGCGTTGGGAGACAGTGCCAAAGTAATGGTCACCGTTTACAATCGCAGCCCGATTCAGATTACCGCGCGCCCGACTTGGCCAGGTGCTCCGTCAGGTGCCGTGGTTTCCATTGCGCCGGACAGCAGCTTCAGATGGTCGACGTATTTTCACGGAACACAAATCACGCAGCCCTGGTGGCTCGTGACGCCGAGAAATGGCGATCTCTTCTCCCCCAAAATCACGGGCGTTTCAGAGGACGAGATCGAGAAGCAATCGTGGCTCGGCGTTTCGATTTGTGAAAACGGCCAGACATGCGCGGCGCAGAGAACTCCGGTGGTATATCACTTCGCGGATCCGGTGCGCGGTGATGTGCAACGACCAGTTGCGGTTGCTCCTGCAATGAGTGTAACGCTCGATCACACCGTGGAGCTGGCGCGCGCCAATGTCCCATTCGATCGCTTCTTCAGCGTTACGCTGCGATCTGCCGTACCTGCGCGAAAGTCAGTAACTGTGGGCCTTACGTTGCCCGTGGGATTGAGCGCGGACTCCGCGGAGCGCACCGTAACAGTCGATTCGGCTGGAACGCGCACAGTTACGTTCCGCGTGCGGGGAAAACTTCTTGCCGGATCGCACAATGTTGTAGCGACCGCAACCGTAGACGGTGTCCGTTCCCGCATTGGCTACGTGCAGATCGATTACGAGCACATCACTCCCCAGCGGCAGTATCGCGAGTCGACCGTTTCGATCGTGTCGCTCGATGTCGCGGTGCCGGCGAATCTTCGCGTGGCATATATCCCTGGCGTAGGCGACAACGTTGCGCCTTCGCTGAGTCAGCTGGGCATTCCAGTCACGATCGTTCAACCGTCCGATATTCCGTCGACTGATTTCTCATCGTACTCTACCATTGTCGTCGGTCCGCGTGCATATCAGGCGAGCAGAGAGCTGCGAGACAACAATCAATATTTGTTGACGTACGCCCGGAACGGTGGGACGCTGGTCGTTCAATACGGCCAGTACGAGATGACGCAGCCGGGAATGATGCCGTACCCGATAACGATTGCGCGCCCGCATGATCGTGTGACCGAGGAGAATGCAGCCGTCACCGTTCTCGATCCGGGTGCACGCGCACTCACATTTCCAAATCGAATTACCGACGCTGATTATGCCGGGTGGGTTCAGGAGCGCGCTCTCTACATGCCGAGGACTTTCGATCCTGCGTACCATCCATTGCTCGCCATGAACGACACGGGCGAGCAGCCCAATCGCGGCGCGATTCTGCTCGCTCCTTATGGCAAAGGAATGTACGTCTATACAACACTCGCATTTTTTCGTCAGCTTCCGGCGGGCGTGAGCGGCGGAGCGCGCTTGTTCGTCAATCTTCTTGCATTGAAGGGAACCGGCGGAAGATGAGGCGCTGGCCGGCAGTCGCGTTACTGCTGCTGTCGGCTCTGAGTTGCTCGAGCGACAAGCGCACAGTTCTGATCGTTTACTCGCCGCATGGCAAGGAGCTGCTCGAGTATCTCGAAAAGGGATTCGAGAAAGCACACCCCGACATCGATGTGCAGTGGGTCGACATGGGCTCGCAGGAAGTACTCGACCGAGTGCGGGCGGAGAAAGACAATCCGCAGGCGGACGTCTGGTTTGGAGCACCTGCGGAAGCGTTCGACAGAGCGACACGCGAAAATCTTTTGGAGCCGTACATCCCAACGTGGTCGAACGCAGTGCCCGTAGAAGCGCGAGAGAACCACGACCATTGGTATGGAACGTATCTCACGCCTGAAGTCATCGCGTACAACACTCAGGCGGTGACTGCAGCTCAAGCGCCGAAGGACTGGGACGACGTTCTCGATCCAAAGTGGAAAGGGAAGCTTCTGATACGTGACCCGATTGCGTCCGGAACAATGCGAGCGATATTCGGCGCGATCATCGCGCGGTCCGTCGCGCGCACTGGAGGCCCACAATCGGGATACGATTGGCTGAAGAAACTCGATGCGAGCACACGCGAATACGTTTTGAATCCAACACTTCTTTATCAGAAGCTTGGCAGACAGGAAGGGATTATCACTCTCTGGGACATGCCGGACATCGCTACGCTTCAGCAGCGAACAGGGATTCCTGTCGGTTACTTGATTCCGTCCAGTGGAACGCCGGTGCTTGTTGACGGAATCGCGATTGTGAAGGGAACGAAGCATCCGAAAGAAGCGAAGCTCTACTACGAGTTCGTGACGGCACCCGAGGCGCTCAAAGCGGCGGCTGATCAATTCCTGAGAATTCCCGCGCGCACGGACATTCCGGTTTCCGATTTGCCAAAGTGGATTCAGGATGCCAAGTCGAAGATCAAGCCGATGGCGGTAGACCGGGCGATGATGGCCGAGCATCTCGATGAATGGATGAAATACTGGGACGCGAACATCAGGAATCGCGGGAATAAGCAGTGAGCGCTGGTGCGCTCGCGCTCAAGGGAATAACTCGGCGCTTCGGTGAACACACCGCTGTTGACGACGTATCGCTCGAGATTGCGGCGGGTGAGCTCCTCGCGCTGATCGGTGCGTCTGGATCGGGAAAGACTACAACTCTCAGAATAGTCGCCGGGTACGAGATTCCGGACAGTGGTACTGTCACTCTCGACGGAAAGGACATCACGCCGCTGCCTCCGCAGGATCGTGGGTTCGGAATGGTGTTTCAGCACTACGCATTGTTTCCGCACATGTCGGTCGAAGACAACGTTGCGTTCGGTCTCGAAGCGCGCCGAATTCCAAAACAGAAAAGACTCGAACAGGCGCGGACAGTTCTCGAATCTGTCGGCCTTGAGGGGGCGGGTCGGCGTGGAATCCAGTCGTTGTCGGGGGGTGAGCAACAACGCGTGGCTTTGGCGCGCGCGCTGGTAATCGAGCCGCAGGTGCTGTTGCTCGATGAGCCTCTCTCGAATCTCGATCCGACTCTGAGGCAAGCGACACGCGATGAGCTGCGCGCAATGCTCCATCGCGTGGGCGTATCGGCTTTGTTCGTTACGCACGACCAGGAGGACGCATTCGCGATCGCTGATCGCATCGCAGTGATTCGAAAGGGAAAGCTTCTCCAGGTTGGAACACCCGAGGATCTGTACTCGCGACCCGCCTCACTCGGCGTCGCCAGTTTTATTGGAAAAGCGACGATTCTGCCCGCGGAGGCTGCTGAGCCGGCCGAGAGTGGACGCCGGCGAATGGCGGTGACGATTGGTGGTGTGCCCCGAGTCTTTACGGTTACTCGCGGTGGGGGTGCCAGCTTGTCGACTCGCGCGATGAGGGCGGTTCTGCGTCCGGATGCACTCGAGCTAGTTTCCCCCGACAGCCAAGGTGTGTGGACCGGTGAAGTTGCGAATCGACGATTCGCAGGGGGGAATGCAGTCTATCGAGTGAAGCTTGCGGGCGATGTTTTGGTGGAAATCGAATCACAGAACATGAGCGTTCGTGAAGGTGACCGAGTTGGCGTGACCGTGTCGAGAGAGCCCGTTCCCGTCGTCGAGGACGATGAATCGTAAGGCGCGTTCGCTACGCGCTGCGCGAAGCAGCTGGCTGATCGCTTTGCCGGTGCTCGCGCTTCTCTTATGGAGCGTCGTGTATCCAAACGCGGCAGTGATTGCCGGCAGCTTCGAGAACGGGCTTGGTCACTGGCGCGAATTTGCCGCGAGCCAGACAGATCGTGAAGCGTTGACGACGACTCTGTTCATTTCGTTCGCATCGGTCGTGGCTTCGTTGATCATTGGTGTGCCGCTCGCGTTTCTCCTTACCAGATTCGAGTTTCCGGGCCGCCGAATTTTGCGTGCTGTCGCAACGTTGCCTGCTGCTTTGCCGCCGCTAGTCGGAGTGATCGCTTTTCTTTTCCTGTATGGAGAGAGTGGATTGGTCACGCGTGGAATCCAGCGGATACTGGATTTGCACGAAGCACCGTGGCGGCTGACGGGTGTCTGGGCGATCATCTTCGTCCACGCGTACACGATGTACGTGTACGTATTTCTGTTTGTGTCTGCGGGACTCGAGCGTTACGACACTACGCTCGATGAGGCAGCAGCCGGACTGGGGGCGAGCTCGTGGCAGCGACTGACGCGTGTGACGTTACCGCTTCTCATGCCCGCAATTGCCGGGTCAATGCTGCTTGTATTCATGACAGCACTCGGATCGTTCTCCGCGCCGTATGTGTTTGGCGGTGGAATTCGCGTGCTGTCGACGCAGATCGTTGCGTCGAAGTTGAACGGCGAGCTGGGTCTCGCGTATGTAGAGACTACAGTGCTCGCGCTGAGTGCGGTTGCGGGATTGATGCTTTTCCGCTGGCTCGAGCGAAAACGGAAATACACGCTCGCCGGTAAAGGCTCAGCGACTCGCCGCGTGATTAGATCCCGTGGCGCGCAGCTGGCAGCCGCAGCGCTTGCGTTTGTCACCGTTGTGATTTTGGTACTACCCCATCTGATGGTAGTTCTCGTTTCGTTTGCCAGAGACGGCGCGTGGACCACGCAGGTAATTCCGCCTGAGTACACACTCGATAATTACCGAAGATTGTTTTCAGAGGCGCAACTCTGGCGGCCGATTGTCAACAGCGTATCGATGGCGCTCATCGCGACCGCCGCGAATGTCGTGGTGTGTTTCGTTGCCGCGTATCTCATAGTGTTGAGACAGTTCACCGGCCGGCGGATGCTGGAGATACTCGTTGCACTACCCTGGGCGATTCCTGCAACTGCGATTGCGCTTGGGCTCGCAGCGACTTTCAACAAAAATGACTTGGCGACTGCGCGGATTCTGCTCGTCGGAACTTTCTGGATTCTGCCGCTCGCGTATTTCATTCGAGACATTCCGCTTGTTGCGACCGCTGTTGAAGGGTCGCTTCGTCAGATGGATCCTTCTTTAGAGGATGCAGCGCGAGGACTCGGTGCATCGTGGTGGCTCACGATGCGTAGAGTGGTTTTGCCGGCCGCACGTCCGGGGCTTGTTGCCGGAGCGTTACTCGCAGCAGTGACTGCAGTCGGAGAGTTCGTCGCGAGCGTCGTTTTGTACACGCATTCGAATCGTCCGATCTCGATGGAAATCCTCGCGCAGCTCAGAGCGCTCGCATTCGGAACTGCCGCATCATACAGTGTGTTGTTGATAGCCCTCGTGTTGCTGATGACACTGACGGCACGGTCTCTCGAAGAGCGAATCGCGTGAGTCGGCGTCGCATCGTGATAGTCGGTGGGGGATTCGCCGGTCTCACTGCGGCGCGAACGCTGCGCAACGTCGACGCGGATATAACCCTCCTCGATCGCACGAATCATCATCTTTTTCAGCCGCTGTTGTATCAAGTGGCCACTGGTTCGCTTGCACCGAGCGACATCACTGCGCCAATAAGGTGGATTCTGCGTCGGCAGCAGAACACGACGGTTCTGCTCGAAGAGGTTTGCTCGATCGATCCGTCGCGACAAGTCGTGTGCCTCGATTATCAGGACATGGAAATCCCGTACGACTATCTCATCGTCGCAACGGGATCTCGACACGCATACTTCGGTCACGAAGAGTGGGAGCCGATCGCACCGGGACTGAAAGCGATAGAAGACGGAACAGAAATCCGAAGGCGTTTTCTGCTTGCATTCGAGCGGGCTGAGGAAGCAAAGGACGACGCGGAGAAGAAGGCTTTCCTGACATTCGTGATTGTTGGTGGCGGTCCGACAGGTGTCGAGCTCACCGGAGCGATGCCAATGATTGCGCGACGTGCACTCTTTCCCGACTTCCGCCGCATCGACACGCGACAATCAAGAGTGATTCTCCTCGAAGCCGGTCCACGAATACTTCCGACGTTTCCGGAATCACTCGCGGCCAAGGCGAAGAAAAGTCTGGAGGAGCTTGGGGTGGAAGTTCGTACCAACTCGATGGTGACACTCATCGAGCCGGACGCAGTCCATGTTGGAAATGAAAAGATTTCTGCTCGCACGATCTTCTGGGCAGCAGGCAATGCTGCCTCGCCACTCGGCAAAATGCTCGGCGTTCCAGTCGATCACGTCGGCAGAGTGATTGTTGAGTCGGACCTGTCGATTCCGGGACATCCCGAAGTTTTTGTTGCCGGCGATCTCGCACTTGTAACGCGCGAAGGAAAGTCACCAGTGCCTGGTGTTGCGCCGGCTGCGATGCAGGAAGGGCGCACCGCGGCGAGGAATGTCATGCGACTGATGCGCCGACAGTCAACGAAACCATTTCGTTATCGGAACAAGGGAGATCTCGCAGTCATCGGACGCTCACGCGCGATTGCCGATTTTGGAATAGCACAGGTTTCAGGACTACTCGCGTGGTTCCTCTGGCTCACGGTGCACATCATGTATCTGGTGGGCTTCCGGAATCGCGTGACCGTTCTGATCCAATGGGCTTACTCGTATTTCACTTATCAGCGCGGTGTGCGACTGATCACCAACCTCGAGCGGCACGGTGAGCTGAAGCCTTCTTCGGACATCCCCTAAGGAAGCGACCACGAAGGGTCGACGAGTAGAGCGGCTTCTGTGTTTTCTGTGTTTCTGTGGCGAGTTTCTTCTTTTCTTCGCAGTCTTCGCGGTCGCTTCCGGTTGGCTGCTCTGGATGTCGGCTTCTAAACGGCAGCCTCGCTCACGACCTCAGAAGAGGCTTTCACTTTCCGCTCATCATTGATTCCGAAATTCAAAATCAAAGATCCGAGCACGAGGATCGCCGAGGTAATGAAGGGGACGTTTTTTCCGAAATGATCAGAGGACAAGCCTGCCCATAGAGGGATGACCACTCTCGCCATCCCGCCGTACGCCTGCTGAACCCCCATGTACAGACCACGTTCCGCCGCAGGGATTACGCGCGAAAGAAGTGAAGTCACGCACGGAAAAGTGAATGCTGTGCCGAGTGGAATGCACGCAATCGCTATTGCAAGCAGCACGTAGTTGTGTACGAATGGAAACGCGAGCAAGCCGGTTGAAAGCAAGACGAGACCAACGCGGGAGAGTTGCGCTTCACCCAGCTTGTCGACTGCCCAACCGAGAACTCCTGCTCGTGTCACAACCGAGATAGTCCCGATGTAGGTGAAGAAAATCCAGATCCTGCGTTCGGTGATACCGAAGCGATCCATCAGAAACAACGCGAGAATCGCGGACATTCCAGAGAATGCACCCATTGCAATTGCGTAGATCCAGATCAACCTCGGACCCGGCTCTCTCGCATGGGTGACGACGTACGCCAGTGCCGTCCGTGACGCGCTCGGCTTTCTCTGAACCGCGTGCGCGCTGTCGCGCGATTCACTGAGGAACTTCCACGCAAACGCCATGTTGATCACACAAAGCGTCGCCGCGGCCAGACCGGGGCCACTTCGCCCCGCAAGAAGCGCAAGAGATCCAAGTGGCGGACCAAGGGCGACACCAACATTCGTCGCTGCTGAAAGCCAACCGAGGGCTTTCGCTCGATCTTTCGGTTCGGTCGCATCTGCAACGTATGCTTGAATAACGCCGACAGTCCCTCCGCCTGCTCCCTGCACAACTCGCGAGACCAGCAGCAGCCACAGCGAATTCGCAAATCCGAACACGACGTACGCAATCGCAGCCGCACCGAGTCCAACAAGAAGCGCAGGACGTCGCCCATAACGGTCCGAGAATCGTCCCCACATCGGCGCGCTGACTAGTTGTGCCGCGGTGAATGATCCGATCAACAGCGTGACCATCAATGCACTCGCACCGAGAGTGCGCGCGTAGAACGGCATGAGGGGCAGAATCATCAACAGCCCCACCATGTCCACAAACGCGGTGATGATCAGGACCAGGAGCTTTTTGAACACTCCTTAATGTTCCGTCTGGCCGAGTGCGGCTGGAGGAATCGCTCGCCCGACAACTCCAGCGAGAGCGATGATTGTCAACAGATACGGAATCATCTCAACGAACTGCGAGGGAATGATATGGTTTCCCTGAAGCTGGATCTGCAATGTCTCAGCAGCAGCGAATAGCAAGCAGGCAAGAGCTGCACGAACCGGATCCCATCTCCCGAAAATTACTGCGGCGACCGCGATAAATCCGCGACCCGCTGTCATCTGATCGGTGAATTGATGCTGGTCGAGCGCCAGATAAACTCCGCCGAGCCCCGCGAGCATTCCGGATAGTGCAACCGCAACATACTGCACGCGCGCGACGGGGATTCCAACACTTTCGGCAGCAGCCGGATGCTCGCCCACCGCGCGAACCCTCAGGCCGAATCGCATTCGATACAACACGAAAGCCAGCGCGGGAGCAACGAGCAGGCCCATCCACAACAGTGGATTGTCGAAACCATGAGCGGACAATCGCGCGGGAAATCCGTTAATGCGCGGTGAATTCGATGAGCTCGCGAACGCAAGCTTGAGGAAGAACCGCGTCACGCCAATCGCAAGAAGATTGATCGCGATTCCGACGACCACCTGATCTGCACGATATCTGATCGTTGCAACGGCATGGATCAATCCAAAAACGAAACCACCAGCGATTCCGGCGAGCACACCGATCCATGGGTTGCCACTGTAATACGCGCCGAGCGTTGCCGTGAACGCTCCGCCCAACATCATCCCCTCGAGCTCCAGGCTGATGATTCCCGATCGCTCAGCAATTACCCCACCGCTCGCCGCAAATAAATACGGAATAGCGATGCGAATCATCTGCGTGGCGAAGGAAATCGGATTCATGCTGCCGCCGGTCTCCGCGCAGATCGCAATGCGCGCCGAACTTCAGGAACGGACATCGCGACGGCAATGATCACCACGCCTTGAAGGACTTCGACCATCTGCTTCGGAACGAACGCGTGAATTGCCAATCCACCCTGTGACAACGTCGCGAAGAAGAGC
Organism: Gemmatimonadaceae bacterium; assembly: GCA_046262875.1. Lineage (GTDB taxonomy): Bacteria > Gemmatimonadota > Gemmatimonadetes > Gemmatimonadales > Gemmatimonadaceae > UBA4720. The sequence continues at coordinate 34,736 of JBHELX010000001.1, read as the reverse complement.
GCAGCTAGCACTACGCCGAGCGGATGGTTTCTCCCAACGAGCGCCACAGCGATTCCGAGGAATCCGGATCCACCAGCGAATCCGTCCTCGTAGTAATGCTTGTAACCGAGGACGTAATTGATTCCGCCGAGACCCGCGATTGCTCCCGACAGTGTCAGCGCACGGAACCACACGCCCCCAACGTGTATGCCGCCATACTCGGCGGCATCGGGCTGAAGTCCGACTGCGCGCAATTCGTACCCCGGTCGAGTACGAAAGAGGAAAAACCACGCGCCGAATGCGGCGAGCAGCGCGATGACAATCGTCAGATTTGCCGCGGACCCATGGAACGCGGGAATGAACTGCGAGAGCCGCGGAATTGCGCCAGTGTGAATTTCCGGAGAGTGCAGCGTTTCGGGAACGTGAAGATGAGCCGCGATAATCCAGTTGAGAAACGCGAGCACGATGAAATTGAGCATGATCGTGACGATCACTTCATGCGCACCGAACTTCACGCGAAGGAATGCGGGAATGGCGCCGACAATTCCGCCGCCGACCGCGGCGGCGATCATGCAGAGCGGAACTCCGATGACAGCCGGAACTGACGGCGAAAGGCCGAGCCCAACCAACGCCGCGAGAAATCCGCCGGCGGCGAGCTGACTTTCAGCGCCAACGTTGAACAAACCGGCGCGAATACCGAGTGACACCGCCAGTCCGGTGAATGTCAGCGTCGCCGCTTTATAGAGCACCTGGCCGAATCCGTACGCGTTGCCCCACGTTCCCTCGAGCAACAATCGATACACACTCGCCGGCGACTGGCCGTAGCTCAGGATCAGTAAGTCGCCACAAATCAGGGCGACAAGAAGTGCAACGAGAGGAGGGAATAGCGCCTCTTCGATCTGCTCTCGAAAACGTGAGGTCACGCTGCAGATTCCTTGCGAGTCCCGATCATGTATTCGCCGAGTGTCTCTTCTGTCGCTTCGGCCGCCGGCATCACGACTGCAAATTTTCCGCGGTACATCACGGCAACACGGTCAGACAACGCTAGAACTTCATTCAGCTCTGCGGACACGAGTAGAACTGCTTTGTTCTCGGCTCGCGCAGCTCGCAGTCGCTCGTGAATGAACTCGATAGCGCCGACGTCGACACCGCGTGTCGGCTGCGATGCGAGCAGCACGGAAAAATCGTGTCCCATCTCTCTCGCGATTACAACTTTCTGCTGGTTGCCCCCGGAAAGCGAGCGCGCGGGCGAGGCTGGAGTCGGCGGACGAATGTCGAATGACTCGATCTGCTTCCTCGCGTTGTCATCTATGCGGTTTGCGTCGAGAACTCCGCGACTCGATACGAATTCATCCTGCAAGCCGAGAAGAAGGTTGTCGGAAATCGTGTAGTCGAGAATGAGACCACGGCGATGCCTGTCTTCGGGAATGTGCGAGAGTCCTGCCGTGCGACGCTCCTCGACCGTCGTCCCTTTTATTTCGTGGCCGGCGATTCTGATCGACCCGGATTCTATTTTGCGCAAACCGGCAATGGCCTCGATCAGCTCGGTTTGGCCGTTTCCTTCGACGCCGGCGATACCAAGGATTTCGCCGGGTTGAATTGTGAAACTGATTCCGTCGATAACACGCGCGTGCTGCGGCCCGACGACCACGAGATCCTTCACTTCAAGAGCGGCGGTCAGCTCCTCCGGTGAAGGAGGCGTAGTTCCGGATGCCGTGAGCTCCGTTGTCGTGCCGAGTGCGTCTGCACCGCGCGCGGTGAGGTTCACATCTCTTCCCACCATAGCGCGCGCAATCTCGGCAGGATTCGTCGCCGAAGTCTTGAGACGCTCGATCGTCTGGCCTGCGCGCATCACAGTGATCGTATCCGAGAGATCCATCACCTCATCGAGCCTGTGCGTGATGAGCACGATTGTTCCACCATCGTCGCGAAGCTTGCGAAGCACTCCCCACAATTCCTTCACTTCCGGCGGTGAGAGAACAGCTGTTGGCTCATCGAGAACGAGGATCGTCGCGCCACGAAAGAGTGTTTTCACAATTTCGACTCGCTGTGCTTCGCCAACCGAGAGCTCCGCAACTTTTCGATCTGCAGTGACCGTGAGTCCGGTTACCTTGCTCAGTCTCTCGACGTCCGCGACTGCACGCTGATAATCGAACATTCCGTTTTTCACCGGCTCCTGACCGAGGACGATGTTCTCGGCGACTGTGAGAGTCGGCACGAGCATAAAGTGCTGGTGAACGACGCCGATGCCCGCGGCGATTGCATCATTAGTCGACCAGCCGGTAACGTCCCGGCCGTTTACCTCCATCTTGCCGGCGTCGGGCTTCATGAGACCGCCGAGGATTCGCATCAGCGTTGATTTGCCCGCGCCATTTTCGCCGACGAGCGCGTGAATCTCACCGCGCATTACTTCCAGCGATGCACCGCGATTTGCTCGCACGGGACCGAATGATTTATCGATCCCCTCCATTCGAATTGCGGGTTGTGTTCGATCGACCGCTGGAGGTGTCGCCGAGGTCATCGAGTGCTTGGCACCTTGATGCGTCCTGCGATGATCTCCTGCTTGAGCTGTTCGACCCGATCGTGCACGCTGTCGGGAATGAGCGCCTTGTTGTGCTCATCGTAAATGTATCCGACGCCGCCTTCCTTTAGTCCGAACGAGTAAATGCCGCCATTGAACGTGTGGGTCTGCACACGTTCAATGGCATCGAACACGGCAGCGTTCACTCCTTTCACCATCGACGTCAGAATATGACCCGGCGCTTCGTCGTATTGATCGGCGTCAACACCGATTGCGAGCTTGTTCATCACTCGCGCTGCTTCGAAGACGCCTTGTCCAGTCGATCCCGACGCATGGAAAATGACGTTGACACCTGATTGATACTGGCTGAGCGCGAGCTCTTTTCCCTTGCCTGGATTCTTGAATGCATCGGGAGTAACGCCAGCATACTGCGCGATGACTTCGCAGTCGGGACAAACCTGTTTGACTCCCGCGCGATAACCTGCCTCGAATTTGTGAATCAGGGGAATATCCATTCCGCCTACGAATCCAACTTTTTTCGATTTGCCGACGAGTGCGGCGAGCGCACCCACGAGAAACGATCCTTCCTCTTCGCGGAACTTGAGTGCTGCGACGTTTGGCGGCGGTGGAATCACGTTCCCTTGTTTGTCCACCGCGAGCGCGTAGTCGACGCACGCAAATGGAGTCGACGGATACTCCGTGGCGAGGTTGGTGATGTCGTCGGAGAAAATGAAGCCAACGCCGATGACGAGATCCATTTTCTCAGCGGCGAGGAGTCGAAGACCAGCTTCGCGGTCGGAGCCTTCGCCCGGCTCGATGAAGCGGACGTTTGCGCCGATTGTTCGGGCTGCGCTATCCGCGCCGGCGTATGCGCCGTCGTTGAACGATTTGTCTCCTCGGCCGCCGACGTCGAGAACGATTCCGACCTTGGCTCCGCCGGGTTTTTCCGCGCTCACCTGGCCGCCGCGACCGGTGAACAACAATGCTACGTGCACCAGAAGCAACGCTGCGGCGACGATGAGGAGTTTGCGCATCCGAGGGAAGAATCGCCCACAACACGCTCTCCGGCAAGACGGCCGCGCCCCTTTCTATCGCGGATGAGTCTCCATTGATTTCACGTTATGACAGAGCGCGTACGAACCCGCTTTCTCGTTGTCGGAAGCGGCGTTGCCGGTCTTCACACGGCGCTCAGAGCATCGTCGGAAGGCGAAGTCATGGTGCTCACCAAGCGATCACTGTTCGATAGTGCGACTGCTTATGCGCAGGGTGGTATTGCTGCGGCGCTAGGCGCTGGAGATTCGCCGGAGCTGCATCGTCGCGATACGCTCGCAGCTGGTGCAGCGTTGTGCGATGCCGAAGCCGTTGAAGTTCTGGTGAAGGAAGGTCCGGCGCGTGTGCGTGAGCTGCAAACCGCGGGCGCACATTTCGACCTGGAGCCGGGCGGCGATTTCAAGCTCGGTCGCGAAGCAGCGCATTCTCGACGACGAATCGTTCATGCGCACGGAGATCAAACAGGTGCGGAAGTCGCGCGCGCGCTAATTGAGCGAGTAAGCGACAATCCGAAAATCGAGGTTCTCGAGAAGACGCGAGTTCTCGATCTCATCACGGCGAGTCGTTGCGTTTACGGAGTCCGTGCAACCGTCGCTGGCACACCAACGGAAATCATCGCCGATGCAACGGTACTCGCGACTGGTGGGTGCGGTCAGGTCTATCGATACACGACAAATCCGCAGGTTGCGACAGGCGACGGTTATGCAATTGCGCATCGCGCAGGTGTACGCCTCGCTGACATGGAGTTCGTGCAATTTCATCCAACCGCACTGGAGACACCCGAGAACCCTCTTGCATTGATATCTGAAGCGGTGCGTGGAGAAGGAGCAGTCCTTCTCAACGATGCGGGAGAGCGATTCATGTTGAAACGTCATCGACTTGCTGAGCTCGCTCCGCGTGATGTTGTTGCGCGCGAGATTTTCCGCGAGAGATCGCGGGGAAGCGAAGTATGGCTCGACGCGCGCAAGCTTGGTGCATCATTCCGGAAGCGTTTCCCCGGCATTTTTGCATTGTGCCGGGCGCGCGGAATCAATCCAGCGAAGGATTTGATTCCCGTGATTCCCGCGGCGCATTACATGATGGGTGGGATCGTGACGGATCTGATCGGCCGCTCGACATTCGAAGCACTTTACGCTTGCGGGGAAGTTTCACGAACTGGAGTGCACGGAGCGAATCGTCTTGCATCGAATTCGTTGCTCGAAGGACTGGTATTTGCCGAGCGAGTCGCTCGCGACATGATCACTCGACCAAAGCTGACTGGGGCGCCGCGTCGAAAATCCTGGGACGTGCCGCCGCTTGTCGACCGAGGAGCCGCGCAGGTCGCAGCTGACGACGTGCGAAGCGTCATGTGGGAAAATGCCGGCATTGCCCGAACCGCAAAGGGTTTGCGCAATTGCCTCTCAACCTTGTCGTCGATTGAAGAGCGTTTGCCCATCGGAGCGACCGAAGAAGCGAACATGGTGCAAACCGCCAGACTAATTGCTGAGGCCGCTCTTCTGCGAAAAGAATCGCGTGGCGGTCATTTCAGGAGCGATTTCCCGCACGCCAAGCGCAAATGGCGCGGCAGGCATATAGAATGGTAGTATGACCACCGCGCCACTCGATAAGACAACGACGCGAAGTCGCGATCAGGTTACCGAGCTCCAGTCGCGTATCAAGGAGCTCGCGCGGGAGAAGAACGCGGTGATTCTCGCGCACAATTACGAGCGGGCGGAAGTTCAGGACGTTGCCGACTTTGTCGGCGATTCGCTCGGATTGAGTCGCGAAGCGGCGAAGACTCCTGCTGAGATAATTGTTTTTTGCGGTGTGCACTTCATGGCGGAGACGGCGGCGATTCTCTCGCCTGACAAAATGGTTTTGCTTCCCGATCTTGCCGCAGGCTGCTCGCTTGCTGCGACGATCGATGGTGAGCAGCTGCGGCAATGGAAAGCCGAGCATCCGGGTGCAGTGGTCGTTTCGTACGTGAACACCACGGCGGACGTCAAAGCTGAAAGCGATTATTGCTGCACCTCAGGGAACGCTGTCGAAATCGTCAACTCGATCGCGCCGGATACCGAAATTCTTTTTCTGCCCGACATGTTCCTCGGCGCTCATGTACGACGCGTCACCGGGCGAAAGAACATGCATGTATGGATGGGCGAGTGTCACGTACACGCGGGGATCGATCCGGAGCACATCAATCGGCAACGCGCGATCCATCCCCGCGCTGAGTTTTTGATTCACCCTGAGTGTGGGTGTGCGACAAGCGCGGTCGAAGCCGTTTCCGCCGGCGATGTCGATCCGGAAGGTGTACAGATTCTGTCGACCGAAGGAATGATCAACCGCCCGCGAATCTCCGACGCGGATGAATTCATAGTCGCGACTGAAGTTGGAATTCTTCACAGACTTCGCCGGGAGAATCCGACAAAGACTTTTTATCCGGCGAGCGAGCTCGCCGTTTGCGCGTTCATGAAAGTCACGACACTTCCGAAAGTTTTGCACTCACTCGAAAGGTTGGAGCACCACATAAAGGTCGAACCAGAAACCGCAGGGAAGGCGCGACTCGCGATCGAGCGAATGATTGCAATCGGAGGGAACAGGCCGCTCTCGCCGAAGCCTGAAACGACAGAGGATCCCGGCGAGTGAAGCGGCCGCGGCGGATCGCGGCCCTTGCCGAGCGTGGGTTCGCGCCGACTCGTGGGCTTCGATTCCCATTTGCGCGGCTGATGACCGCGACAATAGTTCGCGATGCGCTGGACGAAGACGGTGCAGCACATGACATCACGAGCATCGCGACGATTGTGTCGGACAGGCGCGATCGTTGTTCTATCGTTGCACGGGAAGCCGGGGTGATTGCCGGCATTCCGTTGGCGAGGGAAGCATTTCGGCAGCGAGATCCAAAGGCGTCAGTGAGAGCCGCGATTCGCGATGGTCAACGTGTGAATGCCGCGACCCACGTGATTTTCGTCACAGGCCACGCACGAGGACTTCTCTCAGCAGAGCGAGTCGCGTTGAATTTCCTGCAGCGACTTTCGGGCATTGCCTCGCTGACGCGCAAGTATGTGGACGCAGTGAAGGGAACCAACGCGAAGATTCTCGATACTCGAAAGACAACTCCAGGTTGGCGGCGCCTGGAAAAGTATGCCGTGCGCGCAGGTGGCGGAATGAATCACCGTATGGATTTGTCGTCTGCGGTGCTGATCAAAGACAATCACCTGGCCGCGGTTGGCGGAGATGTTGAGCTTGCCGTGAAGCGCGCGCGTGAAGTTGGGCCGTCCGGGGTGGCAGTCGAAGTCGAGTGCGATAATCTCGATCAGGTGCGCTCCGCTCTTGTTGCGGACGCTGACGTGATCATGCTCGACAACATGAGTCCCGGCTTGATGCGAGAGGCGGTCGAATTAGTGAATGGACGGGCGGTAACTGAAGCATCCGGCGGCGTCACACTCGAAAAGGTGCGCGCAATTGCAGAAACCGGAGTCGATTGGATTTCCGTGGGCGAGCTGACGCACTCGGCGAAGGCGATGGATCTTGCGCTCGATATGGAAAACTGATTGCAATCCCTCGAATCAGTTTTCTAAATCGAGAATCGCATCCTCGACGAAGTACTCCTGCTCTTTTCGCATAACGGCCGCGACTGCGCGGCGCTTCGAGTCTACTTCTTCTTCCCGTCCATCGAGTGAGACGCGGTTCGACCTGAATCGGCGGCCCGACTCGACACAGAAGAGATCGCACAGCTCGAGCTCTCTTTCACACGCTTCGATTCCTCGCTCGTCGATCAAACTCTGTGTTCTGGAAATCACGCACGCCGTCGCAACGAGCTCGATGGCCATATTTGCCAATCGCTCGAGTATGAGCTGACGCTCGACGATCGCGCCGCGATGCTTCATGATCGCACGCTGAGTGGAGGCCTTGAGCTCCGCAACGTGTTTCTCGAAATATGATTTGTGCTTCCCTAGCCGGGCATCGAGCTGAGTGTCGAGCGTTGCCGTTGCCCCGAGTCTGCTACGAATGCGTGATGCAGCATAACCGCTCAACAGGCCGAGGTGGCGCAAAGGACGTCTCAATGCGGTGCCAACCTCCTTCAACGATTCGGCTGGACCCTGCACTCCGTTCAACGCGATAAAAAGTCGAAGGACCTCGTTCGCGCCCTCGAAGATTCGATTGATACGAGCATCGCGGAGAAATCGCTCGTACGGAAATGGCTTGACGAATCCACGGCCGCCGGCGATCTGCACCATCTCATCGGTGGCGCTCCAGATGAGATCGCTCGAGAAAACTTTTGCGCACGCCGCTTCGAGAGCGAACTCACTTCCCGGATAATCCGCAAGCGACGCGAGTACGCCGAGCATTGCGTCACATGCGTAAATTCCGGCGGTCAGATGCGAGACTTTTCGCTGAGTGATCTCGAAATGCGCGAGCGGATGACCGAATTGAACGCGATACTCGGCATAGGTGGTCATTTCTTCGAGCACTCGCTTGGCTGCGCCTGTGCACCCGGCCGCAAGCGTCAGTCGGCCGGCGTTCAAAACGTGCACCGCAACAGCAAAACCCTTCCCGACTATTCCGAGAACGTGATCGGCTGGAACTTCCACGTTCTCATAGAGCAGCTCGGCCTGCGTTGACCCACAAATGCCGAGTTTTCGAACGGTTCCGAGCACGCGGAAACCCGGCATATCCGGGCGGATAATGAATGCAGTCAATCGTGAAACAGTTTCGCCGCGTCGCTCAACTGGAGTTTGAGCAAACGTCGCGATCACACCAGCACGATGGGCATTACCAATCCAGATCTTGTGACCGTTCAGTATCCATCGCGTTCCATCAGCACTCAGCTCCGCAGTCGTCTTTATGTTCTGTGCATCGGAGCCCGTTTCCGGCTCAGTCAACGCGTATGCTGCGAGCGTTTCTCCTTTCGCGAGCATCGGCAGGTATCGCTCTTTCTGCTCGTCGCTGCCGTAAAGGACGATTGCCTTCGAGCCGAGTCCGCAATGAACGCCAACGAGTACTGCAAGCGATGCGTCGATTGACGAGAGATGCTCGAAGATTCTCGCGTAGCCAGTGTGCGATAACTCGAGGCCGCCGTATTTCCGCGGGATTGTAAGTCCGAGCATTCCGACTCGGCCGAATTCAGCGATTACATCGTCGCCGACCGTTTCTTCCTCATCGATTTTTTCCGAATCGATGAGACCTGTTCGCTGCATGCGATCGAGCTCGCGCGCTAGACGCCGAACAACCTTCGCTTCGATTGGATTTGTTTGCCCGAGCGACTGCGGATATGGAAAGAGAAGATCGTCGTGAACTGCCCCCGCGAAAATTCCGCGAGTGAACGACGGTCTTACTTCGGGCGGACTTTCCGGTCTCTCGGCTGCGGTTGCCATCTCAACCTACTGGCGAAGCGTGGGTCCGCGGTGCGGCTTCGAGCTGTCTCCCAAGCGCGGTGGAGTCAGTCACGGGCTCATCACAGACGTATGAACGGCAGACATACGCGGTAGGCTTTCCATCTCTTTCCGTGCGTTGAGCCAGCAAGGGGATTCCGTCATTCGTCGGAATCCCTCCGGCAAGCACTAAAGACGGAACGTAGTGCGCTGAAACCTCTCGCTCCAGTACTGTGAATCCTTCATTGGACAAGTCGCCGACAAGAGCAACTTCGATCGCACCGTAGACCGCCATGTCTGCGGCGCCGAGGAGATGTCCGAACGCGCTCGGATATCTCGTGATTGCTGCAGCTGCGCCTTCAATTACTTGCATGGCGCGACTGCGCATTTCGGAATTTCCCGTGAGATCGCCAAGGTGAAGCAGAAGCTCTACAGCGAGAGACGTTCCCGACGGCATTGCATTGTCGGTGATGTCACGCGGACGCGTTATCAATTTCTCAGCGTCGCTCGCAGTATCGAAGAAAGCATTCGTGTCTTCATCCCAGAACCAGCGGATCATCGATTGAGCAATTGCTTGCGCGCGATCGAGCCACGCAGGATAAAACGTCAGCTCATAGAGGGAAATGAAGGCGAGCGCGACTGAAGCATGATCCTCGAGGAATCCAGGAATTCGAGTCTCGCCATTCTTGTGTGCTCGCATTACGCGTCCGTCGCGGACCATTTCTCGAAGCAGAAATTCTCCGTTCTCGAGAGCAAGCCGTTTATGCTCTGCGTTGCCAAATACACGCGCCGCTGTCGCGACTCCCCGAAGCATCAAGCCGTTCCAGCTTGCGAGAATCTTCTCATCACGTGCCGGCCAGATTCTCTTTGCGCGCTCGGCATACAAAACATTTTTCGCTGCAACGACCTTGTTGGCTAACTCCTCGACTGTAATTCCATTGCGAGCGGCAGTCACTCCCGGTGCGACAGCGACATGAAGGATGTTCTTTCCCTCGAAATTTCCTTGCGCTGTAACTCCGAGGTGTGCTTTCAGGAGAGCAGAGTCGTCGCCGAGCAGCGAATCGATCTCATCTTCTGTCCATACGTAGAATTTGCCCTCGTGTCCTTCGCTGTCTGCGTCGAGCGAAGAATAGAATCCGCCCTCAGGCGAAGTCATCTCACGGGCGAGCCACTCGATTGTCTCGTATGTCACGCGGCGAAATTCAGGATCGCCGGTTGCTTGCCACACATGCGAGCCGAGTCGCACAAGAAGCGCGTTGTCGTACAGCATTTTTTCGAAGTGCGGTACAAGCCAGATGGCGTCCACGGTGTAGCGATGAAAGCCCCCACCAACCTGATCGTAGAATCCGCCCCGCGACATCTTGCGAAAGGATTCCCTGACAATTTCCAGCGCGTAATCGGTTCCCGTGCGTTTCCAGTAGCGAAGCAGAAAATCAAGGGACATCGTCGGCGGAAACTTCGGCGCCCCGCCGAATCCGCCATTCCGGGCATCGTAGCTCTGGGCCAGACTGCGGTACGCGAGCTCGAATACATGCGGCGTAAGCGATTCTTTCGTCGATGCGAGGGCACCAGTTACATCGTAGATCTGACGGAGCTGCTCCGAGGAAGTAGCGATTGCATCGCGCCGATTCGCGTATGCGTCGGCCACAGATCGCAGGACTCTCTGAAAAGAAGGCATTCCCTGTCGATCTTCGGGCGGGTAGTACGTTCCGCCGTAAAACGGCAAACCCTCTGGAGTGAGAAAAACGGTCATCGGCCAGCCGCCGTGTCCGGTGAGCGCCTGCACGGCTTGCATGTAAATACCGTCGAGATCGGGTCGCTCCTCTCTATCGACTTTGATGTTCACGAACAGCTCGTTCATCAACCGGGCTGTTTCTTCGTTTTCGAATGACTCGTGGGCCATCACGTGACACCAGTGACACGCAGCGTAGCCGATGCTGAGCAGAATCGGCTTGTTCTCACTGCGCGCACGGGCGAGCGCTTGCTCGCCCCATGGATACCATTCCACAGGATTGTCACGATGCTGCAGCAGGTAGGGACTGGTTTCGCCGGCAAGCTTATTTGGCATTTACGATGAGGAATAATCTCTCGACTTTATGCGAGCGAGCGCTTTCTCCAGCACTCCGCGCTCGCTCTTGAAGGCGATCAGGCGCAAGGCCTCGCTGATCTCGACCCATCTCGCTTCATTTACTTCGCGGTCATGATTCGCGACGTCGCCGGACATGTATCGCATTAAAAAGAAGTGCACGAACTTGTGATAGCGAATTCTCTCGCCGTCGACGTTCGCCTGATACCAATACTCGACCGTCTCGATCTTTTCGATTATCGCCGCATCGATGCCGGCTTCTTCGCGGACCTCGCGAACTGCAGCGGCCTCGGGGCTTTCACCGGAATCGATGAGTCCTTTCGGGAGCTGCCATCGCGGTGAGGCGCCCACCGAAATCAGTGCGACTTCGACAACGCGAGGCCGCGGCGCACGAAATGCCGCGCCACCGGCTGATTCCTGCGTTTGCGTCGAAATTTTTTGTTTCACTTTAGCCATGTGCTGCTGTGGTCGTTAGTATAAAGCCCATGAAATCATCGCAACCATCAGATCTCGACAAATATCTCGCGCAGAACGACTCGCGAATTCTGGGCGAGCTGTTCGAGTTTCTTCGAATTCCAAGCGTGAGCGCGCGCTCAGAGCACAACGGCGATACGGCGCGCGCGGCCGACTGGCTCAAGCAATCTCTCGAACGGGTCGGTATGACCGCGAGCATCCATCCAACTCCTGGTCATCCGATTGTGATCGGCGAATGGCGTGAGGCCAAAGACGCGCCGACAGTGCTGGTCTACGGACATTACGATGTGCAGCCAGCCGAGCCGCTCGACTTGTGGACTTCTCCGCCATTCGAGCCAACAATACGCGATGGCAAGATCTACGCGCGCGGATCCGTTGACGACAAAGGCCAACTTTTCCTCCACGTGAAAGCCCTGGAGGCGCACCTCGCGACACGCAAGCGACTTCCGCTCAACATCGTGCTGATCGCTGAAGGCGAAGAAGAGGTTGGAAGCTCCAACCTCGAGGAGTTCATCAGCGAGAACCAGGGCCTCCTCAAAGCTGACGTTGCAGTGATCTCAGACTCGTCGATGTTTGCGCCGGGACAACCGTCGATCCTTTCTTCCCTGCGAGGGCTCGCCTATTTCCAGATCGATGTTCAGGGACCGAAATGCGATCTGCATTCAGGAAGCTACGGCGGCGCAGTTGTAAATCCCGCCACTGCACTCGCGCGGATCATAGCGACCTTCCACGACCGCAATGGTCACATTGCGATCGAAGGGTTCTACGACAAGGTGCGCGAGTGGGAGCCGGAGATTCGCGAGCAGATGAAAGATCTTCCGTTCGATGAAGAGGATTTCCTGGAGGAAGTCGGCGCGCCTGCACTCGATGGTGAAGAGGGCTACACGATTCTCGAGAGACTCTGGACGCGTCCGACGTGCGAAGTCAACGGAATTCTCAGCGGATACACCGGCGAAGGTGCAAAGACAGTCTTGCCGGCGAAGGCCATGGCGAAGGTGAGCTGTCGACTCGTCCCCGATCAGGACCCGGCCGAAATCGAGAAGCTGATGGACGCGCACATCAAGAAGGTTTCGCCGCCCGGCGTTACCGTAACTGTGCAACATCTACACGGCGGCCGTCCATGGAAAGCGAGGCTAGATGGTCCGATCTTCGACGCGGCACGCCGCGCGCTCAGCAAAGCATTCGAGCGTGAGCCGGTGATTGTCGGCGAAGGTGGCTCGATTCCCGTCGTTGGAGATTTTCAACGAATACTCGGCACGCCGGTATTGCTCGTGGGCTTTGGCTTACCCGGTGAGAACGCGCATGCGCCGGACGAGTGGATGAGCGCAGACAATTTCCGAAAAGGAATGATCGCCATGGCCGCGTTATGGGACGAATACGGGCGGAACGGAAAGCCCTAGTAATTGCGGATCCGGACTAGTCGGGACTTCGAACGACGACTGGACGAAGAGCAGGGTCAGGCAGATTCATGCGTGCGAGTGCTGCTCGCGCTTGCTGACGCCGGTAGTTCCATTCGAACCAGCGATCGCTACCTAAAACCCGGCCAGTACGATAACGGGCGACGATTGCATCTCGTATATCGGTACGTATCGGGTCGGGTAGAGTAGCGAGTCGTCCGACTACGACGGGAATTGCGTTAGGCGAGAGCTCACTGGTGATGTATTTAACGTCGAGCTTCCCTGTGGCCGAGAACCGGTCGATGTTCGCCGCCGCGATCCACGCCTCGTGATTCCAGAACACGAGCACAGCGAACGCAAGGTTCGCCACCGCGAAAACTCTGCGAAATAGAACGCCCGTATCGAGTACCGTCAGAACGCCCGTCGCCAATGCCAGTAAGGCAAAGGCAAGAACGACCATATAAGTCTGGGCATAGAGTCGTGAGACGGTGAAGCCGTAAGCAGCCTCGTACAACAGCACACGATGGAATGCCGATGCGAGAATGATGATCACTGCGAGTAGGAGCGCGATCGTCAGCGCTTTCAGCGCGCGCGCATGTCCATCCATTCGACCGTAACGCTCGCTAACCAGAATGAGAACGATTGAAAGTGTCGCGACAATCGTAAGCTCGCCGAATCCCCTCTGCGCGTACTCGGCGAATGTCATGTCCGACCCTGGAATAGTTGGAACATTGCCGAACAGATAGCTGAGCTGCACGGCGATGAACAACCATAGCAGAGCGGTGATTGCGGAGATCAGGATGAGTCGCTCAGTCGCGCCAAGCCATCGGTAGTCCCTCGCCGGTGATGGAACTGATGCGGTGACTGACGCAGGTGTGCGCGTGGCGAAGCTGTAAGCGCCGAGCACGATTGTCAGCATCACGAAAAAGAAAATCGTCCGTGGAATGAACGACCAGGTTTCGATGATTCGGCCGATCTCGTCACGCCAGCCGGCAAACGTTGGATCGGCGTTCGAGAGGAGGAGCGCGAAGACGACGACGATTGGAATAGTGATGAGCGTCCCGCGCACCGCGGCTCGAGCGCGCGTGGAGCGTAGCATGCTGGTCGCTTCAACAACGCGAGTGAACGATTCACCGAGAGCCGTACCTCCGGCGACGAAAGGGGAGCTGATCACGAAGAATGCGGTGATTCGCCGAAAGCCCGGATCCACGGAGAGGAGCATTGCGAGGGCGAGGAAGAGCATCACCCCGAGGCAGATGAGCGCGTGCATGAGCGGGTCGGCGGTCACAGACGCACCGGCACCGAGAAGCGTTGCGACTCCAAGCATGGCGAGCGTCGAGGTGTCGAGGGTTCCGCGCGCGCGGGCGAGGGCGATCAGTCCGATCGATGCCGCCGCAGTCCAGATTCCCCAGTTAACGCCCGGCATAGCGGCGAACATTATCCAGGCGCCGATCGCTGAAACGACGATCGCGGAGCCCCAAACCATTTTCGCGCTATCAGTCATGTGGGTGAATAATTACGCGAGAAATCTATTTTGGCAAGTACTTTACACTGCAAAGTAAGTTGACCTGGTTCGGTTGAATTCGGCCAATCCGTCTTCCTAGAAGCGCCACTCTCTGATGAGGAACAAGCCGAATACGCTGGTTGTGCTCGGTGTTTGAAGTGCGAGGGTCGGCTGTTTGAGAAGGAACCGCGGCTCGAGGCTCGTCTCCAAACGATATCCGCGAAGTCCTCCGAAGCGGTGCTCGTAGTAAATACCCGGCCGCTTGAGCGCCTGTGGATCGGGACGCACCTGAAGGCTGATGAACGAGTGAGCCTTGATGTACTTGCCGAACTCTATTTCCGTTCCGCGCAAAAATCCCCCGACGTCGGTCTGAACGTCAGCCGGAGTGATATTGAACACGTCTGCTCCAATAGATCGTGCGGCTTCACCTGCGGCCTGGTCGGCCATTACGCCCAGGGCGACGCCGGCTAGCTGTTGCGTCGCGAGCGCGGCGCCGGCGCCGATGAGATTATTGCTGCTGCCTACTCCCGACGCTTCTAGCTGAAGAAGTGACGACGACGACCGGCCGAAGGCGAGATAACTCAACAAGTCGCTCTGTGGAATCGGCGGCTGTGCGTCACTCGACAAGGAGATGCGCGGATTGAGAAGCGTGCCTCCGATGGTAATCGTAACGTTTATTGCCTCTTGCGAGGGAAGTCTCACCTCGTACGCGCCTGTGACCTGTAGCGTGGGGTTCAGCTCTTCAGTGTTGATGAACGTTGCAGATCCACGCTTGATCTCGAATCGCTTCGTAAGGAATCGATATTCACCGCGCTCGCTCAACAGAACACCGTCGAATATCAGAGCTTGCTTCGCTCGGTTGACATGGATCGCGAGATCACCATCGCTATAAACTTCGACGTTCGCGTCGCGCGATCGCACGAACACGTCGCGATCAACCCGGAGGTTTACATCCATTCGGAGATTCGCGAGTAGTGGCGACTGCGCGGGGAATATCTCCTTGTTGCTCATGACCGCGGTGTCGAGAACGTTGAACAACGCTGGATCCTTGTCTGCAACAATCTTCTTTCCTGTGGGCTCCGGTATGTAGAGGACGCCGCCGAGAATGTGAAGCGATCCGCTCGCGTACGCCTGATTGAACGGGCCAGTGAGCGTTAGATCCGAGCTCGCAGTGAGTTTCCCCTTATCGTTGTTGAGGACGAGCGCGTTGTTGACATGAGCTTTCAGGTCGAATGAGGGATTCCGGAATGACCCTATTCCAAGGCCACCGCGTATGTCCAGAATGCCGCCGCTATAGGCAACCAGTGAATCGATCACAACGGTGTCGCGCAGCATCCGAATGGACGCATTGATCTTCTTGAGATTGATACCAGCCGGAACAACCCGCGCTTGGCCGTCGTTGAGCACGAATTGCCCGGTGATCTCCGGACGACTAAGCGTGCCCGCCACTTTGAAGTTGGCGTGCGCCTGCCCTTTCATGTTCGTGACGTACTGACCGATTTGCGGAATCAGATTGAGCGGCAGGGTATCAGCCTGAATCGCGACGTCGATCTGCCTGTTGCTCGGGAATCGCGGACCCGTAACGCCCGTCAAAGCGAGATTGATTGGAATCGTTCCCGACGCAACGAGAAGCGGTTTCTCTCCTGCCCTCATGGCTTCCGCGCGCCCGGTGAGCGTTTGGTTTGCATAGCTCACATTTCCGTGAATCTCAGGGATCGCGGTGCCGTTGTAGATGAAGTTCTGTGTTCCGAATGCGCCCGTGAAGGTCGGATTGTCGGTCGTTCCAGTAACATGCATGTCGAACGACACGAGACCTCGCGCGTCGATGTCACTCTGAGAGAGTACAAGAGCGTCAGCAACATTGAAGTTGTCGACCGCGATATCGAGGTTCGCGCTGCCGGTCTTGGGAATGAAACCGTTAACGAACAACCGCCCGTTCTGATTATTTCTCAGCTCCAGACTGTCGATGTCGTATCCCGAAGGACCCCAGTGGAATCCGGAGGGACGCGTGCTCGCCCAGACGCTCGTATCGAATTGCAGCTTGAGATCGTTGAGACGCAGCTCGTTTCGCGCTTTGTCTAGAGTGTAAGCAGCGTTCGCGCTATAGACGTCATTGGTATTCTGATGCACGACCACGTCGAGCGTCCCATTCGGTTTCTGATACCCCACCTTGAGATGGACGCTGTCGAGTGCGAATCCGGCTGTCAGCAGCTTCGTCGCATCGGCATTCACAGTCAGATGTGATTGCGGCGTGCGCGCCTGAGTCCAGGAATAGTCAGCGCGGAATGTCTCAGCGCTACTGCCCAATGCAACGACATTTTTTCCGCTAGCGGTTCCAGTGGCACCGAAGTTCTTGATGTTGCCCGTCAGGACGCCGTCGGCGAGCAATGATCCCGACAGCTCATTTCGATTTATGACGCGCGGCGTGTCGACTGCTGCACGCGGCGCGGGCGGTCTGCCGCTGACCGCTCGCTCCACTTCCGTGCGCTGAGCGAGCAGAACGGAATCCGAGATCGCGCGGGCAATGCGCTGTTGGAGAATCCCGGGACGCGGCGGAAATTCACCCTTCTGCGGCGGAAGGAAGCCGGACAATTTCGACAGTGAATCAATTGCGACGTGATACTTGAGATCGCCAGTCGTTCCCGGCCGAAGTCCGAATGTCCCCTGAGCACTGGCGAATCCCTCGGGAATCCCAACAGCCAGTGTATCTATCCGCGCAAATCCATTCGCGGCGGTTAGACGGACTTTCGCTGAATCGACGGAGAGAGTGTCCCACGACGAAGCTTTGATGTCGGCAGCGAGGCGTGCATTCATCGTTGCCGGATCAGTTCCTCGGCCGACCGCCGTTCCATTAATTGTGAGTGATGTTCGCGGCGCTTTCGCCATTATGGCGTTCGCATTGAACATCTCCGTGTTGAACGACACGTCGTATCCGAGCTGCTTGCTTGCAAGGTCGAGTCGGCCCGTCAGTGACGCGTTTCCACCATCGGGAAATGCGAGGTTCGTTCGAATAGCAAGATTCCGCGTCGTGCCGGTCAATCTGATCGGACCACTCGCAGATCCCCTGAGTCCCGCGCCCGGCAGAAATCTCCCCACCGTTATCAGCGAAAGTGGATGTAGCCGCGCATCGACATCAAACCAGCTGTTCGCGAGCGTCGCACCGCGCGCGGTCCTGAATGAACCGGCTCCCGTGACATGCGACACTGCGCCACGCTCGACATGTATGAGGTCGCCACGCGCCACCATTCGCGAAGTCGTTGAGCCATTCAGCACTGCCGTCCCGGTGAGAGTCCCGCCGAGTGGAAGTTTCGGTGCAACTGCTTTCGCGAGATCCATCTGCAACGGACGCAAAGTGAGATGAAGATTCGTGGCGTTGAAGCTGCCGACTCCGAATCCCACTCTGCCGACAGCGACAACACGACTACGGCCTGATCGTCGCTCGTCGAATGTCACATCACCATTCACGTCGAGCGCATGCTGTCCCCCTTCCAGTTTCGAATGACCGCTGAGTATTCCCTGTCTCGGCGGTTTGACAGTCGGGAAGAGGCGCTGGATCAATCTCGTATCGAGATTTGCGAATTGAATGTTCGTGTTATGAAGCGCGAACGTATCGGCCATCAGCAAACCGATATCGCCGCGAAGGTGTGAGCTCTCCAGCTGAATGTCGGCGTTTCGCGCGACATACACGCTGGTGTCAGCAATCCAGTCCATTGCAAAATCGAGCTTTCCTGAACCTCTCTCGGGAATTCGCGGCGACACCCAGCGCAGATCATTCGCCGCAACGGGCTCGGCACGAACTCTCAATCGCATGTTGTCGTTGTCGATGTTGTACCAGCCTCCCCCGGCAATTTTGCTTTCGGGGAATTCTGTCCTCGCGCTCGACCACCACAGAGAGTCATTGGTGAACCAGAATTTTCCGACAAGAGAATGGATTTCGATGGTCGGGGGCTTGAATGGCTCAGCAAGCATTCGCGCGAATGCGACGTTGGCAAAACGCGTTTTGTAAGCGGGATCCTCGAAGCGCAGCAGCGGGAGTTTCGCCTGGATGTTATGGAATGAGGAAATCTTTTGATAACCTCCCGGAACTTTCTCGAGTCTGTACCGACCTTCCTCACTCAGCGCCAACTTCAATGCTGCTGCAGCAGCGGCGCCATGAAGTTTGGCGTTGACTGCCCATGGAGAACGAGTCGTCAGATCGCCATCTACGATCGTCAGGTTCGTAAAGCGAACCCACGTTCCCCAGCCGGTCTTTTTCCGTCCGGCCGCAGTGATCGTGTCTCGAGGGAAGATGCGATCCCAGTTCCATTTTCCACCGGGAGGACGGTCGAGCTTTACGACCGGGTGAAACAGAGTGAGGTCCTCCAGCTCGATATGCTTCTTGCGAAGATTGTTTAGCCCATAGCTCGTCGTTAAGGAATCGACAGTGAGGAAAGGTGCGCCACTGCTGTCGGTCACCGACAAATTGTGAACGGTGAATCCCTTCAAGAGATTCCCGGAAATTCTTCCGATGCGCACAATTCCATGCGAGCTGCTCTGAATGGCTGACTGCAATCGCGCGCGAACCTGTTCTCGTCCCCAATCAGTCTCAGTTATCGCATAAACACCGATCACAATCAGCAGTGCGACTACCGCGATGACTGCGAGGGCTCGGATCAGGTGCTTCATTCAGAACGCTTCGCCTATCGAAAGATGCAGAACCACGCGATCGAGCACGCCGGCAAATCCAGATCTCACCGGGTGATACACGCGACGCTCCGCGAGCGTCACGAGTTTTTTCTCGCCGTTTACGATATCCTCTGTTACGACGGGCAGGACGTCCTGTCGTCCGGGATTGATTCCAAAGTCAACTCTGATCGGGCCGACCGGCGACAAATATCTGACGCCGAATCCCGGAGTGATCGCCTTCTCGCTCTTCGGTAGTGTCGGATTGATTCGTTGCGATACATAACCGCCATCGATGAACACGGCGCCGACCAGATTCTGCATCAAGAGTGGAAAATGCAGCTCGGTGTTAACCTCGACTACAATATTGCCGCCGAGTGGTCGCGGCTCGAAGTCCCGATCTTTGAGTAGCGCAGCGTTCGGATCGCAAGCGGTGACCGGCGTTGGCTCCGGGCAACCCCGCCGCAGAGTAGTCGCCGGAATGGTTAGGATTCGCGGGCCCAGCTGATTCTCGCCAAACCCGCGAACAGAGCGAGATCCCCCCGCATAGAATCTCTTTCGCGGATGGAGCACCGGTTCGCTCTCGCCGAGTCCAACCGCATTGCCGGTACTGGAGAGTGCGTGGACCCAACCCATTCGAAGATGTGCGCCGAGACTGCCGCGCTTTCGATACGGTCTGAACACAGCGGCCTCAGCCGAGAGCCGATTATAGCGGAAGTCGGAAGCAGTGATGGTAGACGCGTGCTCGGCTTCGAGCTGGCCGCGAAGACCATGTGTGGGTTCGAATGGGTCGTTCGTTCGATCGACTGATTGCGTAAGTGTGAAGGGAGACAATCTCTGTTGCTGATGCAAGGCTGAGAGTGTCGGCTGATCGCACACGCCATAATTCACACAGAAGTACACATCGCCTGCATCGATTCGCGTAAGCTCATACGTGTAGTTCGCACTGATTGGCGATCGATCAGCGACCGTGCGAGTGAATGTGAGCGTACTGCCGAATCCGCGGTCGACATAAATGCCGGGAGCGCTGCGGCGATGAGTGAACACGCCGAGTGCGAGCTCGTTCGCGTGTGAGATAAACCATGGCTTTCGAAGGGTGGCGCTGAGGTTGTACGTCGGAGTGAAATAACGCGACTTATTGCTCCCAACATTGTCAGTGGCGTTATGAAAAATGCCTCTTCCGTTGAGTGAGCCTGAGAAAAGGTTTCCGACTGCACCCTGCAGCTCGAGTCGCTTCGCTCCGCCAAACAGGTTGTAGTGAGTGAAGCGTCCCTCTACCTGGAAGAAATCGACAGTGTTGAATCCGGCGCTGATGCGTGCATCGCGGAGCGGCGCTTCCTGCACGGTAACGACGATGACCTTGCTGGAGTCGCCCTGCTTGGGAACTTCAATCGAAGCTCGCCGAAAGAGATTCGATTCATAGAGGGCGCGTTGGCTTTTCAACAGCTCGGCGCGACGGAAGAGCTGCCCCGGTTGCATCGTGAGTGATTTCCTAAGGGTCTTCTCACTGACTTTCGATTCACCTTCGATCAGAATCTCGCCGATCGTCGCCTTGTATTTCGGATCGATGTTGATGTTGATCGCCCCCGTGCGAGAGGCTGAATCGAGAGTTATAACCGTGTCGACAACAGCGTCAGCGTAGCCCTTGTTCCACAAACTCTGCTCGAGGAGAACGACGGTCGTGTCTAATCGCAAAAGATTGAGCGGCGTCCCGGTGCCAAGGACAATTCGTTTTTTCATCTCGGCATCGGTGAGAACGGGCTGTGTTTGTATCACATCGAGTGCTGATACTATCGTCGGGGGTCCTTCCACGATGTTGAAAGCGACGGCGACTTTGTCTTTGCCTTTGTCGGTAACGGCGGTATCTACCTGCGTCTCGCGAAAGCCGCGCTTCCAGTAGAAGACCTTGATTCGCAGCACGTCACGCTTCAGCTCAGCGTGATCGAGATACTCTCTCCTGAAGAAATAGTGAGCCTTGCTGATCCAGCAGATGGGGGTGATGGTCATCGTCACGCAGTGCGATTTGTCAGTCGCAATGCTTTGCAGGAGCTCCGCCGGCTTTACGGCGTGTACGCCGTTCAGCTTGAGGTCAACGACCTCCGGATTGGGGGGAGGAGCATTGGTATTGGCGACTGGCTGACTACCGAGGGCGACCGGAAGTGCGAGGATAGGCACCCCAAACAGCCGCCGAAACCTGGACCCCATAGGCCGTCACAAAGAGCAAGGCGCGGGCCTGTTCCTTAGAGGCCTTCCAGAAGTGCGTCGTTACCGGGAGTAGCGGCGATGCGTTTGATCAGCCATTCCATTGCCGAGGACGAGGGCATCTGCTGTAACCCGCGCCGCAAGGTGTAGACGTGCTCGAGCTGGTTTGGCTTGAAGAGCTTGTCCTCCCGCCGGGTCCCGCTCGTCGAAACGTCGATCGCCGGATAAATGCGCTTTTCGGAAAGCGACCGGTCGAGCTTGATCTCTGAATTGCCGGTGCCCTTGAACTCTTCGAAGATCACATCGTCCATTCGCGATCCAGTCTCGACGAGCGCTGTAGCTATGATCGTCAGCGATCCACCACCATGCTCAGGCGCGACCGACCGAGCCGAGCCGAAGAATGCCTTAGGCTTCGCCATCGCCGTGGCATCGAGTCCGCCACTCAGCGTGCGACCGGTTCCGCGCTCGACTGTGTTGTACGCACGCGCCATTCGAGTGATTGAATCGAGCACGATGACGACATCTTTGCCGAGCTCCACCAATCTGCGGGCGCGCTCGAGAACCATCTCGGTCACGTCAGTGTGACGAACGGCCGGCATGTCGAAGCTCGAAGCAACGACTTCGCCGTAACCCCACGTAATCATCTCGCTGACTTCTTCCGGACGCTCGTCCACCAGCAGAACGAGTAGCGTCGCCTGCGGATGATTTATCGCAACTCCCTCGACGATCGCCTGCAACAGCATCGTTTTTCCTGCGCGCGCCGGAGCGACGATCAGCGCTCGCTGTCCATAGCCGATCGGAGCGATGAGATCGATCGCGCGTCGCGTGAGCTCGGGGCCGCCTTTCGCCGGACGTCCGGTTTCGAGTGTGAGCTTTCGTTCCGGATACGACGCGATGAGTGATCCGAAATCGGGACGACGCAGCGCGAGCGCAGGGTCGTCGCCATTTATCTGTGTGATCTCAGCGACAACTGTGCGTCCTCGATGATCGCGACCGGTCGTCGCGAACACTGCATCACCGCGACGTAGTCCATATTGTCGCGCGAGATTCGGCTGAACGTATGCATCACCCGGATCCGAGAGATAACTATTCGCGGCGCGCCGAATGAATCCACCTTCGCGCTGCGGATCATACCAGCCTGTCGTCTCACTATCGGGAACGATCGGCGCCATCGGCTGCCGAGGCCCCTGGTCGCGCTGCTGTTGTGGTCGGTTGTTGCGTCCGCGTCCGCGAGGATTGCGCTGATTGCGTCGACCGTTGTTTCGGTTGTCACCGCGGTCGTGCTGCGGGCGTCCATGTCCGCCGTATTGCTGTTGGCGATTCTGCT
Organism: Gemmatimonadaceae bacterium; assembly: GCA_046262875.1. Lineage (GTDB taxonomy): Bacteria > Gemmatimonadota > Gemmatimonadetes > Gemmatimonadales > Gemmatimonadaceae > UBA4720. The sequence continues at coordinate 12,183 of JBHELX010000001.1, read as the reverse complement.
GGTTGGGGTAGCGCGGCTGTTGTTGCTGCTGCTGGTCCTGTTGAGGTGCCGGCTGGTTTGCGTAGGGAGGGGGAGCGGGTTGGTCTGACGATTCGGGTGGCGCTCCCGGATTTGTTTCTACGGGTGCAGCGTAAGGAGGCGGCTCGTCGGAGCCGGCGCCATTTGCATCATTGCGCGGCGCGGGGATGTCGAAGTTTTCAGTGTCCGGCACAGGTGGTTCCATGGTTTCTCGGTACGGATCTGCATCGCCGTACGGTTCATTGGCGCGATGGCCGGACGGGCGTGGCCCTCGGCCGCGACGAAAAGGACGTCGGCGTTCGTTCATTAAGTTGTGGTGTGGCAGGGATACAAGTAGAGCGACAGTCTGTCGCGGTAGGCGCGGGCAAATTTCACGCGGCGTGCCGCAACCTCATTTTGTTCGGGGGCGCGCCGCTCACGGCTGCGCTCGTGACAGAATGGTACACCTGACTTCGTCAATTGTCCAGCAACCATATGCATGATAGTTCGCAGTCTGATGATATTCCCCAGTCTTTAGGGGATCTCGAGCGCGCCGCGGCCGAACGGCCGGACGATGCAAAAACACTGGTCGCTTTGGCGAATGCATACTGGCTCGCCGGAAGCGGTCCCGAAGCAGTGAGTGATCTAGCGTCTCGCGCGATGGCTGCCGATCCGATGAACCGGGCGGCGTGGCATCTCTGGGCTCTTGCCGAGTCCGATCCGAGACAGCGTGTCGCCCGATGGCAACAAGTATCGGCGCGATTTCCAACCGACGATCTCGCACGGGCCAACGTTGCCGACAATGCAGCAGCGCTGGCAGGTGCTGAACATGATTACGACGCGCTGGACCTCGCTATAGCAACATACGAGCAACTCCGCACAACCGCTGAGAAATCCGACCAGCGCGAAGCACTCGATGCCGCAATCAAGACATTGAGAGCGTGGAAGTTCTAACGGTCTCTACCTCGCTAAAGAGAGTTGTCCCGCGCTCGCCGCGTAGGGAACTCCATCGAGCGTTACTTCATCAGTTAGATAGTACGTGCCCGCAGCTCCCGACGCGCCGAGTGCCTCGGCACCAGTCGCAGTGAGCGTGTAGCTCACTGATTTTCCCGGCGCCAGAGTCACCGACACGGCAAGTGCACACGGCGGCGGTGGCCGTGTACTCGAATCCCAAATTGGAGTTCCTGTACGGGAAGCATTCGTGTAGATAAGGGTCCGTGGAATCGCGCACCCCGAGGGACGGAATGAGAGCGATTGGCTCGTGCCGTTTGATATTGTGACAGTCGTGGAGAATGTCATTGGCTTGTTCGACGTCACCTGAGATGTCGCTGTGTAGGTGAGTAGATCCGGATCGGTAATCAGTTGTGCGCCACCGCCGCATCCCACGATCACCAACATCATTCCAGTCACTGCAAAAGTCTTCGTCTGCATCTTTCCAAATCCTATTTTGCTGGCTTTGCCACCGTTGCTGGGTTTCCATCCGAAACGTACCTTGTTCCGTTTTTGTCCATCTGATCGAGCGTACGAACCGGATCGTTTCCAATCGCCTCGATTCGCGTGATGCTCAGCGGATTGAATTGTGGATCGTATGGACTCCGAGTCGGTCCGCCTGAAACCTCCAGTATCGCATCATTGTTGTATTTGACGACTTCGTGTGTCTTGGGATTGGTCCACGATCCCGCTTTTGCGAGCGCGCGGTTTTTCGGCCAAACTCCAAGCGGTAGTGCGAAAGTGCGCACCTTGTAACCTGGCACCGCGGAGTCGATCGCTAATTGTCCACGCGCAATCTGCTCCTGAACTACTGCGTCGGAATATTTCCCGAGGTTCGCGTGCCACAGGGTGTGATTGCACAGCTCGAAGCCCTGATCGTGTAAGTACTGCACTTTCTTGAAACGCCATTCGGTTTTTTGTCCCTGAATTCCCTTGTCGCCAAAAAATGAATGACCAGCCGCAGCGCCGGGCAGCATGCAGAACACAGCCGAGTTCGACCAATCGGGATGTTTCTTCCTGAAATCCATCCAGATGCCCAACCCGCTTTGAGGATCGATCTCGAGGTTTCCGTTACGCTCGATGTAGCTGAACTGCTCCGGTGAAGCGTCGTCGAACACGAACACGATCGGTGACAATCCCTTGGGCAGGTCGATCTTCCGGTCCAGAATCTGCGAAATCGTCACCGGCCGGTAGCCGCGTGCGTAGATGTCTTCAAGGTCCTTACGAAAATGATTTCGCTCGCGGGAATACAGCGCGTCGTGGTCGGAGATGAGGTGATACTCAGGCACAGGTATCCTGCCGAGCTCGTTGGGGGTTCGGGCCGCATCGGCGGCCGTAAGTTTGGGCGCGGCAGCCGGGGTACCCGCCTCGGAAGCCGCGGACGTGGAATTGCCAGAGACTTTCGGTGTATCAGTACTGGACGCCCCTGCGGAGGCCGCGACAGTTGCGGAATCCGAAGGGGATTTTACTCGGCTTTTGCTGCCGCAGCCGAGAACGATGCACGAGAGAAGCACGACGGGCGTTGCGCTGGTAAACACTGATTGACGATGCATGTGGAAGATTGACAGGTCGAAGTTTGAAAACTGGAAGAAGCAGATCTGGAATCGGCGTGAGTCGATTCTCAAGGTTTCGCTTGTGCTCGCGATCGTCGGTGTTTTCGCCCTCGATGTTTGGCTTGGCACCTGCGGTTTCCAGGGCTGTCCCAGTCCACGCGAGATTCAGGCCTACCATCCCGACGAGGGCGGTCGAATCTTCGATCGAACGGGGCGACTCATGGGACGGCTCGCGATCGTCCGTCGTGTGAATATACCAATCTCCCAGGTTCCGGTTCACGTCAGGCAGGCGTTCGTCGCCGCCGAAGACCGAAGATTCTACAAGCACGGCGGCGTGGATTGGCGTGGATTCGTTCGCGCGACACTTCGTAATGTGAAATCATTCGGGGTGCGCGAAGGATTCAGCACGATCACCATGCAGGCTGCGCGCAACAGCTTCGTTGTCAGTCAATACAAGAATCGCTCGCTTCCAAAAAAACTGATCGAGATGCGAGTGGCAAAGCTGATGGAGCACTCGCTCACGAAAGATCAGATACTTCAGCTCTATCTCAACGCGATTTACCTCGGTAACGGCGTATTCGGTATCGAAGCCGCGAGTCGCGATCTCTTCGGGAAAAGCGCGAGCAAGCTCACCGTCACCGAGGCAGCGATGCTCGCGGCGCTGCCCAAAGCGCCATCTGCCTACACACCTCGCCGCAACCCTTCGCGCGCGCTCGCACGGAGGAATCTCGTTCTCGGATTGATGGTGCAGGAGGGCTACATCTCGGCGAGCAGATATCCCGCTCTCGCTGCAACGCCGCTTCGCGTCGCGAAGAACGAATGGCATCCCGATGACTCACAGGATTCCTATGCGCTCGATGCAGTGCGCTCACTCGTCGATTCGGTATTGCGCGAGGGTGACGAGGACGTTGCTGATGTGACGGTGTACACGACACTCGACGCGAAGGCGCAGGCCGCTGCCGATCGATCTGTACGGCGACACGCTGCGGCAATTCAGAGCGAGTCAGGCGGATACTGGAAAGGCCAGCGCCATCTCGTACAGGGCGCAATGGTCGCGATCGATCCGCGCAACGGTGAGATTCGCGCTCTCGTCGGAGGCCGAAAATTCGAGCGCGGAAACTACAATCGCGCTTTATCCGCCCATCGTCAGCCCGGCTCGGCATTCAAGCCGTTCGTGTATGAGACTGCATTGCAGGCGGGTTACGGTCCCGCGTCGGAAGTTCGTGACGATCCAGTCGAGGTCGTTCAGGGCAACACCGTCTGGACTCCTGCGAACTATAACGACGATTATGCGGGACTCATTACCTACCGGAAAGCGTTGATGCAATCGCGGAACGCCGCGACCGTGCGCGTTAGTCAGCTCGTCGGAATTCCGCGTATCATCGCAACTGCCCACCGTAATGGGATAGACAGCGATATCCCGAATTATCCAGCGATTGCTTTAGGGGCGATCGATGTGACACCGATGGAGCTCGTCCGGGCATACGCCCCATTTGCGAACGGTGGATACCGCGTCACACCTCGCCTCGTGAAGCGAATTGAAACACGCGACGGTGAAACATTGTGGACGAGTGAGATTCAACAGCCGATTCCGGTGATGGATCCGCGCGATGCGTATGAGCTGACAACCATGCTGCGAGCTGTCGTCGACTATGGAACGGGTCGGCCTGTTCGAGACTACGGCGCGGATGGTCCAATTGCCGGTAAGACCGGAACGACTAATGACGGATCGGATGTGTGGTTCGTCGGTTACACTCCGAATCTCGTCGCTGCATTCTGGTTCGGTTACGACGAGCGGCACATGATTGCGTACGATGCATCAGGCGGAAGGCTCGCGGCTCCCGCATGGGCTGATTTCTACAATCAGGGATGGACTGAGCCGATTCCCCCAAACGCGTGGGCACCGCCGCCTGGAATGGTGGCGGCGGTGATCGATCCGACAACTGGTTGGCTGGCGAACGAGTGGTGCCCCGCGCGAAAAACCGAATACTTCAAACCGAACAATGTTCCGACGACTGAATGCATCGAGCATGGGCCGCCGGAAGAATCGTATCCCGCAAATTGGCCCGATCAGACCAGCTGGCCGCAGGACATCGGACACAATGTCGATCGCCTAGGCAAAAAAATCGGGAAAGCGCTCGGCAAAATCTTCAAGTTCTAGTTGGACGGTTAGAGAGCATTTTGCTCTGATTGGTTCGGTGGTGTTGGTGTGGGGATACAAATGGAAAAATTGCCATTCACGCGATGGAGCCTTTTTTCCAAGCATCTCTGCACCAATGGCACTTTTTCCATCAGCATCCCCACATCAACACCACCGAACCAATCAGCTCAAATGCTTAGACGATTCCGAGCCAGGTTTTTTGATCGGAGGTAAACCCGGGGAAAATTTTCTCGGTCTTATTCGCACCCATGTGACGCGAAGTGATTTCCGAGAACACCGACCGGAAGTCTGTCGTTAGAGCGAGGTCTCGCCCCTCGTACAGTTGCTCCTGCTCTAACCCCGGCCACTTTCCGTAAACTTTCCCACCCTTCACCTCACCGCCGATTACGAACAGCGCACCGGCGTGACCGTGATCAGTTCCACGATTTCCATTCTCGCGCGCCATGCGGCCGAACTCGGACATCGTCAGAATCACGACATCACCCATCTTGTCGCCGAGGTCGGTGACGAGAGCCGCGATCGATTGAGAGAAATCAGTAAGACGCGCTGCGAGCTGACCGGTCGCTCCGCCCTGATTGACGTGAGTGTCCCATCCGCCGACATCCGCGAAGGCGATTTCCAATCCGACATTCGCCTTGATGAGCTGCGCAATCTGAAGCAGACGCTGACCGAACTGTGATCGCGGATAGTCCGCTCCATTCTGCGGCATGTATTTCTGCGGATTCGCGGCGCGCAACATTTTCACTGCGTCGAACATCTCGCTTCCTGTTCCGTGAACAAGGTCCGCGGACCCGGTGCGATAAAGTGCCTCGAGACGATCGGCCTGCGATCCGGTTGTGCGAACCGTGAATTCGTCGAGGCTGTTCATTGCGACAGTCTCCGATGAACCCTCGAGTATTCGCGGAGTCTGCGGCGTCAATGCAACTGCGCGAAAAGGATTCTTCGCACACTCCGCGCACGTTCCCTGAACGGCGAGATAACGATTGAGCCAGCCGTCCGTCGTGCCTTTCACGTCGGGTGTTCCCGTCTCCATGTAGTCCTGCGCGTCGAAATGCGAGCGCGTTGCACTCGGACTTCCAACTGCGTGAACTGGAGCGAGTATTCGGCGATCATATAGTGGCTTGAGCGGTGCGAGCGACGGATGCAATCCGAAAAAGCCGTCGAGGTCGATCGCGCTCTCAGCAGCACCGAGTGGTTTCCCGAGTCCGACAGGACGCGGAATCGCGATGCTCGGCCGCAGATCGTAGTACGCTTTCTCTCCGTGAGGTACGACAACATTCAAAGCGTCCGCCGCACCGCGCTGGAAGAGGCAAATCAGAGTCTTGCCCTTCGGCACGGATGCGAGGTCCATACCGAACGCGGTGCGACGGAGAAAGCTGGGACTCAACCCCAATGTTACGAGTGCGAGTCCGCCTGATTTTACGAATACTCTGCGTTGCATATATGCCTCGTGTATTACCGGCGCTGGAATTCGGGCGAGCCGAGTGCCAGACCGACGATCTGTGCTACGCCTGAAAGTTGAGGAACGGGACCAAGTCCGCCGCCCGGCGGGCCTGCACGTTGTCCGTTCTTTCCTGGAAATGCATTGACTCTGCGCGCCGCGTTCGGCCTCATATCCTGGTTGTCAGTCGCTACCGCATCTCCCATTGACGACGTGGGCGTCTGATTGTCGGCAACATTTGCCGCCAACGGATTCTCGCCCTTCATCAGGACCGCGCGTGTGTCGGGCGAAACAGAGCCGGAGAGCAAAGCCGAAACAACAGCATCGACCTGCGATGCGCGCGGTGCGGCCCGGAGTGTGTCGATGCCGGGAAGAGCCGAGACGCTCGTTCCCGGAATGCGATTGGCGGCAACGGCCATGCCGAAATTGATTCGATTCAAAATCGCGCCTGTGTTCATCCATGCATCGCCAGTTTCTGGATATCCATTCGGGGCCTGATGACCGAATAGCGGCTCGCCGAGATATGCGATCGCCAAGGCAGTGCGCGGAGTGCTGTCGGGTTGAGCGTTGAGAGCGCGCATTGCACTCACAACAACCTCGAACGGCGATTTCACTTTGCTGCGGAAGGCCTGCTGCGAGAAGAATTCGTTGGATGTGATGATCGAGCGGACCACTTCGCGAATGTCACCGTTCGTCTTGAGGAATACAGCCGCTGCATCATTCACGACGCTTTGCGGCGGATTGTCCGAGATGAATCGGCGCGCAAGCTTCGTCGCGATGAACCGAGCCGTGGCGGGGCTGCGCGATATGATATCGAGAACGTCTTCACCATCTTCGATTCCACGACCCGCGGCCAGCTTGTGTCCCAGTACGACTTTCTCGCCGGCGTCATGCATTCCCGGACGGAATATGAATCCGCCTCCCATGGCCGGGGGTTGGATAGTCCATCCGGTCAGCGCACGCGCGACGTTGATCACATCCTGTTGTGTGTAGCCGCCGTCGACACCGAGCGTATGGAGCTCCATCAGCTCGCGACCATAATTCTCGTTGAGGCCGCCGTTGCGCAGCTGCTTCAGTCGCTGCTGCATCTGCTGCTGTTGCTGCGGATCGAGCGCACGCTGGACTCGTCCGAGTGGGCCGCCGAGTCCGCCAAGCGGACCGCGTCCTGGGTTCGCCAGATGCGGCCGAGTGCTGTCGGCCATGCTTCGAGCGTTGTCGAGATAGAACAACATCGCAGGACTCTTCGCCACCGCTTCGAGCAGATCGCGAAATTTTCCGAGTGCGTTCGGTCGAATGACGTCGCGCTCGTATTGGACGAGATAGTACGCTTCGGGTGGTCCCTTCGCCGCATATACGTTGAAGTGATTGAGCCAGAAGTCGGTCATCACTTCTTCAAGTTGACGATTACTCCCTACTGCGCGAGCAACTCGCTCCGATTGCAGCTGACCCATGAACTGCCGTCGTGCCATGCCGATTTGCTGAATTGCCTTCCGATCTTCAGCGGATACTTGTGCGGTATCTGATTTATCGCGCTTCACCATCCGTCGCTCGCGCTGAGCATCAGCGTACTGCTTCAGCAGATCGTTCGGGTCCTGTTTGAGAATGTCGTATCGTGCCGCGAATTGATCGAACGGCGTGTCGTCGATTTTTTCCGGATGAAGCTGGAGGTCGATCCACTTGTCGAGACCCATCGACCGAACCTTCTGAACATCGCCGGGACGAGGTCCGAACGTCAGGCGATTCAGCGCCTGGATTACCTGTTGGTCTGCTGCGAGCTCGCGGTGATCGAGGCGAGCCGCAGTTTTCTGCGCAGCCGCTGTAGTTGCAAGCGCGCCAAGCAAGATGGAGGCGCTAATGAGGTGATTTATTCGCATACGTGTACCGGTTGACTCTTACTAGTAGACGCGGAAGTCGGGCAGCCGTTAATACACCGGCTAACGGCTGACTGCTACCGGCAGCTATCCGAGGACTTTCAGGTACTCTCGGAGGTCGGTTTTTGGCTTCGGATACTCGAGTTTGAGACTCTCGAGAGCGGCAACGATCCGTTTCGCGACCAGGTAGTTTCTTGCTTTTTTCTTGTCAGCGGGCACGACGTACCACGGCGCCCAGGGTGTACTGCATTTCTGCAGAGCGTCACGGTACGCTGAGTTGTACTTATCCCACAACTTCCGCTCCTCGAGATCGTCGGCGTTGAACTTCCAGTTCTTCGTCGGATCCTCGATGCGCTGCTTGAGCTGACGAGCTTGCTCGTCGCGCGAGATGTGAAGGAAAAACTTGAGAATGGTTACGCCATTCTCCGAAAGCGTCTTCTCGAACGCATTGATCTGATCGTAGCGCTTCGACCACACCTCTTTCGGAACGAGGTTGTGCACACGCACGACGAGAACGTCCTCGTAGTGTGACCGGTTGAAGATTCCGATCATGCGCTTTTCGGGGACGACGTCATGAATCCTCCACAAGTAATCGTGCGAGAGCTCGATCGAGGTGGGCGCCTTGAATGAATTGACGCGGACACCCTGGGCGTTACACGCATCGAACACGGTGGCAGTCACGCTATCCTTCCCCGCCGCATCCCTTCCTTGAAGAACGATCAGCAACGCGTGGCGGCCGTCCGCGTACAACACCTGCTGAAGGTCCCCGAGTCTCTCCGCCACTTTTTCAAATTTTGCTTCGAGCTTGTCTCCCCTACCCAACTGGGCGGGGGGAGCTGCAGCTTCATCGCTGAGCGACAGGTGACCACGACGAGAAACCGGCTTCAGCAGCATTGGATATGACCCCTACTATATATGTATGGCCCGGCCCAGTACACCGAGGGCTGCTTCCTTTACAGACTCGGACAATGTCGGGTGGGCGTGGACCGTGATCCCGATGTCCTCCGAGGATCCGCGATACTCGAACGCCAGCACCACCTCCTGAATCAGCTCCGAGACGTTCGGTCCGATCATGTGACAGCCGAGCAGTTCATCGGTTTTTGCGTCGGCGATGAATTTGACGAATCCCGTCGGCTCGCCCATCGATCGTGCGCGACCGTTCGCCGAAAATGGAAACCGTCCCACTTTGTATTCGCGTCCGGACTCCTTTACTTCGTGTTCGGCTAATCCTACCGACGCGATCTCGGGCCACGTGTACACGACCGACGGAATGGATTTGTAGTCCATGTGGACTTTTTTTCCCGCGATTACTTCCGCGGCGATCACGCCTTCCTCTTCCGCTTTGTGCGCGAGCAGTTTTCCACCGACAGCGTCACCGATCGCGTAGACATTCGGAACACTCGTCCGCATTTGAGAATCGACTACAATTTCGCCGCGCTTTCCTATTTTCAAACCGAGAGCCGGTGCATCGATTCCGGTGAGCACTGGCTTTCTGCCGACTGAGACGAGCACGTAATCGGCTTCGAGTGATTCGCTCTTTCCGTCTTTCTCGATCTCGACCGTTACGCGATTGCCATCGCGTTTTCCGCCCGTGACTTTCGTCGCAGTTCGGATTTCCATTCCTTGCTTTCGGAAAACCTTGTCGGCTTCCTTCACAACGTCGGCATCGTTTCCGGCAAGAATCGTCGGCAGCAATTCGATGACGGTTACCTTTGCGCCGAGTCGGCGCCAGACCGATCCGAGCTCGAGTCCGATAATGCCGCCGCCGATTACAATGAAATGCTTCGGCACTTCCGGAATTTTCAGAGCACCGATGTTCGATAGCACACGCTCTTCGTCGAACTTGAGAAATGGAAGCTCGATCGGAACTGATCCCGTCGCGATGATGACGTTCTTTGCGGCGTAAGACGTGAGCGTGCCGTCGTCGGCCGTGACATCGACGACATTGCCCGATCGCAGGGTTCCGCGACCTTTTGCCCATGTGATCTTGTTTTTTCGAAAGAGGTACTCGATTCCTCTCGTGTTCTGCCCGACGACTTCGTCCTTTCGCTTGAGCATCGTCGCGAGATCAACCGATGCGCCTTCGATTTTTATTCCGTGTTCAGCGGCGTGGAGACGCGCGAACTCGTAATGCTCCGTCGAGGAAAGCAAAGCTTTGGATGGAATGCAGCCGACATTGACGCAAGTTCCGCCGAGTGTCTTTTCCATCTCGACGCAGACGGTGGAAAATCCGAGCTGTGCGGCGCGAATCGCGGCGACGTAGCCGCCGGGGCCACCGCCGATGATGACGACGTCGGCCAATGTCGGCTCAGCCATGCTAAGACCCTAGGAGATCAGCATCGCGGCGGGATCCTCGATCAGCTCTTTCACTCTGACGAGGAACTGCACCGCGTGCGCCCCTTCAACGATTCGGTGATCGTATGAAAGTGCGACGTACATCATCGGGCGAATCTCGACGCGTCCATCGATTGCGACGGGACGATCCTGCGTTTTGTGAAGACCGAGTATTCCAACCTGCGGATAGTTGATGATCGGAGTCGAAACGAGCGAGCCGAACACGCCGCCATTGGTGATCGTGAACGATCCGCCGGTGAGATCATCCATCGTGAGCTTGCCTTCGCGTGCACGCTTCGCGACTTCGGAAATCTCGCGTCCGATCTGAATGATGCCTTTCGCGTGCGCGTCCTTGATGTTTGGAACAACGAGTCCAGCATCGGATGCGACGGCGATCCCCATGTTGACGTAGTGCTTATAGATGATCTCCTCGCCATCGACCTGCGCGTTGATGACTGGAAATGTATCGAGCGCCATGCACACGGCTTTCACGAAGAGCGGCATGAACGTGAGCTTCACGCCTTGCTCCTTCTCGATGCGTTCTCGCATCTTGTCGCGAAGCGCATTCACGGCTGACATGTCGATCTCATTGAACGTCGTGAGATGCGCCGTCGAATGTTGTGACTGTAAAAGATTTTCGGCGATCCGTTTTCGTCGCGTCGACATCTTTTCGCGCGTCTCACGATTTGCCTCGGATGGAGCCGATGGGGTAGCGGATGCGGCGGATCGCTCCGGTTGAGTCTCAACGCGCTCGATCACATCCGGCTTGCTGACAACCCCACCGCGTCCAGTGCCCGTCACCGACGCGACATCGATTCCCGCTTCGTCTGCGACGCGTCGAGCAGCAGGCGACGATTTCACTCCATCACCCGATGGAGGCGAAGCCGGTGGCGGCGGAGCTGGCGGTGCAGGCTTCTGAGTTTCGGCCGTAGGCGGTGGCTGGTAGCCCGTAACTGGTTCCGAGCCGGTAGCCGGTGGCCGGTCGCCGGTAGCAGCCGTTGGGGCGCCAACCGCAGCACCGATCACCGTTTCATCGAATTCAGCGAGAACATCGCCGACTTTAACTACAGCGCCTTCAGCCGCAGCGATTTTTGAAATCGCACCAGCCTTCGGAGCCTGAACTTCGACCGTGATCTTATCAGTATCGAGCTCGGCCAACGTATCGCCCGCGGCAACCGGCTCGCCTTCCTTCTTCAACCAGCGCGAGACCGTCGCTTCGACGATCGATTCACCCAGCGGTGGGACCTTTACCTGGATCATTCAGGTGAGAGCGTAATGAGTGCAAACCCGGTATCTTCCGGCGGCTCTGGCAATATAACCCGCGAGGTTTTCGTTGCGAGCACTCACCATCTCGTCACACGGCGGACTGGACGCCCTCGAGTACCGCACGGATCTGCCAGTTCCCGACGTTTCCGCGGGACAGGTTCGCGTGCGAGTAACCGCCGCCGCTCTCAATCACCTCGATCTCTTCATGCTCGATGGTTTGCCTGGTGTCACTCTAAGACCGCCCTGGGTTCTGGGCGCGGATGGAACCGGCACTATCGACGCAATCGGTGAAAACGCAAAGACTCATTTGATGATCGGCGACAGAGTCGTCATCAACGGTGGAATCAGCGATGGCACGTGCGAATACTGTCGCGCCGGCGAACAGTCACTCTGCATTCACTTCGGTCTGCTCGGCGAACATCATCCGGGAACTCTCGCACAGTACGTCGTGGTACCGGCGACAAACGTGCGACGAATTCCGGAAAGCATTTCGAACGAAGAAGCGGCCGCGTACACACTCGCCGCTCTCACCGCGTGGCCGGCACATGCCCACAACGCTGGGGTCAGCAC